>NZ_CP022364.1:2040000-2640000 GCF_003119115.1 Azospirillum sp. TSH58
GGCGGAGCCCTCGATCCCGTAGCGCGGGATCAGGATCAGGTTCAGCGCCGCGTTGGTCAGGCCGCCGATCAGGATGGCGGTCATGTAGCCGGTCTGCCGGTGCCAGACGAGCAGCGGGTTGCCCATCGTCAGGTTGATGTGGACGATGGCGACCGCGATCATCAGCAGCCGCAGCGTGTCGGCGGCCGGCGCGTAGGCCGGGCCGAAGACGGTGCCCAGGATGGCCGGCGCCAGGGTGAAGCCGCCCGCCGCGATCAGCGCGCCGATGGACAGGATGGTCGCGGCGTAGTCGCGCATCCGCGCCCGCATCGCCTCGCGGTCCCCGTAGGCGGCGGCGAGCTGCGGCATGAAGGCGCTGAGGATGATGTTCCCCGCGGTCAGCGACAGCACCAGCAGCTTGGTCACCGCGGCGTACCAGCCGACCTCCGTCTGCGGCGCCATGAAGCCGAGCATCACCAGATCGAGGTGGGAGAACAGCGCCCAGGCGAAGACGCTGACCGCCATGGGGGCGGAGGTCTTCAGGATCGCCCGCCACTTGGCGAGGTCCACCCGCGGCCGCGGCATGCGGAAGTCGCGGCTGAAGCGGGCCAGCATCAGGGCGGCGTTGAGGACGAAGGAAACGGCGGTGATCCCGGCGGCGATGGCCAGATCGTCCGGCCCGCGCACCAGCAGCAGAACGGCGACCATGTTGCCGAGCGACGTGCCGATCTCGCGCACCGCGATGACGCCCATCCGCTCCGTCGCCTGATAGACGAAGTCGAGCAGCAGCGCGTTGCCCAGCAGCTGCACCGCCTGGACCAGCAGCACCGCCTTGACCAGCGCCGATTTGTCGAGCTGGAGCACGAACAGGGCGTAGAGCCCGCCCACCAGCACGGCCAGCAGCATCCGCAGGGTCAGCACATGGTCCGCCAGATCGGTGGCCTTCTCCCGGTCGCGGGCGATCTCGCGCACCGCGTAGGTGGACAGGCCGAGATTCACGAACAGCGCCGCGTAGGCCAGCATGGAGGTGCCGAAGCCGAGCACGCCGAAGCCGTCCGGTCCGAGCGCGCGCGCGGTCCAGGCCGTGGTGATCAGCCCGCTCAGCAGCGTGGCGACGCGGGCCAGCCCCAGCGCGCGGATGTTCAGGAAAATGCGTCGTCCGGCGGTCATTTGGCGGCAGTCATTGGGTGTTTTCGGGTGTGGCGGCAAATGCGGGCGTCGGACCCCCACCCAACCCTCCCCCCGCTGTCGCAGGGGAGGGCTTTTTCTCCTCCCCCTGCGAAGCGGGGGGAGGTCGGGAGGGGGGCCCGACGCGACCGCTTCCTTCAAGCGCCGCCGTCAGTTCGCGTAGTAGCGGCGGTAGCCGTGGTAGCGCCCGCTGTCCGGGAACTCGTACTGGGCGTGGCGGCGGATATCGACCTGGGAGAACAGGACGCCGACGACCTCGCCGCCCGCCTCGACGATCTCCTTCAGCCCGGCCATGGCGGTCTCCCGCTTGGTCTTGCCCCAATGCACGATGAAGACCGTCTGGTCGGCCAGCGCCGCCAGCAGCTTGCCCTCCGACACCGCCAGAACCGGCGGGCTGTCCAGGATCACCCGGTCATACTCCAGCGCCAGCCGCGAGATGAGCTGGTGCATCCGGCTGGAGCCCAGCATGTCCTGGGGCAGGGCGGAGCCGCGGCCCGACGCGATGAAATGCAGGCCGGTGCGCGGGTCGGTCTGGATCACCTCGTTCGGCGCGCATTCGCCGGACAGCACCTCGTACAGGCCGTGCCGGTTCTCCAGCCCCAGCATCGGGTGCAGCCCCTTGCGGCGCATGTCGCAGTCCAGGATGATCGTCTTCTGGCCGGCGTTGGCGCAGATGCGCGCGAAGGCCGCGGCGATCGAACTCTTGCCCTCGCCGGGGACGGAGGAGCTGAACAGGATCACCCGCTGGTGGCCGTCCGGGTTGGCGAGCAGCAGGGTGGTGCGCAGGTTCTGCATCGCCTCCGCGAAGGCCGACATCGGCTTGTCGATGGCGTAGGCGGCGGGCGAGGTGCCGCGCCGCCGCCGCCCGATGGCCGGGACGATGCCCAGCGAGCGCACGCCGGTCGCCGATTCGAACTGGTGCGGGCTGCGGAAGCCGCGCTCCGACTGCTCGCGCAGCATCGCCAGCAGCACGCCCAGCGTGGCCGAGGCGACCAGGGCCAGCAGCACGATCATCTTCTTGTTGGGCTGCGACGGGTTCAGGGGGATCGCCGCCTCCGACACGATGCGGGCGTCGGGCTGCTGGATCTCGGTCTGGCCGGCGATCTCCTGGAAGCGGGTCAGCATCGCCTCGTACATGGTCTGCGAGGTCTCGGCGTCGCGCTCCAGCGTGCGCAGGGTCACGTTGGATTCCTGCTGCTGGTTGCGCTGGGCCTGGAGCTGGTCGAGGTTGGTCTTCAGGGCGGCCTCGCGCCCGCGCTCCACATCCACCTCGTTGCTCAGGTTCTGGACGATGCGGTTCACGTCGGCCCGGATCTGGCCTTGCAGGTCGCGCAGCTCGCTCTGCAGCGCGGTCAGCGTCGGGTGGCGGGCGCCGTACTTGTTGGCGGCCTCGGCGATCTTGCGCTGAAGCTCGACCTCCTGCTGGCGCAGCGCCTGGATCAGGGGGGAGCCGAGCACGTCGCCGATGGCCGACACGCCGCGCGGGCTCTGCGCCAGGGTGGACACCTCGCGCAGCTTGGACTCCGCCTCCTGCCGCTTGGTGCGGGCCAGGACGTAGCTGGTGTTCAGCTCGGCCAGCTGCTGGGCGATCAGGGTGGTTTCGCCGTTGGCGTTGGTCAGGCCGCTTTCGGCGCGGTACTTCTCCGCCGCCTCGCCGGTCGTCTTGGCCTCGCGGCGCAGCTCGGTGATGCGCTCCTCCAGCCAGGCCGTGGCGCGCTTGGCCGCCTTGAACTTCTCGTCGAGCTGGTCGACGAGGTACATCTCGCCGATGGTGTTGGCGATGAGGGAGGCCTTGCGCGGGTCCTCGCTGTCGAAATCCACGGCGATGACGTAGGACCGGCCCTGCGGCCGCACCGCCAGATTCTCGATGAAGCTGTTGACGACCGAGGTTCTTTCGTTGGCCGTCTTCTCCTCCGGGCTCAGCGCGATCTCGGGCCGGTCGCCGCGGGCGCTGTTCCACACGGAGTCGGGCACCCAGTTCTTCGGGTTCAGATAGTAGAACCAGTTGGTCTGCTCGGGCCGCAGCGCCGCGTTGAACTCCGGGTCGTTCATCAGGCCCAGCTTGTTCACCACCTTCTCCGCGAAGGCGGGGGATTTCAGGATCGCCACCTCGCTCTGCAGGGCGCCCAGCTCCGTCGAGAGGCCGGAGACGACCTCCTGGTAGTTCATCACCTGATTCTTGCGGTGCTCCACCATGATCAGGGTCTGGGCGGTGTAGAGCGGCGTCATGCGCAGGGCGACGAGACCCGCGATGCCCGTCCCCAGCACGATCACCGTCCCGATCAGCAGCTTGTGGCGCAGCAGCATGCCGGTGGTGCGGCGCACCGCGCTGGCCGCCGCGGTGGACAGGTCGAACGAGACTGGGGCCGAAGCCGGTGCCGCCTGCCGCCGCTGGGGTTGATCCTGAATGTCCTGGGTGGCCAAAGCGGGTTCCTCCTCGCATGCCGAACGGCACCCCGTTCGGGGCGTTACGGTTGCCTAGAACGCCATCGACCGTCCGGCCGTTTCATGCTGACCGGAGGGCATACGGTGGGGAAGACACGCTCTTTGGGTACCCTCCCCGGAGTCGCCATTGGGTGGAGGGGGCTGTGGGGAGGTCGTTGGGGTGGACCGGGGAAGCCCCTTCGCGGATAATGGTCATGGTCGTTCGAGGGGGGCCGGGCATGCCACCGCAACATGTTGAAAAGATTGACGGTGCCTGGATGGGCGCGTTTCCGGCGCTGTCCGCCCTGGAACCCGACGCGCAGGCCGTCCTGCGCGCGCAGGGCGCGCGGATGGCGGTGCCGCGCGGCACGGTGCTGTTCCGCATCGGCGGTCTCTGCCACAATTTTCTCATGCTGCTGGACGGAACGGTGCGGGTCCAGATGACCGCCGAGACCGGGCGGGAGATCGTCCTCTACCGCGTCGGGGCGGGTGAGACCTGCATCCTGACCACCGCCTGCCTGATGACGCGCGCCGACTACAGCGCCGAGGGGGTGGCCGAAACCGATCTGGACGCCATCGCGCTCGGGGCCGGGGCCTTCCACGAGCTGCTGGCCCGCTCCGCGGTGTTCCGCGACTTCGTCTTCGCCTCCTTCGGCACGCGCCTGCTCGGCATGATGATGCTGGTGGAGGAGGTGGCCTTCGGGCGCATCGACCTGCGGCTGGCCCGCTTCCTGGTGGACCACCGCGACGCCCGCGGCGGGCTGGACACCACCCACCAGACGCTCGCCGTCGAGCTGGGCACGGCGCGCGAGGTGGTCAGCCGCCAGTTGAAGGAGTTCGAGCGGCGCGGCTTCGTGGAGCTGGCGCGCGGCCGCGTCGGGGTGCGCGATCCCGACGCGCTGCTGGCGCTGGAGCGCACGGACGGCGTGTGACGGAGTCACAGACCGGCGGTCGGAAAGGGGCTTGGATGGGCGCACCAACCGCCCAACCCAAATCCCAAGGTGCTTCCATGCCCGTCAACGTCGGCACCATCGACCGCGCGCTGCGCGCCATCGTCGGCCTCGTCCTGATCGCCCTCGTCTTCGTCGGCCCGCAGACCCCCTGGGGCTGGATCGGCCTCGTCCCGCTGCTGACCGCGGTGGCCGGCTTCTGCCCGGCCTACACCCTGTTCGGCGTGAGGAGCTGCTCCGTCAAGAAGTGAGAGGGCGGGGGCAAGGCGCATGGCGCCAAACGCCAGGCTTTGCCCCCTCCGCCGCCCCTTTCGGCGGGTGGTCGGCGCGCCGGGTTTCGGTTATAGAAAGGCGATGTCCACATCGCCGCGCATCAGCATCGATGTCCGCAGTTACGGGGCGGCGCACAGCGCCCACCGGCACGATTTCGCTCAGCTCGTTCTGCCGTTGCATGGTGCCCTGGACATCGACATCGCCGGAAAGGGCGGCCGTCTCGGGCCATGCCGGGCGGCTTTCGTCGAAGCCGGGTCCTCGCATTCCCAGATGAGCGACGGGCCGAACCGCTCGCTCATCCTGGATCTCGACCCCGCTATCCTGGAACCGGAGATCGGCGACCGGCTGATCCGCCATCCTTTTGTCGCGCTGACCCCGGTGGCCGGCAAGCTGATCGACTACATGGGCCTGATGGTGGGAAGCGGCGGCGTGTCGGCGAACAACCTCCGCCTTTGGGTGCCCTTGCTGCTCGACGCGCTCGCCGAGGAACCCGCGCATTCCCCGTCGAGGCTCGGTGGTCTGCTTGCCACGGTCGAGCCCGACCTCGCGAAGCCGTGGACCGCCGAGACGATGGCCGAACGGGCCTGCATGAGCGTCAGCCGGCTGCATGCCCTGTTCCGCGCCGAACTGGACACCACTCCACGCGCGTGGCTCGCGGAGGCCCGGCTGAAACGGGCGTGCGACTGGCTCGCGCGGTCGGAGCTGCCGATCGCGGAGATCGCCTACCGCGCCGGCTACGCCGACCAGAGCGCGTTCACTCGGGCGATGCGGCGGGCCACCGGCCTGACTCCCGCGGCCTACCGGCGCCAAAGCCGCGAGACCCGGCACAAAAGTCCGTAGCCTTGGACAAGAAGACAGTCGCGTCCCATGCCATCCTTGCCTCGGAAACCAGTGAGGGTCGGGAGCAAGGATGGGCACGACGTGGTTGGGGATCGCCTGCGGCATCGTCGCGGGGGCCTTGTGGGGGCTGGTCTTCCTCGCCCCCGAACTGGCATCGGCCTTCACGCCGCTTCAGCTTGCCGCCGGGCGCTATCTCGCCTATGGCCTGTTCGCCGTCCTGCTCGTGCTGCCGCGCTGGAGGACCCTGTGCGCCGGGCTCGGCCTGCGGGAGTGGTGGGCTCTGGCGTGGCTGAGCCTGCTCGGCAACATCCTCTATTACGCCCTGCTGGCCACCGCCGTGCAGTTGGGCGGGATGGCGATGACCTCGCTGGTCATCGGCTTCCTGCCGGTCGCGGTCACCGTCATCGGCAGCCGGGATCATGGAGCGGTTTCCGTTCGGAAACTCGTGCCTTCGCTGCTGCTCGGCGCGGCGGGCATCCTGTGCATCGGCTGGCAGGCGGTGGGTGACGCGCTGGGTGATGGCCGGACGGGGATGCCGATGGCCGAGATGACCGGGCTGCTCTGCGCGGTCGGCGCGCTCGTCTCCTGGACGGTCTACGCCGTGGGCAACAGCCGCTGGCTCGCCCGGCTCGGCCACGTGTCGGCGCATGACTGGAGCCTGCTGACCGGGGTGGTGACCGGCGCGCAGGCGCTGCTGCTCGCGGTTCCCGCCTTCCTGTTCGCCCGGAGCGGCCACGCCGCCGGGGAATGGCTGCACTTTGCCGCCGTGGTGACCGGCGTGGCCATCCTCGCCTCGATCGTCGGCAACGCCTTCTGGAACAGGATGAGCCGGCTGCTGCCGCTGACACTGGTTGGCCAGATGATCCTGTTCGAAACCATGTTCGCCCTGCTCTACGGCTTTCTATGGGAGCAGCGGCTGCCGACGGGGATGGAGCATGCCGCCCTCGTCTGCGTGACGGGCAGCGTTCTGTCCTGCGTCGCGGCCCACCGTGCAAAGCCGCCGCACCCGGAGGCCGGGCGGCAGCCGGCCGCGGCGTGAAGCAGGATGGGCCTGTTTGAAACGACAACGCCCCCTCGCCGCACCGGCGAGGGGGCGTTGTCACGCCGAGAAAGGAGGCATCACCCCCGCGGGGCGTGCTTGTTCAGGATGCGCTGCAGGGTGCGGCGGTGCATCTTCAGCCGGCGGGCGGTTTCGGAGACGTTGCGGTCGCACTGCTCGAACACGCGCTGGATGTGCTCCCACCGCACGCGGTCGGCGGACATCGGGTTTTCCGGCGGGGAGGGCAGCGGACGGCCGTCGGCCAGCAGGGCGGATTCCACGGCGTCGGCGTCCGCCGGCTTCGGCAGATAGTCCACCGCGCCGGCCTTCACCGCGGCGACCGCCGTGGCGATGTTGCCATAGCCGGTCAGCATGACGATGCGGGCGTCGGGGCGGGCGTCGCGCAGGGTCTTGACCACGTCCAGGCCGCTGCCATCGGCCAGCCGCAGGTCGACCACCGCGAAGGCCGGGGCCGATTCCTGGGCGACGTCGATGCCGAGCTGCACGCTGTCCACGGCGACAACGTTGAAACCGCGCTTTTCCATGGCGCGCGCAAGGCGGGTTCGGAAAGGCGCGTCGTCGTCGACGATGAGGAGGCTGCGGGTAACGTCACCCGTGAACGTCAGCTTGGCGGTTTCGCCCGTTGGACTCTCGTCCGTGGTCATCGCGCTATCCACCACTAGTCCTCTGGTTCTAAGACACCACGGTCCCAACGTACGACAACTCGCGCGCCGCCGCTACGGTTATTGCTAAAGGCTACAAGGGCGCCCGTTTTCTCTAGCAGCGTTTGTGCAATAAAGATTCCCAGCCCCATATGGCCCGACCGCTCGCTTCTTGCGGACAGGTAGGGCTCGCCGATGCGGCTCAGCAGATGGGCGGGATAGCCCGGCCCGTCGTCCATCACCACCACGGTCGCCGACTTGGCGTCCCAGGACGCGGCGACCGTCACCCGCCCGCCGGCGAACTGGTGGGCGTTCTGGATGAAGTTGCCCAACCCATGGATGATCTCCGGGCTGCGGCGGACGATGGGCTCCTCGCCCACGGAGCCGTCGCTGCGCTCGACCGTGAACTGGATGTGGCCCAGCCGGTGGGGGGCGCCCGCCGCCTCCACCAGGGCGGTCAGGGGCAGACGCTCGAACGGATCGCCGCCGTCGGCCTCCGGCTTGCGGGCCAGCTCCGCCAGGATCTCGCGGCAGCGCATCACCTGGCTTTGCAGAAGCGCGACATCCTCGGTGTAGGGGCTGTCCGGCGGCATGTCGTGCAGCAGCTCCTTCGCCACCACCGCGATGGTGCCGAGCGGCGACCCCAGCTCGTGCGCGGCGGCGGCGGCCAGCGCGCCCAGCGAGGACAGCCGCTGCTCGCGCGCCAGCGCCACCTGCGAGGCCGACAGGGCGTTGGCGAAGCGCCGCGCCTCCTCGGCCACGCGGAAGACGTAGCCGCTGATGAAGCCGGCCGACACCGACAGCGACAGCCAGATGCCGAAGGCGTAGAGCGGGGCGACCGAGGGCATCGGCTCCGGCCAGGGCAGCGGGAAGTGCCACAGCGCCAGCACGGTCAGGCAGACGAGGTTGAGCCCCGTCAGCAGCACGACGCTGTAGCGCGACAGGATCGCCGCGGCCACCGTCATCGGGGCCAGCAGCAGGATGGCGAAGGGGTTGGCGAGGCCGCCGGTCAGGTACAGCAGCAGCGTGAGCTGCAGCATGTCGTAGCCGAGATAGAGCGCCGCGTCGCGGTCGGCCAGCCGCAGCCGCCCGCCGCGCTGGGCCATCGCCACGAGGTTCAGCAGCACCGACGCCCCGATGGCCGCCAGCACCGGCCCCAGCGGCAGCGGGAAGCCCATGACGAGCTGAACCGTCGCCACGGTGGCGAGCTGCCCGATCACGGCGATCCAGCGGATCAGGATCAGGGTGCGCAGCGTGACGCGCCCGTCCAGGTTGGTCCACTGGGCCGGCCCCGGACGGCCGGCGTGCGTCATGGCGTGGCGGAGGGACGAGGCGGCGGTGGCTGTCATGGGCGGGCTTTCCAGCAATGGCCGCTGTCGCCGCGGCTTCGTATCGGGGCGCTTGGCCGATTTGTCGGTGCTGTTTTGCCACTCTGGCGTTTGCGCGCCAAGCGGCCATATTCTCCGCCTATGGATCAATGCGCAAAACAGCACGCCATCCGGGCCGAGAATCTGACCAAACGCTACGGCACCGCCCGGTCCGGCGAGGTCACCGCCGTGGACGGCATCTCCTTCACCGTCGCGGCGGGGTCGGTCACCGGGCTTCTCGGCGGCAACGGGGCCGGCAAGACGACGACCATCTCCATGCTGCTCGGGCTTCTGCTGCCGACCTCCGGCTCGGTGGAGGTGCTGGGGGTGGACATGGTGCGCCACCGCCACGCGGCGCTGCCCCGCATGAACTTCTCCTCCCCCTATGTGGAGCTGCCGCACCGGCTGACCGTGCGGGAGAACCTGACCGTCTACGGCCACCTCTACGGGCTGAAGGGAGTGAAGCGGCGGGTCGAGGAGCTGGCCGAGCATCTGGAGCTGACGCGCTTCCTGGAGCGGCCCTCCGGCGGGCTGTCGGCGGGACAGAAGACGCGGGTGGCGCTGGCCAAGGCGCTGCTCAACCGGCCGGAGCTTCTGCTGCTGGACGAGCCGACCGCCTCGCTCGACCCCGACACGGCGGATTGGATCCGCACCTATCTGGAGCGCTACCGCATGGAGTCGGGGGCCACCATCCTGCTCGCCTCCCACAACATGCTGGAGGTGGAGCGGATGTGCGACGACGTGCTGATGATGCGCCAGGGGCGCATCGTCGACCGCGGGTCGCCGTCAGGGCTGCTGGCCCGCTATGGCCGGACCTCGCTGGAGGACGTGTTCCTCGACATCGCCCGCGACCGCGCCAATGGTGAGGATGCCCGCCGGGAGGCCGCCGATGCCGCCGAGTGACGCCGCCGTCCTGGTCCACGCCAACCCCGCCTTCTCGCTGCGCCGGGTCGGGGCGATGGTGCTGCGCTACTGGTATCTGCTGCGCGGCTCCTGGCCGCGCTTCCTGGAGCTGGCCTACTGGCCGACCATGCAGATGATCCTGTGGGGCTACATCAACCAGTTCATGGCCTCCTCCAGCGCCTGGGTGGCGCAGGGGGCGGGGGTGCTGGTCAGCGCGGTGCTGCTGTGGGACGTGCTGTTCCGCGGGCAGCTCGGCGTGTCGGTGTCCTTCCTGGAGGAGATGTGGTCGCGCAACCTCGGCCACCTCTTCGTCAGCCCGCTGCGCCCCGGCGAATGGGTGGCGGCGCTGTTCGGGATGAGCCTGATCCGCACGGTGATCGGCGTCGTCCCGGCGGCGCTGCTGGCGATCCCGCTGTTCGGCTATTCGCTGTTCGACCTCGGGCTGCCGCTGGCCGGCTTCTTCGCAAACCTGATCGTCTTCGGCTGGTCGCTGGGGCTGGTCATCGTGGCGCTGATCCTGCGCTACGGCATGGGGGCGGAAGGGCTGGCCTGGATCGTCGTCTTCATGCTGGCCCCGGTCAGCGCCGTCTACTACCCGGTCAGCGTCCTGCCGGGCTGGCTGCAATGGGTGGCCCTGTCGCTGCCCTCCGCCCACGTCTTCGAGGGGATGCGCGCCATCCTGTTCGACGGCACGATGCGCTGGGACCATCTGGCCTGGGCGGTGGGCCTGAACGCGCTGTTCATGGGGCTGTGCAGCGCCGCCTTCCTCTACTCCTTCCATCAGGCGCGGGTGCGCGGGGCGCTGCTGCAGACCGGTGAATGACAAAAAGCGCCGGCCCTCGCCAGCACCGGTCAGCCGTGCTAGCGTCCCGGCCTCTTCGGACCGACAGCCAGAGCGCCGCCATGACTCCCGTTTCCCCCGCCGCCCCGGTCACCCTCGCCGAGATCGCCGCCGCCCTGGGCGCGTCGCTGGAGGGCGACGGCACCGTGCGCATCGCCCGCGCCGTCCACCCGTCGGAGGCCGAGGGGCCGGAGGATCTGGCGCTCGCCATGGAAAAGGGCCTGACGGAGCTGCTGGCCAACGGCAAGGCCGTCGCCGCGGTGGTCGCGGAGGGGGCGGAGGTGCCGGCCAACCTCAAGGGCTGGATCGTCGTCAAGCGCCCGCGCTTCGCCATGGCCGGCCTGACCACCGTCTTCGAGAAGCCGGTCCACGCCGAGCCGGGGGTGCATCCCACCGCCTTCGTGGCGCCGGAGGCCATTCTGGGGGCGGGCGTGTCGGTCGGTCCCTTCGCCTATGTCGGGCCGAAGGCGGTGCTGGGCGAGGGGGTGATCGTCATGCCGCAAGCCACCGTCGGGGCGGAGGCGGTGATCGGCAAGGACTGCCTGCTGCACCCCGGCGCCCGCATCGGCGAGCGGGTGGTGATGGGCGAGCGCTGCATCATCCACCCCAACGCGGCGGTCGGCAACGACGGCTTCAGCTTCGTGACGCCGGAGCCGGGCAGCGTGGAGTCGGCCAAGGCGACGGGCCGGGTGGTCGGCACCAACGTGCTGATCCACCGCGTGAACTCCATCGGCACGGTGATCCTGGGCGACGACGTGGAGATCGGGGCGAACGCGACCATCGACCGCGGCACCATCACGGCGACCCGCATCGGTTCCGGCACCAAGATCGACAACCTCGTGCAGATCGGCCACAACGTGCAGATCGGCACCAACTGCATGCTGTGCGGCCATGTCGGCATCGCCGGCAGCACGACCATCGGCGACCGCGTGGTTCTGGCCGGCAAGGTCGGGGTGGCGGATCACGTGAAGATCGGCAACGACGCGGTGGTCGCGGCGAATTCCGGCGTGGGGACGGACATCCCGGCGAAGGCCGTCTACATGGGCTACCCGGCGGTGCCGCGCGAGCGCGCCTTCGACCAGTACAAGGGGCTGGCCCGGCTGAAGCGGATGTACGCGGACGTGATCGACCTGAAGAAGCGGGTCGGCGCGCTGGACGGCGGGGCGAAGTCCGAATAAGGGAGCACTTGCCCCCACCCTGACCCTCCCCCGCTAGCGCAGGGGAGGGGATTAGGCTCCCTCCCCTGCGCTAGCGGGGGAGGGAAGGGGCCCACGGCGAAGCCGTGGGAAGGGTGGGGGCAAACCCCGTCCCAACAGAACCCCTACTGGAACGCGATCTTCGCGTGATCGCCCGGCTTCGGCGGCTCGCCGGTGATCTTCGCCTTCACATAGCCGTAGGCGTAGACCATCGCGCTCGACGGGCTGTCCCAATATTCGGCCTGATCGACGCTGACCTTCAGCAGCGCGAGATCGGGATCGTCCACCCCCTGCGGGAACCAGGTGGACAGGATGTCCCGCCACAGGAAGCGGATCTTGTCGCGGTCGCGGACCGTCTCCGCCACGCCGGACACCGACACGTAGTCCTGCTTGTCGGGGTCGGCGTAGGACAGGTTGACGCGCCAGTGCGTCTTCAATTCATGAACCTTCGGCGAGTCGGCCCGCGTAAAGAACCACAAGGTTCCATCGTCGAATCCCGCGTGCGGTAGGGTCGCCATCGGGCGGGAATGCAAAATGCCGTTCTCGTCCAGCGTCGTCATCATGCAGATGCGGAGGCCCTTGATCATGCCCCAGAGCTTCTCGGCGGCCTCGCGATCGTCAGCGCTTCTTGCCATGGTCTGACCCTCTATTGGTAGCCCAACGGAGTCCGGTCAACGGCCATGTCCCGAAAAGGTTCCGAGCGCGTTCAGAGCCGTGACCGACCAGGAACCGCCCTCCTCGCCGCTGCCGTAATGGTCGATGCGCGACAGCGACAGCGGGGCCACCGCCAGCCGCAGCGCCGCCCGCGGCGTCAGGTCGAGGGCGAGCGCCAGAGCCGCGCGGATCGACCCGCCGTGGATCACCGCCACGATGTCGCGCCCGGCGTAGAGGTCGGTCAGCCGGGCGACGGCGCCGGCCACCCGCTCCATCACCGCCGCGAAGCTCTCGCCATCCGGTGCGGCCTCGGTCGCCGGATCGCTCCAGAAGCGGCGGGCCTCCTCGGGGTGCAAGTCGGCCACCGCGTCGTGGGACAGCCCCTCCCAACGACCGAAGTCCTGCTCGGCCAGCGCCCGCTCGACCAGGGCCATGTCGCTGCCGGGCAGGCGCAGCGCCGCCGCCGTCTGGCGGGTGCGGCGCAGGTGCGAGGTCACCCAGACCGCCTGCGCGGGCAGCCGAGCCGCCAGCGCCGCCAGAGCGTCGGAATCGTCGGTGTCGGCGGGGGGATCGCTTCGCCCGTAGATCACTTTTCCCGGATTCGGGACGGGAGCGTGGCGGATGAGCCACCAGCGAGTGTTCTTCATGCAACAGTCGCGGCCAGGGTGAGCAGAACGGCGGCCTCCGCCACCTGTTGCGCGGCGCCGAACACGTCGCCGGTGTGGCCGCCGATCTGCCGTCGCGCCTGCCACGCCACCGCCACGACCGCCAGAATCGCGGCCAGAATCGCCGCGGGCGCGAGCCCCTTCAGCGCCGCCACGGCCACGGCCAGCGCCAGGACGAGCGACAGGGCCACCGTGCCGGGCGACGGGCGCCCCTGCCGGGCGGCGAGCCCGTCGGCGCGCGCCGGGTCCATGAAGCGGGCGACCGCCGCCATGCCGCCGCGCGACAGGGCGCCCGAGGCGAGCAGGGCGGGGATGACGAGGCGCGGCTCGGCCAGCGCGGCCAGGGCCGAGCCGCGGACCGCGACCGAGAAGACGATGGCGAGCACGCCGTAGCTGCCGACCCGGCTGTCCCGCATGATCTCCAGCTTGCGGGCCTTGTCGCGCCCGCCGCCGAAGCCGTCGGCGACGTCCGCCGCCCCGTCCTCGTGCAGGGCGCCGGTCAGCCAGACCATGGCGCCCAGCGCCAGCAGCGCCGCCGGCAGCGGCGGCAGATGGGCCAGCGCCGCCAGCCCGTGGACGGCGCCGCCGACCAGCCCGACCCCGGCGCCGACCAGCGGGAACCAGCCCATGGCGCGGGCGTGGGCGTCCTCGGCCAGCGGCCCGGACAGGCGCAGGGGCAGCCGCGTCAGGAAGACGACGGCCAGCGCCAAGTCGGCGATCCAGCGGGGGGCGATCCAGCGGGAGACGGGCGGGGCGGGGGAATCCTCAGGCATGGCGCTTCGGAGTACGGCAACCCCCGGCCCGCCGCAACGGATAACAGCCCAGCAACGGATGACAGACAGGACGAGAGGCGCTTTGACAGCGGATCGGGAATGGTCCAAGGTCGCGCCGCTTTTTCCACTGTTTACCCTTCACCGCATCCTCTGCCGTCAGCGCCAGGACCCTTCGCCATGAGCAACACGCAGCCCGCCATCACCTTCGAGGAAATCCGCGCGCTGGTGCGCAACCTGCCGGGGCCGGACCTCGACGCCGGCACGGCGGCCCTCCAGCGCGAACGGCAGCTCACCAAGCCGGCGGGCGCGCTCGGCCGGCTGGAGGAGATCGCGCAGTGGATGGCGACGTGGCAGGGCCAGCACCCCGCGGAGGTGCGCCGCCCGCGCGTCGCCGTCTTCGCCGGCAACCACGGCGTCGCCGCCCGCGGCGTGTCGGCCTACCCGGCGGCGGTGACCGCCCAGATGGTCCAGAACTTCCAGAACGGCGGCGCCGCCGTGAACCAGCTCTGCGAGGTGGCCGACGCCGACCTGCGCGTCTACGAGCTGGACCTGGACACCCCCACCGCCGACTTCACCGAAGGACCGGCGATGGGCGAGGAGGACTGCTGCCAGGCCATGGCCTACGGCATGATGGCCGTGGAGACGGGCGTCCAGCTTCTGGCGCTGGGCGAGATGGGCATCGGCAACTCCACCGCGGCGGCGGCGCTCTGCCACGCGCTGTTCGGCGGCGAGGCCAAGGACTGGACGGGCCGCGGCACCGGCGTGGACGACGAGGGGCTGGCCCGCAAGGTCGCCGCCGTCGAGGCCGGTCTGGCCGCCAACCCGCAGGCCAAGGACGACCCGTTCGAGGCGCTGCGCTGCTTCGGCGGCTATGAGCTGGCGGCCATCGCCGGCGCCATCCTGGCCGCCCGCATGGCGCGGGTGCCGGTGCTGCTCGACGGCTACGCCTGCACGGCGGCGGCGGCGGTGCTGTTCAAGGCCGACCGCCGGGCGCTCGACCACTGCATGGTCGCCCATCGCTCGGTCGAGCCGGGACACGACCATCTGCTGGCGGCCATCGGCAAGGAGCCGCTGCTCGATCTGGGGATGCGTCTGGGCGAGGGCTCGGGCGCGGCGCTGGCCATCAACATCGTGAAGTCGGCCTGCGCCTGCCACGCCGGCATGGCGACCTTCGCCGACGCGGGCGTCAGCACCCGCGGGGTGTGAGGGGGAGCGAGGTACTCTTACCCCCACCCACCCGCTTCGCGGGTCCCTCCCTCCCCCGCTGCGCAGGGGAGGGCCAATTTCCCCTCCCCTGCGCAGCGGGGGAGGGTCAGGGAGGGGGCAAGGACGACCCGCCCTACAGCAGCCCGTCGGCGAAATCGGTGATGAGCGCCGACAGGAACAGGTCGAGCAGGACCAGGACCGCCGCCGCGACGCCGGAGATGTCCAGCGCCGTGCGCATGACGAACCACTGGTAGGTCAGCATCGCCAGCATGATGCCGAACACCAGCCCTTCGGAGATCGGGCCGGGCAGAAGCCCCGTGGCGGCCAGGATCACCACCGGCAGATAGATGCTCATCTGCACGACCGACGACCAATTGTAGGCGCACAGGAAATCGATGTAGCGGCTTTGCCGGTCCAGCAGCCCGCTCACCCCGTGCATGACCACGGGGAAGGCCGTCCAGCTGATGACGTAGGCGATGGCCTCGACCACCACGAGCTGGAACAGCGGCGTGTCCGGCACCTGGTCCCACAGCCGGATGGCCAGCAGCAGCGTCCAGGCCGGGGCGACGATCACCGCGGCGTAGAAGGACTTCCACGCCCCTTCGGGGGTGCGGTCCAGATGCTGCAATCCGGTGGGGTCGAACCGGGCCAAGCGATAGGCGCCGAAGACGGAGGAGGCGACGTCCCGGGCGGTCAGCGGCATGTTGCGGTCACCGGAGGGTGGTGGGAACGGGCGGAGGAAGCCTTACGTCAACCGATCCGGTCGAAGACGTTCCGCAAAACCTCGCCGTAAATGTCGGTCAGGCGGGTCAGGTCGTCCAGCGCGGTGTGCTCGTCCACCTTGTGCATCGTCTGCCCGACGAGGCCGAACTCGACCACCGGGCAGAAGTTCTTGATGAAGCGGGCGTCCGACGTGCCGCCGGTCGTCGAATATTCGGGACGGCGCCCGGTGACGCGCTCCGCGGCGTCCGCCACCAGCTCGGTCAGCGGGCCGGGCGGGGTCAGGAAGCTGTCGCCCGACACGAAATAATCCAGCTCGTAGGAACCGCCCACCCGGTCGAACCGCTCGCGCAGCCACGCCACCAGCGTGTCGGCGGTGTGCAGGTCGTTGAAGCGGATGTTCAGCGTCGCCTTGCCCTGCGCCGGGATGACGTTGTGCGCCGGGTTGCCGACGTCGATGGTCGTCAGCTCCAGGTTCGACGGCTGGAAATGCGGGGTTCCGGCGTCCAGCGGCTCCGCCGTGATGGCGGCCAGCATGCGGGCCAGCCGGGGCAGCGGGTTGTCGGCCAGATGCGGGTAGGCCACATGCCCCTGCGCGCCGTGGACGGTCAGGAAGGCGGTCATGCTGCCGCGCCGCCCGATCTTGATCATGTCGCCCAGCGCCTTGGGGTTGGTCGGCTCCCCGACCACGCAGGCGTCGAGTTTCTCACCCTTGGCCTGCATCCAGTCCAGCACCTTGCGGGTGCCGTTGATGGCGACCCCTTCCTCGTCCCCGGTGATCAGCAGGCTGATCGAGCCCTTGGGCGCGGTGCCCGCTTCTTTGACGGCCTTCACATGGCGGGCCGCGGCGGCGACGAAGGCGGCGATGGCCCCCTTCATGTCCACGGCACCCCGGCCGTAGAGGCGGCCGTTGTGGATCTCCGCGGCGAAGGGGTCGATGGACCAGCCCTTCAACTCGCCGGGGGGCACCACGTCGGTGTGCCCGGCGAAGCAGAAGTTCGGCCCCTCCGTGCCCAGGCGGGCGTAGAGGTTGTCCACCGGCGCCGTGCCCTCCTCCTCGAACCGCAGGCGGTGGCAGACGAAGCCCAGCGGCGCCAGCGCCGCCTCCAGGACGCCCAGCGCGCCGCCGTCCTCGGGCGTCACGCTGGGGCAGCGGATCAGGGCCTGTGCCACCGCGACGGGATCGCAGGGGTCGAAGGAGGGAGCGGCGGCGGCGGTGCTCATCGTGTCGTCTTCCCCGGCGTCAGTCGCGCAGCAGGTCGTTGATGGAGGTCTTGGCGCGGGTCTGCTCGTCCACACGCTTGACGATCACGGCGCAATAGAGGCCCGGACCCGGCGTGCCGTCGGGCAGCGGCTTGCCCGGCAGGGTGCCCGGCACCACGACGGAGTAGGCCGGGACGCGGCCGACGAAGACCTCGCCGGTGTTGCGGTCGATGATCTTGGTGGAGGCGCTGATGAAGACGCCCATGGACAGCACGGCGCCGCGCTCCACGATCACGCCCTCGACCACCTCGGAACGGGCGCCGACGAAGCAGTCGTCCTCGATGATGACCGGGTTGGCCTGGAGCGGCTCGAGCACGCCGCCGATGCCGACGCCGCCCGACAGGTGCACGTTCCGGCCGATCTGCGCGCAGGAGCCGACGGTGACCCAGGTGTCCACCATGGTGCCGCTGTCGACATAGGCGCCGACGTTGACGAAGCTGGGCATCAGGATGACGTTCGGCGCGACGTAGGCGGAGCGGCGGACGACCGCGCCGGGAACGGCGCGGAAGCCGGCGGCCTGGAACTGCGCCTCGGACCAGCCTTCGAACTTCGGCGGCACCTTGTCGTACCAGGAGGCGCCGCCCGGCGCGCCGGGGATCGTCTCGTTGGCGTTCAGGCGGAAGGACAGCAGGACCGCCTTCTTCAGCCACTGGTTCACGACCCAGCCGGCGTCCGTCTTCTGCGCGACGCGCAGGTCGCCGGAGTCGAGCCCGGACAGGGCCTCCTCGACGGCGTCGCGGACGGCGCCCTTGGTCGAAACATTCAGGGTGTCGCGGGTTTCCCACGCGGCGTTGACGGCGGATTCGAGGCTGGCGTGGCTCATGGCGGCATTCGCTGGGCTGTCTGTTCGAGGGTTCGGAACATGGGCCGGGCCGCGCCGCCTTGTCAACGTTGCCTTGTTCTCAATGGGTTCTTAAAGGGTTCCTACGGGGGGATGAGGGGGCCTTGCGGGCGCCGCTCAGCCCGCGATCTCCTCCAGCCAGGCCGGCAGGTCGTCCACCGTGTGGTCGATGTGGCTGCCGGTGCCGACTCCGCCCTCGTCGGGGCGCGACCAGTCGGCCTCGCTGCGCACCCACACCGTCGTCATGCCCAGGGCGTGGGCGGGGACGAGGTTGCGGGCGATGTCCTCCACCATGCAGGCGCGTGCGGGGTCGATGTCGTAGTGATCCACCAGGATGTCGTAGGGGCGCGGGTCGGGCTTGGGCACGTAGCCGGCCTCGACGATGCCGAAGGTCGCCTCGAAGCAGCCATCGATGCCCAGCTGCCGCGTCACGTTCTCGGCGTGGCGGACGGAGCCGTTGGTGTAGATGATCTTGCGCCCCGGCAGCCGGTTCAGCGCGTCCGCCATGCTGGGGCAGGGGGCCACCGGGCTGACGTCGATGTCGTGCACGTAATCCAGGAAGGGCACCGGATCGACGTCGTGCTCCACCATCAGGCCGCGCAGCGTCGTCCCGTGCTCCCGGAAGAAGCGCTTCTGCATGACGCGCGCCTCGTCGTAGGTGATGCCGAAATGCCCGGCGATGAAATCGCCGATGCGCCGGTCCACCTGGGCGAACAGGTTGCAGGAGGCGGGATAGAGGGTGTTGTCGAGGTCGAAGATCCAGACCCCGGTGTCGCGAAGGGAAGCCATCATGGCCTGAACAATGGGGCTTCGCCGGCCCGCCCGCAAGCCGCTTCGCCGCATGGCCCGTTTCCGTTCGGGGAGGGGCGTGTGCTCAATGATGGGTTGCGTATGGCAGCTACCCGGACCGCCTGAAGAAAGATTCAGGAAGGATGCGCATTTTTCCGGTATACTCCGACCCGCGCAGTCTCAGGTTCGCACCGTGTCCGCAGACCCAATATCCGACGTTCCGCCGGGCAATCCGCCCGGCACCCTTCCCGCCTCCACGCTCCTGGCCGCATTCCCCGGTCCGGCGATCTGGTTGGATTCCGCTCACGCGGTTGCCGCCGCGAACGCTCCCGCGGAGGAATTGCTGTGCGCCGGCGGGCGCTGGCTGGCGGACATCCAGGGATGGCTGGCGACCTGCAGCGTCGCGCCGGGCCTGCGCTCCCTTCCGGTGGAGCTGCCGCGCGGCGTGATGATCGTCGAATGGGCGGCCACGCCGCTGCCCGGCGGGGAGACGCTGCTGCTCGGGCGCGACGCCACGCTGGAGCGGCAACTCCGCCAGACGCTGATCGAGTCGCGCCGCCGCTACAAGGATCTGGTCGAGGTTTCCAGCGATTTTGCCTGGGAAACAGGCAGCGACGGGCGATTTGTCTTCGTCACGCCCAAGGGCGCGCTGGGTTACACCTCCGATGCGTTGATTGGTCGCAACCCCAAGGATCTGGCGGTGACCGAGTGGGGCGACCTGCCGTTGCCGTTCGACAGCCGCCGCCCCGTCGATCAGGCGGAGCTGTGGCTGAAGCGGGTGGACGACCTGCCCGCCTGCTTCGTGGTGTCGGCGGTGCCGCTGTTCGGGCCGCAGGGCGACTGGGTGGGCGCGCGCGGCGTCTGCCGCGAAACGACGGAGCAGGTGCTGCGCTCGGCCGAGCTGGCCCGGGTGCGCAACCGCGAGAAGATGCTCGCCCACATCGTCCACACGCTGCGCGACCAGCTCGACGCCCAGAAGGCGCTGCACGTCGCCGCGGTGGAAACCGCCCGCGCGCTGGGCGCCGACGGCTGCCGCATCTACCGCGCGACGGAAACGGGCGCCCTGCGTCCC
The DNA here is from genome assembly GCF_003119115.1 of Azospirillum sp. TSH58. Classification (NCBI taxonomy): domain Bacteria; kingdom Pseudomonadati; phylum Pseudomonadota; class Alphaproteobacteria; order Rhodospirillales; family Azospirillaceae; genus Azospirillum; species Azospirillum sp. TSH58. Next base: position 2,059,646 of record NZ_CP022364.1, read on the forward strand.
GCTGCCGATTTCGCCGCGGAGGTTCCGGAGGAGCTGCTGTCCGACCTGTCGCGGCCGGTTCTGGAGGAGATCGCCGCCAGCGAGGACGCGCGGGAGCTGACCCTGGGGGCGAACCGGCTGCTGGCCGCCCGGACGGAGCACCGGCAGGCCATCAACGGCGCGGTGGTGATCTGGCGCGGCGACGATTCCGATCCCTGGGACGAGGAGGACCGGATCCTGCTGTCCGGCGTGGCCGACCACATCGGCATCGCCCACGCGCATCTGGCCTATCAGGAGCGGCTGCGCCGCCTGTCGGAACGCGACGGGCTGACCGGCCTGTTCAACCGCCGCACCTTCTTCGAGCGGCTGGAGGAGGTGCTTGGCCGTCCGGACACCGGGCCGTCCGCGCTTCTCTATGTGGACCTCGACAATTTCAAGGCGGTGAACGACCTGCACGGCCACCAGCAGGGCGACGCCGTGCTGAAGGCCATCGGCGGGCTGCTGACCAACGGCGTCCGGCCCGGCGACCTGCCGGGGCGGCTGGGAGGCGACGAGTTCGTCCTGTGGCTGGGCCGCACCGACGAGGCGCAGGCGGTGGCGGTGGCCGAGCGGCTGCTGGCCGGCATGGCCGCGCTGCGCCATCTGTCCGCCGCGCCGGACAAGCCGCTGGGCCTGTCCATCGGCGTCGCCGTCCACCGGGTGGGGCGCGAGACCCTGCAGGAGCTGACCGACCGCGCCGACTCGGCGATGTACGACGCCAAGAAGCGCGGGAAGGGCCATTACGCCGTCGCCCCGCTCCCCATGGACGCCGCCGCCGTGGCGGACCCCATGGCGGAGGCGCCCCAATGACCGCCTGCGGCGATCCCCAGCTTCTCGATCCCGCCGATTACGAGGCGGCCAAGCAGATGGCGCGCAGCACCGACCCGGCGGTGCGTCGCCGCGTCGCCGCGTCGCCCGAGACGCGGCCCGAACTGCTCTACTTCCTGGCCGCCGACACCGCGGCGGAGGTCCGTCAGGCCATCGCCACCAACGCCGGGACACCGCGGCAGGCCGACCTGATGCTGGCCACCGACCGGGAGGTCGCGGTGCGCGGCGCCCTGGCCCAGAAGGTCGCCCGGCTGCTGCCCGACCTGTCCGCCGACCAGGCGTCGCAGGTCGAGCGGCTGACGCTGGAGTGCCTGGAAGCGCTGGCCCGCGACCAGGCGACGGAGGTGCGCGGCATCCTGTCGGAGGCGCTGAAGGAGTTGCCCGGCGCCCCCCACGGCGTCATCAACACGCTGGCCCGCGACGTGGAGCTGTCGGTCTGCGCCCCGGTCCTGCAATTCTCGCCGATCCTGACCGACGAGGATTTGTCGGACATCATCATGCGCGGGCCGGTGGCCGGCGCCCTGTCGGCGATCGCCGGGCGCAAGCAGGTGTCGGCCTCCGTCGCCGACGCCATCGCGCGGTCGGACGACGAGGCGGCGATGACCGCTCTGCTCGCCAACCCCTCGGCCCAGATCCGCGAGGAGACTCTCGACCGCATCCTGGACCAGGCGCCGCAGCACGAGCCCTGGCACGCCCCGCTGGTGCGCCGCCCGCGGCTGCCCGCCCGCGCCGTGGCGCGGCTGGCGAGCTTCGTCGCCGACAATCTGCTGAAGGTCCTGCGGGAGCGCACCGACCTCGACCCCGCCGCCGCCCGTGCCCTGGCCGAGGGTGTGCGGGCGCGCGTCAACCGCGGGGCCGGGGGCAACGGCGGCGGCGGAGCCGGCGTGGCCCGCGGCCTCGTCGATTTCGGGGAGGAGGAGCTTGGCCATCTGCCGGGCGACAAGGACAAGGCGGCCGAACGTCCGTCCGACAAGGCGGCAAGGCTGAACAAGGAAGGCAAGCTGACGGAGAAGCTGCTGGAGGGCGCGCTGGCGGAGGGCGACCGGGCCTTCGTCCTGGCCGGGCTGGGCGAGCTGGCGCAGCTTCCGATGCCGATCATCGACCGCATCATCGGCACCCACGCCCCGCGCGCCGTCACCTCGCTGGTGTGGCGCTGCGGCCTGTCGATGCGCTTCGCCCGGCAGGTGCAATTGCGCATCGCCCAGATTCCGCCAAAAACCGCGCTTATGGCAAGGGACGGCGTCCTTTACCCGATGTCCGACGACGAGATGCGCTGGCAGCTCGCCTTCTTCGGAGTCGAGGAGAAAGTCTGACGCCGCGCCACCACACGGACCCGTCCATGCGCGCCCTGGCTTTCCTGCTGCTGTTTCTCGGTTTCTCCGTTCCGCTGCTGGCCGCTCCGGCCTTCGCCGCCCCGCCGCCCGCCTCGCCCGAGGAGCGGGAGGTCGCGGCGGTCTTCGAAAGCGCCCGCTCCGCCCTGGCGCAGAAGCGCGGCGCGGCGGTCGTCCCGCTGCTCTCCCGCGCGTCGGTGGACAAGCTGGAGCAGGTGCGCGGCGTCGCCCGCAGCGGCAACGACGCCGGCCTCGCCAAGCTGGAGCCGGCGGAGAAGTTCGCCGCCATGGGCTTGCGCCGCTACGTCAGCCCGGCGGATCTGCGCCGCATGTCGCTGGGCGAACTGGCCGACCATGGCATGAAGAACGGCTGGCTCGGCCCCAACGTCATCGGCAGCAGCGGGCTCGGCCCGGTGCGGGTGCGCGGCGACCGCGCCTCCGCCCTGCTGATGGTCGACAACCGCCCGGCCCTGGTCCCCGCCGACTTCGTGCGCGAGGGCGGGGCCTGGAAGATCGACCTGACCGGCGTCTTCAGCTTCGGCAGCCAGATGCTGAAGGGCTTCGCCGCCATGTCGGGCAAGAGCGACGAGGCCTACATCGAGGACATGCTGCAGAAGCTGCCGGCCAAACCGGCGATGATGCACCGCTGACCCGTTGGGGCGAACGCAAACGGGCTGCACGCTGCGCGTCGCTTCGCGTTACACCTCCTGCGACGGGGTGGGCCGTTGCGTGGAATCCGGAGATTGCGTTAGAGTCGCGCCACACGCACGACGCGTTGGTGCCCTCATGACCGCTCCGGATGGCTATCCCTTCGCCGCGCTGACCGAAGCGGACGCCGGGTTTTTCCCGTCGGCCAAGAGCGTCGGCGCTCCGCCCGCCATCCCCTACAGGGTACCCTGCACCCCGGCCTTCGCGGCGGCGGCGGTGCGTCTGGCCGCCGGGCGCGGCACCGACGTCTCGGCGCTCACCGCCGCGGCGCTGCTGCTGGTGTCCGACCGGTTGCCGGATCCGGGCGCCCCGGCCGATGGCGCGGAGCGGACGGTGCTGGAATTGCGGCTGCCGCCGGGCCACGCCGAATCGGCGATCCGCCGGGCGCTGGCGGCGGCTCTGGCTCTGGCCGAACCGGGTTGCCGGCTGATGCCCGCCGAGGAGGCGGGGCGGCTGGAGGGGGCGGTGGAAACCCTGACCTACCGCAACAAGGCGCTGGCCCACGCGCTGGAGCGGGTGTCCTTCCGCCCGCTGGACGGCAAGCTGACCCAGGTGCGCGATGCCGCGCAGATGTTCGGCTTCGTCAACGAATGGTGTTTCGACGAGGACCGGGTGGTGAAGCGCTTCCGCGAACTGGCCCCGGTCTATCACCCGGACACCGGAGTGGTCGCCTGCCGCGACCGCATGGCCCAGCTGATCGACGCGCGCAATCTGCTGATCCACCACGTCCGCACGGCCTACCGCTCCGGCCCTTGGACGCAGCGGCGCCCTTGATGAAGGCGGCGTCCTGAGGCCGGGATCAGGTCCCGGTCATCTCCTCGATGCCGATGGCGTCGGTCAGGCTGGTGCCGTCCAGCACCGTGCCGTCGAGGTCCGCGCCGGTCAGGTCGGTGCCGGTCAGGTCGGCCTCGCTCAGGTTGGCGCCGCGCAGGTCCGCCCCGGCGAGGTTGGCGCCGGACAGGTTCACCTTGCGCAGGTCGGCGTCCTTCAGGACGGCCATGCCCATGCGGGCGCGCTGCAGGTTGGCCCGCCAGACGTGGCTGCTCGACCCCTGGATGTGAACGGGGCCGAGCTGGGCCTCGGTCAGATTGGCGCCGGTCAGGGTCGCCCGCTCGAAATTGACGCCGCGCAGGTCGGCCTTGGTGAAGTTCACCTTGCGCAGGTCCGACAGCGACAGGTCGGCGATGGCGAGCGAGGTGCCCATCATCGAGGCGCCGCGCAGCGTGATGCATTGCAGGATGCCGGCGGACAGGTTGATGCCGTCGAGCTTGCGCCCCGACAGGTCGAGCGAGGAGAGGTCGGCGCGCTTGCCGTCCTTGCCGCCGCTGTCGATCCAGGAGAGGTGCAGGGTCAGGATGTTGCGCAGGTCGTCGTCCGGATTCTCCAGAACCTTCGCCATCATCGCGGCAGACAGGTTGGGCGAGCGGAGCTGGGCCGCGTCCAGGATGGCGCCGATCAGGTTGGCGTTGGTGAAGTTGGCGCGCCCGATGGCGCAGCCGGTCATCACCGCGCCGGACAGCCGGGCGCCGGACAGGTTCGCCTCCGACAGGTCGGCGTCGGTCAGGTCGCAACCCGTCAGGTTGGAGTTCGTCAGGTTCGCGCGCATGAACTTGGTGCCGCGCAGGATCGCGTCGGTCAGGTCGGTCTGCATCACGAAGGCGTTCGCCACCTTGGCCCGCGACAGGTCGGCGCCGCGGATGACCGCCGCCGTCAGCTCCGAGGTCAGGACCGAATCCTCGAAATTGTGCGGCATCATCTCGCCCGACGGCGTGTAATGCAGCAGCGTGCCGTCGCGCAGGTCGACCTCCACCAGCATGGCTTCCGACAGCACGGCGCCGCGCAGGCAGGCCCCGCGCAGGTCGGCGCGGCGCAGGTCGGCCTTCTCCAGGTTGGCCAGCCGCAGGTCGGCGGCGTAGAGGTTGGCGTTGGTCAGGTTGGTCCGGGTCAGCCGGGCGCTGAACAGCTTCGCCCCGGACAGGTCGGCGTCGGACAGGTCGATGCCGGACAGATCCAGATGCGAAAGGTCGCGCATCTTCAGGTTCGCGCGCACCCCGCCGGGCTGGCTTTTCCGGAAAGCCTGATGGCGGAGCAGGATCGTGTTCAGCTGACTCTGCGTCAGCTTCGTGCGCGGCGTGTTCGTTCCGAAGCCTTGCGCGGGGGGCATCAGGGAAATCCCGGGTTGGAGTCGCGGCACACTCTAAAGGGGAGCCGCGAAGAAAAAGTTAACAATCGGTAACGCTTTATTCAAGTACGCCTCGAATGCGTTCTATCGCGGGCGCTGTGCCGGGGCCCCAAAGCCCTTGATTGTGTATGGAAATAGTGGACCTTCCCGGGCCGTTGCGCAAGAGGCTCCGCGGAAGCGCGCCGTTGCTGCATGGTTGACTCCGCCCCCCGCGATGCGTATGGTCCGCCGACCTGCATCCGTCGAGCCATCGACCGGGTACCATCGGCCTGCGTGCCGGGGACCTCCGCCAGTCCGCGAGTTTCGCGCACTGGCTCGTTTGTGCTTGAGCCGATCGCGTTCGAGCGGATGGAGACCGAAACTGAGGACCGCTGACCCATGTTCGATGGCCTGACCGGACGCCTGGGCGACATCTTCGACAAGCTGCGCCGCCGCGGCGCGCTGAGCGAGGAGGACGTCAACGCCGCGCTGCGCGAGGTGCGCGTGGCGCTGCTGGAGGCCGACGTCGCCCTGCCGGTGGTCAAGCAGTTCGTCAATCAGGTCAAGGAACGCGCGATCGGCCAGGAGGTCCTGCGCTCGATCACCCCCGGCCAGCAGGTCATCAAGATCGTCCACGACAACCTCGTGGAGATGCTGGGGCAGGGCGAGGAGATCAACCTCAACGCCGCCGCCCCCGTGCCGATCCTGATGGTCGGCCTCCAGGGCTCGGGCAAGACCACCAGCACCGCCAAGATCGCGCTGCGCCTGAAGAACCGGGACCGCAAGAAGGTCCTGATGGCCTCGCTGGACGTGCGCCGCCCGGCGGCCCAGGAGCAGCTGAAGGTCCTGGGCGAGCAGACCGGCGTCGCCACCCTGCCGATCGTTCCCGGCCAGGACCCCGTCGCCATCGCTCGCCGCGCCATCGAGACCGGCCGGCGCGAAGGCTACGACGTGGTCATGCTCGACACCGCCGGCCGCCTGTCCATCGACGAGGAGCTGATGGCCGAGGTCGCGGCCGTGCGCGACGCGACCAAGCCGGCGGAGACGCTGCTGGTCGCCGACGCCATGACCGGCCAGGACGCGGTGACGGTCGCCACCAACTTCAACGACAAGGTGGGCATCACCGGCATCCTGCTGACCCGCGTGGACGGCGATGCCCGCGGCGGCGCCGCCCTGTCGATGCGCCAGATCACCGGCAAGCCGATCAAGCTGCTGGGCATGGGCGAGAAGATCGACGCCCTGGAGGCCTTCCACCCCGACCGCATCGCCGGCCGCATCCTCGGCATGGGCGACGTCGTGTCGCTGGTCGAGAAGGCCGCCGAGACCATCGACAAGGAAGAGGCCGAGAAGCTCGCCCGCAAGATGGAGAAGGGCCAGGGCTTCGACCTCGACGACATGGCCTCCCAGCTCAAGCAGCTGCGCAAGATGGGCGGCATGTCCGGCCTGATGGGCATGCTGCCGGGCATCGGCAAGATCAAGAACCAGCTCAAGGACGCGAACATCGACGACGGGATGATCAAGCGCCAGGAGGCGATCATCTCCTCGATGACGAAGAAGGAGCGCAAGCACCCCGAACTCATCAAGGCGTCGCGCCGCAAGCGCATCGCCGCCGGCTCCGGCACCAGCGTGCAGGAGGTGAACAAGCTGCTCAAGCAGTACGACACCATGCGCGGCATGATGAAGCAGGTGCAGAAGCTGGGGCAGAAGGGGCTGATGCGCCACGGGCTGCAGAGCCTCCTGCCGAAGAATTTCCGGGGGCCGAACTGACCCCCGGCGACCGCAACGCGCGATGAGCGCGATCACCTTCAACCGCACACCAAGCGACTACACCAAGGAAGCGACTGTCCCATGTCCCTGAAGATCCGTCTCGCCCGTGGCGGCGCCAAGAAGCGCCCGTTCTACTCGATCGTCGTCGCCGACGCCCGCAGCCCGCGCGACGGCCGCTTCATCGAGAAGATCGGCACCTACAACCCGATGCTGCCGCGCGAGCACGAGCAGCGCATCGTCCTGGACGCCGAGCGCGCCAAGCATTGGCTGTCGGTCGGCGGCCAGCCGACGGACCGCGTCGCCCTGTTCCTGGCGAACGCCGGCCTGATCGCTAAGCCGGAAATCCGCGAGACCCCGAAGAAGTCCGCCCCGAAGGCCAAGGCGCAGGAGCGTCTGAAGGCCGAGGCCGCCGCCAAGGCCGCTGCCGAGGGCTGATAAAGGGAAGGCTCGTTGCCCCCACCCTGACCCTCTCCCGCTGAGCGGGGGAGGGGATAAAAGCTCCTTCCCCCGCCCAGCGGGGGAAGGTCGGGATGGGGGCAGAACGCCCGCAACGCACACGCTCAAGCCATGTCCACAAAAGTCTGCGTCGGCCAATTCGCCGGGGCGCACGGCGTCCGCGGCCTCGTGAAGGTGAAAAGCTTCACCGAGGACGCGCAGGCGGTGGCGTCCTACGGCCCCCTCTCGGACGAGCGGGGCGCCCGGCGCTTCACGCTGACGCTCCAGGGCACCATGAAGGACCTGTTCCTGGTCCGCGTCGATGGCATCGCCACGCGCGAACAGGCGCAGGAACTGACCGGCGTCCGGCTCTATGTGGACCGTTCCGCCCTGCCCGAGACGGAGGACGAGGACGAGTTCTACCACGCCGACCTGATCGGCCTGCGTGCGGAACTCGCCGACGGCACCGTCTGGGGCACGGTGAAGGCGCTGTACGACTTCGGAGCCGGTGACGTGCTGGAGATCCGCACCGAATCGGGGCCGCTGGAGATGCTGCCCTTCACCCGCGCCTGCGTTCCGGTGGTCGATGTGAAGGGAGGCCGCGTCGTGGTCGATCTTCCCGCCGTCATCGAAGCGCGCGAGGGCGAGGCGGAAGAGGATGGAGTGGACGCGCCGAAAGGCGCGGATGTCGCTGAAGACGACGTTGAAAACAAGGGAACCCGCCCGTGAATCACGGCGCTTCCGGTTCTCTTGCCTGGACGGCCAAGGTTCTGACGCTGTTCCCGGAGATGTTTCCGGGTCCGCTGGGGCTCAGCCTCGCGGGAAAGGCGCTGGAAAATGGAGTCTGGGCGTTGGAATCAGTGGACATCCGCTCGTTCGCGCGCGATAAACACCGCTCCGTCGACGACACCCCCTTCGGCGGAGGGGCCGGCATGGTCATGCGGCCCGACGTGCTGGACGCGGCTCTGACCGCGACGGCGGGTCCTCCGGGCACTCCTGGACGCGGACGGGCGATCTACCTGTCGCCTCGCGGACGGGTGCTCGACCAGGAGCTGGTCAAGGAGTTGGCGGCCACCCCGGTGGTCACCCTGCTCTGCGGCCGGTACGAGGGGGTGGATGAGCGGGTGCTGGACGCGCACGGCCTTGAGGAGGTCAGCCTCGGGGATTTCGTGCTGTCCGGCGGCGAGACCGCCGCCCTGTGCCTGATCGACGCCGTGGTGCGCTTGCTCCCCGGTGTCATGGGCAATGTGGAGACGGCGGGCGAGGAAAGTTTCGAACGGGGGTTGCTCGAATACCCCCACTACACCCGGCCCGCGGTCTGGACCGACGGGCAGGGTGTGGAACGGTCGGTCCCGGACATCCTGTTGTCCGGCCACCACGAGAAGGTTCGCGCCTGGCGGCTCGCCGAGGCGGAGCGGATCACCCAGGCCCGGCGACCGGACCTGTGGAGCCGCTACGAGGCGGGCAAGAAGGCCGAGGGTCAGATTGGGAAACGGGGTCGCCGGCGCGGCCCGAAACCAGAGTGACGGTCCGCCGCGAGGCGCACCGATGGAAAGGGGTAGTGTCATGAACCTGTTGCAGCAGCTCGAGCAGGAGCAGATCGAGAAGGCCCTCGGCGGCAAGACCATTCCTGAGTTCTCGCCGGGCGACACCGTCCGCGTGAACGTGAAGGTGGTCGAGGGCACGCGCGAGCGTGTCCAGGCTTACGAGGGCGTCGTGATCGCCCGCCGGAACGCCGGCGTGAACTCGTCCTTCACCGTCCGCAAGATCAGCTACGGCGAGGGTGTGGAGCGCGTGTTCCCGCTCTACTCCCCGCGTCTGGAGTCGATCGAGCTGGTCCGCAAGGGCGCCGTCCGCCGCGCCAAGCTGTACTATCTGCGCGACCGTCGCGGCAAGTCGGCCCGTATCGCCGAGCGCACGACCGGCCGTGGCATGAACACGAAGGCCGCCGCGGAGTAATCCGGCGCCCTTCCGTTCGGTACGCCTGAACCAGCACCCGCCCGGAGCGATCCGGGCGGGTGTTTGGCGTTGGGGAGCGGGGACGTGGTTGCGTTGCTGCCCCCACCCAACCCTCCCCCGCTGACGCAGGGAAGGGCTTTTCTCCTCCCCCTGCGAAAGCGGGGGGAGGTCGGGAGGGGGGCATCGACGCAACCACGTCCCAAATCGCTCCCCCTACCGCGCCCGCATCGTCGTCAGGATTCCCGCGCCGATCAGCGCCACCGCGATCAGCACGCCGACCGTCAGCGGCTCGCCCATGAAGACCGCGCTCAGCAGCAGGGCGGTGACGGGGACGAGGCAGATGATCTGCCCGGCCTGGGCCGCCGGCATGGCGGTCAGCGACTTCGCCCACCACCAGAAGCACAGCCCCGTCGCGATCACCCAGTTGAAGGCCAGGACGGTGCCCAGCGCGGGTGTCCAGTGGATCGGCCGGGCGTGCTCCGCAACCAGGGCCAGCGGCGCGGTCGCCACGGCGCTGACCGCGATCTGCCAGAAGGTCTGCGTCCAGAAGGGCGTGCGCCAGCCGCCGCGCCGACGGCGGTAGAGGGTGGCGCCGAGCGCCCAGCTCAGCGCGCAGGCCAGCAGCAGCCCGTTGCCGAGCAGCACCGCCGGATCGCTCCAGTCCATCAGCGCCGGGTTGAAGAAGACGAGGACGCCGGCGAAGGTCAGCAGCGCGCCGATCACCCGCCCGCGCGTGAAGCGCTCCCCGGCCAGCAGCACGCCCAGCGGCAGCGCCCACATCTGCATGGTGTAGGCGAGCACCGCGGCCCGTCCCGGCGGCACCACCCGCAGGGCGATGGAGCTGAGGTCCAGCATGCCGGCGATCTGCAGCAGCCCGACCAGGGCGAGCGGCCAGCGCTCCCCCGGCGGCGGCAGAAGGGGGAAGCGCAGGACCCGCGACAGCAGGGCCAGCACCGCCGCCGCCCCGGCGAAGCGCAGAAGACAGAAGGTCAGCGGCCCGATGTCCGACAGGGCCAGCTTCATCAGGGGCCAGTTGGCGCCCCAGAACAGCACGATTCCCGCAAGCTGCGCGTAGACCACGGTGCCCGGACCGCCCACGGGTCCCTGGCCGGCCGCGGCGCGTGGCATGGCCTGATCCGCCATTGCTCCTCCCACCCCGAATTTTGCCGCATCCTACGGCGCGGGTGGGGGCGGGAGGTCTGCGTTCCCGGTGCGGCAGCCCCGCGAGGGGCTGGCGTTACGGCGTGCCGCCGGTGGAGAAGCCGGTGAAGACCTGGATGCCGAACCAGCCGCCGATGGCGAACAGCACCAGAAGGACCATGGTGGTGGCGATGGCGATGTTGGTCTGGCGGATGCGCCGGCAGTTCGGGCAGCCGGGCAGGTCGGCGGGGTAAGGCCGTTCGCAGCGTTCACAGCGGACAGTGGGGTCCGTCACGGGATGACCCTTCATCGAATGGGGCAAAGGAGATCGGTGGCCGGACGCTACCATAAGGAGCGCCTTCCCCGCCAGCCGATGGGCGGGACGGGGAAGCGGCGATTTTTCGGTGCGGGATGCGGGGTGTTTTCCACAGGCTCGGCCTTGTCCTGGTTGAAAGAGACGGCTATTGTGCGGCCCTCTTACCGCACGCTTCGTTCGTCCGGTCTGTGGTTTGCGAGAGAGAATTGCCGCGAGAGAGAGTTGCTATGTCCAAGCCGCGCACCCTGTTCGACAAGATTTGGGACAGCCACGTCGTCCACCGTCAGGACGACGGCACCTGCATCCTCTACATCGACCGCCATCTGGTCCATGAGGTGACCAGCCCGCAGGCGTTCGAGGGGCTGCGGCTTGCCGGCCGTCCGGTGCGCCGCCCGGAAGCCACCCTCGCCGTGCCCGACCACAACGTGCCGACCACCGACCGCTCCAAGGGCATCGTCGAGGAGGAGAGCCGCATCCAGGTCGAGACGCTGGACAAGAACGCGCGCGACTTCGGCGTCCGCTACTTCCCGATGGATGACGTCCGCCAGGGCATCGTGCACATCGTCGGTCCGGAGCAGGGCTTCACGCTGCCCGGCGCCACCATCGTCTGCGGCGACAGCCACACGGCGACTCATGGTGCCTTTGGCGCCTTGGCCTTCGGCATCGGCACGTCGGAGGTGGAGCATGTGCTGGCCACCCAGACCCTGCTGCAGAAGCCGGCCAAGAACATGCTGGTCCGCGTCGACGGCGATCTGCCGGCGGGCGTGACCGCCAAGGACATCGTCCTGGCGATCATCGGCAAGATCGGCACCGCCGGCGGCACCGGCCACGTCATCGAATTCGCCGGCGACGCCATCCGCGGCCTGTCGATGGAAGGCCGCATGACCGTGTGCAACATGGCCATCGAGGGCGGCGCCCGCGCCGGCCTGATCGCCCCGGACGAGAAGACCTTCGAGTATGTGAAGGGCCGCGCCCTGGCCCCCAAGGCCGGCGCCTGGGAGCAGGCGGTGGAGTACTGGAAGACCCTGCCGTCCGATGAGGGCGCGGTCTACGACACCACCGTCGTGCTGAACGCCGCCGACATCGTCCCGCAGGTCACCTGGGGCACCAGCCCGGAGGACGTGCTGCCGATCACCGCGACCGTGCCGAACCCGGCCGACGTGGCCGACGCCGGCAAGCGCGCCGCCGTCGAGCGCTCGCTGGCCTACATGGGCCTGGAGCCCGGCCAGAAGCTGACCGACGTGAAGGTGGACACCGTCTTCATCGGCTCCTGCACCAACGGCCGCATCGAGGATCTGCGCGCCGCCGCGGTGATCGCCCAGGGCCGCAAGGTCGCCGAGGGCGTGCGCGCCCTGGTCGTCCCCGGCTCGGGCCTCGTCAAGGAGCAGGCGGAGGAAGAGGGTCTGGACAAGATCTTCACCGAGGCCGGCTTCGAGTGGCGTGAGCCGGGCTGTTCCATGTGCCTCGCCATGAACGCCGACCGCCTGTCGCCGGGCGAGCGCAGCGCCTCGACCTCGAACCGCAACTTCGAAGGCCGCCAGGGCCGCGGCGGGCGCACCCACTTGCTCAGCCCGGCCATGGCCGCCGCGGCGGCGGTGACCGGGCACCTGACCGACGTGCGCAGCCTGTAAGCTCTCACGGTCCGCTGTGACACCCGGAGCGGGGATGGCCTTCCAGCCGTCCCCGCTTCGTCCTTTTCGGGGCATCCTCCGCTGTCGCGCGCCGAACGCCTCATCGACCTGATCCAGTGCCTCCGGCGCCACCGCCGGCCGGTCAGCGGGCATGTCCTTGCCGACGAACTCGGCGTCAGCCTGCGCACGATCTACCGCGACATCGCCACCCTCCAGGCCCAGGGCGCCCGCATCGACGGCGAGCCGGGGGTCGGCTATCTCCTCCAGCCCGGTTTCCTGCTGCCGCCGCTGATGTTCGCGGAGGAGGAGATCGAGGCGCTCGCCCTCGGCATCCGCTGGGTGGCCGACCGCGCCGACGGCGCGCTGGGCGCGGCGGCGCAGAACGCGCTCGCCAAGATCGCCGCGGTGCTGCCGCCGGACCTTCGCGACCGGATGGACGCCTCCGCGCTGCTCGTCGGACCGGGGGAGCCGATCGTCGGGGACGGCGTCGACCTCGCCGTCCTCCGGCGGGCCATCCGCGGCGAGCGTAAGCTGTCCATCGCCTACCGCGACCGCGACGGGGCGCCCACCGAGCGCATCGTCTGGCCCTTCGCGCTCGGCTTCTTCGACCGGCTGCGCGTCATGGTCGCCTGGTGCGAGCTGCGCGGGGCGATCCGCCATTTCCGCGCCGACCGCATCGTCTCCGTGACCGCGCTGGACACCCGCTACCCGCGGCGGCGGCAGGCGCTGCTCAAGGAGTGGCGCGAGGCCGAGGGCATCCCGGCGCGGTGAGCGCCTCCGCGCACGACTGCTGACAGAAACTGTCAGTGTGGTGCCCTAGCTTGGTCTTCGCCGGACGGGATCGCCCGTGCCGGAGACCAGCGAGGAAAGCAGCCCATGTTCAGCGCCAACATCATCCTCCTCTATGTGGACAGCCCGGCCGCCAGCGCCGCCTTCTACGCCGACCTGACCGGCAAGCCGCCGGTCGAGGCTTCGCCCACCTTCGCCATGTTCGCCCTGGACTCCGGCGTCATGCTGGGTCTGTGGTCGCGCCACACGGTGGAGCCGGCGGCCTCCACGGGACCGCTCGGCGGCAGCGGCGAGATCGGTTTCCGGGTGGCGGATGCCGAGGCGGTGCAGGCCCTTCACGACGACTGGACGCGGCGCGGCCTGACCATCGCCCAGCCGCCGACCGCCATGGATTTCGGCCACACCTTCGTCGCGCTGGACCCGGACGGTCACCGCCTGCGCGTCTTCGCCCCGATGGAAGCGTGAGGTCCGCCATGGAGCCGACCACCGCCAGCCGCAGCTGGATCGCCGTCGCCTCCGCCGAGCATGTCCGGCGGGGGCGGGCGGAGGGCTTCATGCAGGTCTGCCACGGCAAGGCGGCGCCGTTGCGCCGCATCCGTCCGGGAGACCGCGTCGCCTACTACTCGCCGACCGAGCGGTTCCAGGGGAAGGACCGCCTGCAGTCCTTCACCGCGGTGGGGATCGTGAGGGACGGCACCCCTTACCCGTTCGACATGGGCGGGGGTTTCGTTCCCTTCCGCCGCGACGTGCGGTGGCTGGACGGGCGGGAGACGCCGATCCAGCCTCTGCTGGACCGGCTGGATTTCTCCGCCGGGGTGAGGAACTGGGGCTATCCGTTCCGCTTCGGGCTGTTCACGGTGACCGACCGCGACCTCGACACCATCGCCGCGGCCATGGGGGCGGACCTCCCCTGACCGGCCTCCGGTGCGGGGGGCTCAATCCCCCCGCCCGCGGCGGCGGCCCATCAGCCCGTCCGGGCGGTAGATCAGGAAGAGGGTGAGCAGCCCGAAGGCCACGATGTCCTTGTAGGCGATGGCGAAATAGGCCGACCAGAAGGTCTCGACCAGCCCCAGCAGGGCGCCGCCCAGCATGGCGCCGGGGACCGATCCGATGCCGCCGACCACCGCGGCGGCCAGCGCCTTGAAGCCGATCAGATAGCCCGTGTAGAAATTGACCCCGCCGTAATAGAGCGCGATCACCGCCCCCGCCGCCGCGGCCAGGGCGCCGCCCACCGCGAAGGTGGTCGCCACGGTGCGGTCCACATCCACCCCGACCAGTTCCGCCGCGCCGACATCGTCGGCGCAGGCGCGGTGGGCGCGGCCGTAGGCGGTGCGCTGCATGATCGCCCAGAGCAGGGCGTACAGCCCCCCGGTCATCAGCAGGATCACCGCCTGCGAGGTCAGGGCGGTGACGGTGAAGGCGCCGTCGCTGACCAGCTCGTGCCGGTCGGCCAGGAAGGGGGCCGGCCACCAGTCGCGGGCGCCGTGCAGCAGCCGCATCCCCTCCTGATAGGCGATGGACAGGCCCACGGCGGCGATCAGCGGCGTGTGATTGTGGGTGCGGCGCAGGCGGCGGAACACCAGCCGGTCCATCGTCCAGCCCTGCACGGCGGTGAAGGCCATCACCGTGGCGAAGACGCCCAGCACCGCCACCGGCAGGCTGCCCAGCCCGGCCATGCCCAGCGCCGCCGCCCCCATGGCGGTCAGCATGGCGCCGATCATGGTCAGCTCGCCCATGGCGAGATTGATCTGCCCGAGGATGCCGTAGACCAGCGTGTAGCCCAGCGCCAGCAGCCCGTAGACGCAGGCCACCGTGGCGGCGTTGATGACCTGTTGCAGGAAGAAGAGCAGCGGCGCCCAGTCCGTCGGCGCTGCCCGTTCCGGGCCGCTCGATTCCGGCGGCAGGCCGAGGCGGGCGGCGGGCAGTCCGGCCCAGATGCGCAGCATGGTGAATTGCATGGGCCTCAGCCGCCCCATGCGGTCGGTCGCCACCGCCACCAGCTCGTGCCGGCGCGAGTCGAAGAAGCGTCCGCCGAAGCGGCAGGCGATCCAGCGGGTCCCCGTCTCCGCCCGGTACGTCAGGCGCAGCGCCGGCTCGTCGCCGGTCAGCGCCTCCGTGTCCAGGATGGTGACGGGGCCGGAGTCGAAGGCGGGGATCAGCTTGCGGCACAGCGCGGCCTGATCGCCGTCCACGCCGCAGCCGGTCAGCAGCAGGGCGACGACCAGCAGGAGGAAGGGCGGGAACAGGCGCGGCGGACGGCGATGCACGGCGGCGGACACCCGGCCGGTTGTTCGGTCGCCGAAGAATCTATCGGTTCTTGATGTGAAACGCCAGCCGCCGCCTTGCGGCTGTCAGTAGCGGGCGCCGACGAAATACAAGCCATCCGGCGGGGCGGTCGGCCCGGCGGCGGAGCGGTTGCGGGCCTCCAGCGCGCGGCGCAGGTCGTCGGCGCTCCACTTGCCGGCCCCGACCAGTTCCAGCGTGCCCACCATGTTGCGCACCTGATGGTGCAGGAAGGAGCGGGCGGCGGCGTGCACCCGAACCTCGTCGCCGACCCGCTCGACGGCCAGCCGCTCTAGCGTCTTGACCGGGGAGTTGGCCTGGCAGAGCGAGGCGCGGAAGCTCGTGAAGTCGTGCTGGCCGACCAGGACCTGCGCGGCCTCGTGCATCGCCTCGGCGTCCAGCGGGCGCATGACGTGCCAGGCGCGGCCGGTCTCCAGGGCCAGCGGGGCGCGGCGGTTGACGATGCGGTAGACGTAGCTGCGCCCCAGGCAGGTCATGCGGGCGTGGAACTCCTCCGGCACCGCCTCGGCCAGCAGGACGGCGACGGGGGCGGGCCTCAGGTGGAAGTTCAGGGCGTCGCGAAGCTTCAGCCCGGTGAAGGGCTTTTCCAAATCGAAATGGCAGACCTGCCCCAGCGCGTGCACGCCGGCGTCCGTCCGTCCGGAGGTGTGGACGCGCACGGTCTCGCCGGACAGGCGCTCGATCGCCTCCTCCAGCGTCTGCTGGACGGAGGGGCCGTTGTCCTGCCGCTGCCAGCCGACGAAGGGCCGGCCGTCATATTCGAGGGTCAGTTTCCAGCGCTGCATGCGGCGTCGCCGAGACGGGTGCCGACGGGCAGTGCGAAGCCGCGCAGCAGGGCGGCGCCGTCCACCGCGGCCTTGCCGGGCCGCTGCACCAGGGTGAGGCGCACGGCGCCGTCGGCGCAGGCGATGGTCAGGCGGTCGTCCAGCAGGGTGCCGGGCGCCGCCTTGCGGGCCTCTGGGGCCGGTTCGGCCTTCAGGACCTTGATGCGCTCCACCCCGCCGGTCGGCGTCGGGGCGTCGAACCAGCAGCCGGGCCAGGGGGTGAGGGCACGGACCTGCCGCTCCACATAGGCGGCGTCGCGTGTCCAGTCGAGCCGGCCATCCTCGCGCGTCAGCTTGGCGGCGTAGGTCACGCCCTCCTCGGGCTGCGGCTCGGCGGTCAGGCGGCCGGCGGCGAGGCCGTCGAGCGCCTCGACGATCAGGCGCGCGCCCATGTCGGCCAGCGCGTCGTGCAGGCTGCTGGCGGTGGTCTCGGCGGTGATCGGCACCGCGTCCTTCAGCAGCATGGCCCCGGTGTCCAGCCCGATGTCCATCTGCATGATGGTGATGCCGGTCTCGGCGTCGCCGGCCAGGATCGAGCGCTGGATCGGGGCGGCGCCGCGCCAGCGCGGCAGCAGGGAGCCGTGCACGTTCAGGCAGCCCAGCCGCGGCGCGTCGAGGATCGGCTGCGGCAGGATCAGCCCGTAGGCGGCGACCACCGCGGCGTCGGCCGTCAGGTCGGCGAACTCCGCCTGGGCCTCGGGGTTGCGCAGCGACTTGGGCGTGCGCACGGGGATGCCCCGCTCCTCGGCGAAGCGGTGGACCGGGGATTTCTGGACCTGCTGCCCGCGCCCGGCGGGGCGGGGCGGCTGGCTGTAGACGCAGACCACCTCGTGCCCGGCATCGGCCAGGGCGCGCAGGCTGGGCACGGCGAAGTCCGGCGTGCCCATGAAAACGAGGCGGAGCGGCGTCATGACGGGGCGTCCAAGGTCGGGGAGGTCAGGCGCGCTGCATCTTCTGGACTTTGCGCAGGATCATGTTGCGCTTCAGCATCGACAGGTAGTCGACGAACAGCACGCCGTTCAGATGGTCGATCTCGTGCTGGATGCAGGTCGCCAGCATGCCGTCGGCCTCGATCTCGCGCGTCTCGTTGGTCTCGTCCAGGTAACGGACGCGGACCGACGCCGGGCGGGTGACCTCCGCATACTGGTCGGGCACCGACAGGCAACCCTCCTCGCACACCGAGGTGTCGTCCGACTTCCAGACGATTTCCGGGTTGGCGAGGCGGATGGGGTTCGGCTTCTCGTCCTTGTCGTGCACGTCCACGACGATCACGCGCTCCAGGATGCCGATCTGCGGCGCGGCGAGGCCGATGCCCTTCGCGGCGTACATGGTCTCGACCATGTCGTCCATCAGCTTGGCGATGCGCGCGTCGACCTTCTCGACGGGCTTCGCCTTCTGCTTCAGGACGGGGTGCGGGGCGACGAGGATATCCAGAACGGCCATGGGAACTCAGCAACGGTGCGTGGAGGTGCGACAATCCGTCAAAATATGAGGGGCGGGCCACGAGGTCAAGGAAGGCGCACAGCGCACCCCGCCGCGACCCGCCGGTGCGGCGGCGCCTCAGAGGGGCGAGCGGGTGATCGACTTGATGGGGCCGCGCGGGTTGCCGGACATCTCGGCGATCTTGCGGTCCTGCTCCTCGATGAAGCCGCGGGCCGGCTCGTCGCCGTCCAGGCCGCCCACCAGCGTGCCGGGGACCTTGCGGTTGGAGGTGCGGGCGCCGTCTTGGTACAGAACGTCGAACAGCACGAAGGCGCTGTCCACCGGCTGTTTCTTCTTGGTCTTGGCCATGGGGGGAACTCCGAACGTCAGAGGGGTGCTTGTAGAAGAAAAGCGCGCAACGGAAAAGGGCACCGGTTTCCCGGTGCCCCCTCCGATGCCGAGTCATGAGACGTGGCTCAGACGGCCTTCAGGTTCTCCGCCGAGGTCTTGCCGCGCTTCGGATCGCGCTGTTCCTCGTAGGACACCTTCTGGCCTTCGTTCAGGCTGCGCAGGCCCGCGCGCTCGACCGCGGAGATGTGGACGAAAACGTCCGCGCCGCCGTTGTCCGGTTGAATGAAGCCGTAGCCCTTGGTGCTGTTGAACCACTTGACGGTACCGACAGGCATGATTGCCCTCCGATTAGTATGAAAGGCGCCGCATCGGCCGGTGCGACGCATCAGACTGTGTCCAGGCATAGCGACGATCTGGGCACCCGAAGGCGTAGCAGGCCGGCAGTCCGAAGCAGAATGACAGGAGGGAAATTGGGACCGCTCCCGTCCTTTGCAAGGCGAAACAAGACGGGCAAATCTGGGTTGCGGGGGGCAACCCTACGCTCTGGCTGCCGCCCGCAGGTCCGCGGCCCGGTGCTCGGCGGCGCGAAGTTCCGGCGCCTGGAGCGGGCGCGGGGCGTGGTCCAGCGGTTCCAGCAGGGGAATCTCCTCGGCGCTGTCCGGGGTGGCGTGGAGGTCGCGGAAGCGGCGGGCGGTGACCAGAACGCGGGATTCCAGGCTGCCGACCGCCCCGTTGTAGCAGCCCACGGCCTTGTCGAGCTGCACGCCCAACCGCTCCATGTGGCCGCCCAGATCGTGCAGGCGCTTGTAGAGTTCGGCGCCCAACGCACTGATTTCGCGGGCGCTGTCGGTCAGCCGCTCCTGCCGCCAGCCATAGGCGACGGCGCGCAGCAGCGCGATCAGCGTCGTCGGGGTGGCGAGGATCACCCGGTGGTCGATGCCCGCCTCGATCAGCGCCGGGTCATGCTCCAGCGCCGCGGAGAAGAAGTTCTCGCCGGGCAGGAACAGCACGACGAATTCCGGGGAATCCGCGAACTGGTCCCAGTAGGCCTTGGTGCCGAGCTGCTTCATATGCTCCCGCACATGGCGGGCGTGGCGCGACAACCCGTCGCGGCGGGCGCCGTCGTCGGCCGCCTGCACCCCGTCGAGATAACCTTCCAGCGGCGTCTTGGCGTCCACCACGATGGTCTTGCCGCCGGGCAGCTTGACCACGAGGTCGGGGCGCAGGCGTCCGCCGGCGGCCTCCACGCTCATCTGCTCCACGAAATCGCAGTGGTCGAGCATCCCGGCCATCTCGCAGACCCGGCGGAGCTGGATCTCGCCCCAGCGCCCGCGCGCCACCGGGCTGCGCAGGGCGCGGACGAGGTTGCCGGTCTCGGCGCGGAGCTGGGCCTGGGTTTCCACCAGCGACAGCACCTGCTGCTTCAGCCCCTCGTAGGCGCCGGCGCGGCTGCGCTCCATCTCCTGGATCTGGCCGTCCATGCGCTCCAGCGACTGGCGGACCGGGGCGACGATGTCGGCGATGGCGGTCTGCCGCTTCTCCAGGTCGCCGCGCGCCTGCTCCTGGAAGGTCGTCAGCGTTTCCTTGGCGAGGTCGAGGAAGCTCTGGTTGTTGGAGCGCAGGGCTTCCGCCGACAGGGCCTTGAAGCTGTCGGACAGGGTGGCCTGCGCGCGCTCCAGGAGGGCCAGCTTCTCCGCCGCCGACGCGCGCTCGCGGGCCAGCGTGGTGGACAGCTCCGCCTGCCGCTCGCGGGCGGCGGACAGCTCGCCGTTCAGCCGGGCGATCTGATGGTCGCGGGCCTCCACCTCCTCCCGCAGGTCGCCCTCGATTCGCTCGGCGACGTCGAGCCGGGTGACCAGTTCGGCGTGGATGGCGGCGGCCTCGGCCTCGGCGCGTGCGGCGTAGAGGCGCACGATCATGCCCGCCAGGATCGCCCCGAGAAGGGCGCCGGCCAGGCCGCCGAGAAGCACCGACTGGGCGTCGAACGCGAACTGCATGAAATTCCCCGAAGATCGCTTCAAACGCCGAGAGTACAGGAACGAATCAGGAAAGAGAACGGGCAATGAACAAAGATGAACCCCTTCCCTGGCTCCGTTCCGCTTGCGATCGGGGTGGGTGATGCGGGCTTGCCCGCCGTCCCCGTCTGCGCCATATCCGACGGATGCCTGACGATCCGTCCGCCCCCTCCGGCTCCCCCCAAGGTCCCCTCAAAGGTCCCCTCAAAGGTCCGCGCGTCCGCACCATCCCGCCCGGCGAGGACCGCGAGCGGCTGACCTGTCCGGACTGCGGCTACATCGCCTACCAGAACCCGCTGATCGTCGTCGGGTCGGTGGCGACGTGGGAGGACCGCATCCTGCTGTGCCGCCGCGCCATCGAACCGCGCAAGGGCTACTGGACTCTGCCCGCCGGCTTCATGGAGGAGCGGGAGAGCACCATGGAGGGTGCCGCCCGCGAGGCGTGGGAGGAGGCGCGGGCCAAAATCGCCATCGACTCGCTGCTGGCCGTCTACGACATCCCGCGCATCAGCCAGGTTCAGCTCATCTTCCGCGCCCGCCTGTTGTCGCCGGACGTGTCCGCCGGGCCGGAAAGCCAGGAGGTCGGGCTGTTCCGCTGGGAGGAGATCCCCTGGGACGATCTGGCCTTCCCGACCGTTCAGTGGGCCTTGCGCGAGCACCGGTCGCGGCTGGGCCGACAGGACTTCGCCCCGGCGGTGAACCCCACGCCGGACGTGCTGGCGCAATGGGACCGGATGCTCTAGCTCCGGATCACTCCAGCCCGTTATTCCACCACGGGCGAGGCGGGGAACTTCGCCACCAGCTCCGCCGTGCCCTTCTCGCGCTTCACGGTCAGCGGCAGCCATGTGCCGGGGGCCTGACGCTGCACCACCGCCGTCAGGTCGGAGGCCTCGCGCACCGGGGAGCCCGCCGCGGCGACCACGAGGTCGCCCGCCGTCAGGCCGGCGGCGGCGGCGACGCTGCCCTCGGTGACGGAGCGCACGCGCACCCCCTCCGGCCCCGGCTCCAGCATCACGCCCAGCCGGGGGCGGGGCGTCTCGGCCGGCGCCTCGCTCTCGCCCAGCCCGTAGACCGCGTCGGCGATCCGCCCGTCCAGCTCGGCGCAGGGGCGGTCCTCGTCCCAGGGCAGCAGGACGACGCTGTTCCGGATGCCCAGATCGGCCAGCTGGTGGGGGACGCCGTCGCGCCCCTCGATGTGGCCCTGGCCCAGGATGGCGACGACGGTGCGGTTGGCTTGGCGGTGGGTGTCGGCGATCCGCTCCGCCATGGCGCGGTCCCAGACCGATTGCGCCTCGACGAAGCGCTCGAAACTGCCGGAGCGGCGCTCGCCCGGCCCGTGGGCGGCCATCACCTGACGCAGCCGCTCGGTGTAGGAGGCCGGGGGCGGGGCCGGATCGCCCACGCCTTCGCGCTCGTTGGCGGGAACGGCGGCCCAGCCCTCGCGCGCGGTGCGGCTGACCAGCCCGCGGTCGACGTTCAGCGCGACCACCGGCAGCCGGTTCATGCGGGCGAAATGCAGGATCGGCAGGTAGAAGCGGGCGTCATAGCCCCAGACCTTCGGCCAGTTGGTCTCGCGCAGCAGCTCCGCCTCGGTCAGCTGCCCGGCGCTCCAGCGGTCGAGGACCGGCTGAACGCTGCGCGGGAACATCTCCATGCCGACCGCCAGATCGGGATTCAGCGCGTGCAGCGCCGCCAGGCTGTGAAGCTGCCAACGGTGGTGGTCGGCGTCGTCGTGCCGTTCCCCCAGCAGAACGGCGGGCGACGCGGCGGCGCGCCGCAGCAGGTCGGCGGCGTTCAGCGGGCGGGCGGCGGCGTCGGCCCAGCCGCCGGGCGGCACGCAGGCGTTGGCCGGTGGGGCTTTGGCCGGGGGGGCGTTGGCCGGTGCGGCGTTGGCCGGGGCGGCGGTCTGCGCCGCGGCGCTGTCGCCCAGGCCAGCCAGCAGGCCGCCGGAGAGGAGAAGGACAGCCATCAAACGGGGGAGCACGTCGGCGGTCCTCCTGGACACGGTGAAACGGTTGGACCCAGGCTGAAGGTTGGGCGGTGCAGGGCGCCCGTCAACGGCGCCCGTCAACGGTGTCTGGTCCGACCGGCAACGGCCGCGCTGGCGCGGTGCGGCGAAGCGCGGTATCCTCGGACATCATGCCGCACCGTAAAACCGTCATTCTGACCGGCGCGAGCCGGGGCATCGGCCACGCCACCGTGCAGCGCTTCAGCGCCGAGGGCTGGCGGGTCATTTCCTGTTCCCGCGAGGAGGTGCCGGACCATTGCCGGCGCGATCCGAACTGGACCCACCACATCCCGACGGACCTGTCCGATCCGGACAGCCGCGCCCGCTTCCTGGAGGAGGCCAACCGGGCGTTGGACGGCGGGCCGCTGCACGCGTTGATCAACAACGCCGGCATCTCGCCCAAGACGCCGATCAAGGAGCGTCTCGGCTGCCTGAACGGGGCCATCGAAGGCTGGCACCGGGTGTTCGAGCTGAACTTCTTCGCCCCGCTGGTTCTGGCCCGCGGCTTCGCGGCGCCGCTGTCGCGGGCGAAGGGGGCGATCGTCAACGTGACCTCCATCGCCGGCCATTCGGTGCACCCCTTCGCGGGGTCGGCCTATTCGACGTCCAAGGCGGCGCTGTCCGGCCTGACCCGCGAGATGGCCGTGGAGTTCGCCGAGATCGGCGTGCGCGTCAACGCCGTGGCGCCGGGCGAGATCGAGACCGCGATGACCGGGCCGGAATACGACGTGCTGATCCCGCGCATCCCGCTGAAGCGCATGGGCACGCCGGAGGACGTGGCGGCGGTGATCTTCTACCTGTGCGGTCCCGACTCGGGCTACGTCACCGGGACGGAGATGTTCATCACCGGCGGGCAGCACCTGTATTGATGCGGGGGGTGGTTGCCCGTTGGGAACAACGCGATCTTCACGGATTGCACGGATTCCTCCACGGATGACACGGATTTTTCTTTGATGCTTGCTCAGTACTGGCGTTTCGAGAAGCCCCTGCTGAGCAAGCCATTCAAAAAAATCCGAGCAATCCGTGCTTTAAATCCGCGAAATCCGTGAAGCCACGGTTGCCCGCAAGGGCGTTGAGCCACCTCAGCCGAGGTTGTGCTTCGCCACCACCGCCGCGAAGTCGTCGCCGAAATGCTCGCCGACGCGGATGACCGAGACGCCGTGCGGGATCTCCTTGAGCGCCGGGTTGTCCAGGCTCATCGAGGTCAGCAGCGCCATCGGCACGTTGTGCGTGACGCTCATCGCGCGCAGGCCACGGATCAGGTCCAGGCCGGACAGGCCGTCCATCACCATCGACGCGATCAGCATGTCCGGCGGGACGCGCACGGCGAGGCTGATCGACTCGATGGGGTCGCTGACCGTCACGGTGCGGAAGCCGCAGGCCGCCAGTTCGCTGCCCAGCTTCTTGGCGACGACCTTGGACGGGGTGACCAGCATGATCTCGACGTTGCTGATCTGGATGTCGGTGATCTCGAACTGGTAGCGCACCGGCAGGGCGCGGATGATCCGGTTCGTTTCCGCAACCTGCGGCTGCTCGGCGCGGTCCACCAGCTCGGCGATGCGGTCCACGAAGACCTGCGCGTCGTTCAGCTCGCGCGCCTCCAGCCGCTTCAGCCCGGACAGGTACTCCTCCAGGCGGTGCGCGACGAGGCTGACGGTGGGGTAGCCGAAGCTGGTGCCCATGCCCTTGAAATTGTGGGCTTCCAGCCGAAGAACGCCGATGACCGCGGTTTCCTCCCGCGTGCCCTTGGCCACGCCTTCCAGGGCGGCGTTCATCACCTCCAACCGGTCGCGGGCGTCGTCCATGAATTCGACGCGCAGGCGGTCTTCAAGATCGTCGGGCGACAGGTTGGAAGCCATGGCGGGGGTCCTGACTATGCTTTCGGGTTAGGCATTATGGCCCCGAAAACTACACCAGAACCCTAACGCGAAACAAATACCCGCATGGAAGGCGGCTAAAACGCCGCGCCAATCACAACCGCGACAGGAGATTGTTGAACCAGGTCAGCCGTTCTTCGGCCTGGGCGATGTCGTGCTCCAGCCATTCGGCGAAATGGCCGTCGGTTCCCGCACTCGCCCGCTTCAGGTCGCCCAGGCGGGCCAGCTCCGTCTCGCACAGGGAGGCGAGGTGGTCGATCTGGTCGCGCTGCGACTCGACATCCAGAAGGTGCAGGAAACGCAGCTTCAGCGCGATCACCAGCTTGTTCAGCCCGTCCGCCGAGGGCGCGCGCACGTTGGCGCGCATCAGCGTGTCGAACTCCGTCCGTCCGGCCTCGGTGGCGCCGAGCAGGGCGTTGTCCTCCATGCCGGTGCCGTCCAGCGCCTCGATCAACCCCTCGTAGCGCAGCATCTCCAGCGACGTGCCCATGAGGTCGAGCGACGGGCCGACGATGCGGTCGAGGAAATGGCGGAGCGCGCCGGCCAGTTCGGCGTAACGCTGCGGCCCGTTCTGGATCAGCGTGCCCAGGACGGCGAGGCGCACGGCCTCCTTCGGCATCAGCGAGTTGTCACGGTACATGGCGAACCCCTGGGCGGTGGCGTTGACGGATGCGGACCGAACGTTGCGAAACGTTCTCAGCAACGTCTAAAGGTAAGGCGCTCCGGCCCACAAGTCCAGAGCGCCGATGCCGTTATCGCCGGGAGATCACCGAATCCCCTCCTCCAAGGAGGAAGCCGCGGAGGAGGGGGGAAGCGGGGGTTACGCCGCCAGACGCAGGTCCAGGCGGCTCCACACGTCGAGCAGGGCGTCGACGAGGCGCGCCATCTCGGCGTCGCTGTGCAGCGGCGTGGGGGTGAAGCGCAGGCGCTCGGCGCCGCGCGGCACGGTCGGGTAGTTGATCGGCTGGACGTAGATGTCGTGCCGCTCCATCAGCTCGTCCGAGGCGCGCTTGCAGCGGTGGGCGTCGCCGACCATCACCGGGACGATGTGGCTGGCCGACGGCATCACCGGCAGGCCGGCGTCGGCCATCAGGCGCTTCAGGGTCGCCGCGCGCTCCTGGTGCTGGTCGCGCTCCGTCTGGCTGGTCTTCAGGTAGCGGATGCTGGCCAGCGCCCCGGCGGCCAGGACCGGCGACAGGGAGGTGGAGAAGATGAAGCCGGCGGCGAAGCTGCGGATGCAGTCGACCAGCGCGGTGGAGCCGGTGATGTAGCCGCCCTGGACGCCGAAGGCCTTGCCCAGCGTGCCCTCGATGATGGTCAGCCGGTCCATGGCGCCGTCGCGCTCCGCCACGCCGCCGCCGCGCGGGCCGTACATGCCGACCGCGTGCACCTCGTCCAGATAGGTCATGGCGCCGTGCTTGTCGGCGACGTCGCACAGGTCATGGATCGGGGCGACGTCGCCGTCCATGGAATAGACGCTCTCGAAGGCCACGACCTTCGGGCGGTCCGGGGCGATCTGCGACAGCAGCTCGTCCAGGTGCTTCGGGTCGTTGTGGCGGAAGATGTGCTTCTCGGCGCCGCTGTTGCGGATGCCGGTGATCATCGAATTGTGGTTCAGCGCGTCCGACAGGATCACGCAGTTCGGCAGCAGCTTGCCCAGCGTCCCCAGCGTCGCGTCGTTGGACACGTAGCCGGAGGTGAAGAGCAGCGCCGCCTCCTTCCGGTGGAGGTCGGCCAGCTCGCGCTCCAGCAGCACATGGTAGATGTTGGTGCCGGAGATGTTGCGCGTGCCGCCGGCGCCGGCGCCCACGCCGTCGATGGCGTCGTGCATCGCCTTCAGGACGACCGGGTTCTGGCCCATGCCCAGATAGTCGTTGGAGCACCAGACGGTGACCTCCCGCTCCTTCCCGGCGGCGTCGCGGAAGGTGGCTTTCGGAAAGTTCCCCGCGTGCCGTTCGAGGTTGGCGAAGACCCGGTAGCGGCCATCCTGCTTCAGGCTGGCGATCTGGGTGCGGAAAAAGCTCTCGTAATCCATCGCGCGTTCCGTTCGCGTTCATCCGAAGGGGCGGGTGCAGTCCGGGCGGTCCAGCCACCGGGCCTAGCACGTTAGGAAGATGGCATGATCGTCGCCGTGTTGCCACCCGGCATTGACCAAGGTCAAAAGGTCCGCCCCGTGAGGAGCCAATTCTCGCCGATCCGGCACCGCGGGACCATTCGACCTATGGATGATCGGCGGGCAGGAGCGATTCATGCCCGTCGCCTGCCGTGCCATTGCCGAGGTTGGGAAACACCCTTTCGCTTCCCCGTTCCATTAATAATCACAAGTGATTTTGAATGTTCGTGAGATATGACGGATAGCAAAGTCTGGTGCTTTTCCTGCCCTTATGCGCCGAATACGTTTGGCCTGTTCTTTTACGAACAAGGTGGTATGGACGATAATAAGGGAAAATGAGACCATCCACTCACGCCGTTGACGAGGAGTGTTGTGCCATGAATGCCGTTCTGACCTTCGACAGTGCGCGGGGGCGGCGAGTGCCCGGTCCGGAGCTGAGCCGTGGCGCCATCGGCCCCGACGGGAGCAAGGTCATCCCCTTCCGTCCGGCCTCCTCCATGGCGGTGTCCCCCGTGGTGTCCCCGGCGCCGTCCCTGCCGCGGCGCCCCGCCGTGCCGCCTTCCGCCCGCGCCGAAGAGGGGCCGCCGCCGGAGTCCGCGCCGTCGACGGCGCGTCTGGCGCGTCTGATCTTCATGGCCAGCGTGGGCGGCTACATGGCCGTGCACGAGGACACGCTGGTGCAGCTGGATGGGCGCATGGTCTGGCCGACCGCCGATGCGCTGATCCGCGACGCGGCGGCGGCGGGCGTCCAGGTCTCGTCGCACGTCATCAACACCGCGCGTTCCTGACGTCCGCCCCGGCCTGAACGCCGCCTTCGCATGAAAAGGGCCGCCCGCGCCGGATGGCGGGGCGGCCCTTCGTCGTCGCGGAGCCGGCCGTTACCCGCGCAGGACGGGGATCGCGGCGTCCAGCGCGATGGTCAGGCGGTCGAACATCAGGTTGATGTCCTCCTCGCCGATGACCAGCGGCGGGCAGACCGCCACGCTGTCGCCCATGGCGCGGATGATCAGGCCGTTCTCCTGGCTCAGCCCGTTCACCACGGCGCCGGCCCGGCCCACCGGATCGAACGGGGCCTTGGTCTCCTTGTCGGCGACCAGTTCGAGGGCGCCGATCAGCCCGACGCCGCGCGCCTCGCCGACCAGCGGGTGGTCGGCCAGGGCCTTCAGCCGGCGCTGGAACAGCGGGGCGACGGCGCGGACATGGCCGACCAGATCCCGCTCCTCGTAGATCTTCAGCGTCTCGATCGCCACCGCCGCCGCCACCGGGTGGGCGGAGTAGGTGTAGCCGTGGCCGAAGGTGCCGATCTTCTTGCTCTCGTCGACGCAGGCCCGGTAGACCGCGTCCGACACCATCACGGCGGAGATCGGCAGATAGCCGGAGGACAGCTGCTTGGCGCAGGTTATGATGTCCGGCTGCATGCCCATGGTCTGGCTGCCCCAGAAATTCCCGGTGCGCCCGAAGCCGCAGATCACCTCGTCGGCGACCAGGAGGATGTCGTACTTCTTCAGGATCGGCTGGATCTTCGCGAAGTAGGTCGCGGGCGGGACGATGACGCCGCCGGCGCCCATCACCGGCTCCGCGAACATGGCGGCGATGGTCTCCGGCCCCTCGGCCAGGATCAGCGCCTCCAGGCTTTCCGCCAGACGGGTCGCGAAATCCTCCTCGCTCTCGCCCGGCTCGGCGAAGCGGTAGTGGTGCGGGCAGTCGGTGTGCTGGATGCGCGCGATCGGCAGGTCGAAGTCGCGGTGGTTGTTCACCAGGCCGGTCAGGCTGGCCGTCGCCACGGTGACGCCGTGATAGGCCTTCACGCGCGACAGGATCTTCTTCTTCTCCGGGCGGCCCAGCGCGTTGTTGTAGTACCAGACCAGCTTGACGGCGGTGTCGTTCGCCTCCGACCCGGAGTTGGCGAAGAACACCTTGGACATCGGCACCGGGGCCAGCTTGATCAGCCGCTCGGCCAGATCGATGCCCGGCTCATGGCTCTTGTGGCCGAACACATGGTAGGTCGGCAGCTTGCGCATCTGGCGGGTGGCGGCCTCGACAAGGCGCTCCTCGCCCCAGCCCAGCGACACGCACCACAGGCTGGCCAGACCCTCGATGTATTCCTTGCCGCTGTCGTCGAAGACGCGCACGCCCTCGCCGCGCTCGATGATCAGCGGGCCCTGGGTCTCGTGCGCGTGCAGGTTCGTGTAGGGGTGGAGGAAATACGCCTTGTCGCGGCTGGCGGCGGAATTCCCGGCGCCAAGATTGTCAGCCCCGGAATTTTCAGTCGCCGCGGCGCCCTGTTCGGTCATGGTCTCTATCCCTGTGTTCGCTGCCGGAGTCGGTCGTTGCCGATGCTGGTTCGCCGCTGTTGAAAATGTTAAACGGCGCCCCCGATCATAGGCATGGTTGGCCCTCCTGACAAAGCCGGAGAATCGCGGGGTGGAGCGGGCATTCCCGTCCTGCATGGCACCCCGCGCGATTCCGTGTCCCTGTGGTAAAAGCCTTGCGCCCAGGCTCGTCGCAGACGCTCCGGGATAGCGGAAGGGAAGGGGAACGATGATCACCTTGTATGGAATGCCGAGCAGCGCGTCGATGGCGCCGCACATCCTGCTGCGCGAGATCGGGCTGCCCTTCGATCTGGTCCTGCTGGACCGCGCCACCGCCGAGCACAAGGCGCCGGACTATCTGCGGCTGAACCCCAACGGGCGGGTGCCGACGCTGGTGGACGGCGATCTGGTGCTGTTCGAGGCGGCGGCGATCTGCCTGCATCTGACCGATTCGCACCCGGCCGCCGGGCTGGCCCCCGCGCCCGGCACGATGGAGCGCGCGCATTTCTACCAGTGGCTGGTCTTCCTGACCAACACCGTCCAGGCCGACATGCTGGTCTATTTCTACCCGGAGCGCCATGCCGAGGGGGCGGAGGCGCAGGCGTCGGTCAAGGCCATGGCCGAGGCGCGGCTGCTGGAGCGCTTCCGGCTTCTGGACCGCGAACTGGGGGGCAAGGCGTGGTTCCTGGGCGACCGCTGCAGCGCCGTCGATCCCTACCTGTTCATGCTGGCCCGCTGGACCCGCTTCATGGGCACGCCGGCGCGCAGCCTTCCCAACCTCGGCCCCTACCTCGCCCGCGTGCTGGACCGCCCCGCGGTCAAGGCGACGTTCGAGGCGGAAGGGCTCGGCGCCCCCTACTATTGAGGGGGCAAGGGGGTGCCGTCTAGGTCCTGTTCTCAAACCCTGAGCCATAGTCGGATAGCCCCGATGTGGACCATGGCGAGGTAGTTGGCGGCGAGTTTCTCGTATCGGGTGGCGATGCGACGGAACTGTTTGAGGCGGTTGATCAGGCGCTCGATGGCGTTGCGGGAGCGATAGGCGGCCCAATCCACCAGAGCACAGGGCTTCTGGCTGGAGGGCTGTGGGATCACCGCCCCGATCCCGCGCCGACGCAGGTAGCGGCGGATGGCTTGGCTGGAGTAGGCGCGGTCAGCGACCACGCGCTCGGGTCTTTCCCGCGGTCGTCCACCTGCCACTCGGCGCACTGCGACCGCCTCCATCAGCACCGTCAACGCGCTCTGGTCGGCGGCTTGACCGGGGCTCAGCACGAAAGCGAGCGGTTGGCCGTGGCGGTCGGCGCGCAGGTGGATCTTGGTTGAGAAGCCGCCGCGCGAGCGGCCAAGCGCTTGGTTCAACTGCCCCCTTTTGCGCCGGCGGCGTGCTGGTGGGCGCGGACCACTGTGCTGTCGACTTGGTGCAGGCTCCAGTCCAACTTGCCGGCCTCATCCGCCTCGGCCTGAACCAGTTCCAACACGCGCTCCCATACCCCGGCCTTGCGCCAGCGGTAGAAGCGGTTGGCCGCCGTCTGCCAGGGACCGTACTCGGCCGGAAGATCGCGCCAGGGCGAGCCGGTGCGGTTCACCCACAGGATCGCCCGCACGGTGCGCTCCAGGTCCCGCGCCGGCCGGCCCGTCCACGGGCGTTCCGGCGGAAGCAACTCCAGCAAATGCTGAAGCTGCTCATCGCTCAGTTCAGATCGTGCCATCCCCCTTCAACAGGGCACAGCCAAACCCTCACAGCCTTTGAGAACAGAACCTAGCGCGGCACCTGCCAGGGAAGATGCTCCGCGCCGACCAGCCGGTCGGCGTCGGCGGCGGGCATCGGGCGGGCGAAATGGTAGCCCTGGCCGTAATCGCAGGCGAGGGCGCGCAGCAGGTTGGCGTCGGCGCTCGTCTCGATGCCCTCGGCGATGACGTCGAAGCCGAGAAGCCGCGCCAGATCCATGATGATGCGGACGATGGCGCGGTTCTCCTCCGACTGGTGCATGGCCATGACGAAGGAGCGGTCGACCTTCAGGCTGTCGATGGGCAGCTTGTGCAGGTAGGACAGCGACGAATAGCCGGTGCCGAAATCGTCGATGGACATCTTGATGCCCAGCCCGCGCAGGGTCTGCAGCAGGCGGATCGACTGCTCGGCCTTCTCCATGACCGCGCTTTCGGTGATCTCCAGCTTGATCCAGGACGGCTCGGCCCCGGTCTCGCGCAGCACCTCGCGCACCAGCGAGACCATGTCGGGGTCGTTCAGCTGGCGGGTGGACAGGTTGATGCTCATGAACAGGTTGGCGGAGCCGGGCAGGCGCTGGTCCTGCCACGCGGCGATCTGCCGGCACGCCTCGCGCAGCACCCAGGCGCCCAGCGTGACGATCAGGCCGGTGCTCTCGGCGATCGGGATGAAGACGCCGGGTGGGATGTTGCCGCGCTCCGGATGGTTCCAGCGCACCAGCGCCTCGAACCCGGCCAGGCCGCCGGTGACCATCTCGACGATCGGCTGGTAGGCGACCCACAGCTCCTCGCCGCGCTCCAGCGCGCGGCGCAGGTCGTGCTCCAGCCGCACCTGCTCGACGACGCGGGCGTGCATGGCCGGGTCGAACCAGGCGTGGCGCCCGCCGCCCTGCTCGCGGGCGCGGCCGGTGGCGATCTCCGCGTCGCGCAGAACGTCCTCGGGCCGGGTGTGGGTGTCGCAGGAGGCGGCGACGCCGATGCTGGCCGACAGGAAGACCGAGGCCCCCGACGCCGTCTTGGCGGAGCGCACCAGCGACGCGATGGTGGACAGCCGCTCCTCCACCGCCAGCGGGTCCTGCGTGCCGCCGATCAGCAGCGCGAAGGCGTGGTCGCTGATGCGGGCGATCAGGTCCACCGATCCGGCCCGCACGCTCAGCCGGGTGGCGACGTCGGTCAGGATCTCGTTGGCGAAGCCCTGGCCCAGGCTGGTGCGCACGTCGACGAAGCGGTCGAAATCGACGATCACCACCGTGAAGGGTTCCCCCATCGTGTGGAAATCGGCCATGTGCTTGACCAGCAGGAGCCGGTTCGCCAGCCCGGTCACCGGGTCGTAATAGGCCAGCCGGAAGAGGTCGTCCTGGGTGCGCCGCCGCTCCGTCATGTTCTGCATGATGACGAAATAGCCGGCGATGGAGCCGTCGGGGTCGCGGTAGGGCGCGTGCACCCGCATCACATAGTCGTTGCCGCCGCCGGCCCGCGGAAGCCAGCCTTCCACCTGCACCGTCTCGCCGTCCAGCGCGCGTTCAACCGCGGCGCTGTTGTTGCGCAGGGTTTCCGGCCCGAGGATATCGCCGACCGTGGTCCCGATGAGGGAGTCCAGGGTGCGCCCCATATAGTCCAGATAGGCCTGGTTGGCGTAGAGATGCCGCCGCTGCGTGTCGAGCAGCCCGACCATCGCCGGCATGACATCGAGCAGTTGCCGCAGGGTGTCGAGAGCCGGAGCCCCGGAAGCGGTGCCGGACAGGGCTGCGGCAAGGGAGGCGAGGTGAGGGTCCGGCTTCATGGGCGGGAATGGTCGAGACACCGTTGGGAAAACCACGATCAACACTTACGCGAAAGAATGCCCACCCGTCAAAACCAAAGCCGCCGAAGAAGGTGGAAAGCATCGCCCCACTATAATTGCCGGACGACCAGGCCAACCATCATACTCGGGTATTCGTGCAAATCACGGTTGATGTTTTGATGGAAGTTGATTGGATTTGTGGCATCGGCGTCGGTCCGGGCCGGCGGGTCGTGTGCCGATCCGCGGCGGACCACGGCAGGTTGCCGGTTCTGCCGCGGGCCATGGGGGGTCGAATCGTAGGCCGGCGACCGGGCCGGACGGGCGCGCGGATGCGGCATGCCAGCGTTCTCCATTCTGATTGTCGTCAGAACCGCCCGTGGCGGGCTATAATTTCGACCAATGCGCGAGAAGAGGTGGTGCATCACGATTGCCCACCCGCGCGAGCGAGGGAGAATCGCCATGGCACTCAAGGATTTGCTGGTGGTCGTCGACGATACCGACGCCGCAGCGGCGCGAATCGATGCCGCCGCCCAACTGGCCGCGCGCACCGACGGCCACATCACCGGCCTCTACCCCGTCGTTCCGCTGACCCTGCCCGGTTATGTCGAGGCCGAGCTGCCGGACGAGGTGCGCGCCATGCAGCGCGGCTACACCGAGAGCCAGACCGCCAAGGCGGAAGCCCTCTTCGCCGACGCGGTGCGCCGCAACGGCCTGACCGACCGCTCGGAATGGCGGGTGCTCTACGGGCATCCGACGGACAGCGCGGCGCTGCACGGCCGCTACGCCGACGTGGTGGTGGTCGGGCAGGCAGATCCGCACCGCGACCGTGACCGCCCGATTGCGCTGCCGCAGGATCTGGTGTTCGAATGCGGGCGTCCGCTGCTGGTCGTGCCCTACGCCGGCACCTTCCCCCACATCGGGGAGCGCGTGCTGGTCGCCTGGAACGGCAGCCGCGAGGCGGCCCGCGCGGTGGCCGACGCCATGCCGATCCTGACCGCCGCCAAGCGCGTGGTGGTGATGGCCGTCAACCCCAAGGCCGGTCCCGCCGGCATCGGCGACGAGCCGGGCGCCGACATCGCCAAGCATCTGTCGCGCCACGGCTGCCGGGTGGAGGCCACCCACATCGTGACCGACCAGATCGATCCGGGCGACACGCTGCTGAACACGGTGGCCGACGAATCCTGCGACCTGCTGGTCATGGGCGCCTATGGCCGGTCGCGGCTGCGCGAACAGGTGCTGGGCGGCATGACCCGCTACATGCTGGAGCACATGACGGTTCCGGTCCTGATGAGCCATTGAGGCCCGCCCTGGAATAGTCCGGCGGTGCCGCCTGTTCATCCCAGTGTGGCGGCGCCGGACTTCGGTCGACGGACTTCGGTCGACGGGCGCCGCCGGACCTTGCGAAGGAAGGCCGGCATGAGCGCGCTGATTCCCACGTTTCTCCACCGCATTCGCTCCCGGGGCGTGGCCGTGTCGGTCCGTCCGGCGGCCCGCATGGCGGTTCTGGGCATCGCCGGAGCGCTGGCTCTGGCCGTTCTTCCCACGGTGGCGGAGGCGCATGGCCCGCGCGACCGCGGGACTTGGTATGGCGGTCCTCCCTATGGCGGGCCTTCGGTGATCGTGCCGCCGCCGGGAAGCCGGGTGATCGTCGTGCCGGGCTACCGGCCGCCGCCGCCCATCGTGGTCGCTCCGCCGCCCTACTGGGGGCCGCCGCCCCGTCATCACCATCACCGCGCCTGGCGGAACGATTGGGGACCGCGCCCCTATCCGGGGCCGAGCGTCAGGTTCTATGGCGGCTGGTGACCGGCCGGGCCGTTTGACCCGGTCCGCTTGACCTTGAAAGGAGCGGGCTTCCCGTCATCGGCACCACAGCGGCGCATTCTCGCATGGACATCAACCTGTTGCCCGGCCATGCTCGCCGTGGTGGCGCTTGGTTCCAAGCGCCGCGCAGTGCGTGCATGAGGGTGCGATGCTCTTTCCCAATCAAGAAACGAACGTTCGGCGGACCATGAAGCGCGGCTTGGCCGCGGCGATGCTGGGCGTTGCGGCCCTGTCGCTTGGCGCCTGCGCCAGCCAGAGCCAGAACCGCTACAGCTACCGCGACGTCGGCCACGCGACCTCGGTCGAGTTCGGCACCGTGATGGCGACCCGCCCGGTGGACATCCAGGGCCAGAACACGGGGGCCGGCGGGGTGGTCGGCGCCGCCGCGGGCGGGTTGGCGATGTCCAACGTCGGCAAGGGCTCCGGCAACGTGGCGGCGATCCTGGGCGGTGCGCTGGTGGGCGCCGTGGCCGGCGCCGTGGCCGAGCAGGCGATCTCGGACCGCACGGGCGTCGAGTATGTGGTGACGCTGGCCACCGGCCGCACGATCACCATCGTGCAGGAGCAGGCGGCCAACGAGCCGGTCTTCGGCCCCGGCCAGCGCGTGATGGTTCAGACCAACGGCACCTACCAGCGCGTCCTGTCCGCCGACCATCTGCCGACCGAGACGAGCCGTCCGAAGGGCATCAAAGTGGTGGATTGAGGCCGACCGGCTGTGGGCTGACGCCCCGGCACAGGACATCCTCCCGCCTGTTGACCCGAAGAAACGAGGGAACGGCGTGCGGGAGGATGATCCAATGACGGCTGGAACGTTCAAAGAAGCGACGTGTCTGCGGACCACCCTGCGGGGCGGCGCCATGGCGTCGGCGGTCTTCGTGGCGGCCTGCGCCGGGCTGAGCCCGCCGCCGCAGGCCGCTCCCGAGCCGGGCGCGGTGAGTGCCCTGGATCGCTTGAGCCCGAACCGCTGCAACGGGGCCGTCGCCTCGTCCCTCGCCGGGGTGCGGATACCGGTGTCCGACGTCCGCTACCTTGCCTATGGCCTGTATCGCAACATACCGGGGGACATCGTCGGTTACGATGCCTGGGTGGGCTTGAACAGCCAGCCCGGTGCGGTCGTGGTGCAGCTCGATGAGTATTGTGTCCCGCGCCAGATCTACGCGCGCGAGGGCGCCCGTCTGCCCGGCGCCCAATAATGCGGCCGCCGCTTCCACCCGATCCGTTTGTGCCGTCCCGACAAAAAAACTGCCGCTAACCCAATGGGCTAGCGGCGAGTTGAACAGGGAGGCTTCACGTCTGGGAGACGCTGGGTCCGAGGACCCAACCCCGGAAGCGGGCTTCCGGGACGAAACGCCGGATGCTGCGGCGCAACATCCAACGCCCAAGATTTGACCATTCTGCCCAAAGGATTCCATCCCCAAATATCCAATTCGGCCATGCGAGAACCGCATAGCTTGTAAGTCTTTGAAAAGACGAGAGAAAACAGCGTGCGGGGGCGTATGGCGCCGAAGGGTAGGTGACCTCGCGCAGAAAACGGCAACCGGATTGCAAAGATGCGGGGCGGCTTTCGGTACAATCCGTACAAAAAGAAAAGCGCCCGGCATGGTTTGCCGGGCGCCTGTGCATTAAAAACAGGCAAACATCTTGCCTGCACAAAGGCTGGGCTGGATCAGAAGGCCGACTCCGCGACCTTCTTCACCAGGAAGTCGCGGAACACCGCGATGCGCTTGGAATGGCGCAATTCCTCGGCGTAGACGAAGTAGGCGTCGACCTTCGGGCCGTCCACGTCGGGCAGGACGCGCGTCAGCTCCTTGCTGCCGTCCACCAGGAAATCGGGCAGGGCGGCGATGCCCAGGCCGCTCTCCACGGCGCGGTACATGGCGTAGATGCTGTTGACCTGCAGGATCGGCTTGCGC
Source organism: Azospirillum sp. TSH58 (assembly GCF_003119115.1). Lineage (NCBI taxonomy): Bacteria > Pseudomonadati > Pseudomonadota > Alphaproteobacteria > Rhodospirillales > Azospirillaceae > Azospirillum > Azospirillum sp. TSH58. Next base: position 2,095,194 of record NZ_CP022364.1, read on the forward strand.
GCGCTCGGGGCCGGGTCGCCCACCTCGTTGATCCAGTTGACGTTGGCGATCGGGGCGCGGACGTCCGGCGGATAGGCGACGATGTCGTGCCCGTCCAGGTCGGCGGGGATCTTCGGGGCGCCGCGCTTCTTCAGATAGTCCTGATGGGCGTAGAGGTGGAAATGCACCGACATCAGGTGGCGCTGGATCAGGTCGGGCTGGCGCGGCGTGTTCATGCGGATGGCGATGTCCGCCTCGCGCATCGCCAGATCCAGCTCGTTGTCGTCGATCAGCAGGGTGAGCTGGATGTCCGGATAGATCGACAGGAACTCGTTGACGCGCGGGGTCAGCCAGGTCGAGCCGAAGGCCACCGTGGTGGTCACGCGCAGCGGCCCCTTCGGATGCTCCCGGCTTTCGGTCAGCATCGCTTCGGTCATCGACAGCTTGGCGAAGACGTCGCGGGCGGTGCGGTGCAGAAGCTCGCCCTGCTCGGTCAGGATCAGGCCGCGCGCGTGCCGGTGAAACAGCGGCACGCCCAGGCTCTCCTCCAGCGCGCTGATCTGGCGGCTGACCGCCGACTGGCTGAGGTTCAGCGTCTCGCCGGCGTGCGTGAAACTTCCAGCCTCGGCCACGGCGTGGAAGACCCGAAGCTTGTCCCAGTCCATCATGCCTGTCTTGCTGCCCGCGCCCTGGCGGGGAGCCTCCCGTTCATTCTTGAAGACGGCGCATAGCCGCCATGCTCATTTATACCGGGAACGCGCGGCGAACGCACCCCCAACCAAAGGCTCACCGCACGAAAAAGAGCCAAGCTTGGTAAGAATTTTCCTTTGTGCTGCGAAGAGCGCACATTTCTTTATCCCGCATTGTGGGATTTTTGCCGTTCCCGCAACCGAAGGACGACTTCGCGGCGCTGGATTTGCTCGGACGATAATCGAGGCCCGGCGCGGGACCGGGAGACTCGGGCCAGCGAAGCCTGGGAAGGCGCATCCCCCTTGTTGCGCCGGGGCTTCCCCCCTTGCGCCGTTGCGCCGGACGGCGGACGGGTCGCAAATCGGGGGTGAGGCGGATTTGGGAAGGAGGGGGTCCGAATGCCCGATCAGCATCAGCCGGCGCTCACCCGCGATCAGGTCATCGACATCTGCGGGCGCCTGGACGACATGCGCATCGCCAGCATCATCGGCACGGGCGCAACGCCCGCCGAACTGATGGAGGCCACCAGCTGGACCGGCGCCGACGATTACATGGGGGAGGCGACGCGGCATCCCCCCTCGGGACGGGTCGCCCGGCTCCTGGAGCTTCTCAAGGCCGACGAGCCGGACTGGGAGGACCGCTGATCCGGCCCCCGCTGTTCCGGCCCCCCGCTGTTCCGGCTGCGGTTCAGTCGGCGGCTTCGAGCGCGCGCGGCGGTTCCTTGGCCCGCGCGCGGGCGCGGTGGCCGCTGATCTCCGCGCCGGCGTCGGGCGGCAGCCGCAGGAAGAACAGGGCCGACACGCAGGCCATCGCCCCGACTGTGACGAAGGCCGGCACGAAGTCGGTGGGCGTCAGCGGGGCGCCGGGGCCGCTGGTGACGCTCTGCGTCAGGTGCAGAACCGTCGCCCCGACCGCCACGCCCAGGCTGAGCGAGACCTGCTGCATCACGCTGGCCAGCGTGTTGGCGCGGCTCAGGCACGCCTTGGGCACCTCGGCGTAGGCCAGGCTGTTCAGGCCGGTGAATTGCAGCGAGCGGAAGAAGCCGCCCATCAGCAGCGCCCCCAGGATGACCCAGTGCGCCGTCTCGGGCCGGAAGGCGGCGTAGCTCGCCAGGATCAGGCCGCTGAGCAGCGCGTTGGCGGTCAGCACCCGGCGGAAGCCCAGCCGGCGCAGGATGGGGCCGGCCAGCGCCTTCATGGTCAACGCCCCGGCGGCCCCGGCGAAGGTCAGCGCCCCGGACTCGAAGGGCGTGCGCCCGAAGCCGACCTGCAGCATCAGCGGCATCAGGAAGGGCACGGCGCCGATGCCGATGCGGAACAGCGTGCCGCCCATGACCGAGGCGAAGTAGGTCGGCAGCCGCAGCAGCGAGGGGTCGAGCACCGGCCGCTCCATCCCGCGGGCGTGGCGCAGATAGAGCCACGCGGCGGCGAAGCCCAGCCCCAGCACCCCGGCGACCGCGGCGGGCGGCAGCACGCCGCGGCCGACATTCTCCAGCCCGAACATCAGCGCGGCCAGGGCCAGCGCGCTCAGCATGAAGCCGCGGCCGTCGAAGGGATCGCGCTCGGTTTCCCGCACGTTGGGGATCAGGGTCAGCACCAGCGCGATCCCGATCAGCCCGATCGGCACGTTGATGTAGAAGATCCAGCGCCAGGAGGCGTAGGTGGCGATGAAGCCGCCGACCAGCGGCCCCAGCGCCGGACCGATCAGCGCCGGCAGGGTCATCTGGGCCATGGCGGCGACCAGCTTCTCCTTGGGCACCGTCTTCAGCAGGATCAGCCGCCCGACCGGCACCATCATCGCCCCGCCCAGCCCCTGGACGATGCGCGCGCCCACCAGCTCGTACAGCCCGTCCGCCTGACCGCAGAGGATCGAGCCGACGGTGAACACTCCGATGGCCGCCGCGAAGACCGTCCGCGTGCCGTAGCGGTCGGCCATCCAGCCGCTGACCGGCAGGAACACCGCCAGCGCCAGCATGTAGGAGGTCATGGCGAGGCTGAGGCGCAGCGGGTCCTCGCCCATCGACCGCGCGATCTCGGGCAGGGCGGTGGCGATCACCGTCGCGTCCAGATTCTCCATGAACAGGGCGCAGGCGATGATGAAGGGAATGAAGCGGGTGGCGCGGGGCATGGCGGGGCGAAGCGATGGGGCGATGGGACGGGGATGACGTTCCCAATCTGGACTTCCCCCGTCCGGAAACCATCGCTATGGGGTGAACCCTGGCATGCGCGGGCGCTCACCGCCCCTTGAACACCGGCTTGCGTTTCTCCAGGAACGCCCGGTAGCCCTCGCGGAAATCCTCCGTGCCGAAGCAGTGGTAGCATTCGGCGATCTCCGCCTCCGACAGCGGGGCCGGGTCGGACAGGCGGCGGACGAACTGCTTGTGCAGCCGGGCGGCCAGCGGGGCGCCCCCGGCGATGCGTTCGCAGGTCGCGGCGATCTCGTCCTCGAAGGTTTCCTCGGCCACGAGGCGGTGGACCAGCCGCTTGTCCTTGGCCTCCTCCGCGCCGAAGACGCGGCCCTCCAGCAGGATCTCCAGCGCCGCCGGACCGCCCGCGATGTCGTGGAGCAGCTTCAGCTCGGGCAGCGCCATGGAGATGCCGAGCCGGCTGACCGGAACGCCGAAGCGGCTGCCGGCGGTGCAGACCCGCAGGTCGCAGGCCAGCGCCACGGCCAGACCGATGCCGCAGCAGGCGCCCTGGATGGCCGCCAGCGTCGGGTGCGGCAACTCGCGGAGCAGGGACAGCCCCTCGTCCATCAGCACGCCGTAGTCGGCGCCCTGCTCGGGGCTGTTGCGCTCCGTCTCGAATTCGGAGATGTCGGCGCCGGGGCTGAAGGCCCGCCCGCCGGCCCCGCGCAGCACGACCGCGCGCACCGTGTCGTCGGCGCCGAGCTGGCGCAGCAGCGGGATCAGCGCCTGCCACATCGGCTTGTCGAAGGCGTTCAGCTTGTCGGGATTGCTGAGCGTCAGCGTGGCGACGACGCCGTCGCGCGTCAGGGTCACGGTGCCGGCCATGGCGTGTCGGGCTCCCCATCCATTCGGTTGCGTATGGGGCAGACCACAAACACCCGCGGCCCCGTTCCGTCAAGGGCTTCCCTCGGGGCTTCCCTCGGGGCTTCCCTTGGGGCTCCCCTTGGGACTTCGCGAATGCCGCATCGGCGCTGGACCACGGGGCCGCGGGTCCCCATAGTTCGTAGCCGGGACTTCACCGGACGGAGACGACGCCGCGATGCAAACGGGATTGGCGCGAACGGGATTGGCCGCTTTCACCCTGGCCGCCGCTCTGGCCGCCCCCACCATTGCCACCCCGGCGCTGGCGGCGAAGGACGAATTGGTGATCGGCATGACCCAGTTCCCGTCCAACTGGCACCCCTCCATGGAAGCGATGATGGCGAAGAGCTACGTCCTGTCCATGGCGCGCCGGCCCTTCACCGCCTACGACCCCGACTGGCGGCTGACCTGCCTGCTCTGCACCGAGCTGCCGGCCTTGGACAAGGGCACGGCGGAGGTCGAGACGCGGGCCGACGGCAAGAAGGGCATCAAGGTCACCTACACCATCAACCCCAAGGCGACCTGGGGCGACGGCACGCCGGTGACGACCGAGGACGTGCTGTTCACCTGGACGGTCGGCAAGCACCCGCAGAGCGGCTACAGCAACTTTGACCTGTTCGCCCGCGACATCGTGGCGATCGAGGCAAAGGACGAGCGCACCTTCACCATCCACCGCGACAAGGCGGTGTGCAGCTACGCCGAGATCAACGACTTCGAGATCCTGCCCGCCCATCTCGAGCGCGCGGTGTTCGAGGCCGACCCGGCGACCTACCGCAACCGCTCCAAATACGAGACCGACACGACGAACCCCGGCCTGTGGTTCGGCCCCTACCGCATCGCCCAGGTCGAGCCGGGCAGCCATGTGGTGCTGGAGCCCAACCCGACCTGGTGGGGCGCCAAGCCGGCCTTCAAGCGGGTGATCGTGAAGTCCATCGAGAACACCGCCGCGCTGGAGGCCAACCTGCTGGCCGGGCAGGTCGACATGGTGCCGGGGGAGACCGGCCTGCCGCTCGACCAGGTGCTCGCCTTCGAGAAGCGGCACGGCAGCCGCTACAACGTCTTCTACAAGCCGGGCCTGTTCTTCGAGCATGTCGAGCTGAACCTCGACAACCCGGCGCTGGCCGACGTGCGGGTGCGCCGGGCGCTGCTCCACGCCATCGACCGCGAGGCGATCTCCAAGCAGCTCTACGACGGGCGCCAGCCGGTGGCCCACAACGAGATCAGCCCGCTCGACCGCGTGCACGCGCCGGGCTACCCGACCTACGCCTTCGACCCGGCGCTGGCCGGCCGGCTGCTGGACGAGGCGGGCTGGAGCGAGCGGCGCGCCGGGGTGCGCCACAACGCCAAGGGGGAGCGGCTGTCGCTGGAGATCATGACGACCGCCGGCAACCGCTCCCGCGAGGTGTTGCAGCAGGTGCTCCAGGCGCAGTGGCGGCAGGCCGGGGTCGAGGTGCGCATCGTCAACGAGCCGGCCCGCGTCCTGTTCGGCGACACGCTGGAGAAGCGCCGCTTCAAGTCGATGGCGCTGTTCGCCTGGATCAGCGCGCCGGAGAACATCCCGCGCACCATCCTGCATTCCAGCATGATTCCGACGGAGGCCAACAACTGGGCGGGCCAGAACTACACCGGCTACCGGAACCCGGAGATGGACAAGGTCCTGGAGGACCTGGAGCATGTCTGCGAGCCCGACGCCAACCGCGCGCTGTGGGCGAAGCTGCAGACGCTCTACGCCCAGGACCTGCCGAACCTGCCGCTGTTCTTCCGCGCCGACCCGTTCATTTTGCCGCCCTGGCTGGACGGGGTGGTGCCGACCGGGCATCTGGATTCCAGCACGCTGTGGATCGAGACGTGGAAGGCGAAGGAGTGAATTCCGCTTTGCAAATTCTCCCTCTCCCCCCCGGGGAGAGGGTTGGGGTGAGGGGGGTGAGCTTGTGCCGGACGCCTCGTCCCGCCGATCCCCCTCACCCTTCCCTCTCCCCGGGGGGAGAGGGTATCGGCACGATGGAAGCGCTCCGCCTCCATGACCCGCTTCCTCGCCTCCCGGCTGCTCCAGGCGCTGGTCGTCCTGCTGCTGATGAGCTTCGTCATCACCGTTCTGATGACGCTGATGCCGGGCGATCCGGTGGACATGATGCTGGCCGGCAACCCGCGCGCCACCCCCGCCGACGCGGCGCGGCTGAAGGCGCTCTACGGCCTCGACAAGCCCCTGCTGGAACGCTACGGACATTGGCTCCAGGCGGCGCTGATGGGGGATTTCGGCTTCTCCCGGCTCTACGCGCAGCCGGTGCTGACGATCCTGCTGCCGCGGCTGGGCAACACGCTGCTGCTGCTCGGGGCGGCGATGGCGCTGACCCTGGCGGTGGCGCTGCCGCTCGGCGTCTACGCGGCGCGGCGGCCCTACGGCTGGGCCGACAACGCCATCAACCTGTTCTGCTTCGCCGGCATCTCGGTCCCGGCCTTCTGGCTGGCGCTGCTGCTGATCCTGCTCTTCGCGGTGGAGCTGCAATGGCTGCCCGCCTCCGGCCTCGGTCCGGTCGGCGGGGAGGGCTGGTGGGAGCGTCTGCCCTACCTCGTGCTGCCGGTGGCCTCGCTGACGCTGGCGAGCATCGGCGGCTACACGCGCTACGTCCGCGCCGCGATGATGGGGGAGTTGCGGCAGGACTACATCCGCACCGCCCGCGCCAAGGGATTGGGGGAGGGGCGGGTGGTCTGGCGCCACGCGCTGCGCAACGCGACCATCCCCATCGTGACCATCGTGGCGCTGGAGTTCGGCGCCCTCTTCTCCGGCGCGCTGGTGACCGAGACGATGTTCGCCTGGCCGGGCATGGGCAAGCTGATCTACGACAGCATCATGGGCAACGACCTGAACGTTGCGTTGGTGGCGCTGCTGTTCGCCACGCTGACGACGCTGGCCGGCAACCTGCTGGCCGACGCCGCCTACGCCGGGCTGGACCCGCGCATCTCCTTCAAGGGGGACGGGGCGTGAGGGCCGGGCGCTTGAAGGCCGGGCGCTTGAAGGCCGGGCGCTTCCTGCGGCGCTTCGCCCGCCACCGGCTGGCCGTGGCCAGCGCCCTGCTGCTGCTCGTCCTGGCCGTCGCCGCGGCGGCCGCACCCTGGGTGGAGTCCTGGCTGGGGGTGGAGGCGACGGGCATCAGCCTGCTCGACCGCTTCGGCCCGCCCTCGGCCCTGCACCCGCTGGGCACGGACGAGCTGGGGCGCGACGTGCTGGTGCGGCTGCTCTATGGCGGGCGGGTGTCGCTGTTCGTCGGCGTGGCGGCGGCGCTGGCCTCCGCCGTCATCGGCACGGGGATTGGGCTGCTGGCCGGCTATTTCGGCGGGCGGCTCGACGACCTGCTGATGCGGGTTACGGACGGGCTGATCGCGCTGCCGCTGCTGCCGCTGCTGATCGTGCTGGGCGCCATCGACCTGACTCGGCTGGGCATCCCGCCGGAGGTCGCGGGGGCGGAGGACGCCAGCCTGCTGCGCATCGTGGTGCTGGTGGCGCTGTTCGGCTGGACGACGGTGGCGCGGCTGGTGCGCGGCGCCACCCTGTCGGCGCGGCGGCGCGACTATGTGCGGGCGGCGGTGGCGATGGGGGCGGGCAGCCGCCGCATCATGCTGGCCCACATCCTGCCGAATGTCGCCGCCCCCGCCGTGGTGGCGACGACGCTGACGGTCGGCAACGTGATCCTGCTGGAGTCGGTGCTGAGCTTCCTCGGCCTCGGCATCCAGCCGCCGCTGCCCTCCTGGGGCAACATGCTGACCAACGCGCAGGAGCTGGTGGGGACGGCCCCCCTGCTGGCGGTGTGGCCGGGGCTGTTGATCTTCCTGACGGTGATCGCCGTCAACCTGCTGGGCGACGGGTTGCAGGACGCGCTGGACCCAAGGGTGGTGGGGAAGAGGTAGGAAGGTCGATGTTTGGATACGTATTGCCCCCTCCCTAACCCTCCCCCGCTGTCGCAGGGGAGGGGATAAAGCTCCCTCCCCTGCGACAGCGGGGGAGGGAAGGGGCCCGCGGCGAAGCCGTGGGAAGGGTGGGGGCAAGTGCCCCTCTCACTTCTCCCGCTGAAACTTCGCCGCTCCCGCCGCCAGCGGAAGCAGCCGCACCGCATAAGGCGACGTCTGCATCTGCGCCACCGCCTGGGCCGGGCCCGGAACGCGCTCGCGGTAGCCGACGACCACATCGCCGCCGGCCGCCCGCGCGCTGACGATGGACACGCCGTAGCCGCCGGTGTCGCGCGGGCCGAGGAAGACCGCCGCGGCCATGCGGTCGCCGGGCAGGGGACCCGGCGCCGCCTCGCCGACGCGGGCCCACAGATCGTTCCATTCCTGCGGGTTGCGGGCGACCACATAGGCGCGCTCGTAGGCCTGGCTGCGGTCGCCCTGCCAATAGGTGCCGGGATCGGCGTCGGCGGGAAGCAGGGACTGCGGCTCCGTGCCGTCCGGAGCGGTCTGGCAGGCGCCCAGCAGGGGGAGCGTGGCGAGGGCGAGAAGGATGGCGGCGGTGGGGCGGTTCATGGCAAGGCGCATGCGGCGGCTCACTCCGGCACCGCCATGCCGCGCTTGACCGCCGGGCGCTCGGCGACCGCGGCGTGCCAGCGCTTCAGGTTGGGGTAGCGGTCCAGCACGTTGCCCTCCGCCTTGGCGGCCACGGCCACGAAGGGGAAGCAGGCGATGTCGGCGATGGAATAGGCGCCGCCGGCCAGATACTCCGACCCGCCCAAACGCTCCTCCATCGCGGCGTGGATGCGCTGCAGCTCGCCTTTGAAATAGTCGATGGCGTAGGGGATTTTCTCCGGCGCCATGACGGCGAAGCGGAACTTGCTCAGGCCCGAGGGGCCGAGGTCGCTGACGCCCAGCATCAGCCAACTCATCGCCTCCGCCCGCTCGTCCTCGTCCTCGGGCAGCAGGCGGCCGGTGCGCTCCGCGTAGTGCAGCAGGATGGCCCCCGACCCGAACAGGCGGCGCTTCCGCCCGCCGGGCAGGTCCTCGACGACCGCCGGGATCTTGCCGATCGGGCTGACCGCCAGATAGTCGGGCTGACGGCCTTCGCCGGCCACGAGGTCGACCTTGTGGACCTTGTAGGTGAGACCCAGCTCTTCCAGCAGGATCGAAGCCTTTTGCCCATTCGGCGAGGCGAAGGTGTAGAGCGTGATCATCGGTGCCCGTCCCTGGAGCCTGTTCCTTTGCCATGTCCGCAAAGGCGTTCAACAGGCGCCAGTTTCGCCGATTTGCGCGCGGAAGGCCAGAGGCAGGCAAAAAGCGCCTTTTTGCCTGCCGATCACGCGGTTTCCACGCTTACACCGCGCGGCTGTGCTTTCCGGCGCCGGTGGACAGGTAGGTGTCGAAGCGCGCGGCGACGATGCGCATCAGCGGGCGGGCGGGCTCCGGTACATGGACGCGGCGGCCCTCCACCACGGCGACCCCGTCGGCCACCAGATCGGCCATGGCCTCCAGGTCGGCGTCGAAGGTCCCGGCGGCCAGCCCGTGGGCCTCGGCCACCGCGCCGACGTCCACCGACAGGTCGCACATCAGCCGCACGATCAGATCGCGGCGCAGCCGGTCGTCGGCGGTCAGCGTCAGCCCCTTGCCGGTCGGGAAGGTCCCGGCCTCGACGGCCTGGGCGTACTGGTCGAAGGGAACGGCGTTCTGCACATAGCCCTGCGGCAGCGCCCCGATGGAGGAGGCGCCGAAGCCCAGAAGCACCTCCGCGTCGTCGGTCGTGTAGCCCTGGAAGTTGCGGCTGAGCCGCCCCTCGGCCTGCTGCACGGCCAACTCGTCGTCGGGCCGGGCGAAATGGTCGAGGCCGATGGGCTGGAAGCCGGCGTCGGTCAGCACCCCGGCGATGGCCGCGAACTGCTCCCACCGGCCGAGCGTGCCGGCGAGCGCCGACTCGTCGATCTTCTTCTGGTGCGTCTTCATCCACGGCACATGGGCGTAGCCGAAGACCGACAGCCGGTCCGGCGCCATGGTCAGGGCGATCTCCGCGGAGCGCGCGACGCTCTCCACCGACTGGCCGGGCAGGCCGTACATCAGGTCGAGGTTGATGTGGCGGATGCCGTTGGCGCGCAGCCACTCCAGCGCCTGCTCGGTCTGCTCCCGCGGCTGGATGCGGTTGATGGCCGCCTGCACCCCGGCGTCGAAGTCCTGCACGCCGAGCGAGGCGCGGTTGACCCCGGCGCGGCCGAGCGCCTCGGCCATCGCGCGGGTCAGGGTGCGCGGGTCGATCTCCACCGCGATCTCCGCGTCCGCCGTCACGTCGTAGCGCTCGCGCAGCAGGGCGATCAGCGATTCGAAATCGTCCGGCGCCATCATGGTCGGGGTGCCGCCGCCGAAATGGATGTGCCGCACCCGCAGCCGTCCGGAGATGCGGTCGGCGACCATGCCGATCTCGCGCCGCAGATGGCCGAGATACTCGGCGATGGGGGCGTAGCGGGCGACGATCTTGGTGTGGCAGCCGCAGTACCAGCACATCTTCGCGCAGAAGGGGACGTGCAGGTAGAGAGACCCCGTGTGGGCGGCCGTGTCCAGCTCCGCCAGCCAGCCCGCGTAGCGCTCCGCCCCCACGGCGGCGGTGAAGTGCGGCGCCGTCGGGTAGCTGGTGTAGCGGGGCACCCGCAGCCCGTCGTACTTGGCGAGCAGGGCGGCGTTCAGCGGGGCGGTCGGGGCGGCGGTGGCGCAGGCCATGGGGGAGATCGCGTTCATGGCGGGGAGGATCGTGCAGACCGCCTCTCGCCGCTTTGACACAAGTCAAGCGTTGGCGCGCCTGCCCGTCACACCCACCCTTCAGGCCCGCCCGTCAGGTGGCTGCGGCCAGCCTGTTCTCCAGATGCTCCAGCAGCAGGTTCAGGTTGCGGCGGTTCGCCTTGAAGCCGATGTCGAACAGGGCGCCGACCACCGGGACCGAGCCGCCGGCCCAATCCACGGCCATGTTGGTGACCATCCGGGCGATCAGGCTCTTCGGCAGGTCGAAGCGGGCGGCCTCCATGATGATGTAGGCGGCCACCACGCTGGTCGCCGTGCTGCCGGCCACCGGGACCAGGGCGGCGATGCCGTCCAGCCCGAAGGGGATGCGCGTGCCGGGAATGCGCCAGCGCGTGTCCATCAGCCGGGTCAGCCGGCGCAGCCGTTCCAGCCGTTCCAGATCGATGGAGATGACCGGCGGCGCCGTGGCGACGCCCGAGAGGGTGGAGGCGGGCGCGGGACGCGTGCGGATGTCGCTCATGGGGCTTCACCGGAGCAGGAGAGCCGCCGTGGGGAGCCGCCGGCGGAGGGGGCCGTGGGCGGAGCCGGTCGGGCGTGTCGGGTTGAGCAACCCGCGGCTGTGCCCGGCGGTTCCCGGCCTATCTCCATCGGGTGTCCGGCACCACGGACGCGCTCACGGCCCAGGCGGGGCCGTCGTCATACGGATGATCGGGCGGACGCAGGGTCATCGTCCGAACGGACAAGGGGGGTTGACAATTGGATGCGGCGAATGGACGCGCGATCTGGCTTTGTCGGACGCTAAGTGGTTGTTGCGTCGGAAATTTTTCCTGAATCGGCGGGCGTTCGGACGGCCATATGCCGAAGGCATCTCTGGTCTGGGGGGTTCCTAAGCACAAGAATGGTGCGCGCAGGTCGATACTTAAGACCGAAAAGAACCGAACGGGCACCCGCTCCACAGGGTGATGGGCGGGGCACCAGTCATCGGAAAAAGCAGGGAGGATCGTCATGACCACACTCTATTGCGCCTGCTGCGGACAGCCGTTCCGCCGCAACTCGCCGCGCGGCCCGGCGCCGCTCTACTGCTCGCGCGATTGCCGCCGCCAGATCGAGGTGCGCCGCCGCGTCTGGGCGTCGCTGCAAGCGGCGGAACGGCCGGCCGCCGCGCCGCTGGCGCCGCTGGCGCCGATGGTCCCGGCGGGTGCGGGCGCCTTCCATAGGGTGGAAACGGTGTGGGGGCGCGCCTCCGCCTGAGTGGCGACGCTGCGGGCTCCACGCGCGGTCTGCGCATTTTTTGGCCGGTTTGGTTGCGGCCCCCTCTAAAACAGCAGGGCTGCCATACCATATAGGAGGACGCTACATGATGAGCGTCCCCCTGAACCGAGGGCTTTTCCGAACACGGCCATGACCCAGAACACGCGATCCCCCCGCACCGTTACCCGCACTCCGGCCCGCGCCTTCGGCGCCGTCGCTCTGGCGCTGGCCGTGGCGCTGACCGCCGGCACCGCCGACGCCCGCGCGGGCAAGAGCAGCTCCGTGGGCAGCCGCGGCTCGCGCACCTACGAGGCGCCGGCCCAGACCAACACCGCGCCGCGCGCCGCCCCGATGGAGCGCTCGGCCGCCCCCGCCCAGACTCCGGGCGCCCAGCAGCCGGGCATGCAGCAGCCGGGCATGGCGTCCCCGGCGGCGGCGCAGCGCGGCGGCTTCTTCTCGCGCGGCGGCTTCATGCCGGCCCTGATGGGCGGCCTGATCGGCGCCGGCATCGCCGGCATGCTGTTCGGCGGCGGCTTCCTCGACGGGCTGGGCAGCTTCGCGGGCATCCTGGGCTTCATCCTCCAGATCCTGCTGGTCGTCTTCCTGGTCCGTCTGGCCATGCGCTTCTTCCGCAACCGTTCGGCGGGCGCGGCGCAGCCGGCGGGCATGGGCGCGCCCAAGACCGCCTATGCCGGTCCGAATCCGAACCCCAACGCCATGAACCGCGACGCGGCGGACGTGCGCTACAACCCGCTGAGTGGCGGCGCCCGCGGTGGCGCCGCGGCGGGGCCGGCCTCGGGTCCAGCGTCTTCCGGCCGTCCCGGCGTGCGCCGTGACGACCTGGGCATCGGCCCGGCCGACTACCAGGCGTTCGAGCAGACGCTGGTCGCGGTCCAGACCGCCTACGGCAGCGAGGACCTGACGGCCCTGCGCGCCGCCGTGACGCCGGAGATGGCCTCCTACTTCACCGAGGAGCTGGCGGCCAACCACAACCGCGGCGTGGTCAACCGCCTGTCCGACGTCCGTCTCCTCCAGGGCGATCTGGCCGAGGCGTGGCGCGAGGGCAACGCGGAATACGCCACCGTGGCGATGCGCTTCTCGCTGACCGACGTGACGGTGGACCGCGCCAGCAACCGCGTGGTCGAGGGCGACGCGAACCGTCCGGTCGAAGCCACGGAAATCTGGACCTTCACCCGTCCGCGCGGCGGGCGCTGGGTCCTGTCGGCGATCCAACAGGCCGGCTGACCACTCTCCACTCCTCAACCGGTCTTGCGGGGGGGCGTCCGAAAGGGCGCCCCCCTTCGCATTTCCGGACTCCCCTGGACAGGCGGGGCATGATAGAACATATAAGGAACAAATACCTGTCCAGCGGAAGCAAGTCATGCCCGATCTTCCCTTGCCCGACTCCCGACGTGACGCGCCCCCGCCGGACCGGGCGGCCGTGCTGGCCGACCTGCGCGCCCGCATCCGGGGCCTGGAAGGGCTGGGCGGGGAGGGGGCGCGGGTGCTGCCCCTCGGCCTGCCGGACCTCGACGGGGCCTTTCCGGCGGGCGGGCTGCCGCTCGGTTGCCTGCACGAGGTGGCGGGGGAGGAGCCGGGGGCCGGCACGGCCTTCGCCGCGCATCTGCTGGCCCGCCTCGCCAGCGCGGCAGCACCCGCGCTGTGGGTCGTGCGGGGGCGCGACCTGCACGCCGCCGGGCTGGCCGCCTATGGGCTGACGCCGGAGCGGTTGATCGCCGTGCGCGCGACCCGCGACGCCGACGCCCTGTGGGCGATGGAGGAGGCTTTGCGCTGCAAGCGGCTGTCCGCCGTGCTGGGGGAGGTCGGGAGACTGGACCTGACGGCGAGTCGCCGGTTGCAACTGGCCGCCGAATCGTCGGGCGTAACGGGAATCCTGTTGCAGGATGCATCGCAGAATGCGAGCCGCCGCTCCGCGGCGAGCGCGGCGGTCACCCGCTGGCGGGTTGCGCCGGCCCCCAGCCGGACCGAGGAGCCGGGCGTCGGCGAGCCGCGCTGGCGTGCCGAGTTGGAACGCTGCCGGGGCGGGCGTCCGGGGGTGTGGCTTCTGGAATGGCGTAACGGCGCCCTGGTCCCCGCGAAGGGGCCGGAGCGGGCCGTTCCGGCGCCCGCGTCCACGTCCACCCCGGTTCGGCGTCCGGCTCCGGCGGGCGGACACGGACCGTCCTGGGCCGAGGTGGCGTGATGCGGACGGAAGGACGGGCGGTTATGTCGCTTGCACGACGGTCACTTGAGTGTCGCTTCCGCGACAGCCGCCTGTCGGCTTCCGGTCAGTAGTTGGTGGCCCAGTCGGGCAGGGGATGCGCGGTCTCGCCATCCGGATCGGCGTCGGGCGGAAAGGGCGCGTCGTCCGCGTAGAGCGGCAGTTGCCGGGCGAATTCCGCCGATTCCTGGGCCCGGCGTTGCTCCAGCAAGCGGGCGGCCAAATGAGCGGGCAGCATGGCAAGCCTCCTTCTGAGCGTCGGGAGAGCCTGGGGAGCGGTCCTGTCGGCCGCCCTCGGCCCAACCCGTCCTGTGTGTCTGGACGCTATCATGCAAGGTCCAGGCCTCTAAGTGATGCAGATCACGCGTTATGCAAACTTTAATGCGCCCGGTTTCTTTTTCAGGCCCCGTTTCTTTTTTGAGGCCCGTTCCTTTTTTCGGATGGGAAGCCCATAGTCCCCGCCTCCCGCTTTTCCCGCGAATGTTCCTTCTGTCGAGACCGACCATGCACGCCGAATCCTGCCCCACCTGCCTAAAACCTGTGCACTTGTGCGTCTGCGAGGCGGTGGAGCCGATCGACAACGCCGTCTTCCTGCTCATCCTCCAGCACCCGCAGGAAAAGCGCGAGACGCTGGGCACCGCGCAGATCGCCCATCTCCAGTTCCGGAACTCCGCGCTGAAGGTGGGGCTGAGCTGGTCGAACCTGAAGCGCATCCTGGGGCGCGAGGTCGATTACAAGCGCTGGGGCGTGCTCTATCTCGGCCCGGTCAAGCAGGGCGCCGCCCCCTTGCCGGAGGTGTCCGTGGTGGACAAGGGCGGCGTCCCGCAGAAGGACAGCGAGCTGGTCCTGGGCGACCTGGAAGGCGTCATCGTCCTGGACGGCACCTGGAGCCAAGCCAAGACGCTGTGGTGGCGCAACCCGTGGCTCCTGAAGTGCCGCCGCATCGTGCTGAACCCGCAGTTCCGCTCCCTCTACGGGCAGGCCCGCAAAGAGCCGCGGCGCGACAGCGTGTCGACCCTGGAGGCCGCCGCCTTCCTGCTGTCGCGGCTGGAGGCCGAGCCGGCGGTCCTCGACCGCGCGCTGAAGCCCTTCGCGCTGCTGCTGAAGAAGCTGCGCGCCCCGCGCCCGCGTCCCGTTCTGCCGCCCCGCGCGGAGGCTGAGGAACCGGCTGGGGAGCCGGCTGTGGAGCCCGCTCCGGAGACGGCCCCGGATCAGGACGGGAGCAAATAATCCGCGTCTCTTCCGGGATCGCCCTTTCCGGGTAAGCCCCCCTCGACCGGGGCGGCCGTGGCAACCAACGCGCTGTTTCGCTGTTGGGGATTGCATCGGCCGCTCGGGCCTCAACCAAGGGAGCGATCCATGAAGGGCGTTTTGCTGTGGCTTGTCGGGATTCCCATTCCGATCATTCTTCTGCTGTATCTGTTCAACGTCCTCTGATCGGGCCTCCGATCGGCTTGACGGCACGGACCGGCGGCGCCACATGCGAACCGCGCCGCCCTCCGCGCGCACGGTAAGAGACGAGGACCATGGCCCGCGATTTCGTTCCCTTCGGACTGACCGTCTGCGGCATCGAGGAGCTGAACGGCTTCTGCGAGGCCGGCGTGACCCACGTCCTGTCGATCCTCGACCCCGGGCATCCGGAGCCGACCGCCTTCGGTTCCTACGGCGAGCACAAGCGGCTGGAGCTGCGCTTCCACGACATCATCGACCCCTACATGGGCCAGTCCCTGCCGCAGCGCGCGGACGTGGAGCGCATCCTGGCCTTCGGGCGCGACCTGATGACCGAGCCGACCGGGGTGGGTGGGCTGCTGGTCCATTGCCACGCCGGCATCTCGCGCTCGACCGCCGCCCTGACCATGATCCTGGCCCAGGCCAGCCCCGACCGCCCCGCCGCCGAGGCGATGGCCGCCGTGGTCGGCATCCGCCACAAGGCGTGGCCCAACCTGCGCATGATCGAGTTCGCCGACGAGATCCTGGAGCGCCGCGGCGAGCTGGTCGCCGCCGTCCGCGACCGTCACCGGAGCTATGGCCGGGAGCGTCCCGATCTGGTCCAGTTCATGATCGACAACGGCCGGGTGCGCGAGGTCGCGGACCTGATCGACTGATCTTTTCGCCTCCAACCGCATTTCAACGGAAGTTCCGGCCCTCCGGGAAGACCGCGGCGGCGGAGCGGTTGGGGAGCGCGTCGGGGTCGGTCAGGTCGCGCAGCCGGTGCGTCAGGTCGGCCAGCCGCTCGACGCGCAGGTGGATGACCTCGCCGCCTTCCTCGTTGGGCTTGCCGCTGCGCTCCACCCGTCCGGTGGCGGCGATCAGACGGGCGCCGAGGATCGTCTTGCGGAATTGCTCGAACACGTCCGGCATGATGACGAGGTTGGCGATGCCGGTCTCGTCCTCCAGCGTGATGAAGACCACGCCCTCGGCGCTGCCCGGCCGCTGCCGGACCAGCGCCAGCCCCGCCACGGTCAGCCGTGTCCCGGCCCGCAACTTTCCCAATCGTTCGGCCGGAGCCACCCCGGCGAAGCCGTCGCGCAGCAGCGCCATGGGGTGCGCCTTCAGCGACAGGCACAGGCTGCCGTAGTCCATCACCACATGCTCGCCCAGCGCCATGGTGGGGAGGAGAGCCTGCGGCTCGTCCTGGGCGGAGTCGGCGAGGCCGGCGAACAGCGGCAGCGGCTGCGCTCCCAGCGCCTTCACCGCCCACAGCGCGGCCCGCCGGTCCATACCGACGGAGCGGAAGGCGTCGGCCTTGGCCAGCCGCTCCAGCCCGGCGACCGGCATCCGCGCGCGGCGCCACAGGTCGTAGGGATCGCGGTAGCCCGCCCCGCGGCACAGCACGAGCCGGTGCGCGTCGTCCTCGTCCATCCCGCGGACCAGCCGCAGGCCGAGGCGCAGGGCGTAGCGGATGTTTCCAGTGCTCCCTCTCCCCGGGGGGGAGAGGGTATGCGGTCCCGTTTTGGAAAGCGGTTCCAGCGTGCAGTCCCAATCGGAGGTGTTCACGTCCGGGGGCAGCACGGTCACCCCGTGCTCGCGGGCGTCGCGGACGATCTGGGCGGGGGCGTAGAAGCCCATGGGCTGGCTGTTCAGCAGGGCCGCGGCGAAGACGTCGGGATGGTGGCACTTCATCCAGGCCGACACATAGGCCAGCAGGGCGAAGCTCGCCGCGTGGCTTTCGGGGAAACCGTACTCGCCGAACCCCTCGATCTGCTGGAAGCAGCGCTCGGCGAAGGCGCGGTCGTAGCCTTTGCCGACCATGCCCTCGATGAACCGGTCACGGAAGAGCTGGACCTCTCCGGTCTTGCGGAAAGTCGCCATGGCGCGGCGCAGCCGGTCGGCGTCCTCCGCGCTGAAGCCGGCGCCGACGATGGCGATCTGCATCGCCTGCTCCTGGAACAGCGGCACGCCCAGCGTCCTTTTCAGCACCGTTTCCAGATCCTTTGAGGGGTAGGTCACGACCTCCTCGCCGCTGCGGCGGCGCAGGTAGGGATGGACCATGTCGCCCTGGATCGGGCCGGGGCGGACGATGGCGACCTCAATCACCAGATCGTAGAAGGTCTTGGGGCGCAGACGGGGCAGCATGGACATCTGCGCCCGGCTCTCCACCTGGAAGACGCCCAGGCTGTCGGCCCGGCACAACATGTCGTAGGTGGCCGGGTCCCCCTGCGGCACGGTCGCCAGCGTCAGGGGAAGCGTGTAGTGCCGCTTCAGCAGGTCGAAGCCGCGGTGCAGGCAGGTCAGCATCCCCAGCGCCAGCACGTCCACCTTCAGGATGCCCAGCGCGTCGATGTCGTCCTTGTCCCACTCGATGGTCGTGCGGTCCTTCATGGCGGCGTTGGCGATGGGGCACAGGTCGCTCAGGGGGCCGCGGGTGATGACGAAGCCGCCGACATGCTGCGACAGGTGGCGGGGAAAGCCGATCAGCTCCTGCGCCAGATCCAGCGTCTGGCGGAGCCGCGGGTCGTCGGGGTCGAAGCCGTATTGCCGGGCGCGCTCCTCGTCCACGCCGTGGCGGCTCCACCCCCAGACGGAGCCGGACAGCCGCGCCACCAGATCGGCGGACAGGCCCATGGCCTTGCCGACCTCGCGGATGGCCCCGCGGGCGCGGTAGCGGATGACGGTGGCGGTCAGCCCGGCCCGCTCGCGCCCGTATTTCCGATAGATGTACTGGATGACCTCCTCGCGCCGCTCATGCTCGAAATCCACGTCGATGTCCGGCGGCTCGTTGCGGGCCGAGGAGATGAAGCGTTCGAACAGCAACGTGGTGGTGGCGGGATCGACCGACGTGATGCCCAGGCAATAGCAGACCGCCGAATTGGCTGCCGAGCCGCGCCCCTGGCAGAGGATCTCCTGCGAGCGGGCGTGGCGCACGATGTCGTGCACCGTCAGGAAATAGGGCGCGTAACCGAGTTGCCCGATCAGCGCCAGTTCGCGGTGCAGGGTCTGGGCCACCGTCTCCGGCACGCCGTCCGGGTAGCGCCGGACCGCCCCGGCCCAGGTCAGATTGGTCAGCGTCTCCTGCGGGCTGCGCCCGTCCTCGGCCACCTCGTCCGGGTATTCGTAGCGCAGCTCCTCCAGCGAGAAGCGGCAGGCGGCGGCGATCTCCACCGTGCGGGCGACCGCGTCGGGGTGACGATGGAACAGGCGGGCCATCTCCACCCCGGCCTTCAAATGCCGCTCGGCGTTGGCGGACAGGCGCCAGCCCGCCTCGTCGATGGTCGTGCCGCTGCGGATGCAGGTCATCACATCGGCCAGCGGGCGGCGGGCGGGGGTGTGGTAGAGCACGTCGTTGGTCGCCACCAGCGGCACCCGCTCCGCCTCGGCCAGCCCGGCCAGCCAGGACAGCCGCCGCTGGTCGTCGCCGCGGTAGCGGTGGCTGGCGGCGAGGTGCAGGCGGTTCCCCAGATCGTTGCGCCAGCCGCGCAGCGCGTGGATGAAGGCGGGATCGCGGTCGTCCGGCGGCACCAGCAGGAACAGCATCCCCTCCGCATGGTCGAGCACGTCGGCGCGGGCGATGAAGCAGGCCCCCTTGGGCGCCCGCCGCTTGCCCAGCGTCAGCAGCCGCGACAGCCGCGCGTAGGCCGCCCGGTCGGTGGGGTAGGCGAGCAGGCTGTCCGCGTCGGTCAGGTCGAGCCGGCAGCCGACGATCAGGCGCAGCCCGTGCTTGCGGGCGGCAGCGTGCGCCTGCACCACCCCGGCCAGCGAGTTGCGGTCGGTCACCGCCACGGCGGCGTGGCCGAGGCCGGCGGCGGTCAGCGCCAGCTCGTCCGGGTGGGACGCGCCCTCCAGGAAGGTGAAGCTGGTCGAGACCTGGAGTTCGGCGTAGGGGGTCATGGCGGTCCGGTCACCCGAAGAAGCCGTGCAGGAACCACGGCACCGTCACGCCGGGCCGGTACAGCCCCTGGCGGAAGACCCAGAAGCGGCGGCCGGCCTCGTCCTCGACGCGGTAATAGTCGCGGGGCTCGCCGTCGCGCCGCCACCATTCGGCCTCGATCCGCTCCGGCCCGTCGGCGCGGCGGACGCGGTGCTGGACGCCGCGCCAGCGGAACATCACCGGCGGGTCGTCGGGGACCGGGGCCATGGCCTCGATGGGCTCCGGCGGGGCGAGCAGCCGCACCGGGCGCGGGCGGTCGGCGGGCCACAGGGACGCACCGGGTGTGCCGGCCAAGACCGGAGCGAAGGCCGAGGCGGGGGCCACGCTGCGCTCCGGCAGCCAGCTTTGCCGGGGGACCAGCCGCAGCACCGCCCGCTCGCCCAGCCGGTTGCCCAGCCGGTCCATCAGCTCGCCCAGCTCCGGCTGCCCGTCCGCGCCCCCATCCGCTGCGCCGTCCAGCGCGGCCTGCGTGGCGGCCAGCGGGCCGGCCTCGGTGGCCGACAGCACCATCAGCTCCAGGCCGGGGCCGGGCTCGACGCGGTCCAGCTTCTGGGCGAACAGCCGCATCAGCGCGTCCGGGCGGCGCACCGGGTGGCCGGTGCCGATGGCCAGCGTCTGGGGTGCGTCCTCCAGCCGGCGGTCCACCCGGTGCAGCTCCAGCCGCAGGCGGCGGGCGCCCTCGCCGGTTTTTTCCAGCCCGGCGCAGAGGGTGGCCAGCAGCCGGCGCAGCGCCTCGGCGATGGCGTCGGCGGTGGTGAGCGGCTCGGGCAGGGCGAGGCGCGCGCTGTGGGGCGGCACCGGCAGGCGGGGGGACAGCGGCTCGTCCAGCCGCCCGTACGCCTGGTCGAGCCGTCGCAGCAACTCCGGCCCGAAGCGGGCGGCCAGCGTGGCGCGGGGGACGGCGTGCAGGTCGCCGATCCGCCGCAGCCCCACCGCGGCCAGCCCCTCCACCGTGGCGGCGGGCAGGCGCAGCGCGGCGACGGAGAGGGGGGAGAGGAGGGGGGAGGCGAAACCCTTGCCCCCACCCCGACCCTCCCCCGCTCCGCAGGGGAGGGGGCTATCTGTCCCTCCCCTGCGGAGCGGGGGAGGTAGGGACCCGCGAAGCGGGAGGGTGGGGGCACCCCTCCCGAATCGCGTCAGCGCCCACGCCGCCGCCGGCGTGTCGGCCACCGCCAGCCGCGACTCGAAGCCTGCGGCAGCCAGACGGGCGGACAGGTCGGCGGCCATCGCCTCCTCCCCGCCGAACAGATGGGCGCAGCCGGTGATGTCCAGCGCCACCCCGTCCGGGCCGTCGGGGGCGGTCCAGGGGGTGTAGCGGGTGCACCAGCCGGCGATCCGCTCCAGCAGGCGGGCGTCCGACCCGGGGGCGGCGTCGAAGACGGCCAGGGCGGGTTCGATGGCGCGGGCATCGGCCAGACTCATGCCGGGCCACACCCCGGCCTCCTCCGCCGCGCGGTTGACGGCGGCCACGCCCAGCCGCCCGCGTTCCGCCAGGATGGCGGCCAGGGGATGGTCGCGCCGCTCCGGATGGCGGCGGCCGTGGGCGTCGGTGGGCAGCCGCGGCAGCCACAGGGACAGGACGCGCCGCGCCGTCCGCTCCGCCTCCCGTCCTGCCATGCCCATCCCCCTTCGCCGATGTGATGCCAACAGTTTTGACTCGAACAAAACAAGAACATTCTAGCGGCAAAAGCCGGCGGGCGGGAGTCTCCTTACGGCCTCACCAAGAAGGGGGAGATGGGCAGGGGGGCCTTGTTCCGGCTCCATGGGGCACGACATGGTTGATATGACCCCGATCCGCCTCACCGCCGCGTTCCTGCCCGTCGCCGTCGCGCTCGCCACCCTCGCGCTGGGGGCCTGCGCGACGGAGGTGCACGACGAGATGCCGGGGCGTGCCCAGGCGGCACCGCCGGTGTCCGCGCAGAGCGGCGGGCTGAAGACGCTGCGCCAGATCCAGGCGGAGGAGAACGCCCGTCCGACTCCCGCACCGCGGCCACAGCCTGCGCCCGCCCCGCCGCAAAAGCTCTCCGACGCCTCGCAGACGCCCAACAAGCCGCCGGTGCGTCGCCGCGGCAGTTCCTCCCCGCCGCCGCCGGCCATCGACCAGCCGGCCACGCCCGCCCTGCCGTCGCCGGGCTCCACCCAGGAGCTGACCGACCGCGCCAAGCGCGACCTGATGAGCCCGGAGGTCGACCGGCTGCGCACCGACGACGCCATGGGCCGGCTCGACCCGCTGCAGCAGCGCGACCTGCTCCGCAAGCAGCAGGACCTCCGCCAGTACGGTCCCGGCCCTCTGGGCTATTGATCTCAAGCTTCTGAAAGCCTTCCGCCCTGGTCACTTGACCCCACCCCGCGCAGCGGCCATACCGGCCCGATGCTGCGCGAAGACTTGGGGAAAAGGGGTAGGGGATGGTGGCGATCCGGTCGGTTCTTCTGGCGCTCGTTCTGGCCGCGGTCGGTGTCGGCGCCGGGGCCGCGCCCGCGCTGGCGCGGATGACGGTGACCGGGCCGTTCGGCACCGGCCTGACCGAACCCGTGTGGGTGCTGCAGCATCTGTTGGGCTTCCTCGCCATCGGGCTGTGGAGCGGGCAGAACGGCGGCCCTTCCGTCTGGCAGCTTCCGGTGGCGGCGCTGACCGCGGTGCTGGCCGCCGGGCTGGCCGCGCAGATCGGCATCCGCCTGCCCTACGCCGCGGAAGGGCTGTCGGCGTCGCTGATCCTGATGGGCGGGCTGGTCGCCTTCGGGCTGAAGGCTCCCCTCGCCCTGGGTGTGCTGACGGTCGCCGCGGCGGGGGCCTTCCACGGCTATGTGCACATGGGCGGGCCGCTGTTCTGGGCCGGGCTGTCGTCCGGCGTGCTGCTGGTCATCTGCGCCGGGCTGGGCCTGTCGGCGGTGCTGGGACAGGCGGCGTCGGGCCGGGTCGTGCAAATGTGTGGCGGCGCGGTAGCACTCGCCGGAGTTCTTGATCTGGCGGGCGTCTTTTAAGCCCCCGACGCCTTGAAAAAGCCCGGCTGCGGGTATTCTTGTAAGAGCGTGTCCAACACACGCCGCCGGGACGGCTGGCCAGCAGGAAAGGTGGACCCGCCGGTGCCGCGCGCAGGAGCCAACCCCCGCCTTTCCCTTGAAGGTCCCGCCGGGCCTTCGCCCAGCCGCCGCCATGTGCTCGCCGGTGTCGCGGGGGCCGCCCTGCTCGGCCTGCTGCCGCGGGGTGCCGCGGCGCAGGACATCCGCTATTTCCGGATCGGCACGGGCACCACATCGGGCACCTATTTCCCGATCGGCGGGCTGATCGCCAACGCCATCTCCAACCCGCCCGGCTCCCGCCCCTGCGACCGCGGGGGAAGCTGCGGCGTGCCGGGGCTGATCGCGGTGGCGCAGGCCACGCTCGGCTCGGTGGAGAACATCGAGCTGCTGCGCTCCGGCGCGGTGGAGGCCGGGATGTCCCAGGCCGACATCGCCTATTGGGCCTACACCGGTTCCGGCATCTTCCACGGCAAGGCGCCCTTCGAGGGGCTGCGCTCCATCGGCATGCTCTACGCGGAGGCGATCCAGCTCGTCGTGCGCGCCGACAGCGACCTGCACGGCGTGGCCGACCTCAAGGGCAAGGCCGTCTCGCTGGGCGAGGAGGGCTCCGGCGTGCTGGTGGAGGCGCGGGCGATCCTCGACGCCTTCGGCGTGAAGGAAGGAGAGCTGCGGCCCCCGGCCTACCTGAAGCCCGGCACCGCGGCCGACCGGCTGGCCAAGAAGGAGCTGGACGCCTTCTTCATGGTCGGCGGTTTTCCGGTGGCGGCGGTCACCGACGTGGCGAACCGCGAGCCGATCCGCCTGATCCCGCTCGACGGCGAGATGGCCGACCGGCTGCGCATCCGCCAGCGCTTCTACATGGACCAGACCATCCCCGCCGACACCTACCCCGGCGTGCCGGAGACGCACACGCTGGGGGTGGGGGCGGAACTGCTGGTCCGCGCCGACCGCGACCCCGCCCTGATCCACGGCGTCACCAAGGCGCTGTGGCACGAGAACACCCGCCGCCTGCTGATCGAGGGCCACCCCAAGGGGCGCAGCTTCGACGCCACCAAGGCGGTCGCCAACGTCTCCGTCCCGCTGCATCCGGGCGCCGAGCGCTACTACCGCGAGGTCGGGCTGATCGGCAACGCCGCCAACGAGCCGACGGGCGGGGCGACGCCCTGACCTCCTATTGCGGGTCCCGCTCGTCGGCGTAGAGGTCCCAGGGCTCCGCCTTGGCGGCCGCCGCCCACTCCACCATGGCCGGCAGTTCCATCACCGCCCGCGCGTAGTCGCCGCACAGCCCGTCCATCTCCACCCCGTAGGTGAGGAGGCGCGTCACCACCGGCGCGTACATGGCGTCGGCGATCGAGAAATTGCCGAACAGGAAGGGACCGCCGGCCCCGAAGCGGGACCGCGCGTCGCGCCACAGCGCGAAGACGCGGGCGATGTCGGCCTCGCTCTCGGCGTTGCGGCCCACGCCGGGGCGGAAGGCCTTCAGGTCCATGGACATGAAGGTGCGCAGGGCGGCGAAGCCCGAATGCATCTCCGCCGAGACCGACCGCGCCACGGCGCGGGCGTGGGCATCCGCCGGCCACAGGGCGGCCTCGGGGACGGTCTCCGCCAGATACTCGCAGATCGCCAGCGAATCCCAGATCACCCGGTCGCCGTGCCGCAGGCAGGGCACCCGGCCCGAGGGCGAATGCTCCGCGATGCGGGCCGCGGTGTCGGGCTGGCGCAGCGGGATCACGATCTCCCGGAACGGCCGGCCGGTCCGCTTCAGGGCCAGCCAGGGCCGCAGGGACCAGGAGGAGAAGGCCTTGTTGCCGATGACCAGCGTCAGGTCGTCCATGGATGCACCTCGGTCGCGAAGGGAGGGGGGCGGAGCATGCCTGCCCCGCGACCTTGCGGCAACCCAATCCCTCTCCCCTCCCGGGAGAGGGCGTGCAAAACGCAATCCCCCTTTTCAGGGACGCCCCGGCGCGCCATGCTTTCCTTCACTGTTTCCGTTTCCTGACGAAGGACGCCCGCCTTGCTCGCCACCCTGCTCGCCACGGCCGGCCCCGGCACCGTGACCATCACCCCGCTGAACAAGGCCGGCCTCGCCACATGGCTGGAAGGCCAGCCGCCCGCCACCGCGGCCTGGGTGAAGGCCGTGAACTTCACGGGGGAGGCCGGTTCGACGGCGTTCCTCCCGGGGGAGGGCGGGGCGATCGCCCGCGTGCTGGCCGGCGTGTCGGCGCTGGACGACCTGTGGGGCCTCGCCGGTCTTCCGAGCGGCCTGCCGCCGGGGAACTACCAGCTCGACGAGGTGGTGGACGCCGCGCTCGACCGCCGCGCCGCGACCCGTCTGGCGCTGGGCTGGGCGCTCGGCAGCTACCGCTTCGGGCGCTACAAGGCGTCGGAGAAGTCCTTCGCCAACCTCGTCTGGCCCAAGCACGCCGACCAGGGCGAGGTGCAGCGCACCGCCACCGCGACCACCCTGCTGCGCGACCTCGTGAACACGCCGGCCAACGACCTCGGCCCGGCGGAGCTGGCCGCCGCCGCCGCCGCGCTGGCCTCGGAGTTCGAGGCGGGGCTGGACGTCATCGTCGGCGACGGGCTGCTCGACCGCGATTATCCGGCCATCCACGCGGTGGGCCGGGCCAGCCCGCGGCTGCCGCGGCTGATCGACCTGCGCTGGGGCAACCCGACGCACCCGAAGGTGACCATCGTCGGCAAGGGCGTCTGCTTCGACAGCGGCGGGCTGGACATCAAGCCGTCGTCGGGCATGCTGCTGATGAAGAAGGACATGGGCGGGGCGGCGCACGCGCTGGCGCTGGGCCGCATGGTGATGATGGCGGGGCTGCCGGTGCGGCTGCGCGTTCTGGTCCCGGCGGTGGAGAACGTCATCTCAGGCAACGCCTTCAAGCCGATGGACGTGCTGAAGACGCGCAAGGGCCTGACCGTGGAGGTCGGCAACACCGACGCCGAGGGCCGGCTGATCCTGTGCGACGCGCTGGCCGAGGCGGATTCGGAGAAGCCCGCCCTGCTGATCGACTTCGCCACCCTGACCGGGGCCGCCCGCGTCGCGCTGGGGCCGGACCTGCCGGCGCTGTTCGCCAACGACGACGACCTCGCCAACGACCTGCTGGCCGCCGGGGAGGAGCAGAGCGACCCGCTGTGGCGCCTGCCGCTGTGGGCGCCCTACCGCAAGGGGCTGGACAGCAAGGTCGCCGACCTCAACAACGTGACCAGCAACGGCATGGCCGGGGCGATCACCGCCGGGCTGTTCCTCCAGGAATTCGTGTCGAAGGAGACGCCCTGGGCGCATCTCGACACCTTCGCCTGGAACAGCGGCCCCCGTCCCGGCCGCCCGGAGGGCGGCGAGGCGCTGGGCCTGCGCGCGGCCTATGCGGTCATCGCCAAGCGGTTCGGGTGATAGGACGGCGCACCATCCGGCATATGGTTAAAATTGTCACCCCCGCGGGCGTCGCGGGGGTGGCGTGCCGATTCGGAAAGGATTAAAACCTTCGGGTAGGACCGGTGGACTCGGGTGCCGGCCGGTTTTTTGGAGGCGGATACATGGCGCTGAAGGTTCGTGAGGATTATCGCACCCTCACCGGTCCGGAAAAGGCGGCCATTCTGATGCTGGCGCTGGGCGACGAGCATTCGTCCAAGCTGTTCGCGATGATGGACGACGAGGAGATCAAGGAGCTGTCGCAGGTGATGGCGAACCTCGGCACGGTCTCCGCCAACCTCATCGAGCGCCTGTTCGTCGAGTTCGCGGAACAGATGTCGGCCACCGGCTCTCTGGTCGGCTCCTTCGACTCCACCGAACGCCTGCTGCTGAAGACGCTGCCCAAGGACAAGGTCGACTCCATCATGGAGGAGATCCGCGGTCCAGCCGGCCGCACCATGTGGGACAAGCTGGCCAACGTCAACGAGTCGGTCCTGTCCAACTACCTGAAGAACGAATACCCGCAGACCGTGGCGGTGGTGCTGTCCAAGATCCGCCCGGAACACGCCGGCCGCGTGCTGACCCAGCTTCCGGAAAGCTTCGCGATGGAGGTCATCATGCGCATGCTGCGCATGGAGGCCGTGCAGAAGGAGGTTCTGGACGACGTGGAGCGCACGCTGCGCACCGAGTTCATGACCAACCTCGCCCGCACCAGCCGCCGCGACAGCCACGAGATGCTGGCGGAAATCTTCAACGGCCTGGACCGCACGACCGAGCACCGCTTCATGGCTGCTTTGGAGGAGCGCAACCGCGACAGCGCCGAGCGCATCAAGTCGCTGATGTTCACCTTCGAGGACCTGTCCAAGCTCGACCCCTCCGGCGTCCAGGCCCTGCTGCGCAGCGTCGACAAGCAGAAGCTCGCCACCGCCCTGAAGGGCGCGTCGGAGACGCTGAAGGACCTGTTCTTCTCCAACATGTCGGAGCGCGCGGCGAAGATCCTGCGCGAGGACATGGCCGCCATGGGTCCGGTCCGCGTCCGCGAGGTGGACGAATCCCAGATGTACATGGTCCAGCTCGCCAAGGACCTGGCGGCCCGCGGCGAAATCGTCATCTCTGAAGGCAGCGGTGAGAACGAGTTGATCTACTAACCTGCTTCCTGTATAATTTAAAAAATCTCCTGAAGCAGAGAAAAGGGTAGCCTTTCACTTGTTTGGAACGATCGTTCCGGAATTTTATAGAGACTTTTTATTTTTTATGTGTATAATCGGTTGTCGCCCTATCCTTTGAGGACGACGCCATGCCGACCATCCATCGCCAGGACGGTTTCCGGTTCTACTTTTACAGCCATGAGCCCAACGAGCCGGCGCATGTTCATGTGGACCGAGGCGGTGCCTCGGTGAAAGTCTGGCTGACCCCGGTGTCCGTTGCGATTAATATGGGCCACTCGGCAAAGGATCTGGCCGACGTGCTGCGGATCGTGCGGGAGCATCGGGCGCGGTTCCTGGAGGAATGGCATGGCTTTTTCGGCACCCAAGGTTGACCTGCGCATCAAGGCCGTGTTGCTCGACGACGAGCGGCTGACGGTCGACCTTATGGATGGGCGATCCATCGCCGTGCCGCTCGCCTGGTATCCGCGCTTGTTCGACGCCACCCCGGAGCAGCGCCGGAATTGGGAAATCGCCGGAGGCGGCTACGGCATCCACTGGCCCGATGTGGATGAGGATCTCAGCACCGAAGGGCTTCTGCGCGGGGCGCCCGCCCCCCGACACGTTCCTCCCCCCGCGACACCCTGACCGATCGATCCGGTTGCGAAACGCTTGCCTGTTCGGGCCGGGTTGGGGGACACTCCTTCCGCCGCGCGTCCCGAATGCGGGGGCCTTCGGGGCAAGGGGCGCGGCACGGGGGGAAAACATGGCACGGAACCTGAAAGCGCTCGGCCTGTGGCGGACGGCTCTGATCGCCAGCGTCCGGCAGGACGGGCCGGATCTGTCGGCGCGGCAGATGGCGATCATGCTCCAGGTCTATCTGACCGACCCGCCGCACACCGTGCGCGGTCTGGCGGCGGCGCTGAACATCTCCAAGCCCGCGGTGACCCGCGCGCTCGACCGCCTGTCGCTGCTCGGCTTCATCAAGCGCAAGCGCGACGTCGAGGACAAGCGCAGCGTGCTCGTCCAGCGCACCGTGAAGGGCAGCGTCTTCCTGTCCGACTTCGCCGAACTGGTCGTCGCGGCCGGCGCCGTGGCGCCGGAGGACATGGCCGTCATCCGCGCCGAGGAGGAGGTGGCCGCCTCCGCCAAGGCGCGGCTGGAGGCGCAGTTGGGCGCCTCCGGCACGCTGGCGGTGCCCGCCTGACCGCCGCCGCCTTCAATAGCCCTGGCTGCGGTCCACGAGGTTCGGCAGCGGACGGCCTTCCCGGAAGGCGGTGATCGCCTCGGCCACCACCGCGGCGGAGCGCGACGGGTGGGTGACGGCGGCGACGTGCGGCGTCACATGCACCTTCGGGTGGGTCCAGAAGGGATGGCCGGCGGGCAGAGGCTCCTCCGCGAACACGTCCAGGCTGGCCCCGGCGATGTGCCCGCTCTCCAGCGCCTCCAGAAGATCATCCTCCACCAGATGCCCGCCGCGCGCGGCGTTGACGACCACCGCCCCCTTGGGCAGGGCGGCGAACAGCTTGCGGTTCAACAGGCCGCGCGTCTCCGCCGTCAGCGGCAGCAGGCAGACCAGCAGGTCGCATTGCCCGAGCATCGCCGCCAGCCCGTCGGGACCGGAGAAGCTCTCCACCCCCGGCAGCGTCTTCGGCGTGCGGCTCCAGCCCAGCACGCGGTAGTCCATGCTCAGCAGCGTCTTCGCCGAGGCCATGCCCAGCTCGCCCATGCCAAGGATGCCGACACTCACCTCCGACGCCGGGCAGGGGTCCAGCGGCTCCCACCGCCCGGCCTGCTGGAGCGCCTTGTACTCGTCAAGAAGCCGATGCCAGCGCAGCACCTGGAGCGCCACATAGCCGGCCATGTCCACCGTCAGCCCCTCCGACACCATGCGGACCAGCGGCACGTCGGGCAGCGTGGGGTCGAGCAGCAGCGATTCCACCCCGGCGCCCAGCGACACGATCAGCTTCAGGTTCGGCAGCGTGGCGAGCAGCCCGTGCGGCGGCTTCCACACCAGCGCCATCTCGATGTCCGCCGGATCCCCCATCTCGGGCCACACCCGCACCTCCAGCCCGGGCAGGCGGGCGTCCAGCTCGCTCAGCCAGCGGTCGGACCGGTCGGTGGTGGAGCAGAAAAGCAGCGTCACGGCGCAAACCCCTGTAATGTTGTCGTTGTTCGTCTCAAACCCGTTCGAGCCAACCGTGCCCCGTCTGATCCTGTTGAACAAGCCCTATGGCGTGCTGCCCCAGTTTACCGATGAGCAAGGGCGCCCGACCCTGGCCGACCATGTGCCGGTGAAGGGGGTCTACGCCGCGGGGCGGCTGGACCGCGACAGCGAGGGGTTGCTGGCGCTGAGCGACGACGGCGCGCTGATCGCCCGCATCGCCTCGCCGAAGCACAAGCTGCCCAAGACCTACTGGGTGCAGGTGGAGGGTGTCCCGACCGAGGAGGCGTTGCAGCGCCTGCGCGACGGGGTGACGCTCAAGGATGGCCCGACCCTGCCCGCCGAGGTCCGCCGGATGGCGGAGCCGGACGGCCTGTGGCCGCGCGACCCGCCCGTGCGCTTCCGCGCCGCCATCCCGACGGGCTGGATCGCGCTGACGCTGCGGGAGGGACGGAACCGGCAGGTGCGCCGCATGACCGCCGCGGTCGGTTTCCCGACCCTGCGGCTGATCCGCTGGTCGATCGGCGACTGGACCCTGGACGGTCTGGCGCCCGGCCAATGGCGCGAGGTGACGGTGCCGGGGCGGGAGTCCCCGAAGGCGTCGCCGGTCAAAGGAAACGCGAAGCGCCCGCGTGGCCGAGGCAATCGTGCCCAAGGCGATCGTGCTTGACCGTTATAACCCTCTCCCCGGAGGGGAGAGGGGATATCAAAATGCGCCCGCGCGACGTCACATCCGCACGGCGTCGGACTTGACGGCCTCCAGGTTCAGGGCGGCGGCGAGCAGGGCGCGGGTGTACTCCTCCCGCGGCTCCTCGAAGATGCGGCGGGTGGGGCCCTGCTCGACCACCTTGCCGTCCTTCATGACGATGACGTGGCTGCTCAGCGCCCGCACCACCCGCAGGTCGTGGCTGATGAACAGGTAGGCGAGGTTGTTGCGCGCCTGGATGTCGCGCAGCAGATCGACGATCTGCGCCTGCACCGACATGTCGAGCGCGCTGGTCGGCTCGTCCAGGACGACGAATTTCGGTTTCAGCACCAGGGCGCGGGCGATGGCGATGCGCTGGCGCTGGCCGCCGGAGAACTCGTGCGGGTAGCGGTGGCGGCTGGACGGGTCGAGCCCCACCTCTTCCAGCGCCTTCGCCACCATGGCGTCGCGTTCGGCGCCGGAGCCGATGCCGTGGATCGTCAGCCCCTCGCCGATGATCTGGCCGACCGACAGGCGGGGCGACAGGCTGCCGTAGGGGTCCTGGAAGACCACCTGCATCTCCCGCCGCAGACCGCGCAGCCTCTTGGCCTGCCAGCCCTGGATGTCCTTGCCGTCGAAGCGGATCGCCCCCTCGCTCGCGTGCAGGCGCAGCAGGGCGAGGCCAAGCGTCGTCTTGCCGGACCCGGACTCGCCGACCACCCCGACCGTGTGCCCCTGGCGCACATTGACCGACACGCCGTCCACGGCGCGGACGTGATCGACGGTGCGGCGCAGCAGGCCCTTCTTGATGGGGAACCAGACCTTGAGGTTGTCGGCCGCCATGATCTCCGGCGCGTCGGCGGGCGGGGTCAGCGGGTCGCCCTTCGGCTCGGCGGCCAGGAGCTTGCGGGTGTAGGGGTGCTGCGGGCGGGCGAAGATGTCGGCCACCTCGGCCTGCTCGACGATCTCCCCCTGGTTCATCACGCAGACCCGGTCGGCCATCTTGCGCACCACGCCCAGATCGTGGGTGATGAGCAGCAGCGCCATGCCGAAGCGGCGCTGGAGGTCCTTCAGCAGCTCCAGGATCTGCGCCTGGATGGTGACGTCCAGCGCGGTGGTCGGCTCGTCGGCGATCAGCAGGTCCGGCTCGTTGGCGAGCGCCATGGCGATCATCACGCGCTGGCGCTGGCCGCCCGACAGCTCGTGTGGGTAGGCGTTCAGCCGCTTTTCCGGGTTGGGCAGCCCGACCAGCCGCAGCAGCTCCAGCGTGCGCTTGCGCGCGGCGGCGCGGGACAGGCCCTTGTGCAGGAACAGCGTCTCGTTGATCTGCCGCTCGATGCTGTGCAGCGGGTTCAGCGAGGTCATCGGCTCCTGGAAGATCATGGCGATGCGGTCGCCGCGCACGTTGCGCAGAACCTTCTCCTCCGCCCCCACCAGCTCGGTTCCGCGGAAACGGATGGAGCCCTGCGGGTGGCGGGCCATGGGGTAGGGCAGAAGTTGCAGGATCGACAGGGCGGTGACCGACTTGCCCGACCCGGACTCGCCGACCAGCGCCAGGGTCTCCCCCTTGGCGATGTCGAAGGACACGCCCTTCACCGCGTGCATCGCCCCGCCGCCCGAGCGGAACTCGACATGCAGGTTGCGGACCTGGAGGAGATCGTCGGCCCCATTGGTCGTCATGTCGGTCATGGGCGGTTCCGCCTTCTTGGGCTGGTGGTCGTTGGGGGCATCATTCCGCGGCCTTCCGCGCCACCGCGGCCGCCTCGTCGACGGGTCCGGTGGCGGTGGAGAGCTGGCCGATGGTCTTGCGCGGGTCGAAGGCGTCGCGCACCGCCTCGCCGATGAAGATCAGCAGGCTCAGCATGATCGCCAGCACGAAGAAGGCGGTCAGGCCCAGCCAGGGCGCCTGGAGGTTCGCCTTGCCCTGGGCCAGCAGCTCGCCCAGCGAGGGGGAGCCGGGGGGCAGGCCGAAGCCCAGGAAGTCCAGCGCCGTCAGGGTGGTGATCGAGCCGTTGAGGATGAAGGGCAGGAAGGTCAGCGTCGCCACCATCGCGTTGGGCAGCACGTGGCGCACCATGATCGTCGCGTCGGTGGCGCCCAGCGCGCGGGCGGCGCGCACATAGTCGAAGTTGCGCGCCCGCAGGAACTCCGCCCGCACCACATGGACCAGCGAGGTCCAGGAGAACAGCAGCAGCAGCCCGAGCAGCCACCAGAAGTTCGGCGTCACCACGCTGGACAGGATGATGAGCAGGAACAGCGTGGGCAGGCCCTGCCAGATTTCGATGAAGCGCTGGAACAGCAGGTCGGTGATGCCGCCGAAATAGCCCTGCACCGCCCCCGCCATGATGCCGACGACCGAGGAGAAGGCGGTCAGCACCAGCCCGAACAGCACCGAGATGCGAAAGCCGTAGATCAGCCGCGCCGTCACGTCGCGCCCCTGGTCGTCGGTGCCCAGCCAGTTGTCGGCGGACGGCGGGGCCGGGGCGGGAACCGGCAGGTTGTAGTTGATGGTGCGGTAGCCGTAGGGGATCGGCGGCCAGACGATCCAGCCCTTCTCCTCGATCAGCTGGCGCACATAGGGGTCGCGGTAGTCGGTCTCCGTCTCGAACTCGCCGCCGAAGGTGGTCTCCGGGTAGGCGGTGAAGACGGGCCAGTAGAGCGCGTTGTCGTACTTGATGAGCAGCGGGCGGTCGTTCGCGATGAACTCCGCGCCCAGCGACAGGGTGAACAGCACCAGGAAGATCCAGAAGGACCAGAAGCCCCGCCGGTTCGCCCGGAAATTCGCCAGCCGCCGCCGGGTGAGCGGCGTCACGCGCATGCCGAGGAAGCGGTCGCCGGTCATGCATGGCCCTCCCGACGGGCATTTGCCCTCTCCCCTCCGGGGAGAGGGGAGGGTGAGGGGGTTGAGCGTGGCGGTGCGTGCGGCAACAGGGCAACCCCCTCACCCCAACCCTCTCCCCGGGGGGGAGAGGGAGCATGCGTCAAGATCGCAAAGCTCGCCATCACACCCTCCGCGCTTCGAAGTCGATGCGGGGATCGACGGCCACATAGGTCACGTCGCCGACGAGGTTCATGATGAGCCCCAGCAGCGTGAAGAAATAGAGCGTGCCGAACATCACCGGATAGTCGCGGTTGATCGCCGCCTCGAAGCCCAGCAGCCCCAGCCCGTCCAGCGAGAAGATCACCTCGATCAGCAGGGCGCCGGTGAACAGGATGCCGATGAAGGCGCCGGGGAAGCCGGCGATGACGATCAGCATGGCGTTGCGGAAGATGTGGCCGTAGAGCACCCGCCGCTCCGCCAGCCCCTTGGCGCGGGCGGTGACGACATACTGCTTGTTGATCTCCTCCAGGAAGGAGTTCTTGGTCAGCATGGTCAGGCCGGCGAAGCCGCCGATCACCATGGACAGCACCGGCAGCACCATGTGCCACATGTAGTCCAGAATCTGCCGCCACCAGGGCAGGCTCGCCCAGTTGTCCGACACCAGCCCCCTCAGCGGGAACAGGTCGAAATAGCGCCCGCCGGCGAAGACGACGATCAGCAGCACGGCGAACAGGAAGCTGGGGATGGCGTAGCCGACGATGACCACGCCGGAGGTCCAGACGTCGAAGGGCTGGCCGTCGCGCACCGCCTTGGCGATGCCCAGCGGGATCGACACCAGATAGACGATCAGCGTCGTCCAGATGCCCAGCGAGATCGACACCGGCATCTTCTCGATCACCAGATCGACGACGCTGCGGTCGCGGAAGTAGCTCTTGCCGAAGTCGAACATCAGGTAGTTCGACATCATGTGGATGAAGCGCTCGTGCAGCGGCTTGTCGAAGCCGAATTCCTTCTCAAGCTGCTTGATGAATTCCGGGTCGAGCCCCTGGGCGCCGCGGTAGCGGCTGCCGGTGTCGCCGCCCTGGGCCTGCTGCGCCGCAGGACCGCCGGTCTCGCCGCCGCCGGTGCCGCCGATGCGGGCGGTCGCCTCCACCGCGGTGCCCTGGACGCGGGCGATCATCTGCTCGATGGGACCGCCGGGGGCGATCTGCACGATCAGGAAATTGATGACCATGATCCCGAACAGGGTCGGGATGATCAGCAGCAGACGGCGGATGATGTAGGCCAGCATCGCGCGGGTTCGCCTTTCTGTTTGCCGTCTCACCCCAGCGGCACGTTCGTGCCGCCGGGGTGCCCCTCTCGATCAATGCTAACGCATTGATCTGCCGGGTTCTACGGTTGGAAAATGATGGAAGCGGTCATTTCCCAACCGTCTCAGGGCGCCGCGCGGCGGGCCGTGTTGGCGAGCTTCGCGTTCTTGTCGGGATCGACCCACCAGGTGTCGGTGAAGGCCAAGCCATACTTGGGCGCAACCGCCGGATGGGAGAAACGGTTCCAATAGGCGACGCGCCGCACGTCGTCGTGCCATTGCGGGATGACGTACCAGCCCCACAGCAGCACGCGGTCCAGCGCGCGGGTCGCCGTGATCAGGCTCTCGCGGTCGGGGGCCTGGATGACCTTGTCGATCAGCGCGTCCACCACCGGGTCCTTGATGCCGGCCAGATTGCGGCTGCCCGGCTGGTCGGCGCGGGCGGACTGCCAGTAGTCGCGCTGCTCGTTGCCGGGCGAGGTCGATTGCAGGATGCGCTGGATGACCATGTCGAAGTCGTAGCGGTCGATCCGGTTCTGGTACTGGGCGGTGTCCACCACGCGGATGGCCGCCTCGATCCCGGCGCGCTCCAGGTTGCGGACGAAGGGCTGGACGATGCGGTCCATGTCCGGCTGCACCAGCAGGATCTCGAAGCGCATCGGCTCGCCGGTCTTCGCGTTCAGCAGCTTGTTGCCCTTCAGCTCCCACCCGGCCTCCTTGAGCAGGGCCAGCGCCGTGCGCAGGTTCGGGCGGATGTTGCCGGACCCGTCGGTCTGCGGCGGCGCGAAGGGCTTGGTGAAGACCTCCTCCGGCACCTTGCCGCGGAAGGGCTCCAGCAGCGCCAGCTCCTCCGGCGAGGGCAGGCCGGCGGAGGCCAGCTCGGAGTTGGAGAAGAAGCTCTTGGTGCGCTGGAACAGCCCGTAGGACAGGTTCGCCCGCGTCCATTCGTAGTCGAACAGGTGATTCAGCGCCTCGCGCACCTTGCGGTCGGCGAAGACCGGGCGGCGGCTGTTGAAGACGAAGGCCTGCATGCCCTGCGGGTCCTGGTGCTTGATCTCCTCGCGGACGATGTGGCCGTCGCGGACGGCGGGCACGTCGTAGCCGGTGACCCAGTTCTTCGACGAATGCTCCACCCGGAAATCGATGGCCCCGGCCTTGAAGGCTTCGAACACCACGTCGAGGTCGCGGTAATAATCGAAGCGGATGCGGTCGAAGTTGTAGCGCCCGCGGTTGACCGGCAGGTCCTTGGCCCACCAGTCCGTCACCCGCTCGAAGACGAGGGAGCGGCCGGGCTGCACCTCGACGATCCGGTAGGGGCCGCTGCCGACGATGGGGTCGAGCGTCGTGCTGGCGAAGTCGCGCACCCCGTTGCCATCGCCTTCGAAGACGTGCTTGGGCAGCACCGGCAACTGGCCCATGATGACCGGCAGCTCGGGGTTGCCGCCGTCGCGGAAGGTGAAGGTGACCGTGCGTTCGCCGGTCTTCTCCGCCTTCGTCACGTCGGCGTAGTAGGTGCGGTAAAGCGGGTGGCCCTTGTCGCGCAGCGTCTCGAAGCTCCACACCACGTCGTCGGCGGTCACCGGGGCGCCGTCGTGGAAGCGCGCCTGCGGGCGCAGCGTGAAACGGACCCAGCTCCGGTCCTCGGCGACGGTGATGGTCTCGGCGAGCAGCCCGTAGCGGGTCAGCACCTCGTCCCCGCTCTCCACCGTCAGCGTGTCGAAGGGCAGGGTGGCCCCGGCGGCGGTCGACCCGCGCAGGATGAAGGGGTTCAGGCTGTCGAAACTGCCGTAGGTTGCCAGCTTGATCTCGCCGCCCTTGGGGGCGTCGGGGTTGACGTAGTCGAAATGCTGGAAGTCCGGCCCGTATTTGGGCGTGCCATGGGCCGTGACGGCGTGCCCCCCGGTTTCCGGGTTGGTCTGCGCGCGGGCCGTGGCGAAGGGTTCCGCCAGATACAGGCACATGACCGCGGCCAGGATCGCTTTACCGGTCTTCCTCATGCCCCTCTCGGTCCTTTTGTTTCCGGTAAGGTAGGGGTGCGTCTATGGCACATTCAAGGCAGAGACGGGTATGGCGGCGTCCAAGCTTGCGGCGGGCCGGGGGGACGGCGCGGCGATTGGCGCCTGGAGCGCCGCGGAAAGCCCGTCCACGACCCGTGTCAGCGTGTCCAACTCCTCCAGGAAGTGGGCGAACAGGGCGGGGGTCAGCCGCTCGTCGAGGGCCGCGATCCCTTCGAACAGATCGCGCCCGGTGTCGATCGCCAGAATGAAGCGCAGCCCGTCGGTGGTCAGCCGGGCCTCGCGGGCGCCCGCCAGGGCGGCGAGCCGGGCGGCCAGGGACCGCACCTCCGGCGGGAACCGCTGCTCGGCCTCCGCCGCCGCGCCGTTCAGCGGGGTCAGCACCGGCTCGGTGCCCCGGGCGCCGAGGGTGAGCGTGCAGGACAGCGGCGCACCCCCCGGCTGCGGCAGGTCGATGCAGAGAAGCCAGCCGCGGAAAATCCGCTCGGGTCCCTTCAGAAGCCCGGCGGATTTGTGAAGCTCGACCTCGTTGAACCAGAAGGACAGGCCCCGGCGCACGCCGGTGATGCCGTCCTCGGCCCTGGCGCTCCCCGGCTTCAGGTCGCTGAAGAGCTGGCGCAGCCGGCGCCGTCCGAGGCAGCCGCCGGGCGCGTAGGCGAGGTCGGCGTGGCGGCAGGCCGCCAGCACGAGCGCGACGAAGAAGCGCTTGCGGCGGCGGCGGAAGAGAACGAAGGGGACGGAGAAGACGGCGAAGGTGAGGGAGCCATAGAGCTTCCCGCTGTGCTTCACGGTCTTCAGGAGGAAGGGCAGCTTCACCAGGGCGAGCACCGTCCCGCCGATCACGGCGAAGACCAGCAGCACGATGGCGGCGCGGGTTCCGGTCCGCTGGCGCTCCAGCCGGTCCAGCAGCGGCCGGATCTCCCGGTCGAACAGGTCCCGCGGATCGGGCGCCGGTAAGGGGGCGGGTGTCTCCGGGATCATGGGACGGCGGCCCTCAGCCTTCCTTGCCCGGCTTCACCCACCACGCCTCCGGGAAGCCGCTGTTGCGGAAGCCCAGGTCGTATTTCGGCGTCGTCTCCGGGAAGCCGAGCGTCGTCCGGTGGGCGATCCAGTTGTCCGGGTTGTACCAGTGCGGCACCATGTAGAAGCCCCACAGCAGCACGCGGTCGAGCGCGCGGGTCGCCGCCTGGACCGACGACAGATCCTTCGCCGCCAGCGCCTTCTCGATCATCGCGTCGGCCGCCGGCTCCTTGATGCCGGCGTAGTTGGCCGACCCCCGGACGTCCGCGGCGGCGGAGCCGAAATAGCTGCGCAGCTCGGTTCCCGGCGGGGTGAAGAAGTTGAAGTTCGCCACCACCACGTCGAAATCGAACTCGTCGGTGCGCGCCTGGAACTGGGCGGTGTCGACCACCCGCAGCACCGCGTCGATTCCCGCCTTGCGCAGCGCCTCGACATAGGGCTGGATCACGCGGGTCAGCGCGCCGGTGCCGTCGAGGAACTCGATGCTCAGCACCTCGCCGGTCTTCGCGCTGGTCATCCGGCCGTTCTTCAGCTCCCACCCGGCCTCGCGGAACAGGCGCATGGCCTCGCGCAGGTTGTTGCGGTTGTTGCCGCTGCCGTCGGTCTTCGGCGGCTCGAAGGGGGTGGTGAAGACGCGCTCCGGCAGCTGGGCGCGGAAGGGCTCCAGCAGGGCCAGCTCCTCCGCCGTCGGCGGCCCCTTGGCGCCGAAGTCGGAGTTGGGGAAGTTGGAGGTCGTGCGGAGATACTGGCCGTACAGGATGTTCCTCTGGATCCATTCGAAGTCGAACAGATAGCCCAGCGCCTCGCGCACCCGCGGGTCGGCGAACTTGGCGCGGCGGGTGTTCAGGCGGAAGCCCTGGGCGCCCAGCGGCAGGTCGCTCTTCACCTCCACGCGGTTCACCCGCCCGTCCTTGGCGGCGGGGAAGTCGTAGCCGGTGGTCCAGCGCTGCGCCCGGTTCTCGGTGCGGAAGTCGTAGGCGCCGGCCTTGAAGGCCTCGAACATCACGTCGTCGTCGCGGTAGTAATCGACCTTCACGCTGTCGAAGTTGTAGAAGCCGCGCGCCGTGGGCAGGTCGCGGCCCCACCAGTCGGCCACCCGCTCGTAGGTGATGGAGCGGCCGGGATCGACGGTCTTGATGCGGTAGGGGCCGCTGCCCAGCACCGGCTCCAGCGTCGTCTTGGAAATGTCGCGGCCGTTGGCGGTCCACCAATGCTCGGGCTGGGGGGCGATGCTGGTGGCGAAGTCGATGATCGGCTTCATCTCCCCGGTGGTCTTCAGGGTGATCTTCAGCCGGTGCTCGTCCAGCGCCTCCACCGCGCCGACGCGGTCGAGGAAGGATTTCAGGAAGGGGTTGCCGTGCGCCTGGATGGAGTCCCAGGCGAAGACCACGTCGCCGGCGGTCACCGGCACGCCATCGTGCCAGCGCGCCTCCCGGCGCAGGTGGAAGACGGCCCAGCTCTTGTCGTCGGGCAACTCCACCGACTCCGCCAGCGACCCGTAGGCGGCGTCCATCTCCCAGCCGGAGCCGACCATCAGCGAATCGGCGATCAGCCCCAGCGTGCGCGGGGTGACGCCGCGCAGGATGATCGGGTTCAGGCTGTCGAAGCTGCCCTGCGCGGCCAGGGTGATCTGCCCGCCCTTGGGGGCTTCGGGGTTGGCGTGCGGAAAATGGGTGAAGCCGGGCTTGAACTCCGGCTCGCCGAACTGCTTCAGGGCCGGGACGGTGACCGTCTGCGCCTGGACCGGTGCCATCAGCGCGGGGAGGGCCAGGAAGGCGGCCAAAACGGCGGCCAGAACGGCGGTTGTCCGGGCGGCAGCGAGAACTCGGCGCATCGTCGGTCCTGACATGGTTGGCCTGAGGTGATTGGGCGGGTCAGCCCTAGCATGTACGCACCTTGCGGCGCGTCAAGTCCGCGTACGCAACGGTATCTTACGCCCGTCCGCTGGCGCCGGCCCGTCCGGGGGCGCAAAAAAGGCGGAAATGTGGCAAGCCCCGACGAGGTGGTGACATGTCGATGTTCCGGCGCACGAGCGCGGAGTTTCTCGGCACCTTCTGGCTGGTCTTCGGCGGCTGCGGCAGTGCCGTGCTGTCCGCCGCCTTCCCGGAGGTCGGGATCGGGCTGACCGGCGTCTCCCTGGCCTTCGGCCTGACGGTTCTGACCATGGCCTATTCGGTCGGCCACATCTCCGGCTGCCACCTGAACCCGGCGGTCACGGTGGGGCTTTGGGCCGGCGGACGCTTTCCGGCCAAGGACATCCTCCCCTACGTCATCGCGCAGGTGGTCGGCGCCTTCCTGGCGGCGGTGGTGCTGTACGTCATCGCCAGCGGCAAGGCCGACTGGTCGCTGGCCGCCAAGGGGCTGGCCGCCAACGGGTACGGGGAGCATTCGCCGGGCGCGTACAACCTCACCTCCGGCCTGCTGGCCGAGGTGGTGCTGACCTTCATGTTCCTGATCGTCATCCTGGGCTCCACCGACCGGCGGGCGCCCGCGGGCTTCGCGCCGCTGGCCATCGGGCTGGCGCTGACGCTGATCCACCTCATCAGCATCCCGGTCACCAACACCTCGGTGAACCCGGCGCGCAGCACCGGGCCGGCTCTGGTCGTCGGCGGCTGGGCGCTGCAGCAGCTCTGGGCCTTCTGGGTGGCGCCGCTGGTCGGCGGGCTGCTCGGCGGGCTGGCCTACCGCGCGCTGGCCGAGGAGATGCCGCGCAAGCCCGCCATCACCGGCGAGGCTCGCCCCTCCGCCTGATCCGTTCTGCCTGATCCGTTCCGCCTGACCCTTTCCCTTCGGGTCCCTCCCCGACTCTCGCGGACCGTGCCCCCCGGCGCGGTCCGCTTTTTGTTGGGGGATGTTCACCTCCACCCGGCGGAAGTCACGGCCTTGTCGCGGGAGTTCCTGATCCGTCAACGGTTATTCTGGGCATCCGTTGACGCACAGGGAGTAGATCATGCGGCAGTTCGACCCCGACTCAAACCCGATGACCGACGAGGATTACGGGATCGTCCTCGGTCTGTTCATCGGCATCTACCTGGGGCTGCTGGCCGTCTCGCTGCTGCCCTGACCGGCGCGGCCCTTCCGCCAATGGTCCGCCATGCGCTCCATGAGCTGGCGGTAGCGGCGGTCGGACCGCATCATCCGGCGCACCGCCTTGCCGTTGCGCGGGTCCGCGAGCATCCATTCCTCCGCGGCCATCTGGTGCTCCGGATGGATGGACAGCATGTAGATCGCCGCCTGCTCCGGCCCCGTCACGGCCTCCTCCTTCAGCCCTTCCAGGATCGCCCCGACATAGAGCGGCAGGACGTTGCGGAAGTCCTCCGGCCCGGTGCCGTCCTGGGCGGGGGCGTCGGCGTCGTCCCCGGTGCCCATCAGGGCGCGGCGCTCCTCCGCCGGCAGGGCGAAGAAGGCGTCCAGCCCCAGCAGCAGGTCGCAGACCGTCTTCTTGCGGACCAGCCAGTTCGCCCCGCCCGACACCCGGCCGGCCAGCGAATGCAGGAAGGGGCGCAGCTTCTCCGGCGAGGTCTCGAAGACGGAGCGGGCGGGCGTGGCGATGGTGGCCATGGGCGTGGTCCTCCTGTCTCAGCCGGCCAGGGCGGCCAGCGTCTCGCGGTGGGTGCGGGCGTCGCCCGCGGCGACCACCCGCCCGCTGGACTTGGCGTCGAGCGGCTGGCCGTCCCAATCGGTCATCAGCCCGCCGGCCCCGGTCACCACCGGCACCAGCGCCGCGAAGTCGTAGAGCTTCAGCCCCGATTCGACGACGAGGTCGTAATAGCCCGCCGCCAGCAGGCCGTAGCTGTAGCAGTCGCCGCCATAGACGGACACCTTGGCCGCTCCCGCCACCCGGCGGAAGGCGTCCTGGTCCGCACCGGGGAACAGGTCGGGCGAGGTGGTGCCCAGCGTCGCCGCGGCCAGCCCCCCGGCGCAGGCGCGCACGCGGGCCGGCTGGCCGTTGAACAGGGTGGGGCGGCCCTCGACGCCCAGCCAGCGGTCCCGGACGATGGGCTGGTCGATGACGCCCAGCACCGGGCGCCCGCGGTGCAGCAGGGCGATCAGCGTGCCGAAGATCGGGCGGCCGGTGATGAAGGACTTGGTGCCGTCGATGGGGTCGATCACCCACACCCACTCGGCGTCCAGGTTCTTGGTCCCGAATTCCTCGCCATAGATGCCGTCGTCGGGGCGCTCGGCCTCGATGATGGCGCGGATGGTCCGCTCCGCCTCGCGGTCGGCGATGGTGACGGGGGAGGCGTCGGCCTTGTCGTCCACCGCCACCGGCGTGCGGAAATACTGGCGGATGACCGGGCCGGAGGCGTCGGCCAGACGCTCCGCCAGGGTCACCAGGGGGGTGGGGCAGGGTTCGGTCATGGTCGCTCCGCCGGATCGCGCGTGGTTGGGACGAGGGCGGCATCCTAGTCGGGCGTTCCGTCGGCGCAAACCATCAATGAGGGAGCCATCATCAAGAGGGGAGGGTTGCGCGGGACGCCGCTTCCCCGTTCCGCGGGCTTGTGGCAGCCTCTTCGCCATGCACGACCGCTCCTCCCCACCCGACCGCCCGAACGCCTATGCCGGCATCCCGCTCGACCGCGCCGGTGTGCGCCGCAAGGACAGGGACTGGCTGAAAGACGCCTGGGCCTCGCCGGACGCGCGCCTGCTGCCCGTGGCGAAATCACGCAACTTCGTGACCGGCGACGCCGACTCGGCCCACGCGGTCGCGGTGGCTTGCGGCGGCGACTGGGGGGTGGAGCCGGTCTTCCTCGGCCTGCTCGACGGGGTGCCGCACTTCACCGTGGACCTGACCGGTCTGGAGGCGCCGGAGGAGCATCCGGCCCTGGCCGGGCTCGGCCGCTTCGAGGACCTGCGCGCCGTCGGTCCGCTGATGGAGGCGACGGAGGCCGGGCTGTGCGCCTACGCCCGCGGCATCACCTGGTGGAACGCCCGGCACCGCTTCTGCGGCGTCTGCGGCTCCGCCGCGGTGGGCGCGGAGGGCGGGCATGTGCGCGTCTGCACCAACCTGGACTGCGCCACCCACCATTTCCCGCGCACCGACCCGGCGGTGATCATGCTGGTCCATGATGGGGCCGGGCGCATGGTGCTGGGCCGCAACTCCCGTTTCCCGCCGGGCATGCATTCGGTGCTGGCCGGCTTCGTCGAGCCGGGCGAGAGCCTGGAGGACAGCGTCAAGCGCGAGGTGCTGGAGGAGGTGGGGCTGGAGGTCACCGACATCCGCTACCACTCGTCCCAGCCCTGGCCGTTTCCGTCCTCGCTGATGCTGGGCTTCAGCGCGCGGGCGGTGACTTTGGACATCCAGACGGACCTGGAGGAACTGGAGACGGCCCATTGGTTCGACCGCGACTTCCTGCGGACCTTCACCCCCAGCGAGGAGTTCCGCCTCGCCCGCCCCGACAGCATCGCCCGCCGCCTGATCGACGAGTGGATCGCGGAGGGGGAGTGAGGGCGTCGCATCGCGTGCCCCCACCCTAACCCTCCCCCGCTGTCGCAGGGGAGGGAAGGGGCCCGCGGCGGAGCCGTGGGACGGGTGGGG
This sequence comes from Azospirillum sp. TSH58, assembly GCF_003119115.1. Lineage (NCBI taxonomy): Bacteria > Pseudomonadati > Pseudomonadota > Alphaproteobacteria > Rhodospirillales > Azospirillaceae > Azospirillum > Azospirillum sp. TSH58. The sequence goes on from NZ_CP022364.1 coordinate 2,137,597, forward strand.
GCCGAGCGGGTGGCGGTTCAGGCCCCGGTCAGCATGTCCAAAGCCGCCACGATGGCGGTGTCTTCCGACAGCAGGCTGCCGACGCAGGGACCAAGATCCGCGATGCGGACGGCGCCGGCGAACTGGGTCACCATGACATGCGGCTGCCCTTCGATGGAAAAGACCGGATTCAGCCGCTTCGCGGCGAGCGGCGCTTCTCCGCGCGGCAGCAGCGGGACGACGAAGCGCGTGTTAAGATCGCGCAGGATGTTGGCTTGCAGATCCAGCAGATAGCCGGGACCGTCGAGGCGGCGATGAACATCGAAACGGGCCATCAATAAGGCCGGTTCTTCGCCAAAGGCAGGCCGTGCGCCTCGACATAGGCATTGGACGACTCGATGGCCGGACGGTTCTCCTCCCGCCACGCCCGGTCCCGGACCTCGGCGATCTGGTCCGCCAGACCGCGCTCGCAGGCCTGCGCGACGTCGATGCCCAGCGCCTGCGCCTGCGCAAGCAGATCGCTGTTCAGGCTGACGCTGGTGGCATGCTTCGGGGCCGAATCATCGAAGGGAAGGCGCGTATCGGGCATCTGCTGCTCCACGACCATGCGCCATCAACATGCCCAGGGCCGCCGCCAAGTTCAAGAGCCCCCTCAATCCTCGCCGAGGCGCTGGCTTTCCTGGTAGCGGAAGGGGTTGGCGGGGTAGACGCCCAGGATCTTCACCTCGCCCGCGCGGGCGAAGAAAGCCAGCTCCTCAAGCGCCAGGCGCAGGGAGCGCTCCTCCGGATGGCCCTCCACGTCGGCGTAGAACTGGGTCTGGGTGAAGTGCCCGCCGACCATGTAGCTTTCCAGCTTCGTCATGTTGATGCCGTTGGTGGCGAAGCCGCCCAGCGCCTTGTAGAGGGCGGCCGGCACGCTGCGCACGCGGAAGACGAAGGTGGTGATGATCTTGCCGCCGGTCCCCTCGGCGGGCAGCGGCGGGGTCTTCGGCTCGCGGGACAGGATCAGGAAGCGGGTGGTGTTGTGCTCCGCGTCCTCGATGCCGCCCTTCAGGATGTCCAGCCCGTAGATGTCCGCGGCCAGCGAGGAGGCGATGGCGGCGTGCTGCGGGTCGCCCAGCTTGGCGATCTCGGCGGCGGCGCCCGCGGTGTCGGCGTGGGAGATCGCCGTCAGCCCCAGCTCCCGCGTCATGTTGCGGCACTGGGACAGCGCCTGGATGTGGCTGCGCACCGTCTTCAGCCCGGCCAGCGTCGCGCCCTTGGGGGCGAGGAGCTGGTGGTTCACCCGCTGGAAATGCTCGCCGATGATGTGCAGGCCGCCCTCGGGCAGCAGATGATGGTTGTCGGCCACGCGCCCGGCGATGGAGTTCTCCACCGGGATCATGGCGAGCGCCGCGCGCCCCTCGCGCACCGCGGCGAAGGCGTCCTCGAACGTGGCGCAGGGCAGCGTCGTCATCTCCGGAAAGACCGTCCGGCAGGACAGGTCCGAATAGGCGCCGGGCAGGCCCTGGAAGGCGATCACGTTCGAGGTCGTCATCGGTCGGTCTTCTTTTGAAGGGGGCGTCGTCTTTTAAGGCGTCGTCTTTTAAAGGGAGGCGCGCTTGGCGAGGATCGCGCGGGCACGCTCCAGGTCGGCCGGAGTATCGACGCCGAGCGGAACCGCGTCAACGACGGCGGCGTCGATGCGCATCCCGAAGGCCAGCGCGCGGAGCTGCTCCAGCCGCTCCCGCTGCTCCAGCGCCGAGGGCGGCAGGCGGACGTAGCGCTCCAGCGCGGCGCGGCGGTAGGCGTAGAGCCCGATGTGGTGGAACAGCGGCCCGTCGCCCCACGGCGCGGTGGCGCGGCTGAAATACAGGGCGCGGCCCCGCCGGGCGCCGGGCGGCAGCTCCAGGACGGCCTTGACCACGTTGGGGTCGGTGCGCTCCTCGTCCCGCGTGATCTCCACCACCAGCGTGGCGATGTCCACCTGCGGGTCGGACAGCGGGGCGAAGGCGGCGCGGACCACGGCGGGCTCGATGGTCGGCAGGTCGCCCTGCACGTTCACCACCGCGTCGTATTTCCCCTCCGGGTCGAGCAGGCCGACCGCCTCGAAGATGCGGTCGGAGCCCGAGGGATGGTCGGGCCGGGTCAGCACGGCGGTGCCGCCCGCCGCCTCCACCGCCGCGGCGATCTCCGGCTCGGCGCAGGCGACCACCACCGGGCCGATCTCCGCCTCCATGGCGCGGCGCCACACCTGCACGATCATCGGCGCCCCGCCGATGTCGGCCAGCGGCTTCCCCGGCAGGCGGGTGGAGGCCATGCGGGCGGGGATCACCACGATCGGGTTGGAGGGTGGCGGGGTCGGCGTCGTCTTGCTGTCTGCGTCTGCGTTCATGTCGGCGTTCGTCATGGAACGGCCCCCTGTCGCGTCGGAAAGGTGGCGCGGGTGAACCATGGATCGCCCTTTGCGTCAAGCGGCGTCACTCCAATATTCAGACGGCCAACAGTCGGTGAGCCGACATTCCTGTGGCAAGGGAGGGGGCCGAAGCGGTGACAAGCCGCCGCGGTCACGCTATCGTGCGGCGGAGAACCAGCCATTCCTGGCGACAGACCCGCAGCACGACAAAAAGGGGAAAAAGACGTTATGAGCATGGAGTGGAACAAGATTTTCGGCGCCGTGCTGCTGGCGGGTCTGATCGCCATGCTGGCGGGCTTCGCCGCGGAAGTTCTGGTGCATTCGAAGTCGCTTGAGAAGCCCGCCTATGTGGTGGCCATGCCGGACGGCGCCGCTCCGGCTCCCAGCGGTGGCGCGGCCCCGTCCGGCCCCGCCGAGATCGCCCCGCTGCTCGCCAAGGCCGACGCCGCCGCCGGCCAGTCCGCGGCCAAGGCCTGCGCCGCCTGCCACAGCTTCGACAAGGGCGGCCCGAACAAGGTCGGCCCGAACCTGTACGGCATCGTCGGCGCCCCGCACGGCCATCTGGACGGCTTCGCCTATTCCGACGCCATCAAGGGCAAGGCCGGCCCCTGGAACTACGATGAGCTGAACCACTTCCTCTACGACCCGAAGGCCTACGCGCCGGGCACCAAGATGACCTTCGCCGGCGTCAAGAAGGACCAGGACCGGGCGAACATCATCGCCTATCTGCGCTCCCTGTCCGACAGCCCGGCGCCGCTGCCGCAGTAACGCGCAGCGGTCCCATCCGGGAATGATGCGAAAGCCCCGCGGTCCATCGGACGCGGGGCTTTTTCGTTCCGCGTCAAACGGAAGGCCGGCAGATTGGCCTTGCATATGACGGCCCTATCGCCGATATAAGGCGCGGGAGGCTGGCGGCGGACGAGTCCCTCGCCAACCCGGTCAGGTCCGGAAGGAAGCAGCCGTAACGAGTTTCGGCTCGGGTCGTTCGTCCAGTCTCCCACCCTTCCCATCCAATTCGTTGTAGCGAATTGAAACGGCGACAGCCCCGTGCCGTGACGCTATTCTGCGCTCCGTCGTGAAGCCGATTACCGGGCCAGCCGCGTGACCGATACCACCGTTGCCGATATGTCCTCTTCCGTTTCCGGGACGTCCGGGGGCCTCGCCTACCGGGTGCTGGCGCGGAAATACCGTCCGAAAAGCTTTGCCGAGCTGATCGGGCAGGACGCGCTCGTCCGCACCCTGACCAACGCCATCACTTCGGGCCGCATCGCGCAGGCCTTCATGCTGACCGGCGTGCGCGGCGTGGGCAAGACGACGACCGCCCGCATCATCGCCCGCGCCCTGAACTGCACCGGGCCGGACGGCACCGGCGGGCCGACGGTGACGCCCTGCGGCGTCTGCGACAATTGCCGCGCCATCGCCGAGGACCGCCACGTCGACGTGATGGAGATGGACGCCGCCAGCCACACCGGCGTGGACGACATCCGCGAGATCATCGACGGCGTGCGCTACGCCCCGGTCTCGGCGCGCTACAAGCTCTACATCATCGACGAGGTCCACATGCTCTCCAAGAGCGCGTTCAACGCGCTTTTGAAGACGCTGGAGGAACCGCCGTCCCATGTGAAGTTCGTCTTCGCCACCACCGAGATCCGCAAGGTGCCGGTGACGGTGCTCTCGCGCTGCCAGCGCTTCGACCTGCGGCGCGTCGACGCCCAGGTGCTGAAGGAGCATTTCACCCGCGTCACCGGGCTGGAGGGGGCGGGGATCGAGCCGGACGCCGCGGCCCTGATCGCCCGCGCCGCCGACGGGTCGGTGCGCGACGGATTGTCGCTGCTCGACCAGGCCATCGCTCTGGCCGCCGGCACGGTGACCGCGCAGCAGGTGCGCGACATGCTGGGTCTGGCCGACCGCAGCAAGGTGATCGACCTGTTTGAGGCCGCCGTCTCGGCCAAGCCGGCGGAGGCGATGGACCTGCTGTCCGACCTGCACCGCGTCGGCGCCGATCCGGTGGTGATCCTCCAGGACCTTCTCGACCTCGTGCACAACCTGACGCGGCTGAAGGTCGTGCCGGACAGCGCCAACGACCCCGGCCTGCCGGAGGCGGAGCGCACCCGCGGCGCCGCCCTGTCGGCGAAGCTCGGCATGCCGGCGCTGACCCGCGCGTGGCAGTTGCTGCTGAAGGGGCTGGGCGAGGTTCAGGCGGCCCCGGTGCCGCAGCAGGCGCTGGAGATGGTCATCGTGCGGCTGTCCTACGCCGCCGATATGCCGACCCCGGGCGACCTGATCCGCCAGTTCCAGAATCTGCAAAATGGTGGTGGACAGGGTGGCGCCTCGGCCCCGCGCGGCCCCGGCGGTGGGCCGGTGGCGGTCGGCGGCTCCGCCGTGCGCGCCGTCGCCCAGGCACAGCCGAACCAGCAGCCGAGCCCGCAGCCGGCCGCCCAGCCCGTGCAGACCGTCGCCGTCGCCGTGGCGGACGAGGAGCGCGTGGCGATGCCGCGCGACTTCCGCACGCTGGTCCAGGTCTTCGCGGAGAAGCGCGAGGGCGCGCTCTACGGCCATCTGACCGGCAGCGTCCATCTGGTGCGCCTGGAGCCGGGGCGGCTGGAGCTGCGCCTGACGACCCTGGCCCCGTCGACCCTGCCGAATCGCGTCGGTCAGCTGTTGACGGAATGGACCGGCCAGCGCTGGGTCGTCATCGTCTCGGACGCGCCGGGCGAGCCGACGCTGATCCAGCAGGAGCAGGCCGCCCAGAAGCGCGCGCTGGAGGAGGCGGAGGCGCATCCGGTGGTGCGCGCCGTTCTGGACGCCTTTCCCGGCGCGAAGATCACCGATGTCCGCGATCTCAAGGCGGCGGTCGAGGCCGAGCCCCAGGTTGCGGATGACGGGGAGAATCCCGACCTTATGGTCATGCAGCAGGACGACGGGGTTTATTACCCGCTCGACGATGAAGGAGATTTCTGACCCATGAAGAACCTCGGCCAGATGATGAAGCAGGCCCAGCAGATGCAGGCCAAGATGCAGGAGATGCAGGCCCGCCTGGGCGAGGTCGAGATGACCGGCCAGTCGGGCGCCGGCATGGTCAACGTGACGGTGAACGGCAAGGGCGAGATGAAGAAGATCAAGCTCGACAAGTCGATCGTCGATCCGGAGGACATCGAGGTCCTGGAGGACCTGATCATCGCCGCCTTCAACGACGCCAAGGCCAAGGTCGAGCAGCACGTCGCCAACGAGACCCAGAACCTGATGGGCGGGATGAAGCTGCCGCCGGGCATGAAGCTGCCGTTCTAAGTTTCTATGGCCGGGCCGAACCCACGGTCCGGCCACCCTTTGAAAACAACGATGCCGTGCCAGCGAAGCCGTGAATGATCGGACCTGAAATCGAGCGCCTGATCCAGCTCCTGTCCAAGCTGCCGGGGCTGGGGCCGCGGTCGGCGCGGCGGGCGGCGCTGCACCTGATGAAGCGCCGCGACAGCCTGCTGGTGCCGCTGTCCGAATCCATGGCGCTCGCCGCGGAGGCCATCCGCAACTGCTCGGTCTGCGGCAACCTCGACAGCCGCGACCCCTGCTCCGTCTGTTCCGACCACAGCCGCGACCGCTCGACCATCTGCGTGGTGGAGGATGCCGGCGACCTCTGGGCGCTAGAGCGCACGCGCGCCTTCCACGGCACCTACCATGTGCTGGGCGGCACGCTGTCGGCCTTGCAGGGGGTGGGGCCGGACGATCTGAACATCCCGTCCCTGGTGGAGCGCGCGAAGGACCCGGCGGTGACCGAGGTCATCCTGGCGCTGAACGCCACGGTGGACGGCCAGACCACCGCCCATGTGGTGACCGACCGCCTGTCCGGCAGCGGCGTTTCCGTGTCCCGTCTGGCCCACGGCGTGCCGGTGGGCGGGGAACTGGACTATCTTGACGACGGGACGCTGACCGCGGCGCTGAAGGCGCGGCGGCCTTTGTAGGAAGGTGTTTGTGGGGGGAGGTCTTGCCCCCTCCCTGACCCTCCCCCGCTGACGCAGGGGAGGGGATCGGACTTGCTTACTTCTTCTTCAGCGCGGCGACGCCCGGCAGGTCCTTGCCTTCCAGCCACTCCAGGAAGGCGCCGCCGGCGGCGGAGATGTAGGTGAACTTCTCCTCGACGCCGGCATGGGCCAGCGCCGACACGGTGTCGCCGCCGCCGGCCACCGACAGCAGGCTGCCTTCCGACGTGCGCTCGGCGACGAGGCCGGCGACGGCGTTGGTGCCGGCGTCGAAGGGCTGGATCTCGAAGGCGCCCAGCGGGCCGTTCCACACCACCGTCTTGGCGCCCTGGAGCTTCAGGCCCAGGAACTCGACCGTCTCGGGGCCGACGTCCAGCGCCATCTCGTCGGCGCCGATGCCGTCCGCCGGAACGGCGCGGTGGGCCGCACCGGCCTTGAACTCCTTGGCGACGATGAAGTCCTTGGGCAGCAGCAACTCGCAGTTGGCGGCCTTGGCGGTCTCCATGATGGCGCGGGCCTGATCGGCCATGTCCTTCTCGCAGAGCGAGGCCCCGACATCGACGCCCTGGGCGTAGAGGAAGGTGTTCGCCATGCCGCCGCCCAGCGCCAGCATGTCGACCTTCTTCACGAGGTTGCCGAGCAGGTCCAGCTTGGTGGAGATCTTGGCGCCGCCGACGACGGCGGCCACCGGACGCTCCGGCTTCTCCAGCGCCTTGGTCAGCGCCTCGAGCTCGGCCTGCATCAGGCGGCCCGCGGCGGCGGGCAGATACTGGGCGACGCCCTCGGTCGAGGCGTGGGCGCGGTGCGCGGCGGAGAAGGCGTCGTTGACGTAGAGGTCGCCGAGAGCGGCGATCTGCTTGGCGAAAGCCGGGTCGTTCTTTTCCTCTTCCGCGTGGAAGCGGGTGTTCTCCAGCAGCACGATGGCGCCCGGCTGCACGCCGTCGATGGCGGCCTTGGCCTTGTCGCCGACGCAATCCTCGCCGAAGGCGACGGTCTGGCCGACGGCGGCGCTCAGCGCCTCCAGCACGTTGCGCAGCGAGTTCTTGGCGTCCGGACCGTTCTTCGGGCGGCCGAAGTGCGACAGAACCACGACCTTCGCACCCTTCTTCGCCAGCTCGGTCAGAGTCGGCGCCAGACGGTCGATGCGGGTCGTGTCGGAGACCTTGCCGTCCTGCATCGGGACGTTGAGGTCGGCACGCACCAGCACCGTCTTGCCGTTCACGTCGAGGTCGTCGATGGTGTTGAACTCGGTCATGGCTGCTGTCCCTACGGGTTGAACTTTTGCCGGGCAATCCAGCACAGGGGCGCCCGCTTTGCAACGGCCCGCGTGGGCGACCGGTTGCCCCATGCGGCGAAAAGACGGGGCTCTGGGCGGGCGGGGCCGCCGATCCCATGTCTATGTCCATGAACAGGATCGCCCCCCATTCCTCCGCCCGGCTGGCCCCCCGGCTGGCTTACGCGGCCAGCCAGTCCGCCCGCGTCGCCTGGTTCCTCGGCCAGTACATGATGGCCGCGCGGATCGGCCGGCGGATCACCGGACCGCCGCGGACCACCCCGCCCGGCGGGCGTCCGGTGCCCGGCACCCGCGCGATTCTGGAGGAGCTGCGCGCCCTGCTGGCCCGCGACCTCGCCAACATCGAGGCGGGCTACTACCGCCTGCCGCACGATCTGATGCCCGACCCGCGCCGGTTGCTGACCGACGCCGCGGCCTTCTTCCGCGACGTGCCGGAGGTGTCGCGCCGCCGCCGCGACCATGCGGCGGTGGAGGTGCGCGCCAACCCGCCGCCCGGCAGCGGGGGGCTGCCCGCCTACTACCGCCAGAACTTCCATTACCAGACCGGCGGCTACCTGACGGAGGAGAGCGCCCGCCTCTACGACCATCAGGTCGAGGTGCTGTTCGGCGGCGGGGCCGACGCCATGCGCCGTCAGGTCCTGGTGCCGATCTTCGAACACCTGAAGACGCGCCGCAGCGCCGACTGCCGCCTGCTCGACGTGGCCGCCGGGACGGGGCGGTTCCTGACCTTCGTGAAGGACAACCACCCGCGCCTGCCGGTGACCGCGCTCGACCTCTCCCCGGCCTATCTGCGGGAGGCGCGGCGCAACCTCGCCCCCTGGGCGCGCAGCAGCGCGCTGGTCCAGGCTGCGGCCGAGGCGATCCCGCTCGCAGACCGCTCGCAGGACATCGTGACCTGCATCTACCTGTTCCACGAACTGCCGCCGAAGATCCGCGCCCAGGCCGCCGCCGAGATGGCCCGCGTGCTGAAGCCCGGCGGCATCCTGGTCTTCATGGACAGCGTGCAGTACGGCGACAACCCGATGATGGACGGGCTGATTGACCGCTTCCCGCAGTCCTTCCACGAGCCCTTCTACGCCCATTACGCCCGCGACGACCTGCCCGCCCTGTTCGCCGCCGCCGGGCTGCGCCTGCGCGAGACGTCGCTCGCCTACATGTCCAAGCTTGTGGTTTTGGAGAGGGCGGACCCCTGATCACACAGGGTTGCAACAAAAGCGTCATGGTTCTGTAACTTGACCGTGGCTGGGGCCTGTGCAACACGGGGACCCACCGGAAACGACGGGGCACGAATGGTGGTCGAAGCGGAGTCCAACCGGGAAACCGAGCTGAAGCTGGCCGTCAGGGCCGAAGACATGGCGAAGCTCCGGTCCTGCCCGGCGGTCGCATCCCGTGCCAAGGGGAAAGCCGGCACCAAGACCCTGGAAAGCACCTATTACGACACCACCGACCGGCGTCTGGCCGGGCGTCTGGTGACGTTGCGCGTGCGCAAGGTCGGCAACCAGCATCTCCAGACCGTCAAGGGCGCGGCGGAGCACGGCGAGCTTGGCCGGGCGGAGTGGGAGCACCCGGTCGCCGGCCCGGCCCCCGACCTGTCCGCGATCGAATCGCCGGAGGCGCTGGACCTGCTGGGCTCGATCAGCGCGGCGGAGCTGCAGCCGCTCTTCACCACGGTCATCCAGCGCACCGTCCGCGTGGTGACGGTGGGCGAGGGCGAGGCCGTCAGCCGCATCGAGGTCGCCTTCGACAGCGGCGAGATCCGCAGCCCCGACGGCGCCTCCATCCCCGTGTCGGAGGTGGAGCTGGAGCTTCTCGAAGGCTCCGCCGCCGCCCTCTACGATCTGGCGCTGGAGCTGGCCCAGGCCGCCCCGCTGCGGCTTGACCCGCGCACCAAGGCGGAGCGCGGCTACGCGCTGGCCGACGGCACGGTGGACAAGGTGGTCAAGGCGGGCAAGCTGGAGCTTCACCGCGATACCACGGTCGAGGGCGCGCTCGCCCGCATCCTGCGCTCCTGCATCGGCCACATGCTGGCGAACGAGGCCGTCACGCTGATCGGCGAGGACGCGGAGGGCGTCCACCAGATGCGCGTGGCGCTGCGCCGCCTGCGCTCGGCGCTCGCCCTGTTCAAGGATTTCATCCCCGCCGAGTCCTACGCGTGGCTGGTGGGGGAGGTGAAATGGCTGGGCGGCAGCCTCGGCCCGGCGCGCGACTGGGACGTCTTCCTGGCCGAGCTGCTGGAGCCGGTGAAGGACTCCTTCCACCGCGCCGACGGCCACGGCAAACCGCTCCAGGAGGACATCGACGCGCTCGCCGCGGCGGCGCGCGCGCGGCGCGACCGCGCCTACGAAGGGGTGCGCGAGGCCATCCGGTCGGACCGCTACACCGCCTTCCTGCTGCGGTTCGGCGCCTGGGTCGAGTCGCGGGGCTGGCGCGACCAGCCGGTCAGCGAGCATTCCGCCCGCCTGTTCGACCCGGTGGAGGATCTGGCCGACCATCTGCTGTCGCGCCGCGCCAAGAAGGCCCGCCGCGCCGGCCACGGCTTCGCCGGGCTGTCGGTGACCGAGCGGCACGAGCTGCGCATCGCCCTGAAGAAGCTGCGCTACGCGGCGGAATTCTTCCGCAGCCTCTACGACGACAAACCGGCCCGCCGCTACATCCAGGACCTGTCGGCCTTCCAGGACGCGCTGGGCCACCTGAACGACGTGGCGACGGCGACCCGCCTGCTGCACGAGCTGCACGACGACGGCAGCCGCCCCGAGCCGGGCGAGCCGCGCGCCGCCGGCATCGTCATCGGCTGGCACGCCCGTGGCGTGGCGGAGTCCGAGACGGCGCTGCGCGGCCTGTGGGAGGAGTTCGCCGACGCGAAAGCCTTCTGGTCAAAGCCCGACCGGGAGGGGTAATCTTCCCGCCCATGCGGACCATCCTCGTCGCCAACATCAAGGGCGGTTGCGGCAAGACCACGATCGCCACCCACCTCGCCGCCGCCTGCGCCGTCGCGGGCCACAGCACGGCGCTGGCCGACGTGGACCGCCAGCGCTCCTCGCTCGGCTGGCTGGCCCGCCGCCCCGCCACGGCCGCCGCCCTGGTGGGTCTGGACTGGGCGAAGGACCTGTCCGACGCGCCGAAGGGCATCCAGCGCCTCGTCATCGACGCGCCCGCCGCGCTGAAGACCAAGCAGATCGAGGATCTGGTGCGGATGGCCGACGTCGTCGTGCTGCCGGTGCTGCCCAGCGCCTTCGACGAGCAGGCGACGCAGCGCTTCCTCGGCAAGCTGGAGGAGCTGAAGTCGATCGCCAGGAACCGCAAGTCGGTGGCGGTGGTCGGCAACCGCCTGCGCGCCCGCACCAAGGCGGCGGACCGGCTGGACCAGTTCCTCGGCGGGGTCGGGCACAGCGTGGTGACGCGCCTGCGCGACAGCCAGATCTACGCCGACGCCGCGGCCTCCGGCCTCAGCCTGTTCGACCTGACCGGCAAGCGCGCCGCCGAGCACCGCGCCGACTGGGAACCGTTGCTCGCCTACATCGAGAAGGCGTGAGCCGGGAAGGCGCCGTTACACTCTGTTACGTTCCGCGGCGGCGCGGGACATCAAGCGGTTACAATCCGGCCCCATTTTGGCCGCATTCCGTTCAACCGCGAGCCGTCCCCCATGCCGTCCCTCACCTCCACCATCACCCGGCAGATCGTCACGCCGGTGACCATCGTCCTGTTCGTCGTCTCCACCGTCACCGGGATCATGCTGCTGCTGCACTGGAACGGCAATCTGGTGCGCTTCTCCCACGAATGGCTCAGCGTCGGCTTTTCCGCCATCGGCCTGTGGCATCTGGCGCGCAACTGGACGGCCTTCCTCCAGTATTTCAAGCGCAACGTGGCCCTGTCGGCCTTCGTGGTCAGCGTCGCCGGCTCGCTGGTCTTCACGGCGATGACCGGGACCCCGGCCTCCACCGGCGGGCCCGGCGCGATGATGCGGGCGGTGACGAACGCCCCGCTGGCGACGGTGGCGCCGGTTTTCGGCTTGGACGCCGACAAGGCCATCCAGGCGCTCAAGGCCGCCAACATCGAGGCGCAGCCCGGCGAGTCGCTGGCGGCCATCGGAACCCGTGCCGGGATGAACGCGGTGGGCGTCGCGAACATCCTCACCGCCGCGAAACCGCCCAAGCCGGCTTCAAACGGGCCGGCCTCGTAAGGTTTCGCTTCAGACCCGCGCCACGAGGAACAGCCGCTTGAAGGGAAACAGCGTGCTGCCGTCGGGGCGCCGGGGATAGGCGGCGTCCAGCCGGGCGCGGTAGGCCGCCAGGAAGGCGTCCAGCTTCGCGCCCTTCAGCGTGTCCAGGACGGGCAGCAGCGTCGTGCCGCGCGTCCAGTGCAGCACAGGGTCGTCACCCTCCAGAACCTGGAGATACTCCGTCTCCCAGAGGTCCAGGCGACGGGCGAGCGGGGCGAGCCAGCCGTAATAGACCTCGGGCGCGTGCACCGGGGCGGTGCGCAGGACCGGCCTCAGCCGGTCGGCCCAGGGGCCGTCCGCCGCCGTCTCGTAGAGCAGGCGGTGCGAGGGGGCTTCGAAGTTGCGGGGCATCTGCACGGCCAGCACCCCGCCGGGGGCCAGCGCCCGCAGCAGGTCCGGAAACAGCCGCTCATGCCCGTCCAGCCATTGCAGGGCGGCGTTGGAGATCAGCAGATCGACCGGCCGGTCAGGGCGCCAGACGCGCAGGTCGGCCTGGAGCCAGCGCACGCGGGACGGCGTCGCCCGCGCCCGTTCCAGCATGGCGGGGGAATTGTCGACCCCAAGCACCTCGGCCTCCGGCCAGCGCCCGGCCAGCAGACGGGCGAGCTGCCCGGCCCCGCAGCCGAGGTCGACCACCGTCCGCGGGGTCAGGGAGGGGAGCACCGCCACGAGGTCGTGGGCCGGGCGGCGGCGCCAGGACTCGAACCGCGCGTACTGCTCGGGGTCCCACGGCATGCCCGGCCTCCACCGGTTGAAGGAAGGTCGCGGTTATTCCTGCTCGCGCTGGCGGGCGATCTGCTCGTCCATGCGGTTGTAGTGCTTCGTCACCATCATGAAGATGGTCCCGATGCAGCCGATGGCCAGCAGCCAGCCGCCGTAATAGAACGCCGAATCCGCCGCGCGCGACGCCGCCAGCAGGCCGATGAACGCCATGAAGCCCAGGACACCCCCGGTGATCCACTTGCCCGTGCCTTCCAAAGTCCCGTTCCCTTCCTTCGCTGCCGGTCCCGCGCGGAGTGTCCGCCCGGCGGGATGCCGACGGGTTGACCGTGCCGCGAATTCTGGTGGAGCGGGCGCCGGAAATCAATCCGGGATGGGCGAATCCGATGTGGGCAATTCGCCCAACCGGGCCATGCCCGCCCCGGCCATGGCCTCCGGGGGAAGCTCCAGCGCGAAGACGGTGCCCGCCGCGGTGCTCTCCGCCAGCCGCAGGTCGCCGCCATGGGCGCGCAGCACCTCCCGCGCGATGGCGAGGCCCAGCCCGATGCCGCCCGCCCGCGCGGAGCCGGCGAAGGGCTGGAACAGGTTCTCCCGCGCCCGCGGCGGCAGGCCCGGCCCGTCGTCGGCCACCAGCAGGACCAGCCCACCGTCCGCCCGCTCCCGCGCCGTCACCGTCACCGCTCCGGCCCCCGCCTGCGCCGCGTTGCGTCCCAGATTGACCAGCGCGCGGGAAAGCTGGGCGGCGTCGGCGCGGACGGTCAGCCCCTCCGGCACGCGGTTGTCCCAGCGCAGCTCCGCCCGCTCCCCGTCCGGGCGAAGGGCGTCCGGGCGCAGGACGGCCAGCGCCGCGGCCCCGGCCTCCTCGACCAGCGGGCGCAGCGGCACCTCGGCCCGCGCCAGGGGCAGCAGGCCGTCGCGGGTGTAGGTCATGGTCTGGCCGCACAGCTCAACCGCCCGGTCGATCGAGGCCATCAGCCGCGGCGTGACCCGCCGCACCTCCGGATCGGCGCTCTCGGCCAGCCGCTCCGACAGCAGGGCGGCGGTGGACAGGATGGCGCGCAGGTCGTGGTTGATCTTGGCGACCGCGGTGCCCAGCGCGGCCAGCCGCTCGCGCTGGCGCAGGGCGCTGCGGATGGTGGCCTGCATGTCGGCCAGCTCGCGCTCGGCCACGCCGATCTCGTCGGTGCGGGCGCTGGGCTGGAAGGGCGGCGTGCCGTCGGGGTCGCGGCGGATGGCGACCAGCCCCTCGGTCAGGCGGCGCATCGGCCGCACCAGCAGCCGGGTCAGCGAGACGAAGACCAGCACCGCCGCGATCAGCGAGATCGCCACAGACAGCGCCAGGATTCGGCCCGAGAAATCGACCATCGCCCGGATCATCGGCCGCTCGTCGATCACCATCTCGACCTGGAAGGCGGGGTCCTTGGGCGACGGCCCGATCACCCGGATCACCCGGTCGCGGCTCTGGGCCAGCGCCATGAAGGCGTCGGCGGCCAGCCGGGGCGCCATGGTGGCGCGCAGGTCGAAGACGGCGTCCACCGTCGGCGGCATGGAGCGGGACAGCATGTAGACCCGGCTGTCCGGCCGGATCAGCTCCACCGCGTGGGCGCCGACATGGGCCAGCAATTCGTTCTGAAGCTCCATCGCCACCATCATGTCCGGCGTCGCCTCCACCGACAGGGCGGCGAGATGGGCGGCGGCCAGCCGCTCCTCCAGATAGGTCAGGCGGTAGCGCGCGATGGACGGCGTGTAGATCAGCACCTCCGCCAGCAGGACGAACAGCACGGTCAGCACCAGCAGCTTGGCCGACAGGCTTCTCGTGACGGGCGGCAGGGGCATGGGCGATGTCCGGTCCGGATTCCGGGGGCAAGGGATGCCGGAAGATAGGTCAGGCGGGGGCGGCTGCCTAGCCAACGCGGGACGGCTGCGGGGTTTTGTCCGGTTGAGGGCGTGGAACCGCCGGTCCATACTGGACCCTCCGAGCAGCCCGAAAAGGAGGGCAGGCCATGTCCATCCTGAGATTCGAAGCGGTCCTGCAGACCGACCGGACCGCCGCGCTGATGGCGGCGGCGGACGGAATCACCGGCAACGGCGGCTGGATCGTCGACCACACGCTGTTTTCCGACGTGATGGCGGTCATCGCCTTCTGCGTCCCCGCCAACCGCACGACGGCGCTCGGCGACGCGCTGTCCGCCGCCGGCATCCTGGTCAGCCCGCCGCTGCCGCCTTCCGTGCCGGAGACGGGCGAGGCGGCGGAGCGGGAGTTGCAGGGGCAGTTGACCCTGACCTTCGCCAAGGGCACCGGCGACCTGCGCCACGAGGTCCCAGCCTTCGAATGACGCCTTCGAATGACGCCTTCGAATGACCGCCGCGCTCCGTCCGGGGCCGCGCTCTCCTCTGGCGCGCCACTCCCAAGATTGGTAGTAGAACCGGCATGAGCGACCTTGCCCGTCACATCGACTCCCTGTCCCGCGCCAGCGTGCTGTGCGTCGGCGACGTCATGCTCGACCGATTCATCTACGGGTCGGTCGACCGCGTATCCCCCGAAGCGCCGATCCCCGTGCTGCGGATCGAGCGCGAGACGGCAATGCTCGGCGGCGCCGGCAACGTGGCCGCCAACGTCATGGCGCTGGGCGCCGGCTGCCGCTTCGTGTCGGTGGTGGGCGAGGACGCGGCGGGGCTGGAGCTGGTCCGCCTCGTGGCCAGGGAGACGGGCGACGGCGGCGGTCTGGTTGCCGAGCCGGGGCGCCAGACCACGGTCAAGACGCGCTTCATCGGCGGGCGCCAGCAGCTTCTGCGCGCCGACGCCGAGACCATCGCCGCCATCGGGTCGGAGGAGGAGGTGATGGTCGCCGCCCGCACCGGCATGCTGACGGTGGGCGCGGTGATCCTGTCCGACTACGGCAAAGGCGTGCTGACCGACGGGCTGGTCGCGCAGCTCATCCAGGCGGCGCGGGAGGCCGGGTTGCCGGTGGTGGTCGATCCCAAGGGCGATGATTTCGGGCGCTACCGCGGGGCCAGCGTGATCACGCCCAACCGCAAGGAGCTGATCCAGGCCACCGGCATGCCCGCCGACAGCGACGCCGAGGTCGAGGCCGCCTGCCGCTTCCTGCTGGAGACCTGCGGCATCGACGCGGTGGTCGCCACGCGCAGCGAGCGCGGCATGTCCGTGGTGACGCGCGACGGCGCCACCCATCTGCCGGCCAACGCGCGCGAGGTCTTCGACGTGTCGGGCGCCGGCGACACGGTGGTGGCGACGCTGACCTCGGCCCTGTCGGTGGGGGTGGAGCTGACCGACGCGGCACGGCTGGCCAATCTGGCCGCCGGGATCGTGGTGGGCAAGGTCGGCACCGCGGTCGTCCGCGCGCCGGAACTGCTGTCCGCCCTGCACGAGCAGGAGTGGCGCAGCGGCGAGGAGAAGGTCGACACGCTGGAGCAGGCCGTGGAGCGGGCGGCGCGCTGGCGCGCCCGCGGCAAGCGGGTGGGCTTCACCAACGGCTGCTTCGACCTGCTGCACCCCGGCCACATTTCGCTGCTGAACCAGGCCAAGGCGGCCTGCGACGTGCTGGTGGTGGGGCTGAACAGCGACGCCTCGGTGAAACGGCTGAAGGGCGAGACGCGCCCGGTGCAGACCGAGACGGCGCGGGCGACGGTGCTTGCCTCGCTGGCCTGCGTCGATCTGGTGGTGATCTTCGGCGAGGACACGCCGGAGGAGCTGATCCGCGCCCTGCGGCCCGACGTGCTGGTGAAGGGGGCGGATTACACCGTCGCCACGGTGGTCGGCGCCGGGTTCGTGCAGAGCTACGGCGGCAAGGTCGTGCTGGCCGACCTCGTGGACGGCCAGAGCACGACCAACACCATCAAGCGCATGCAGCGCTGAGCCCTGGCATACGGAAATCGGGGCGTTGAAACCCCGGAGCCGAAGCTCCGGGGCGTCCGCGCCGCGCGATCACATCTTCTTCTGGACGCTGTCCGACGAGCGCTCCACTGCGCGGCCGCCCGCCTGCACGTCCTGGCCCATGCCTTCGACGGTGTTGCAGGCGGCGAGGCTGGTGGTCAGGGCGGCACCCAGGGCGGCGAAAAGGACGAGCTTCTTCAGGCTACGCATGGCATTTTCCTCTTGAGGTCGAAAACAATCGGCTGAAAAACGCGAGAAACCCCCTCAAGGTTTCCGAAGACCCGCGATGCGGAAGGACAGTTCTCCACACTCAAACGGATAGGGGAGGGCGCGCATGTTCGAAGGGTTCACCCGCCACCGCATCGCCACCGACGGCGCCGAGATCCACACGCTGGTCGGGGGCGAGGGGCCGCCGCTCCTTCTGCTTCATGGCTTTCCGCAGTGCCACGCCCTGTGGAACCGGGTCGCGCCGCGGCTGGCCGAGCGCTTCACCGTGGTGCTGACCGACCTGCGGGGGTACGGTCAATCGTCGAAGCCGCCGGGCGATTCCGCGCACGAGACCTACTGCAAACGCACCAACGCGCGCGATCAGGTGGCGGTGATGGCGGCGCTGGGCTTCGACCGCTTCCGGCTGGCCGGGCACGACCGCGGCGCGCGGGTGGCCCACCGGCTGGTCCTCGACCATCCCGGCCGGGTGGAGCGGGTGGCCTTCCTCGACGTGGTGCCGACGCTGGAGGTCTTCGCCCGCATCGACCAGCGCATGGCGACCGCCTACTACCACTGGTTCTTCCTGATCCAGCCCAACAATCTGGCGGAACGGCTGATCGGGTCGGACCCCGACTTCTATCTGGGGCAGGTGCTCGGCTCCATCGGCAGCAGCGCCGACATCTTCGAGCCGGAGGCGATGGAGGCCTACCGCGCCGCCTTCCGCGACCCCGCCACCGTCCACGCCATGTGCGAGGACTACCGCGCCGCGGCCAGCATCGACCTGGAGCACGACCGCGAGGACCGGGCGGCGGGCCGCAAGGTCGACGGACCCGCCCTGTTCCTGTGGGGCCGCAACAGCGCGGTCGGTCGCCTCTACGACGACCCGCTGGGCATCTGGCGCGGCTACGCCCCGGCCATCGAGGGCCATGTGATGCCCGCCGGCCACTTCATCCCCGAGGAGGCGCCGGAGGAGACGGCGCGGGCGCTGCTGGAGTTCTTCTCCGGCTGATCCTCACGCCGCGCATCGCGGAACCGTCCCTTTGCCGGGGCCCGGACCTTCGTCCGGCCCGGCATCGAGGAAGGAGACACCGCTATGCGCTGCCAGCAGTTTTTGACCACCATCCAGGGCTGCGTCGCCAACGGCACCATCAATGGCCCGCGGGCCACGGTGCTGGCCCAGAACGCCAACATCCGCGGCGGCTGGGAGGGCTGGCTCCAGGCCGAGATCGCACACGGTTTCTTGAACGTTGCGGGCAACTGGACCTGCGACCGGGAATGGGCCTATCCATCCACCAACGTCGCGAATCCCTACCTGACCTACACGACGGTCGGCGGCCCGGCCTGGGGAGTCTCCAACAACGCCAACGCCGCCGCCCGCGCCGACTTCTATCTGCGCCGCAACACCGGGGTGGCCGACGACGTCTACATCGAACTGAAGTGCATCCTGCCCGCCCACGCCACGCCCATCCAGGACGCCTGGAACCGCTTCAACGCCGACGTCGTGAAGCAGCAGACCCTGCGCGGCGGCAACGCCGGCCTGAACTACGTCTCGCTCCTGGCGACCTTCGGCACCTTCCAGGCCGCGGACGTGGCGGGACCCAACCCGAATCTCGGCTGGTACTGGGCGGGCGGGCGCACCGCCTATGTGTACGATGTGGCGAACAATCAGGTCACCACCCTGGCGAACGTCGCCCAGGGCGGCGCGCCGCGCCTGTTCCTCGTCGCCGTTTCGGTGTGATGCGGCCGGGGCGGAAGCCCCGGTTCCCACCGTTTCGGCATGGGTTCCGGCTGTTCCCATGCCCGTCTTTCAACCCGGCATCCCTCCCCCCGGACGAACTGTCCCGTTGCCAGTTGGCGTGAGCGGCGGCATAAATCGGCGCGCGGCCCTCCCCGCTGGACGGGACGGCTTTTGGCAAACACAAAAATGGCGGAAGGAAAGCCCCAATGGCTGAAAGCACTTTCGACGTCGTCGTGGTCGGCGGCGGTCCCGGCGGGTATGTCTGCGCGATCCGTGCGGCGCAGCTCGGTTTCAAGGTCGCCTGCGTCGAGAAGCGCAGCGCGCTGGGCGGCACCTGCCTGAACGTGGGCTGCATCCCCTCCAAGGCGCTGCTCGCCGCGTCGGAGAAGTACGAGGAGGCCAAGCACGGCCTCGCCAAGTTCGGCATCAAGGTCGGCGGCGTCGAGCTGGACCTGCCGGGCATGCTGTCCCACAAGGACAAGGTCGTCAAAGAGAACACCGGCGGCATCGAGTTCCTGTTCAAGAAGAACAAGATCGCCTGGCTGAAGGGTGCCGGCCGCATCACCGCCCCGAACACCGTCGAGGTCGAGGGCGTCGGCACCATCACGGCGTCGAAGGCCATCGTCATCGCCACCGGCTCGGAAGTCACGCCGCTGCCGGGCATCGAGATCGACGAGCAGAAGATCGTCTCCTCCACCGGCGCCCTGGAGCTGCCGGAGGTGCCGAAGCGCCTCGTCGTCATCGGTGGCGGCGTGATCGGCCTTGAGCTGGGCTCGGTCTGGGGCCGCCTCGGCGCGCAGGTCACCGTGGTCGAGTTCCTGGACCGCATCCTGCCGACCATGGACGGCGAGGTGTCCAAGCAGATGCAGCGCATCCTCGGCAAGCAGGGCATGACCTTCAAGCTCGGCTCCAAGGTCACCGGCGCCAAGGTCACCAACACCGGCGTCACCCTGTCGGTCGAGCCCGCCGCCGGCGGCACCGCCGAGGAGGTCGAGGCCGACGTGGTGCTGGTCGCCATCGGCCGCCGCGCCTTCACCAACGGGCTGGGCCTCGACGCCGTCGGCGTCGAGACGGACAACCGCGGCCGCGTGAAGATCGGCAAGCATTTCGAGACCAACGTGCCGGGCATCTACGCCATCGGCGACGTGGTCGAAGGCCCGATGCTGGCCCACAAGGCCGAGGAGGAGGGCGTCGCGCTGGCCGAACTGCTGGCCGGCCAGGCGGGCCACGTCAACCACGACCTCGTCCCCGGCGTCGTCTACACCTGGCCGGAAGTGGCCGCGGTCGGCAAGACCGAGGAGGAGTTGAAGGCCGCCGGCGTCGCCTACAAGGCGGGCAAGTTCCCCTTCACCGCCAACGGCCGCGCCCGCGCCAGCGGCACGACCGACGGCTTCGTGAAGATCCTGGCCGACGCGCGCACCGACAAGGTGCTGGGCGTCCACATGGTCGGCCCGAACGTGTCGGAGATGGTCGGCGAACTGGCCGTGGCGATGGAGTTCAGCGCGTCCGCCGAGGACATCGCCCGCACCTGCCACGCCCACCCGACCCTGTCGGAAGTGACCAAGGAAGCCGCCCTCGCCGTGGACGGCCGCGCCCTGCACATCTAAGGCGCGTTTCTCTCCTCTCCCTCCCCTGCGAAGCGGGGGAGTCACTTTTTTTCTCCCTCCCCCGCGAAGCGGGGGAGGGTCGGGGAGGGGGCAATACGCCTCCCACCCTCCGACGCTACGGCGTCTTCTTCGCCCGCGGGTGGGCCGAGCGGTACACCTGCATCAGTTGCTCGCTCTCCACGTCGGTGTAGCGCTGCGTCGTCGACAGCGAGGCGTGGCCCAGCAGATCCTGGATCGCCCGCAGATCGCCGCCGTCCGCCAGCAGATGCGTGGCGAAGCTGTGCCGCAGCGCGTGCGGCGTCGCGGTCTCCGGAAGCCCCATCAAGCGGCGCAGGTCGCGCATCCGCCGCTGCGCGATGGCCGGGGCGAGCTGCCCGCCGCGCACCCCGACGAACAGCGGCGCGTCCGGCCCCTGACGG
The DNA here is from genome assembly GCF_003119115.1 of Azospirillum sp. TSH58. Taxonomy (NCBI): domain Bacteria; kingdom Pseudomonadati; phylum Pseudomonadota; class Alphaproteobacteria; order Rhodospirillales; family Azospirillaceae; genus Azospirillum; species Azospirillum sp. TSH58. The sequence continues at coordinate 2,158,044 of NZ_CP022364.1, forward strand.
TAGGGGCAGGCGTCCATGTAGGCCCGCACCGCCTCCGTCACCGCCGGCAGCACCGGGACGATCCGTTCCTTGTTGCCCTTGCCGGTGACCCGCAGCGTCTCACCCAGCGGCGCCTCGCGGCGCGTCAGGTTCAGCGCCTCCGAGATGCGCAGGCCGCAGCCGTAGAGCAGGGTGAACAGCGCCCGGTCGCGCTTGCCGACCCATGGCTCGTCCGGCTCCTTCTCCGACTCTTCCAGCAGGCGGTCGGCGTCCAGCACGGTCAGCGGCTTCGGCGCCGGGCGCTTGATGCGCGGGCCGGAGAAGGTGTTGATCGCCGGGTTGTGCAGGCGGCCGTCGCGGTCCATCCAGCGGAACAGGTTGCGCACCGATGACAGGGCGCGCGACCGGCTGTTGGAGCCGATTCCCTTCATGGCGAGATGGGACAGCCAGGAGCGGAAATCCGTGACGGTCAGCGCGGCGAGGTCGTTCATCGACGGCGGCTTCGCCTGATAGCCGGTGATGAACTCCAGGAAGGTCGCGACGTCGCCGATGTAGGCGGTCAGCGTGTGGGGCGAGACGTTGCGCTCGCTCTCCATCCAGCGGCGCCAGTGCACCAGCGTGTCCTGCACGTCCGGCTGTGCGGCGAAGCCGAGGACGGGGTTCTGTTTTCCGGTCATGCGCTCATGTGGCTCAGGCCGGCAGTTCGAGCCAGCCGCGGATCACCCGCTCGACCACGCGGGCGAGGAAGCCGACCAGCTCGGTGCCCTGGCCGTTGTGGAAGCTGTCCGGCTCGCGGCTGCCGAAGGCCAGCATGCCCTCCGGCGTCTCGCTGGACACCTGGAGGCGGATCAGCAACTCCGACCGCACCAGCCCGGCGCCGGGGCCGTACAGCTCCGGGTCGCCCTGGATGTCGGCGTTCAGCGCCACGTCGGCCTTGCCCAGCCAGCGGTCGACGGTCCCCGGCTCGACCACCCGCACGCCGGAGGTCTGGACATGCGGGGTGTCGTGGCCGTTCGATTCGACGATCAGGCAGGCGACGTCCAGGTCGAGCAGCACCGCCAGATCGGTGGTGATGGTCTGGATGAGCTGCTCGAAGCTCTGGGCGTCGAGGAGAAACAGCACGGCCGCGTGGATGCGGTTCTGGCTGTTCATGTTGGCGCGCGAGGTGCCGATCAGCTCGCGCTGCTGGTCCTTCAGCAGGCGGACCTCGCCGCGCAGCCGCTCGACCATGTAGGCCTGCAGGTCCACCACCCCGCGCCCGCGGTCCTGCGACGGCGGGGTCAGGTGGTGGACCAGATCGCCGTGATGGACCAGGAAGTCGGGATGGTCCCGCAGGTAGGCGTGCACCTCCTCGGCGGTCGGCGCGTCCTTCCGGTGGGGGGTGTGTCCCGGCTCCCGGCCCATGCTTGCTGTCCTCAGAGGATGGACTGGCCGGTCTTCTGCCAGTCGGCCACGAACTGGGCCAGCCCCTTGTCGGTCAGCGGGTGGTTGAAGAGCTGCTTCAGCACCGACGGCGGGGCGGTGACGACATGCGCGCCCAGACGGGCGGAGTCGACGATGTGGATCGGGTTGCGGATCGACGCGACCAGCACCTCGGTCTTGAAGTAATCGTAGTTGCTGTAAATCTCCACGATGTCGGCGATCAGGCCCATGCCGTCCTGCCCGATGTCGTCCAGACGGCCGACGAAGGGCGACACGAAGCTGGCGCCGGCCTTGGCGGCCAGGATCGCCTGGGCCGGGGAGAAGCACAGCGTGACGTTGACCATCGTCCCTTCGGAGGACAGCGCCTTGCAGACCTTCAGGCCGGCCTGGGTCAGCGGAACCTTGACCGCGACGTTGTCGGCGATCTTGGCAAGCTTCTTTCCTTCCGCCAGCATGGTCTCGAAGTCGGTGGACGCCACCTCGGCGCTGACCGGGCCGCTCACCACATCACAAATTTCGGCCACGAGGTCGAGGAAGCTGCGACCGGACTTGGCGACGAGGGAGGGGTTGGTGGTAACACCGTCCAGCAGGCCGGTGTCGGCCAGATCGCGGATCTCGGCGATGTCGGCGGTGTCAACGAAGAACTTCATGACCTGGAATCCATACTTGCTGAGGAAGACCGTGCCCTGTTTCCCGGGATTCGCTGCCCGGCGTCGCGGCCAGGGGGCACTTTAGCCGATGCGTGAAAATTCCGCCAGATCCGGGGCCAGATCCGGAGATTCAGCGCAGGCTCTTCTGCCGGGCACGGTGCCGGTGGACGCGGACCCGCGCGTCCGCGTGCTGCTGCCGCTGCCGCTGCGCGAGGCCTACGATTACCGCGTGCCCGCCGGGATGACCCTCAACCCCGGCGACTATGTGGAGGTTCCGCTCGGGCCGCGCCGCGTGCTCGGCGTCGTGTGGGGCGACGGCGCCGGGGTGGTGGAGGCCGCCCGGCTGAAGCCGGTGGTCCGCCGCTTCGACGTGCCGCCGATGCCGGAGGTCGAACGCAAGTTCGTCGAGTGGGTCGCCGCCTACACCATGACGCCGCCGGGCCATGTGCTGCGCATGGCGATCAGCGTGCCCTCGGCGCTGGAGCCGGCGAAGGCGATGCTCGCCTATCTGCGCAAGCCGGACGCCGAGCCGCCGCCCGGCTTCAAGATGACCGACCCGCGGCGCCGCGTTCTCGCCCTGCTGGACGACGGCCCGCCGCGCACCCCGGCCGAGCTGGCGGAGGAGGCCGGCTGCGGCGTCACCGTGGTGCGCGGGCTGGCCGAGGCCGGGCTGCTGGAGCCGGTGCTGCTCCAGCCGACCAAGCTCGGGCGGCCCGACTGCCACCGCCCCGGCCCGACCCTCTCCGCCGACCAGGAGGCGGCGGCGGCGGACCTGCGCGCCCGCGTGGAGTCCGGCGTCTATTCCACCGTGCTGCTCGACGGTGTGACCGGCTCCGGCAAGACGGAGGTCTATTACGAGGCCATCGCCGCCGCCCTGAAGGCGGGCAAGCAGGCGCTGGTGCTGCTTCCGGAAATCGCCCTGTCGGCGCAGTGGCTGGAGCGCTTCGCCCGCCGCTTCGGCGCGCCGCCGGCGGAGTGGCATTCCGAACTGACCGGGGCGCAGCGCCGCGACACCTGGAGGGCCGTGGCCAACGGCGAGGTGCCGGTGGTGGTCGGCGCCCGCTCGGCCCTGTTCCTGCCCTACAAGAACCTCGGCGTCATCATCATCGACGAGGAGCACGACTCCGCCTACAAGCAGGAGGAGGGGTCGATCTACCACGCCCGCGACATGGCCGTGGCGCGGGCGCATCTCGGCGGCATCCCCACCGTGCTGGTCTCCGCCACGCCGTCGCTGGAGACCAAGGTCAACGCCGACAGCAACCGCTACGCCCGCATCGAGCTGCCGGGCCGTCACGGCGGCGCCGTGCTGCCCGACGTCGAGCTGGTCGACCTGCGCAAGGACCGGCCGCCGGCGCGCCACTGGCTGGCCCCGTCGCTGAAGAAGGCCATCGAGCAGACGCTGGCGGAGAAGGAGCAGGTGATGCTGTTCCTCAACCGCCGCGGCTACGCCCCGCTGACCCTGTGCCGGGCCTGCGGGCACCGGCTGCAATGCCCCAACTGCACGGCGTGGCTGGTCGAACACCGGCTGGCCCGCAAGCTCCAGTGCCACCATTGCGGCCTCTCCCAGCCTCTCTCCCCGACCTGCCCGGAATGCGGCGAGGAAGGGACGCTGGCCGCCTGCGGTCCCGGTGTGGAGCGCATCGCCGAGGAGGTGGCGGAGCTGTTCCCCGACGCCCGCGCCGCCATCATGGCGTCCGACACGCTGTTCGGCCCCCGCGCCATCCAGGAGATGGTCCGCCGGATCGCCGACCATGAGCTGGACATCCTGATCGGCACCCAGGTCATGGCGAAGGGCCACCATTTCCCCATGCTGACCCTGGTCGGGGTGGTGGACGCCGATCTGGGGCTGGCCGGCGGTGACCTGCGGGCGGGGGAGCGGACCTACCAGCTCCTCCATCAGGTGGCCGGGCGCGCCGGGCGCGGCGAGCGGCCGGGGCGGGTGATGCTGCAGACCTACATGCCCGAGCATCCGGTGATGCAGGCGCTGGCCGCCGGGGACCGCGACGGCTTCTATCAGCTGGAGGCGGAGATGCGGCTGGAGGCCGGGATGCCGCCCTTCGGACGGCTGGCCGCCCTGATCGTGTCGGGGGAGGATGCGGCGGCGGTGGAAAAGCTGTCCATCGCGCTGGGCCGCGCCGCGCCGCGCAGCGACACCGTCGCCGTGCTGGGTCCGGCCCCGGCGCCGCTCGCCCTGCTGCGCGGGCGCCATCGGCGGCGTCTGCTGCTGAAGGCGCCGCGCACCGTCCAGGTGCAACCCCTGATCGCGCAATGGCTGGAGCAGGTGGAAATTCCACCCAACGTGCGCGTGCAGGTGGACGTGGATCCCTACAGCTTCCTGTAGAGATGCGGTGCCCGCTAAGAAACGTCGGACTCCTGTAAAGGGGGGCTGCGACCGATTGTCCCTGCGCGCTCCGCAGGGCACCTGTGACGTTTGGTCCGTTGCGGCCGGCGGGTCATGGTATTACCAGAGTATGGAAGTCATCTTTCGCCGAGCGATCTCATGTCCAGGCTGCGCGGTCGTTTCCACCTCCCTACCTTGCTGACGGTTCTTCCGGTTCTCGCCCTGCTGGCGATCATCGCGCTGGCGGCGGGCGTGCCCGCCCAGACCCGGGGGACGGAGTCGGACGCCAAGGTGCTGCTCGACAAGACCAGCGGCTATCTGCGCCAGCACGGCGCGGACGCCGCGGCGGACGCCTTCGCCCAGCGGGACGGCGCGCTGATCGACCGCGACCTCTATCCGATGCTGATCGACCGCGACGGCGTGATGGTGGCCCATGGCTGGACGCCGTCGCTGAACGGCGCGAATCTCAGAGACCTGAAGGACGTCGACGGCAAGCCCTTCATCCAGGAGGCGCTGGACATCGTGGCGGAGCGGGATTCGGGCGCCGTCAGCTACAAATGGACGGATCCGCTGTCCGGCCAGATCGCGCCGAAGACGATGATCGTGCGCCGCATCGTTCTGGGCGGCGAGCCCTACCTGCTGTCGGTCGGCGTGTATCGCTGAAGGACGGCTTGAACGACGGCTTGATCGGCCGGGAATCGGCCGACTCGGACTTTTCCGAAGGGTGAAAAAGGCGCTCAGAGCACCGAGACGGAGCGGTCGGTCCGTGGGCGGGGGCGCCAGATCGACAGGCATTCGGAGGCGCTGCTTCCCGACCCGATGCCGTACCAGCCGGAGCGGTCGTTGAAGGACAGGCTGTAACGCCCGCGCCCGTCGCGCTCGAAGCGGAAGACCGGACGGTCCACGCCGGGGAGCAGAACGAGGAGCCGGTCATGCTCCCGGCCCGTTTCGCGGATGACCCCGGCCCAATGGCCAAGGCGCAGCTTCGGCTCGGCCACCGCCTCGAATTCGTTGAGGTCGGCGGGCGTGAAGCGGGCGCAGGAAAAGGCGACGACGGTCATGATTGGCCTGGGTTTGTCCTGTCAGACGGGCTGTGGGACGACCGTGCGCGTGAATGGTTAAACGGGTGTTAAGTAGGGCGTTAGGTCACAGTCTGGTCCCTGGACCGCCGCGGAACGGGACCCGGAAACACGGCCCCTGAAGAGAGTGGGGCCGGCCGACGCCGAGGTGATCCGCTGCGGTTGTGAAGTGGTATGCCCATTTCCAGCCCCCGCCGCCAAGAACCGACCCCACGCCGCAGGGGCGCAAAACGCCGCACGCAAGCCGCGCGCAAATTGTCCAGACCCCGTTGCGCAGGGCCTAATCCTGTGATATTGGACCGCTCGCTTTCGCGGGCTGGGCCGCCGCGATGTGGGTTTTGCCCTATTTAAGGCCCTGAAAATTCACCGTCTACCGAACTCAATTCGAGGGATCAGGTGGCAATCGAAGGTACAGGCGTTTCCGAACTCGCTACGCGCTACTCCATCGCGCTGTTCGAGCTTGCGGACGAGAACAAAGCGTTGGATCAGGTCGCGAGCGATCTGGTTGCGCTGAAGCAAATCCTGGCTGAGAGCGCCGACCTTCGCCGCCTCGTCCGCAGTCCCGTGATCAGCCGCGCCGACCAAGGCCGGGCGATGGCCGCGGTTCTGGACCGCGCCGAAGTGTCCGATCTGACCAAGCGTTTCATCGGGCTGGTGGCCAAGAACCGCCGCCTGTTCGCGCTGGAAGGCATGATCGAAGGCTATCTCGCCGAGCTGGCCCGCCGTCGCGGCGAAGTGACCGCCCAGGTCACCTCCGCCCAGCCGCTGAGCGACGCTCAGCTGGCCGCGGTCACCGACGCGCTGAAGGCGTCGATCGGCTCCAAGGTGTTGGTCAACACCGCGGTCGATCCCGCGCTGATCGGGGGCATGATCGTTAAGTTCGGCTCGCGCATGGTCGACACCTCGGTGCGCACGAAGCTGAACAAATTGCAACTCGCCATGAAGGCCTCAGGGGGATCAGTCTGATGGATATCCGCGCCGCAGAAATCTCTGCGATCCTCAAGCAGCAGATCGCGAATTTCGGGACCGAGGCGGACGTCGCCGAGGTCGGCCAGGTCCTCTCGGTGGGTGACGGCGTCGCCCGCGTGCACGGCCTGGACAACGTGCGCGCCGGCGAGATGGTCGAGTTCCCCGGTGGCATCAAGGGCATGGCGCTGAACCTCGAGACCGACAACGTCGGCGTCGTGATCTTCGGCACCGACAGCGAGATCAAGGAAGGCGACACCGTCAAGCGCACGGGCACCATCGTGGACGTGCCGGTCGGCAAGGGTCTGCTGGGCCGCGTCGTGGACGGCCTGGGCAACCCGATCGACGGCAAGGGCCCGCTGGTGGACGTCACCCGCACCCGCGTCGAGGTCAAGGCCCCCGGCATCATCCCGCGCAAGTCGGTGCACGAGCCGATGCAGACCGGCCTGAAGGCCGTCGACAGCCTGGTGCCGATCGGCCGCGGCCAGCGCGAGCTGATCATCGGTGACCGCCAGACCGGCAAGACCGCCGTCGTCATCGACACCTTCCTGAACCAGAAGCCGATCAACCAGGGCGACGACGAGAGCAAGAAGCTCTACTGCATCTACGTCGCCGTCGGTCAGAAGCGCTCCACCGTCGCCCAGATCGTCAAGACCCTGGAAGACGCCGGCGCCCTGGAATACTCCATCGTCGTCGCGGCCACCGCGTCGGAGCCGGCCCCGCTGCAGTTCCTGGCGCCCTACACCGGCTGCACGATGGGCGAGTACTTCCGCGACAACGGCATGCACGCCCTGATCGTGTACGATGACCTGTCCAAGCAGGCCGTCGCCTACCGTCAGATGTCGCTGCTGCTCCGCCGTCCGCCGGGCCGCGAAGCCTACCCGGGCGACGTGTTCTATCTCCACAGCCGCCTGCTCGAGCGCGCCGCCAAGATGGGCGACGCCCACGGCAACGGCTCGCTGACCGCCCTGCCGGTCATCGAGACGCAGGCCGGCGACGTGTCGGCCTACATCCCGACGAACGTGATCTCGATCACCGACGGCCAGATCTTCCTCGAGACGGGCCTGTTCTATAAGGGCATCCGTCCGGCCATCAACGTCGGCCTGTCGGTGTCGCGCGTCGGCTCCGCCGCCCAGATCAAGGCGATGAAGCAGGTCGCGGGCACCATCAAGATGGAGCTGGCCCAGTACCGCGAGATGGCTGCCTTCGCGCAGTTCGCCTCGGACCTCGACGCCGCCACCCAGCGCCTGCTGGCCCGCGGCGCCCGTCTGACCGAGCTGCTGAAGCAGCCGCAGTTCCAGCCGCTGCCGGTCGAAGAGCAGGTCGTGTCGATCTTCTCGGGCGTGAAGGGCTATCTCGACAAGATCAAGGTCGAGGACGTCAACCGCTTCGAGCAGAAGTTCCTCGCCGAGGTCCGCTCCAAGGGGGCCGACATCCTGGCGACGATCCGCAACGAGAAGCAGATCACCTCTGCGACCGAGGAGCGCCTGAAGGCCTTCCTCGACAACTTCTCCAAGGTGTTCGTCTGATCGACGGCGGGGGCGCAGTCTCTGCGCCCCGTCCGTCAACCCGAACGACCCCGAGCGGAATGAAGGGCCGGCATGCCTAACCTCAAGGACCTAAAGAACCGGATCGCCAGCGTCCAATCGACGCGGAAGATCACCTCGGCGATGAAGATGGTCGCCGCCTCCAAGCTCCGCCGTGCGCAGGAGCAGGCGGAAGCCGGTCGTCCCTACGCCGAGCGCATGGGCCGCATGCTGGCCTCTCTCGCGGCCAACGTGCAGGACTCGGGCAACGGCCCGAAGCTGATGACCGGCACCGGTTCCGATCAGGTGCATCTCCTCGTCATCATCAGCTCCGACCGTGGCCTGTGCGGCGCCTTCAACGGCGCCATCGTCCGTGAGTCCCGCCGCCAGATCCAGCGCCTCCAGTCGGAAGGCAAGACGGTCAAGCTGCTCACCGTCGGCCGCAAGGCCCGCGACCAGCTGCGCCGCGAGTACGGCTCGCTGATCGTCGAGACCTACGAGGATGTGGGCCGCCGCAAGCTGTCCTTCGCCGACGCCGATGTCGTCGCGCAGAAGGTTCTGGCGATGTACGACGCGGGCGAGTTCGACGTCTGCTCGGTGATCTTCAACAAGTTCAAGTCGGCGATCTCCCAGATCGTGACCGTCCAGCAGCTCGTTCCCTTCGCCGTCGAGGCGCAGGCGGAAGAGGAGGCCGCGGGCGCCGAGGTCAAGGCGATCTACGAGTTCGAGCCCGACGAGGAGCAGATCCTCGCCGAGCTGCTGCCGCGCAACCTGTCGATCCAGGTCTACCGCGCCCTCCTGGAAAGCGCCGCGTCCGAACAGGGCGCCCGCATGACCGCGATGGACAACGCGACGCGCAACGCCGGCGACATGATCAACAAGCTGACGATCACCTACAACCGCACGCGCCAGGCCTACATCACCAAGGAGCTGATCGAGATCATCTCCGGCGCCGAGGCGGTTTAAGGGCGCAGCGTTCGCGGTCGATACGTTCGCAGTCGATACGACGGCACATCCGACAATTATCGAGTTCCGAGGGAGCTTTACTCCATGGCCACCACCACCCAGGCGACGAACGCCGTCGGCAAGATCACGCAGGTCACGGGCGCCGTTGTCGACGTCCAGTTCGACGGCGAGCTGCCGGCCATTCTGAACGCTCTGCACACCCAGAACGACGGCAAGACCCTCGTGCTCGAGGTTGCCCAGCACCTCGGCGAGAGCACCGTCCGCGCCATCGCCATGGACAGCACCGACGGCCTGGTCCGCGGCGCCGAAGTGACCGACACCGGCGCCCCGATCGCCGTGCCGGTCGGCCCGGCCACCCTCGGCCGCATCATCAACGTGATCGGTGAGCCGATCGACGAGCGCGGCGACGTCGGCGCCGAGCGCACCCTGCCGATCCACCGTGCGGCCCCGGACTTCGTCGAGCAGTCGACGGACGCCGAAGTGCTGATCACGGGCATCAAGGTCATCGACCTGCTGGCTCCCTACGCCAAGGGCGGCAAGATCGGCCTGTTCGGCGGCGCCGGCGTGGGCAAGACCGTGACCATCATGGAGCTGATCAACAACGTCGCGAAGGCGCACGGCGGCGTGTCCGTGTTCGCGGGCGTCGGCGAGCGCACCCGTGAGGGCAACGACCTCTACCACGAGATGATCGAGTCGGGCGTCATCAAGCTCGACGGCCCGGGCTCCAAGGTGGCCCTGGTGTACGGCCAGATGAACGAGCCGCCGGGCGCCCGCGCCCGCGTCGCCCTGTCCGGCCTGACCCTCGCGGAGTACTTCCGCGACGAGGAAGGCCAGGACGTGCTGTTCTTCGTGGACAACATCTTCCGCTTCACGCAGGCCGGTTCGGAAGTGTCGGCTCTGCTGGGCCGCATCCCGTCGGCGGTGGGTTACCAGCCGACGCTGGCCACCGACATGGGCGCCCTGCAGGAGCGCATCACCTCCACGAAGAAGGGTTCGATCACCTCGGTGCAGGCCATTTACGTGCCCGCCGACGACCTGACCGACCCGGCCCCGGCCACCTCCTTCGCCCACCTGGACGCCACCACGGTGCTGTCGCGTTCGATCGCCGAAATGGCGATCTTCCCGGCGGTGGACCCGCTGGACTCGACCAGCCGCATCCTGGACCCGCGCGTCGTCGGTGAGGAGCACTACACCGTCGCCCGTTCGGTGCAGCGCGTTCTGCAGACCTACAAGTCGCTGCAGGACATCATCGCGATCCTGGGCATGGACGAGCTGTCGGAAGAGGACAAGCTGGTCGTGGCCCGCGCCCGCAAGATCCAGCGCTTCCTGTCGCAGCCGTTCCACGTCGCCGAGGTGTTCACCGGCACCCCGGGCGTGCTCGTCAGCCTGGAAGACACCATCAAGGGCTTCAAGGGCATCGTGAACGGCGACTACGACCACCTGCCGGAAGCGGCCTTCTACATGGTCGGCACCATCGACGAAGCCATCGCCAAGGCGAAGAAGCTGGCCGCCGAAGCCGCCTGATCAGGGTCGGCTGAGGTTCGGTAACGAGGCTAACCCTCTCCTCCGCCCGCGCGGGGGAGGGGGTTCTTATGAAGAGGCACCAGGAAACCCATGGCCGATAAAGTCGAATTCGAGCTGGTCTCCCCGGAGAAGCTGCTGACCTCGCAGCCCGTCGACATGGTCGTGGTGCCGGGTTCGGAAGGTGACTTCGGCGTCCTCGCCGGCCACTCGCCGATGATTTCGACCGTCCGTCCGGGCGTGATCGACGTCTACGAGGCCGACCGCGTGGTCGACCGGGTGTTCGTCGCCGGCGGCTTCGCCGAGGTGACCGAGACCCGCTGCACCGTCCTGGCCGAGGAGGCCATCGCGGTGGCCGAGATCGACCGCGGCAAGGTCGAGCAGCAGATCCGCGACCTGAGCGAGGATCTGGAAGACGCCAAGTCCGACGACGAGAAAGCCCGCGTGGAGGCGAAGATCGCCATCGCCCGCGCCAAGCTCGACGCGACCGGCGCGACCACGCACTGACACCGGGCACGGCCCGGCGGCGGCGACCGCCGGCTGGGCCGTTTCCGTTGCATTGCGCCATCGCAGCCATACATAGTGTCCCCTAGGGGATCGAACGCCTCCCGGCCCGTCCGTCGAGGCGTTTTTGTTTTTATCGTCCTATTCTCCGTCAGAGCGTGGAACAACCGGCCCGGAACGGCGGCCAGCAGCGGGAGTGGAGTGTGGCGTTGCATTGGAAATACGAAGAGCTTCCCTGGGATCAGTTGGACCATACGAAGGTCGATCCCGATCTCGTCCCGCTCATCAAGGCGGCGGCCCTGGTGGAGTTCAACGCCGACGACTACACGGCCTATCTCTGCAACGTCTTCCACGACGATCCCGAGTTCCAGGAGGTCGCGCACGGCTGGGCGGTCGAGGAGGTCCAGCACGGCCGCGCGCTCGGCAAATGGGCGGAACTGGTCGATCCGACCTTCGACTTCGACCGGGCCGTCGAGCGCTTCCGCGCCGGCTACAAGGTGCCGATCGACCTCAACGCCTCGGTCCGCGGCTCGCGCACCGGCGAGATGATCGCCCGCTGCATGGTCGAGACCGGCACCAGCAGCTATTACGCGGCCATCGGCGACTCGACGGACGAGCCGGTGCTCAAGCTGATCTGCAAGAACATCGCCGCCGACGAGCTGCGCCACTTCAAGCTCTTCTACACCTACACGAAGAAGTATCTGGAGCTGGAGCAGCTCAACAAGTTCCAGCGGCTCAAGGTGGCGCTGTCGCGCATCGGCGAGTCGGAGGACGACGAGCTGGCCTACGCCTACTACGCGGCCAACGCGCCGGAGGGCGAGCCCTACGCGCACAAGACCTACAATCAGGCCTACATGCGCCGCGCCTACGGCCGCTACCAGCCCAAGCATGTCGACCGGGCGGTGGCGATGGTTTTCAAGGCCTGCGGGCTGAAGCCGCACACCCGCTTCTACAGCGTCGCCGCCCGCGGCGCCTGGTGGCTGATCGAAAGCCGCGCCAAGCGGCTGGCCAAGGTCGCGTAAGAAAAAAGGCCGGACGCGGCGGGGTTCAGCCCCGCCGCAGCGCCGCGATGACCGGGGCGAATTCCGCCAGCACCGACTCGTAGACCGGGCGTTTGAAGGGCACGATCAGACCGGGCAGGTCGTCGGCGTCGACCCATTTCCAGGCGTCGAACTCCGGATGCTCGGTGGCGAGGTCGATGTCGGAATCCGCGCCGGTGAAGCGCGCGGCCAGCCAGACCTGCTCCTGACCGCGCCAGCGGCCCTTCCAGACCTTGCCGATCAGATGGTCGGGCAGGTCGTAGCGCAGCTTCTCCGCCGTCTCGCCGAGGATCTCGGCCTTGTCGGTGCCGATCTCCTCCTTCAGCTCGCGCAGGGCGGCCTCGTGGACGCCCTCGCCCTCGTCGATGCCGCCCTGGGGCATCTGCCAGGCGTCCTTGCTGTCGCAGCGCCGGGCCACGAAGACCTGCCCGCGGTCGTTCAGCAGCATCACCCCGACGCAGGGGCGGTAGGGGAGGGACTCGCGGTCGATGACCTTCTTGCTCATGCGCCTTATTGCTTCTGCATGTTGGCCACGGCGGAGACCGGTACGATGGCGATGCCACGGTCGGCCAGCCCGGTGAGCCACAGGTTGATCCGTTCGATGGTGCTGGGGTAGGGCGCGCCGATGCCCACGGCGGCCCCGTTGGCCTTGGCGATGGCCTCCAGCTCGGCGAGCTGGTCGTCGATGGCGCCGCGCGACAGGTCGCGGTCGATCACCCGGTCGGCGAAGGCCCGCGGCACGCCCGCCTGACCCGCCAGGGTGCCGGCGACGCTGCGCGGGTTGGCGCGGGCGTCGAGCACCATCAGGCCGCGCGCCTTCATAGCCGCGATGACCGGGTTCACCGCGTCGGGGTTGGCGGTGAACTTGCTGCCCGTGGTGCTGGTGATGCCGACATAGCCGACCGCCTTGCCCAGCGACCATTCCAGCCGCTCCATGTTGCGCTCCGGCGGCAGCATGGTCAGCAGGGCGTTGGGGCCGGGATCGTTGCGCGGGTAGTCCTGCGGCTCCATGGGGACGGAGAGCATCACCTCGTGCCCCTTGCCGCGGGCGCGCTCGACCCAGTTGTCCAGCCGCTCGGCGTAGGGGACGAAGGCCAGGGTGATCGTCGGCGGCAGCTTCTGCAGGGCGTTGCCGGTGGTCACGCCGGAGATGCCCATCTCGGCCAGCACGATGGCGATGCGCGGGCGCCGGTCGGCGGCGGGAAAGGGGCGGGCGTAGACCTGCCAGGGCTTGCGCCCGTCCTCGGCGATGCGCGGCAGCGGGCCGTTGCGTGAATCCTCGACCAGTCCGGGGACCGGTGCCGGCGTCAGGGTGACCGGCTCGTTCATGGCGACGGCCACGGCGGGCGGCGGGGGAGCCGCGGCGGCGGGCGGCGGAGCCGTCGCCGGTGTGATGGCCGGAGCAGCGGCCGGAGGAGCCGGCTGGACGGGAACGGCCGCTGCCGCTGCGGGGGGTGCCACCGGCGGTGTCGGCGCCTGCGCGCCCTTCACCGGCACCTCGACGCTGGGAATGGCGGCCCGCCACGCCTCGGTGGTGTGCTCAGCGTTCATCGCCAGCCAGCCGGCCAGCCCGCCCAGCCCGAGGGCCAGCGCGGCGTAGGCGCCGAGCAGCCTCTTGGCGAGCGGCGAGAGGGGGCGGCGCTCCTTGCGGACGCGCGGAGCGTCGTCCGAATCGCCGCCGGCCTTCCGGCGCCGGAGGCGCGCCAGCAGGCCGGGTCCGGAACGTTCCCGTTTCGCGGGCTTCAGGCGGCCCAGCAGGGCGGCAGCGTTCACGGACCCGTCACTCCCCTCAGTGCGCGCGGGCCTGGAACAGGGCGACGCCCCGCAGCAGGTCGAGCGCGCGGGCCAGCTGGTAGTCGAAGGGCGGCTGGTTGGGCGCGCCCTCGCCATTCTCCGCGGACGGCGCCGCCGGGGCGTTGCCGTTGGCGGGGGCCGGCGTTGCACCCGGCGTTGCAGGGGCTGCACCCGGTGCAGCGCCCGGAGCCGGAGCGTTGCTGGCGCCCGGCGCCGGGGCCGGCTGGGTGGTGGCCGGGCGGGGGGCGTCCGGGTTGCGCAGCGCGCCGCGCAGGTCGCTCTCGCGACGGCGGATCAGACCCTGGTCGGTCTCCTCGACGCGGGCCGGGTGCACCTCGATGTCCGGGGTGATGCCCAGCGCCTGGATCGACTTGCCCGACGGCGTGTAGTAGCGCGCCGTGGTCAGGCGCATGGCGCCGTGGCCGGGCAGCGGGATGATCGTCTGGACCGAGCCCTTGCCGAAGGACTGGGTGCCGAGGACGAGCGCCCGCTTGTGGTCCTGCAGCGCGCCGGCGACGATCTCCGACGCCGAGGCCGAACCGCCGTTGATCAGCACCACCACCGGCAGGCCCTTGGCGAGGTCGCCGGGCTTGGCGTTGTAGCGCGTGCCCTCCTCGGCCTTGCGGCCGCGGGTGGAGACGATCTCGCCCTTCTCCAGGAAGGTGTCGGAGACCGAGACCGCCTGGTCGAGCAGGCCGCCGGGGTTGTTGCGCAGGTCGAGGACGTAGCCCTTCAGCTTGTCGCCGAGCTGCTGCTGGATGGAGGCGATGGCCTTCTCCAGCCCCTGCTGCGTCTGCTCGTTGAAGCTGGTGACGCGGACGTAGCCGATGTCGCCCTCGGTGCGGTAGCGGACCGACTGCACCTTGATGACGGCGCGGGTCAGCGTGACCTCGAACGGCTCGCCGGCCTCGCCGCGGCGCACGGTGACCTTGATGTCGCTGCCCACCGGGCCGCGCATCTTCTCCACCGCCTCGTTCAGCGACAGGCCCATCACGGCCTCGCCGTTGAGCTGGATGATCAGGTCGCCCGGCTGCAGACCGGCGCGGAAGGCCGGCGTCTCGTCGATGGGCGAGACGACCTTGATCAGGCCGTTCTCCATCGTCACCTCGATGCCCAGCCCGCCGAACTCGCCGCGGGTCTGAACCTGCATGTCCTGGAAGCTCTTGCGGTTCAGATAACTGGAATGCGGGTCGAGCGAGGTGAGCATTCCGTTGATGGCGGATTCGATGAGCTGCTCGTCCGTCGTCGACTCGACATATTCGGCGCGCACGCGCTCGAACACGTCGCCGAACAGGTTGAGCTGGCGGTAGGTCTCGGAACTGTTGCCGGTGCTGTTCACCTGCGCGGTGACGGTGGCGACGCCGGCCCCCAGAAACACCAGGGCCGCGGCGGTGGCGGCACGCTTGACTATCCTCATCTACCCTTGTCCTTTCCCCTCCGGGGCGCCGAAACCGCGCTGTGGATTGATCGGCTGTCCGTGACGTCGAAGCTCGAAGTAAAGATCGGGTGACCCGTCGGCGGGCATCAGGCCGATGGGTTCCCCCGTGGCCACGCGCCGTCCGACGGCCGTGTCGATGCGGCCAAATCCAGCGATGAGACTATGATATCCGTGGCTGTGTTCCACGATCAAGATTTGGCCATAGCCGCGGAACGGCCCGGCGAAGACGATCGTCCCGGCCTGCGGTGACACCACCGTCGAACCGGCGCGGGCCTGGATGGTGACACCCCGGCTGGTCGCGCCATAGCGGTCGGCCTCGCCGTAGCGGACGGTCACCCGCCCACCCACCGGCAGGCGTTCCCCGGCGGGCGCGCTGGGCGCGGCGCGGGCGGTTTCCGTCTCGGCCCTGGCCCGCTGCTCCGCGAGCTTCTGTTCAGCGGCGCGCTGCTCCGCCGCCCTCTGTTCCGCCAGCTTCTGCTCGGCTTGTCTCTGCTCCGCGGCCCGCTGCTCGGCGAGCCGGCGTTCGGCTTCCCGGCGCTCCGCCTCCAGCCGTTCGGCCTCGCGCTTGGCCGCCGCCGCCGCCGCCGCGGCGCGGCGTTCGGCCTCGATGCGGTCCATCAGCTGGCGCAGGTCGGCGGCCTGACCGGTCAGCCGGGCGGTGCGCTGGGCGACCTGCTGGCGCTCCTCCTCGGTCTGGCGCGACAGCTCCTCGCGCCGGGCGACGAGCTGGCCGATCTCCTTCTGGCGGTCGATCAGGGTGAGGCGGGCGGCGTAGGTGCGGCTGCGCTGGGCCTGCAGCGTCTCGCGCGTCTCGGCCAGCCGGGTCAGCGCCTGGGCCAGCGCGTCGGCACGGGCGCGCAGGGCCGGAACCGTGTCGCGCAGCAGCAGGGCGGAGCGCAGCGTGTCCACCGGCCCGTCCGGGCGGGCCAGCGCCGCTTCCGGCGGGATGCGGGCGACGCGCTGCAGGGCGGCGAGCAGGGCGGCGATCTGCTGCCGCTCGCCTTCCAGCTTCTCGGCCTGATTGCGCTCCTGCGTCTCCAGCGCGGTCAGGGACTCTTCGAGATGGGCGAGTTCGTCCTCCTGCGCCCGTTCCTGGTCGGCCAGACCGACCAGCCGCTCGCGCAGTTCGTCCAGCTCCTTCTGGAGCGTCTGGGACTGGCGGTCGAGCTGCCGTTGCAGGGCCTTGTCGGACTGGAGGTCCTGCTCCACCCGCTTCAGCGTCTGGCCGGGGGACTCGGTCTGCGCCGCGGCGGTGGCGGAGATGGCGAGAAGGGTGGCGGTCAGCAGGGCCGGCCGCCAGGGAAACGCCCGTCTCCCCCCCGCGCCTTGCGGACGGGAGACGGGGAGGGGGAGCAGAGCAACACCCGCCGGATGATCGCGCCCTGCGCCCATGCCCTGTTCCGCCTTATTCCGCGGCGGCCCGCGCGCTGGCGCGGTCGATCAGGCTCTTGCCGGTCATCTCCGCCGGCTGCGGCAGCTTCATCAGGTCGAGCAGCGTCGGGGCGATGTCGGCCAGACGCCCGCTGCGGATCGCGGACACCCCGGCGGGGCCGTTCACCAGCACCAGCGGCACCTTGTCCAGCGTGTGGGCGGTGTGCGGGCCGTTGGTCTGCGGGTCCTTCATCAGCTCGCAATTGCCGTGGTCGGCGGTGACCAGCATCACGCCGCCCTGGGCGCGCACGGCGGCCTCCAGCCGGCCCAGGCTGACATCCACCGCCTCCACCGCCTTGATGGCGGCGGACATGATGCCGCTGTGGCCGACCATGTCGGGGTTGGCGTAGTTGATGACCACCAGATCGTACTTCCCGCTGTCCACCGCGGCGACGACCTTGTCGGTCACCTCGGCGGCGGACATCTCCGGCTGGAGGTCGTAGGTCGCGACCTTCGGCGACGGCACCAGGATGCGGTCCTCGCCCGGATACACGCGCTCCTCGCCACCGTTGAAGAAGAAAGTGACGTGCGGGTACTTTTCCGTCTCGGCGATGCGCAACTGGGTCAATCCGGCCTCGCTGACCACTTCGCCCAGCACCTTGGTCAAGGATTTCGGCGGAAAGATGGTCGTCATCAGCTTGGCGAGCGTGGACGAATACTCGACCATGCCGACCGCGGCGGCGAGCTTCGGCACGGCGGCGCGCTCGAACCCGTCGAAGGCCGGGTCGACGAAGGCGGCCAGGATCTCGCGGGCGCGGTCGGCGCGGAAGTTCGCCATCAGGATGGCGTCGCCGTCCTTCATGCCGGTGTAGCCGTCGATGACGGTCGGCAGGATGAACTCGTCGTGGGTGCCGGCGGCGTAGCTCTGCTCGATGGCCTGGATCGGGTCGGCGGCCTTCTCGCCCTCGGCGCTCACCAGCGTGGCGTAGGCCTTGGCGACGCGGTCCCAGCGCTTGTCGCGGTCCATGGCGTAGTAGCGCCCGCTGACCGTGGCGACGTTGACGCCGGGCAGGGCGTGCACGTCGGCCATGAACTCGGCCATCTGGTCCTTGGCGCTCTGCGGCGGCACGTCGCGGCCGTCGGTGAAGGCGTGGATCTCGACCGGGACGCCCTCATGGGCCAGCACGCCGGCCAGCGCCGCGATGTGGTCCTGGTGCGAATGCACGCCGCCCGGCGACAGCAGGCCCAGGATGTGGCAGCGCCCGCCCGAGGCCAGCAGCGTCTTGGCGAGGTCGTTCAGCGCGGCGTTGCGCTCCAGCTCGCCCTCGACGATGGCGTGGTCGATCATCACCAGATCCTGGCGGACGACGCGGCCGGCGCCCAGGTTCATGTGCCCGACCTCGGAGTTGCCCATCTGGCCCTTGGGCAGCCCGACCTCCTCCTCGCTGGCCTCCAGGAAGGCGCGCGGCTCCGACGACCACAGGCGGTCCCAGTTGGGCGTGTTGCCCTGCGCGATGGCGTTGTCCTCGCGCTCCTCGCGGTAGCCCCAGCCATCCAGGATGCACAGCACTACGGGTCGGGGACGATTGGTCTCGGTCATCACGCTCCTCATACGCCTGTCACGGTCGGGTTGCGGGTCTCTCGGTCGAACTGTCTGACGTCGGTGTTCTTAAAGCCGTGTTCTTATGGCCGCGTTCTTCTGGCCACGTTCTTCTGGCCACGTTCTTCTGGACTGGGGCCGGATCAGAAAATGGCACGCCTGCGCACGCGCACAATGGGAGTCATGCACGGTGATAGGGGTGTCCGGCCAGAATTTGCTGGGCACGGTAGATTTGCTCCGCCAACATGCCTCGCACCAGCATATGCGGCCATGTCATGGCGCCCAAGGCCAAAAGAAAATCGGCGCGCGCCCGCACGGCGTCGCCGTGGCCGTCCGCCCCGCCGATCAGAAAGGCGATGTCGCCCGCCCCCTGGTCCCGCCAGCCGCCGAGCTTGGCGGCGAAGGCCTCGCTGGTGATGGTCTTGCCGCGCTCGTCCAGCGCCACCACGATGGCCCCGGTGGGGATGGCGGCCAACAGCAGCTCCGCCTCCTGCCGCTTCAACTCGTCGGAGGCGAGGCGTTTCTTGACCTCGACCTCGCGCAGCGTCAGCGGCCAGGACAGCCGGCCGGCATACTCGTCATAGAGATCGCGCGCCGGACCGGTCCGTGACCGCCCAACCGCGGCAAGCCACAGACGCATCGGTCCGACTCCCGTTCCTCACCCGTCCAGACTGCTCGACCGTCAGGCGCTCATGCGCTCGGCGGAGGGCCGCGGCGTCTCCAGACCCCACATCTTCTCGATGTTGTAGAAGGTCCGGACTTCCGGGCGGAACAGGTGGATGATGACGTCCCCGGCGTCGACCAGAACCCAGTCGCACTGGTTCAGGCCCTCGACCTCGACGCCGCGCAGGCCGGCCTGCTTCATGCGGTCGGCCAGCTTCATGGCCATGGCGGCGATGTGCCGGGTGTTGCGGCCCGACGCCACGATCATGTAGTCGGCGATGCTGGTCTTGCCGGCAAGGTCGATGACGACGACGTCTTCGGCCTGATCGTCGTCCAGGGACTTCTCGACGAGCGCCTTCAGTTCGTCCGGCTGGGGAACGGGAACGGGCGCGGGCCGCACAACGGGCGCGGCCGGTTCGATGAACGTGTTGATGGTACCTACCTCGCGATACAGGGTCACGATCCGCTGGCGCGTGCCCGGCGGATCGCCGTTGCCGAAGCCGGATGCAGCGGGTTGCGGAGGAAAATCCAGGCCGGTGTTTTCGAACCGGCCACCCCCTTGGCCTTGTGCATGCTGACCCGGCGACGGGCATAGCGCTGAGCGGCTATGCCACCAAGCGCTCCCATAGAATAAGTTGGACGGGCGAGAACTGCAACCGGCACCAGCCGGAAGATGCGCGTCCAGTGCCGCCAACGGGGGATTTGCCGAAGATTGTCCGCCCCCATCAGCCAGACGAAGCGCGTTTTCGGGAAGCGAAGCGTCAGCTTGGCCAGCGTGTCGGCGGTGTAGCGGGTGCCAAGCTCCCGCTCGATGGCGGTGATCCGGATGGCCGGATGACGGGCGGTGCGCCGGGCCTCCTCCAGCCGCTCGGCGAGTGGCGCCATGCCCCGCACGGGCTTCAGCGGGTTCTGCGGGCTGACCAGCCACCACACCTGATCCAGCCCCAGCGCCTTCAACGCGTACAGGCTGATGTGCCGGTGCCCGGCGTGGGCCGGGTTGAAGGACCCGCCGAGCAGCCCGACGCGCAGGCCGGCGTGGAGCGGGCCGGCGTAGCGGTGGGGGGGTGGTTTCACGGTGCCCCCACCGCCGGCAACGATGCCCCCACCCTAACCCTCCCCCGCTGGGCGGGGGAGGGAGCAAGCTCCTCCCCCTGCGAAGTGGGGGGAGGGTGGGAGGGGGGCTCGTGGATGGAGGTGTTACGGCCGCGTCTGGCCATCGCCGCGCACGACATACTTGTAGCTGGTCAGCTGCTCCGCCCCGACCGGGCCGCGGGCGTGGAACTTGTCGGTGGAGATGCCGATCTCCGCGCCCATGCCGAACTCGCCGCCGTCGGCGAACTGGGTGCTGGCGTTCCACAGCACGATGCCGCTGTCGATGCGCTGCAGGAAGCGCTCCGCCGCCGCCGGGTCCTCGGTCACGATGGCGTCGGTGTGGTGGGAGCCGTGGCGGTTGATGTGGTCGATGGCCCCGTCCACCCCGTCCACCACGCCGCAGGCGATGATGGCGTCGAGATACTCGGTGTCCCAGTCCTCCGGCGCCACCGCCGTCACGCGCGGGTCGGCGGCCTGGGCGGCGGCGTCGCCGCGGACGGCGCAGCCGGCGTCCAGCAGGTCCTTCACCAGAACCGGCAGGACGGCGTCGGCGATCCTGCGGTCGACCAGCAGCGTCTCGGCGGCGCCGCAGATCGAAGTGCGGCGCATCTTGGCGTTCATCACCACCTTGCGCGCCTTCTCCGGGTCGGCCCCGGCGTCGACATAGACGGTGTTGTTGCCGTCCAGATGCTTGATGACCGGGATGCGGCTCTCCTCGGCGATGCGCTGGATCAGCGACTTGCCGCCGCGCGGGACGATCACGTCGATGAAGTCGCGCATCGTCAGCATGTGGCCGACCGCCGCCCGGTCCGTGGTGGGGACGAGCTGGATCGCCGCTTCCGGCAGACCGGCGGCGCGCAGGCCGTCGGCCAGACAGGCGGCGATGGCGCGGGACGAGCGGATGCTCTCCGACCCGCCGCGCAGGATCGCCGCGTTGCCCGACTTCAGGCAGAGGCCGCCGGCGTCGGCGGTGACGTTGGGGCGGCTCTCGTAGATGATGCCGATCACGCCCAGCGGCACGCGCACGCGCTGGATGACCAGCCCGTTGGGGCGGGTCCATTCGGCGATGACGCCGCCGATGGGGTCGGGGAAGTCGGCGATGTCCTCCAGCCCCTTGGCCATCGCCTCGATGCGGGCATCGTTGAGGGCGAGGCGTTCGATCATGGGACCGGCGAGGCCGCGCTCCCGGGCGGCGGCGACGTCGGCGTCGTTGGCCGCCTGGATCTCCGCCTTGCGGGCGCGGATCGCGGCGGCCGCCGCCCGCAAGGCCTGATCCTTCGACGGGCTTGGCACGGTCGCCAGCTCCGCCGCGGCGGCGCGGGCGGCGCGGCCGAGGGCGAGCATCTGATCGTGCAAGGCGTCGGTGGTCTCAAGCAGGGCGGACATCGGTCTCACTCCAGTGGCGTTCGCCAGTCAAAAAGGCCGGAAACAAAAAAAGGGCCGGAACCATAGCCCATCCCGCGCTTCCGCGAAAGCCATGGCGGCTAAGCCGAAATGCTGAGTGGAATACTCAACAATCCGTCTGGGCCGCGGATTGTTGCGCGGGTAGCGTTCCGTCATGCGACATCGGTGAGGGAGCCTTCCATGAACGGGCTGGTCCGCCGCGGCACGGCCGTGGCCGTCGTGGTGCTGTGGCTGGGCGGAGGGGCCTTGGCCGAAACGCCGCCGGAATCGCCGCTGGAGCGGGGGCGCGCCCTGGTCAACGGGATCGTCGCCTGCGGCAACTGCCACACCCCGCAGGGGCCGAACGGTCCGGTCGCGGGGCGGGAACTGGCCGGCGGGACGCCCTTCGTGGAGGAGCCCTTCACCGCCTACGCCTCCAACATCACGCCGGACCCGGAGACGGGGATCGGGCGCTGGACCGACGAGCAGCTGATCGCGGCGATCCGCGAGGGCCGGCGCCCCGACGGCAGCCTGATCGGCCCGCCGATGCCCTTCGGCTTCTACCGCGGCCTGTCGGACGGCGACCTGCGCGCCATCGTCGCCTATCTGCGCAGCGTTCCGCCGGTGCGGCATTCTGTCCCGAAGTCGGAGTACCGCATGGCGCTGCCCGCCGCCTACGGCCCGCCGGTCGGGACGGTGGCGGAGGTGCCGCGTACGGACCCGGTGGCGTACGGCGCGTACATGGCCGGGCCGCTTGGCCATTGCATGGAATGCCACACGCCCATGCTGCCGGACGGGCGGCTCGACATGACCCGCGCGGGGGCCGGCGGGCGGAACTTCACCGGGCCGTGGGGCAACGCCGTGTCCCGCAACATCACGCAGGACAAGGAACATGGGCTGGGCGGCTGGACCGACGCGGAGATCGGCCGGGCCATCACCGAGGGTGTACGTCCCGACGGCAGCCGGCTGAGCCCGCCCATGGGCTACCACTACTACAAGTCCATGAGCGACGGCGAGTTGGGCGCCCTGGTCGCCTACCTCCGTACGCTTCCCCCGACCCGCTAGACCCCACCGGCCGTGCGTGAAATACCGCACCGCCGAAAACGCAGTACCGTAAGCCTTGCCGAGAGGGCATAGTCCGCGGGCTTTTTCCCACCCGCCGGACCGTGGCCCCATGCTGACCCTGCTGCTGATCGTCTCCGCCTTCTTTGCGGGCGTGCTCAACGCCGTGGCCGGTGGCGGCAGCTTCCTGACCTTCCCGGCGCTGATCATGGCCGGCGTGCCGCCGCTGAACGCCAACGCGACCAGCACGGTGGCGGTGTCGCCGGGCGCGCTGGCCAGCGCCTACGGCTACCGGCGGGAGTTGGGGCGGATCAAGGAGGTCAGCCTGCCGGCCTTCCTCGGCGTCAGCCTGGTCGGCGGGCTGCTGGGCGCGCTGCTTCTGCTGTGGACGCCGCAGCGCGTGTTCGAGGAGATCATCCCCTGGCTGCTGCTGTTCGCGACGGTTCTGTTCGCCTTCGGCCCGAAGGTGTCGGCCTACATCCGCCGCAACTTCAAGGTCGGCCACAGCACCGTGCTGATCGTGCAGTTCTTCATCGCCATCTACGGCGGCTATTTCGGCGGAGGGATCGGCATCCTGATCCTGGCGACGCTGGGCGTCTTCGGCCTGACCGACCTGCACGCGATGAACGGGCTGAAGGCTCTGGTCTCCGGTTGCCTGAACGCGGTCGCGGTGGTGGCCTTCGTGTTCGGCGGTGCGGTCTATTGGAACGAGGCGCTGATCATGATGGTGGCCGCCGTGGCCGGCGGCTACGCCGGGGCCGCGGTCGCCCGCCACATCCCGCCGCCGATCCTGCGCAAGTTCGTGATCCTGGTGGGCGTGGCGATGACGGTCTATTTCTTCGTCGCGAAGGGCTGAGGGGGCGGCGGCGGTCAGTCCGCCGCCATGCGCTCCGCAAGGCCGCACAGGCCGTCCCAGTCCAGCGCCGCCGGGTCCGACACCACATGGTCGGCGGCGTCGAACAGCAGGTCGGCGTGCTGCGGCCAGGCGATGGTCAGCATGCCGGCGGCCTTGGCGGCGCGGGCGCCGGTCGGGCTGTCCTCGATCACCGCGCAGGCCGCGGGCGGCACGCCGAGGCGGGCGGCGGCGGTCAGGTAGGGCTCGGGGTCCGGCTTGCCCTTGCCCACGTCGTCGCGGCTGAGCCCGAACAGGAAATGCGGGCTGCCCATATGGCGCAGGTTGGCCTCCACCACGCGGCGCCCGCTGTTCGACACGCAGGCCTGCAGCAGCCCCCGCTCCGCGAAGGCGTCGACCAGCGCCAGGGCGCCGGCCCGCGCCTCCACCTCGGCGATGCGCTCCAGATAGAGGTCGGTGATGGCGTCCGCCCATTCCCGGAAGGTCAGCGCCATGGGCCGGGCGGCGTGCAGCCGGGCGTACAGCTCCGGGAAGGCGACGCCCAGCGTCGCCGCGTAGTCCGTGTCGGACATGACATGGCCGTGCAGCCGGCAGACCGCGATGGTGGCGCGCTGGTGCCAGGGCTCGCTGTCCAGAAGCGTGCCGTCGATGTCCCACAGGATGGCCTGAAGGGGCGGGCGGGCCAGGATCGAACGGTTCACCGGGCCGCTCACCGCACCACCAGATCGTCGCGGTGGATCATCTCGTCGCGGCCCCGGTAGCCCAGGATCTCCTCGATCTCGTGGCTCTTGCGGCCGGCGATGCGGCGGGCGTCCTCGGCGGCGTAGGCGGTCAGGCCGCGCGCCACCTCGCGCCCGTCCGGCGCCTTCACCACCACCACGTCGCCGCGCTCGAAGTCGCCCTCGACGGCGCGCACCCCGGCGGGCAGCAGGCTGGCCCCCCGGGCGAGCGCCGACAGCGCGCCGGCGTCCACGGTCAGCGCGCCGTGGGCGTTCAGGTTGCCGCCGATCCAGGCCTTGCGGGCGGAGGAGGGGGAGGCGGCGGGCAGGAACCAGGTGCAGAGCGCGCCGCCCTGCTCGGGCCGCTGTTCGAGCGCGGCCAGCGGGTTCATGCGCTTGCCCTTGGCGATGACCATGCGGCAGCCGGCAGCCAGCGCAACGCGCGCCGCGACGATCTTGGTCACCATGCCGCCGGAGCTGTAGCCGGGCGGCGGCTCGCCGGCCATGTTCTCGATGTCGGAGGTCAGTTCCTGGACGACCGGGATGTGCCGGGCGTCGGGGTCCTTGCGCGGGTCGGCGGTGTAGAGGCCGTCGATGTCCGACAGCAGGACCAGCGTGTCGGCGCTGATCATCTGGGCGACGCGGGCGGCCAGACGGTCGTTGTCGCCGAAGCGGATCTCCGCGGTGGCGACCGTGTCGTTCTCGTTGATGACGGGGACGGCGCCGAGCTTCAGCAGCGTGTCGATGGTGGCGCGGCCGTTGAGGTGGCGGCGGCGCTCCTCGGTGTCCTCCAGCGTCACCAGCACCTGGGCGACGGTCAGGCCGTGGCGGGCCAGCGTCTCCTGATAGGCGGCGGCGAGCCGGATCTGGCCGGTGGCGGCGGCGGCCTGCTTCTCCTCAAGGCGCAGGGCGCGCCCGACGAGGCCGAGATGCTCGCGCCCGCAGGCGACGGCGCCGGAGGTGACGATGACCACCTCCTGCCCGCGCTTGCGGCAGGCGGCCACGTCGTCGGCCAGCGCGTCCAGCCACTCGCGGCGCATCCGGCCGGTGGCGCTGTCGACGAGCAGGGCGGAGCCGATCTTGACGACCAGCCGCCGCGCGTCGAGCAGGGTGGGGAGCAGGGAGGGAGCCTCAGCCTTTGGCGTTGTCGTCGCCGTTGCCGCTGTGTTCGGTGTCGTCACCGTCATCGTCGCCTTCATCGTCCCAGTCGTCTCCGTCCGAGTCGTCCCCGGCCGCGTCCTCATCCGAGTCGTCTTCGGGGAGATCGTCGTACTCGCCCGTCTCCTCGTTCCAGCCCGCATACTCGTCGTCCATCTTCTGGCCGACCGGGGGCCGGGGGATGGAGCGCGTGACTGGAGCCTGGATGACGTCGGGCTCCTCTTCCTTGGACTGTTTGATGAGCGTGAGCAAGCGGTAAAGCACCGCCTGGACGCCCTGGCCGGTGGCGCCGGACAGGACCATCACCTCGGCGCCCGACGCCGCCTCCAGCGCGGCCTTCTTCTCCGCGATCTCCTCGTCGAGCAGGGCGTCGGCCTTGTTCAGGCCGATGATCTCCAGCTTGTCGGCGAGGTTGCCGCCATAGGCGACCAGCTCGTTGCGGATGGTGGTGTAGGACTGGACCACGTCCTCCGCCGTGCCGTCGATCAGGTGGAGCAGCACGCGGGTGCGCTCCACATGGCCGAGGAAGCGGTCGCCCAGCCCGTGCCCCTCGTGCGCGCCCTCGATCAGGCCGGGGATGTCGGCGATGACGAACTCCTCGTCACCCGCGCGGACGACGCCCAGATTGGGGGCCAGCGTGGTGAAGGGGTAGTCGGCGATCTTCGGCTTCGCCGCCGTGGTGGCGGCCAGGAAGGTGGACTTGCCGGCGTTGGGCAGGCCGAGCAGGCCGGTGTCGGCGATCAGTTTCAGCCGCAGCCAGACCCAGCGTTCCTCGCCCGGCCAGCCGGGGTGCGACTTGCGCGGGGCGCGGTTGGTCGGGGTCTTGTAATGGGCGTTGCCGAAGCCGCCGTCGCCGCCCTTCAGGATGACGACGCGCTGGCCGGGCTCCGTCAGGTCGAGCAGCACGGTCTCCTGATCCTCGTCCAGGATCTGGGTGCCGACCGGCACGCGCAGGACCACGTCCTCGCCCCTGGCGCCGTTGCGGTTGGCGCCCATGCCGTGGTTGCCGCGCTGCGCCTTGAAATGCTGCTTGTAGCGGTAGTCGATCAGCGTGTTGAGGCCGTTCACGACCTCGATCACGACGTCGCCGCCGCGGCCGCCGTTGCCGCCGTCCGGTCCGCCATACTCGATGAACTTCTCGCGGCGGAAGGCTATGGCGCCGGGGCCGCCGTCGCCGCTTTTCAGATACACCTTGGCTTGATCGAGGAACTTCATCGGGGACCGTGCCGGCCAATCTACCGTTTGCGCACCGTCCTCCAACCGTGGGAAGGGGGCGGTGACCACACCATCGACAAAAGATGGCAACAAAAGAAAATCGGGGGCCGGTTGCCCGAACCCCCGATCATCCCAACACACCGTACGGGCCGGACGAGATTACTCGGCCGCGACCGCCGGGACCTCGACCGCCTCGATGGCGACGTAGGTGCGCCCCTGGGCGCTGCGCTTGAAGGCCACCACGCCGTCCGACTTGGCGAACAGGGTGTGGTCCTTGCCGATGCCGACGTTCTCACCGGGGTGGAACTTCGTGCCGCGCTGGCGGACGATGATGTTGCCGGCGACGACGTTCTCGCCACCGAAACGCTTCACGCCGAGGCGGCGGCCAGCGGAATCGCGACCGTTGCGCGAGGAGCCGCCTGCTTTTTTATGGGCCATGGGGAGTTACTCCTGTGACTGGTCGGCGGCCGTTCAGGCGGCGCCGTTGATCCCGGTGATGCGCAGGACGGTCAGGTCCTGGCGGTGGCCGTTCTTACGGCGGTAGTTCTGGCGGCGCTTCTTCTTGAAGACGATGATCTTCGGACCGCGATCCTGGGCGACGATCTCGGCGGTCACAGCAGCGCCGGCAACCGTCGGGGTGCCAAGGGTGGTGCTGCCGCCGTCGCTGACCATCAGCACGTCGTTGAGCGTGATGGAAGCGCCGGCCTCGGCCTCGAGCTTCTCAACGCGGATCACGTCGCCATTGGCGACCTTGTACTGCTTGCCGCCGGTGCGGATCACTGCAAACATCGTCGTCACTGCCTATCTCAAAACAAACGGAAGGGCCGCTCGCCCACCGTTTGAGGTGCAAGCCCGTTCGTGAGAGCGGGGATTTAACCGATGGGCCACCGGGAGTCAACAGGCATGGTGGCATTTTCCCGTTCATTTTCTTGCAAACAAGGGCTTGCATCCCCCCAGGCTTTTGGGTAGGTTCCGCGCCACCCCGGAAACGGGGCAGCGGATGGGTGGCAGAGCGGTTGAATGCACCGCACTCGAAATGCGGCATACCCGCAAGGGTATCGGGAGTTCGAATCTCCCCCCATCCGCCACTCTCATTCGAGCGAACGCTCAGAAAGAAGCCTTCCCAGCCGGGAAGGCTTTTTTCGTTTCCGGCCTCGTCTGTTCCTCAGGCGTCCTTGAGCATCGCCAGCGCCGCCTCGAACAGCGCGCTGCCCGGTTCGGCGAAGCGGTCGACCACGCTGAAATGGTCGGCGCCCGGCTCCACGATCTCCCGCACCGCGTTGCCCTGCGCCGCCCAGGCCAGGGCGTAGTCGGCCTGCTGGCGGTGCATCGCGTCGGTCTCAAGGCCGCCCAGCGCCGGCATCAGCAGCGGGGCGGGGGCCGGAACGGCGTGGATCGGGCTCAGCCGCCGCGCCGAGTCGGGATCGAGCCGCAGCTGCTCGTTCACCTCGAAGCCGAGCATCGGTTCCAGGTCGTAGAGGCCGCTGATCGGAATGCCGCCGGCGACGCGGTCGCGGTTCTCCGACACCAGCTTGGCCGTCAGGTGGCCGCCCGCCGAATGGCCCGACACCACCACCCGCCGCGGATCGCCGCCGAAGCCCGCCGCGTTGGCGATCACCCAGTCCAGACCGGCCTGGGCGTGGCCGCACAGCTCGTCCATCGTCACGTCCGGGCACAGGCCGTAGCCGAGCAGGACCACCGCCACCCCGCGCTCCACATAGGGCGCGGCGATGAAGGAATGCAGGTCCTTCGACAGGGCCCGCCAGTAGCCGCCGTGGATGAAGACCAGCACCGGCGCCCCCTCCCCGGCGGGGAAGACGTCGGCGCGCTGGCGCGGGTGCGGGCCGGTGGGGACGTCGTATCGCCCGCCGAGCCGGGCGCGCACCGCCTCGCTCTCCGCCTGCCAGCGGGCGAAATAGGCCGGGTGCTCCGGCACCAGCTTGCGGAAATTGTACTGGCGGTCGATCTCGGCGGCGGTCATGCCGCTGTACAGGGCTTCAGACGCCAAGATAGCGCTCCTTCAGGGTGGGGTCGGCGAGCAGGGCGGCGGAACTGCCGGACCACACCAGCCGCCCCTTCTCGATGACGTGATGGCGGTCGGCCAGGGCGGCGAGGGCGTGCACGTTCTTGTCCACCACCAGGATCGCCTGCCCCTCGCCCTTCAGGCGGGCGAGGCAGTCCCAGATCTCCTGGCGGACCAGCGGGGCCAGCCCCTCCGTCGCCTCGTCGAGGATCAGCAGCTTCGGGTTGGTCATCAGGGCGCGCCCGACGGCGAGCATCTGCTGCTCCCCGCCCGACAGGTTGCGGGCGAGGTTGCCAGCGCGCTCGGCCAGCCGGGGGAACAGGGCGTGGACCCGCTCCACCGTCCAGGGGTCGGAGCGCCCGAAGCGGTTGGCTGCGGTGGCGATCAGGTTCTCGCGCACGGTCAGGGTGGGGAAGACCTGCCGCCCCTCCGGCACCAGGGCGATGCCGGCCCGCGCGATGCGGTGCGGCGGCCGGCCGGCGATCTCCGCCCCCTCGAACGTGATCGAGCCGCCGGTCGGCGCCACGAGGCCCATGATGGCCTTGATGGTCGTGGTCTTGCCCATGCCGTTGCGGCCCATCAGGGTCACCGCCTCGCCGGCGTCGACGGACAGCTCCATGCCGAACAGCGCCTGGCTGGAGCCGTAGGCGGCGGTCAGGTTGGCGACGCGCAGCATCAGGCGACCTCCAGCTCGTCGCCCAGATAGGCCTCGCGCACCGCCGGGTCGTTGCGGATCTGCGCCGGGGTGCCGCTGGCGAGGTCCTTGCCGCGCACCAGCACGGTGATGCGGTCGGCCAGCGCGAAGACGGCGTCCATGTCGTGCTCCACCAGCAGGATGGTCACGCCGCCCTTCAGCTCCCGCAGAAGCTCGACCATGCGGGCGGAGTCCTCCGGCCCCATGCCGGCCATCGGCTCGTCGAGCAGGAGCAGCCGCGGCCCGGTCGCCAGGGCCATCGCCAGTTCGAGCTGCCGCTTCTCGCCGTGGGCCAGCGCGTCGGCGCGGGTGTCGGCCCGCGCGCCCAGCCCGACCCGCTCCAGAACCGCGCGGGCCGGGTCGGCCAGCCGGCGGTCGCGCCCGGCGTCGCGCCAGAAGCGGAAGCTGTGCCCGGCGTGGGCCTGCACCGCCAGCGCCACGTTGTCGAGCGCGGTGAAGCTGGGGAAGATCGAGGTGATCTGGAAGCTGCGCGCCAGCCCGCGCTGCGCCCGCCTGTGCACGGGCAGGCGGGTCACGTCGCGCCCGTCGAACAGGATGGTCCCGGAATCGGGCGTCAGCTCCCCCGAGAGCTGGCCGATCAGGGTGGTCTTGCCCGCTCCGTTCGGGCCGATCAGGGCGTGCAGCTCCCCCTCCGCGACGGAGAGCGAGAGGCCGTCGGTGGCGGCCAGACCGCCGAAGCGCTTGACCAGCGACTCGGTGCTCAGCAAAGGGGGGCTCACGGGCGCCTCCCGGCGACGACGCCCCACAGGCCCTTGCGGGCGTACAGCACCAGAAGGATCAGCACCGGCCCCAGCACGATCTTCCAATGCTCGCCCAGCCCGGCGTGGGCGAGGTCCATCAGCTCCGGCACGAACTCCTCCAGCAGCAGCAGCGCGGCGGCGCCCAGCACCGGGCCGATCAGCGTGCCGATGCCGCCCAGCACGACCATCACGATCAGGTCGCCCGAGCGGCTCCAATGCAGATACTGCGGCCCGACGAACATGGTGGCGTTGGCGAGCAGCGCCCCGGCCAGCCCGGCCAGCGCCCCGGCGATGACGAAGGCGGCGAGCTTGTAGCGGGTGACCGGGTAGCCGAGGGCGGCCATGCGCCGCTCGTTGTCCTTGGCGCCGCGGATCACCCGGCCGAAGCGGGAGTTGACCAGCCGCCAGCCCAGCGCCAGCGCCGCCACCAGAAGCCCCAGCACCACGTAATAGAAGGTGGTGTGGTCGGCGATGTTCAGCGGGGCGGGCAGGGTGGAGCGGCTCCACAGCGCGATGCCGTCGTCCCCGCCATAGGCCTTCAGCCCGGTCATCAGGTAGAACAGCATCTGGGCGAAGGCCAGCGTGATCATGATGAAGGGCACGCCGCTGGTGCGCAGCGAGATCGCCCCCACCGGCAGCGCCGCCAGCGCCCCGGCCAGCATGGCCAGCGGCCAGACGATCAGCCCGTTCACCGTGCCGGGAAGGCCGAACAGCGTCGATCCGTCCGACTGGTGGGCGAACAGGATGCCGACGACGTAGCCGCCGATCCCGACGAAGGCGGCGTGGCCGAAGCTGACCATCCCGCCGAAGCCCAGGATCAGGTCGAGGCTGACCGCCGCCAGGGCGAAGACCAGGATGCGGGTCGCCAGCCGCACGTAGAAGGGTTCCCCCATCCAGTCGGCGACGGTGGGAAGCGCCAGCGCGACGGCCAGCAGGATCAGCAGGGCGATGCGGGGGCGGGTGAGCAGGGCGGTTCGGGGCGCGGTCGGGGGCATGGAGGGCCGGAACAGAGGGGCGGTCAACCAATCGCCAGGCCAATCGGCAGGCCAATCGGTAGGCCCGTCTTTTCGCACAGATGGGCGGGCTTGAACACAAAAGGTCGCGCCGGCCCGCTCATCCCCGCCCACTCACCCCGCCCTCTCACCCCCAGGGCGTGTCGTGGTGGTGGCGCCGCCGCGACCGCTGGAGGAGCTGGCGTTCGGTGCAGCGCTTCATGTGCTCCGGCACCTCCGAATCCTCGCCGATGATGGGGCCGCTCAGATAGGCGGCGCCCGCGGTCTCCGCCGCCTCCAGCTCCACCGGGGTGCGCACGCCGTCCACATAGGCGAACATGCCGAACTTGCGCGGCCCGGGGCAGAAGGCCTGCAGCCGCTCCAGGATGTGCAGCTCGTCCTCCCGCCCGTCCAGCCGCAGTCCGACCCCCTTGACGCCGGCGGTGGCGTAGACCGACAGGTCGCCCGCGTCCTCGTGCAGGATGACCATGGCGGCGCGGGCGAAGGGGCGCAGCATCGCCACGATCTCCGCCAGCCGGCCATAGGGAACGCCGGCCGGCAGCCCGTCCAGCTCGAAGGCCAGGAAGGGCATCAGCACGCGCGGGATCATCCGGCAGGCCTGGATGTATTCCCGCCGCCGCCGGCTGGAGGCCAGCGTGCCGAAATGGACGGGGATGGTCTGGGCGTAGCGGAATTTGTTGGCGTACAGCTCGTTGTAGGTGCTGACCGCGAGGCTCAGGGTCTCCATGTCCAGATCGAAGACGGCCTCCTCGCGCTCCGGATCGAAGGTGTCCATGCAGTTCAGGGTGCGGGCGGTGTCGGCGTCGGTGCGGCAGCAGTAGGTCGACACCACCTTGTGCTTCACGTCGAAGACCGGACGGAACAGCACCTTGGGGCGGAGCGGCGGCGTGTTGGCGTCCGCCGGCATCTCGGTCCAGTGCGGGCGCCGCGCCTCCGCCGCCGGGATCGCGCCGTCCGCCGGCAGGGGGGGCGCGGTCGTGGCGCTCTCCGGCTTGTGGACGGCGTCCTTGAGCAGGTCGGCCAGCCGCGCGGTGTCCAGGGCGACCCCGCCGCCGACATCGACCACCGCGGTCTTGACGGTGATGCGCTGCGTGTCGGCGTGGCCCAACAGCGCCTGATGCAGGCTTTCCATCACCTTGCTGCAGGTCAGCTGCGCCGATTTCCGGTCGGCCTGGGCGAAGACGATGATGTAGTGGTTCTCGCCGTAGCGGAACCAGACGTCGCGCGGCGACAGCACCTTCTTGAGCATGCGCTCGGTGTAGACATGGACCCGCTCGTTCACGCTTCCCCAGCGGTCGCCCAGCTCCTGCCGGATCTCGTCGAGGCCGATCAGGTGCACGGACCCCGCGGTGACCGTCTGGCCGTGCGCCAGGATCTGCCGGGCGCGCTCCTTGAAGGACTCGTCGATCGATTGGGTGGGGGACGGGGCCAGCGACGAGGCGGGGCCGTCGTCCTGTTCCGGCGGGGCGTCGTCGGGACCGGAGGGGTGGTGTGAAACCATGGCCGAGCTTCCCTTTCCGGTTGTGGGGAGCGCGAACCCAAAGGCAGGGCAGCCGCCTGGAATGGGTGCGAACATGTTTGGATCGACTGCAGAAACAGCATGATCCTTTCGCACTTGCTAATGCGTTAACAGGGCCGTCCTGCCGGCGCTTTCTGACGTTCTATGCGGAAAGGGGCGTGTCTTCGCCGGGCTTGGCTATGCCGATCCGCGGCGTGCCTTCACCCTGGCCCGCAAGAGCATCTGCCGTTCGGTGCAGCGCCGCATGTGTTCCGGAAACTCGGAATCCTTGCCGACCACGGCCCCGCCGACATAGGCCGCCCCGGCCTCGATCGCGGCCTGGAACTGCTCGACGTTCCGGATGCCGTCCAGATAGGCGAACAGGCCGTGCTTGCGCGGGACGGGGCAGAAGGCGTTGATCTTGTCGATGCAGCGCTGATCGCCGTCCCGGAAGTCCATGGACAGCCCGACACCCTTGACGCCGGCTCTGGCGTAGGTGCCGATGTCGGTGTTCTCCTCGCGCAGGATGACGATGGTGGCGCGCCCGAAGGGGCGGAGCAGGGTGACCAACTCGGCCAGCCGGCCGTTGGGAATGCCCTGCGGCAGCCCTTCCAGCTCGAAGGCCAGGAAGGGGATCAGACAGGCGGGGATCATCCGGCAGGATTGGAGATACTCCCGCCGCCGCCGCGCCGAGGCGAGGGTTTCGAAATGCACAGGGATGGTCTGGGCGTAGCGGAAATTCTTCCTGTACAGCTCATCGTAGGTGCGGACGGCGTGGCACAGGGCCTCCATGTCGTATTCGAAGATGGCCTCCTCCTGCAGGAATTCGGCCATGATGATCTGGTTGATGTGCCGGCAGGTCAGGAGGTCCGGGCGGCAGGTGTAGGTGGAGATCACCTTGTGGCGCACGTCGTAGACCGGGCGGAAGAGCACCTTGGGCGGCGGCGGCGGCTCGTCGTTGCCGAGCGCGAAGGCCGACAGCGAGGGGCGCCGGCGCTCCTCGGACTGCGGCCGGCCGGCCGGCTCTTTCGACTGGCTGGCGGCGTTGAGCAACTCGTCCAGCCGCGCGCTGCCGACCGCGATGCTGCCGTCGATCTCCACCAGCGCGGTCTTGACGACGATCTGGCTGGTGTCGCTGTGCCCCAGCAGGGACTGGTGCAGGGATTCGACGATCTTTCCGCAGATGAGCTGCGCCGCCTGGATGTCCGCATGGGCGAACACGATGATGAACTGGGAATCGCCGTGCCGGAACCACACGTCCTGGGGGGACAGCATCTTTTCGAGCAGGCGGTCGGTGTAGACGTGGACCCGCTCCTTCACCCGCTCCCAGCGGTCGCCGAGATGATCCCGGATGTCCTCCAGCCCGATCAGATGCACCGCCCCGGCGGTGATGACCCGGCCGCTGAAGAGGGTTTCCTTGGCCCGCTCCCGGAAGGCCGCGTCGTTCAGGTGGCAGGAGGATTGGCAATCCGCCGCTTTGGCGGCGCCGGTGCAGTGACAGGCCAGGTCGGTGCAGAGCGAGTCCGCGTGTTCGTCCTGGACGCTGGGCGGCGGTTGGACTGCGTTCACGGCAATGTCTCCCTCGCAACCGGCGGACGTCGCGGTGCCGGTTCTATGCCTGCCTTCTGAATGTTCGTTTCACGAACAAGAATGCTTCAGGGGGAATTTCCGAAGCGTTAACAGCCTGAGGTTTTTTCGATCGGGCCGTGGGCCGGGAGCCCTGGCTGAGGGGCGGGATCGCCGTCGGTCGGTCACCGCCGTTGACCCATGGCAAGGAGCGGATTATGCCGGGCCGGACGGTGGCCATGGGAAAGGGCGGGGACATGAACGCAAGGAACGCGGTGGTGCTGGTCAGCGGCGGGCTGGACTCCACGACGGTGCTGGCCATCGCCCGGGAGCAGGGCTACCGGCTGAACGCGCTCAGCTTCCGCTACGGGCAGCGCCACGCGGTGGAGCTGGAGGCGGCCAAGCGCGTCGCCGCGGCCATGGCGGTGGACCGCCACGTCATCGCCGACATCGACCTGCGGGCCTTCGGCGGCTCGGCCCTGACCGACGCCATCGCCGTGCCCAAGCACGCCAGCGCGGCGGATCTGGGGACGGGCATCCCGGTGACCTACGTCCCGGCGCGCAACACGGTGTTCCTGTCCTTCGCGCTGGCCTGGGCGGAGACTCTGGAGGCGTCGGACATCTTCATCGGCGTGAACGCGCTGGACTATTCCGGCTATCCGGACTGCCGGCCCGAGTACATCGCCGCCTTCGAGACCATGGCGAACCTCGCCACCAAGGCGGGGGTGGAGGGCACCAGCCGGTTCAAGATCCACGCCCCGCTGATGACGCTCGACAAGGCGGGCATCATCCGCCGCGGGCTGGAGCTGGGGGTGGACTACAGCCTGACCCACTCCTGCTACGACCCGGCGCCGGACGGCACGGCCTGCGGGTCCTGCGACAGCTGCCTGCTGCGGTTGAAGGGCTTCCAGGAGGCCGGGCTGGCCGACCCGGTGGCCTACGGGCCGCGGTGAGGGGGGCGGATTCTCGGCGGCGACAGGGTCTTCGCGGATTTCGCGGATTCCGACGCGGATTTCACGGATTTTCTTTTATCCGTCCCCAGTGCAGGCCTTTCCGGTTGGCACGCGCGGAGCACGCTCAAAAAGAAATCCGTGTCATCCGTGCCCAAATCCGTGAAGACCCTGTTGTCTCCCAGGAATCCCGAACGTCAGTGCGCCGGGAACAGCCCCTTGGGCTTGATCGCCAGGACCACCGCCATCAGCACGTAGATCGCCATGGAGGCCAGCGCGGCCCCCGCGGCGCTGGCGTTGGCGGCGTCCATCACCAGACGGAAGGCGGCGGGCAGCAGGGCGCGGCCCAGCGTGTCCACCATGCCGACCAGCAGCGCGCCGGCCAGCGCCCCGCGGATCGAGCCGATGCCGCCGATCACGATGACCACGAAGGTCAGGATCAGGATCTGCTCGCCCATGCCGACCTGAACGGCCAGCACCGGCCCGGCCATGGCCCCGGCCAGACCGGCCAGACCGCAGCCCAGCGCGAAGACCAGCCCGAACAGCAGCCGGACGTCCACCCCCAGCGCCATCACCATCTCGCGGTTGGTGGCCCCGGCGCGGATCAGCATGCCGACCCGCGTGCGGGCGATCAGCAGCCACAGGAACACCGCCACGGCGATGCCCACGGCGAGGATCGCCAGCCGGAAGGCCGGGTATTTCAGCCCGAACAGGTCCACCGTCCCGGCCAGCGCCGCCGGCGGGTTCAGGAAGATGGGGACCGGGCCGAAGATGATCTTCACCAGCTCGTTGAAGAACAGGATCAGCCCGAAGGTCGCCAGCACCTGATCGAGATGGTCGCGGCGGTAGAGCGTGCGCAGCGCCACCGCCTCCACGACCAGCCCGAGCAGCGCCGTCAGCAGAACCGCCGCCGCCAGCGCCAGCGGGAAGCTGTCCAGCACCGGCACCAGCGCCGCCGTCAGGTAGGCGCCGACCATGTAGAAGGTGCCGTGGGCGAGGTTGATGAGGTCCATGATGCCGAAGACGAGCGTCAGCCCGGCGGCCATCAGGAACAGCATCACGCCGAGCTGAAGCCCGTTCAGCCCCTGTTCGACGAGGAGGAGCGCGTCCATTCTCCGGCGTCCTGGCTCCGCCTCACTTCATCGGGCAGTCTTTGACGTAGGCGTCGGCGTGGTTGGTGAAGACCGTGGCGACCGTCTTGTTGGTCACCGCACCGTCCGCACCCTTCACCACCTCGCGCAGGTAGATGTTGTGGATCGGGTAGTGGTTGGTGTTGAAGGCCACCTCGCCGCGCAGGCTCTGCAGCTTGGCCGAGGCCAGCGCGGCGCGCAGCTTGTCCTTGTCCTTCAGGTTGCCGCCGACCGCCTTCACCGCCGTGTCGATCAGCAGCGCCGTGTCGTAGCCCTGGGCGGCGTACATGGACGGGATGCGCCCGTACTTGGCCTTGAAGTCGGCGACGAACTTCTTGTTGGCGGCGTTGTCGAGGTCGGGGCTCCACTGCGCGGAGTTCTTGACGCCGAGCGCGGACTCGCCGACCGCCGACAGGATGTCCTGGTCGAAGGAGAAGCCGGGGCCGAACAGCGGCACCGCGCCCTTCAGCCCGGCCTGCTCATACTGCTTGATGAAGTTGATGCCCATGCCGCCCGGGTAGAAGACGTAGACGGCGTCCGGCGCCGCGGCCTTGAGCTGCGCCAGCTCCGCCGCGTAGTCGAGCTGCCCGACCTGGGTGTAGACCTCGCCCGCGACCTCGCCCTTGTAGTAGCGCTTGAAGCCGGCCAGACCGTCCTTGCCCGCCGGGTAGTTGGGGGCCATCAGATAGACCTTCTTGAAGCCCTCGTCCTGGACATGCTTGCCCACGGCCTCGTGGATCTGGTCGTTCTGGTAGGCGGCGTTGAAGAAGTACGGGTTGCACTGCGCGCCCGCCAGCTGCGACGGGCCGGCGTTCGGGCTGATGAAGAAGGTCTGCCCGCCGGCCAGCGTCGGCAGCATGGCCAGCGCGAGGTTCGACCAGACCACGCCGGTCACCACCTGCACGCGGTCGCGCTCGACCATGCGGTTGGCGAGGCCGACGGCGACGTCGGGCTTCTGCTGGTCGTCCGCCTCGATGACCTGGGTGTCCTGCCCGCCCAGCTTGCCGCCCGCATGCTCCACCGCCAGCGCGAAGCCGTCGCGGATGTCGATGCCCAGCCCCGCGCCGGGGCCGGACAGGGTGGTGATCATGCCGATCTTCAGCGTGTCCGCCGCCGCCGGGGTGGCGAGCAGGGCCAGCGCGGAGGCCAGCGTAAGCAGGTTGCGGGTCATGACGGTCCAGCCTCCAGGGGTGTTATGATTGATTTATGGGCAGTGCGAATGTCAGGCCGCCTGCATCCGTCCATCCGCCCAGGCGCGCGCCGTGGACGGGCGGCCCTCGGCGTCGATCAGGCCGCGGGTGAAGAGTTCCTCGACATGGCGGATGAAGAAGGCGGCGGTGCTCTCCCGCTCCCAGCGCTCCATCCAGTTCTGCTCCAGGAAGGCGAGGATCGCCGGCTGGCCCAGCTCGGCCTCCCACAGCACGCCCAGCAGGGAGGTCTGCTGCTCCTCGTGCATGCACTCCTCGAAGGTCAGCTTCTGCTGGCTGCGCGCCTCCTTGCGCAGGGTCGTCTCCGGCCCCGGCCCCAGGCCGAAGTCGTAGAGCGCGCGGCGCTCGGGCGCCGCGACCAGCCAGTGGGCGACCTCATGCACGATGACCGTGGATTCCACGTCGGTGCGGATGACCTCCCCGTCCCACATGAAGGAGGCGTTCGGCGGCTCGTCCAGCGTGCCGATGCCGTGGGCGTGGGCCAGCCGCACCGCCTCGGCGCGCTGCTCCGGCGTGTCGACGCCGCCGGGCACCGGCCATGTCGCGGCGATGCGCCGGAAGGCGGCGAGGGGCAGGGGCTTGCCGGCCAGCAGGCGCTCGAAGGTCGCCAGGGCCTCCGGCATCGTCTCGGCCGGGATCGGAGTCAGGATCATGATGGGAAAGGCAGTCCGGGGTGCGCAATGGCCCCTATTTGCCCAACAGGGCCGGCGCGGCGCAAGAAAAACCCCTCCTCCATCGCAATCGGATGGAGGAGGGGTGAAGAAAAGGCCGTCAGGCCGCCCGCATGTCGGTCAGGAAGCGGGAGACGAAGCCGCGCAGCCCCTCCGCCTCGCCGCTCAGCCCGTCGGCGGCGTCCAGCACCTGGCGGGAGGCGTCGCCGGTGGCTTCCGCCGCCTGGGTCACCCCGGCGATGTTGCCGGACACCTCCTGCGTGCCGCGGGCGGCCTGCTGGACGTTGCGGCTGATCTCCTGGGTGGCCGCACCCTGCTCCTCGACCGCCGCGGCGATGGTGGTGGAGATGTGGCTGATCTCGCCGATCACGCGGCCGATCTCGGCGATGGCACCGGCCGCCTCGCGGCTGACCTGCTGGATGCCGGCGATCTGGCCGGAGATGTCCTCGGTCGCCTTGGCGGTCTGGTTGGCGAGGCTCTTGACCTCGCTCGCCACGACGGCGAAGCCCTTGCCGGCCTCGCCCGCACGCGCCGCCTCGATGGTGGCGTTCAGCGCCAGCAGGTTGGTCTGGCTGGCGATGTCGTTGATGAGCTGCACCACCTCGCCGATGCGCTGGGCGGCATCGACCAGACCGCGCACGGTGGCGTCGGTCCGCTCGGCGGTGCTGACCGCCTGCCCGGCGATGCTGTTGCTCTGGGCGACCTGCCGGCTGATCTCCTGGATCGAGCTGGACAGCTCCTCCGCGGCGGCGGC
The DNA here is from genome assembly GCF_003119115.1 of Azospirillum sp. TSH58. Classification (NCBI taxonomy): domain Bacteria; kingdom Pseudomonadati; phylum Pseudomonadota; class Alphaproteobacteria; order Rhodospirillales; family Azospirillaceae; genus Azospirillum; species Azospirillum sp. TSH58. The sequence goes on from NZ_CP022364.1 coordinate 2,196,654, forward strand.
GACGGTCTCCACGTTGGCGGTCGCCTGTGTGGAGGCGGCGGCGACGGCGCTGGCCTGCCGGGTGGTCTGCTCGGCGGTGGCCGACATGCCCTGGGCCGTGCTGTTGAGCTGGGTGGCGGCGGAGGAGACGCGGGACAGCACCTCCATCACCATGCGGTCGAACTCGCGGGTCAGGGAGTCGATGCGCTCCGACCGCTCGCGGCGGGTCTCATGCTCGGCGGCCTGTTCCGCGGCCATGCGGTCGGCCTCGATCAGGCTGTGCTTGAAGACCTCCACGGCCTTGGCCATGCCGCCGATCTCGTCGCCGCGGTCCAGGCCCGGCACGTCCACCCGGCGGTCGCCGCCGGCCAGACGGGTCATGGTGTCGGTCATCGAGACGATGGGCCGCGACAGGCCGCGCCCGATCAGCAGGGCGGAGAGCAGCCCGAGCAGGACGGCGACCACGGCGGCGGCGGTGGTCATCGTCCGGGCGCGGTCGATGTTCTCCGTGGCGGTGGCGCCGAGCGCCGCCTGCTGGCGGGCGCTGGCGTCGCGCAGCTGCTCAACCCGCGCGTTGACGGTCGGGCCGAGCGTCTCCAGCACCTGCGAGACCAGCTCGTCCCGCTTGGTGGTGGCGACGACCGCCTTCTCGAACTGGGTGGCGAAGACGCGCTGGTAGGCCAGGAAGGACGAGGCGCCGCGGCGGCGCTCCAGCTCGGTCAGCTTGGCGAGCATCGCGTTGCCGCGCTCGCGGGCGTTCTGCAGCTCCTTGCGGAAGCTGTCGGCGCTCTCCGCCGAGCCGTCGGTCAGGAAGCGGTTGACGTTGTTGCGGGCGGCCAGGAAATGGCGGGCCGCCATGCCCGCCTGATAGGCGGCTTCGGTGTCGCCGTCCGCGTAGGCGCTGTCCATGACGCCGCTCAGCGCCTTCTCCATCTTGACCCCGAGGTCCAGAAGCTCCGCCGCCGCCTCGTTGCGGGTCGCCTGGAACTCCATGATGCGGGTGAAGGCCTCGCGGTACTGGCCCAGCTCGTTGTCCATCTGCGTCACCGTGCGGTTCAGCGTCGGCTCGGTGAACAGGGTCTTGGCCTCGTCGATCCGCCCGTCGAGGTCGGCGGCCAGCGAGTCCACCGTGTGGGCGGCCTCCTCGCTGCCGGTCAGCAGGAAGGTCTTGGCCTGGAGCTGGACCTCCAGCATCGTCGCCTGGATGCGCCCGACCTCGGTGGTCTGGCGGGCCAGCGTCTGATAGGTCGCGAAGCCGTTCTTCGCGTCCATCAGGGCGTACACCCCGATGCCGCCGATGGCGACCAGGAAGAGGAGAACCCCGGCGTTCGCCGCCGTGATCTTGGTGCCGACCCGCAGATGGTTGAACAGGCTCATGGTCGGGAAAACTCCGGATGAGGCTGAATGGTTTAGATACAAAACATGGCAGTGTCCGCTTACCAATTCATTAAGTGTGCCAACTGGTTTCCAGCTCTCGAAAACGGTCGCGCGCGGCGGTCCGCGCACCCTTGGGGATGTCCTTATCCTTCCGGGTTCTGGCGGTTTCGCGGGGGCTTGGAATATTTGTCCTGCCCGCGGCGTTAGCCCACAGCGACGGGCCGTTCCGGCACCGGCTCCAGCGGCGTGCTGGTCACGGCTTAGGCCGTGGATGGTCACAATAGAGGCGTTTTGCTCATCCGCATGTATCGTGCTATATGCCAAAGGGCGAAGCGCCCCGCCGGGGACGCCTGCCTGGACCCCTCCGACCCGGCTCGTGATGATCTTACCCAACGGCCGGCCATGTCCCTGACCGACGCGCCCACTCTGGCGGCTTCCGCCAGCACCGCCCCCACCGCCGCCCCCACCACCGCCCCCAGGCCGAGCGACGCCGCTTCCGCCCCGAAGCCGTCGCGTTCCGCCCGCACGAAGCGGGGGCGCCTGTCGGTGGTGATCCCCTTCTACAACGAAGGCCCCAACATCGCGGCGCTGTTCGAGCGGCTGGTGCCGGTGCTCGACCGGCTGGACGCCGAGTGGGAGGTGGTCTGCGTCAACGACGGCAGCCGCGACGACACGCTCGACCGCCTGCTGGACGTCCATGACGCCGACCCGCGGGTCAAGGTGGTCGACCTGTCGCGCAACTTCGGCAAGGAACTGGCCCTGTCGGCGGGGTTGCGCCACACCACCGGCGACGCCGTGGTGCCGATGGACGCCGACCTGCAGCACCCGCCGGAACTGCTGCCGCAGTTCCTCGCCAAATGGCGCGAGGGCTACGACGTGGTCGTCGCCGTGCGCCACGCGCGGGTGGGGCAGAGCCTGAAGCACCGGATGTTCGCCCGCGCCTTCTACTGGATCTTCGACAACCTGTCGGAGGTCAAGCTGCCGCGCGAGGTCGGCGACTTCCGGCTGATGGACCGCCGGGTGGTCGACGTCATCAACCGCATGCCGGAACGCACGCGCTTCATGAAGGGCATCTTCGCCTGGGTCGGCTTCCGTCAGGCCAGCATCCCCTACGAGCAGGGGGAGCGCGCGGGTGGCGAGACCAAGTGGGGCTTCCTGAAGCTGCTCAGCCTGTCCTTCGACGGCTTGACCGCCTTCTCCACCTTCCCGCTGCGGGTGTGGAGCCTGGTGGGCATGGCGATCTCCGGCTTCGCCTTCGTCTACATCCTGCTGCGCCTGCTGCGCACCCTGATCTACGGCATCGACGTGCCCGGCTATGAATCGCTGCTGGCCGCGGTGCTGTTCATGGGCGGCATCCAGCTCGTCACGCTGGGGGTCATCGGCGACTATCTGGGCCGCGTGTTCAACGAGGTGAAGGGGCGCCCCCTCTACATCGTCCGTTCCGCGCACGGCTTCGAGGACGAGGCCGCCGCTCCGGCATCCAATTTGGCGGCCAATCCGGGGGCCAATGCAGGCGCTTGGCGCCGGCCCGGAAGCGAGGACCGCCCTTCATGAGCCTGATGCCGCCGCTCGGCCTGAATCCCCTCGGGGCGACGCCCCCGGCGGGCGCTCTGTCCCAGCGCCGCGCCGGCGCCCTGTGGGACGACATGGCGCGCGCGCTTCTGCTGTGCCTGATCATCCTCGCCGGGCTGACCTTCCGGAATTACGGGATCAGCACCGACGAGGAGGTGCAGCACATCTACGGCAAGAAGCTGCTGTCCTTCTACCTGTCCGGCTTCACCGACCGGTCGGCCTTCCATTTCAAGGACCTGTACCTCTATGGCGGGCTGTTCGATCTGGTGACCGCCCTGGTGGTCCCGATCTCCCCGTTCGAGGAGTACGAGACGCGCCACCTGCTCTGCGCGCTGGTCGGGGTGCTGGGCATCGCCGGCTGCTGGCGCTACGCCCGGCTGCTGGCCGGGCCGCGGGCGGGCTTCCTGGCGGCGGCGCTGCTGGCGCTGTCCGGCGTCTATTACGGCGCCATGTTCAACAACACCAAGGACGTGCCCTTCGCCGCGGGCATGGTGTGGACGCTCTATTTCGCCACCCGCATCATCGGCCAGATGCCGGCCCCGCGCCGCAGCGCGGTGCTGAAGTTCGGGCTGGCGCTGGGCCTGACCCTGTCGATCCGGGTGGGCGGGGTGCTGGCCGGCTTCTACCTCGCGGTGGCGCTGGCGCTCTATGTGGTGCTGGTGGCGTGGCAGGGCGGGCTGCGGCCGGCGCTGGGCGTCGTCCGGCGCGCCGTGCCGCCCCTGCTGCCGGCCATTCCGCTGGCCTACGCGGTGATGGCGCTGTTCTGGCCCTGGGCTGTGCAGAAGCCGCTGAACCCGCTGGAGGCGCTGCGCGTCGTCTCGCACTTCCCCATCGACATCCAGACGCTGTTCATGGGGCAGATGGTCAGCTCCGCCGCCCCGCCGGCGCTCTATCTGCCGGTCTATCTGGGGGTGAAGCTGCCGGAGGCGGTGCTGCTGGGCACCCTGGCCGCGGTGGTGCTGGCCGTCCTGTGGGCGGCGCGCGGCGGCTGGCGGAGCGTGGACGGCGCCTTCGGGGCGGTGCGCTGGGTGCCGCTGGCGCTGGCGGCCTTCCTGCCGGTGATCCTGTTCATGCTGATGCGCCCGTCCGTCTACAACGGCATCCGCCATTTCCTGTTCGTGGCGCCGCCGATGACGGTGCTGGCCGGCATCGCCTTCGACCGGCTGTGGAGCGGGGCCGAGGCGCTGGGCCGGCGTACGGGGCAGGCGTACGGGGCCGCCGCCATCGCGGTGGCCGTGCTGTACGCGTGGCAGCTCGGCGCCATGCACCCGAACCAGTACGTCTACTACAACCAGTTCACCGGCGGTCTGAAGGGGGCCGAGAGCCGGTTCGAGCTGGATTACTGGGGCAACTCCCAGCACGAAGCGCTGGCCGAGCTGGTCGCGCTGGTCGAGCGCGAGAACGGCGGCAAGGCGCCGTCGCGTCAGTACACCCTGTCGGTCTGCGGCAACACGCTGGCCGTACGCTTCGAGCTGCCGCCCTGGCTGAAGCTGGTCAACGGCACCGGGCTGGACTGGCGCAAGGCGGATTTCTTCATGGCCTTCACCCAGGTGAAGCAGTGCCCCAGCCTGCTGGGCGGCCAGCCGATCATCGAGATCGCCGCCGACGACGTGCCCCTGACCATCGTGAAGGACCGCCGCCCGCCTCAGGCGGAGATACCCACCGAGTGAAATTCGGCCGAGTAGAATTCGACCGAGCAGAATTCGACCGAGTGAGCCACCTCTCACCGGTCTAACCCGGCCGGGGCCGGCTGCTCCGTTGGCGTGATGTCCGTCCGCGGCCGTACCCGCGGGCGGGACCGCTTCCCACTCTTCCCTCAGCGCGTCCATTCCGCGCGCGATGACGGAGGCTGGGGATGCGGGGGCCGGTGCTCGGTGTCGTGTCGTTTCTTGCGCTCACCGTCTGGGCGACGGCCCCCGCCCCGGCGGACGCGGTGGCCCCGGACCGTCTGGGCGAGGCGGTGACGGCGCTGGCCGACCGCCGGCTGGCCGAGGCGGGGGCGGGCAGCATCGTCGTCGGGGTGATCCGCGACGGGCGCAGCCTCGTCGTCGGTCGGGGCGACAGCGGGCGGCCCGATGGCGGCCCGCCGGACGGGCGCACCCTGTTCCAGATCGCCTCGCTGACCAAGCCCTTCACCGGCACCATCCTGGCCGAACTGATCCGCGCCGGGCGCGTCGCCCCGACCGACCCGCTGGCCCGCCATCTGCCCAAGCCGGTTCACGCCCCGGACTATGACGGCACGCCGATCCGCCTGCTCGACCTCGCCACCCACACGGCGGGGCTGCCCAACGTGCCGGAGACGCCGCGCTTCTCCTGGAGCCGGCTGGAGGACCCGCGCAACCCCTACAAGCCGCTGACGCGGGAGGAGGTGGGGGCCTGGCTGTCCGGCTTCAGCCTGACGGTGCCGCCGGGCACGCGCTTCCGCTATTCCAACGTCGGCATGGCGGTGCTGGGGGAGGCCCTGTCCACCGCCTCCGGCATCCCGTACGAGACCCTTCTGAAGCGGGTGGTCACCGAGCGTTTCGGCATGACCGACACCACCCTGGCGCCCAACGCCGGTCAGCGCGCCCGCAAGGCGGTGGGCCACGCCCGCGGGCAGGTGGTGCCCGATTGGGAGGCGCCGGCCATGCAGCCCTCCTTCGGCCTCTATTCCACCGCCGACGACCTGCTGCGCTGGCTGCGCGCCAACATGGGCGACTGCACCGGCCTGGGAAAGGCCGCCTGCGACGGCGAGACCGCCGCGACCCTGGCGCTCGCCCAGTCGGTGCAGGTGGACGGGCGGGCGCTGCGCGATCCGGGGGCGCTGGGGCAGGGGGCGATGGCGCTGGGCTGGTTCGTCGCCTGGGCGGCGGACGGCACGCCGATCCTCTGGCATTCCGGCTCCACCGGCGGCTTCAACGCCTACATCGCCTTTTCACGCGCGCACCGATGGGCCGCGGTGGCGCTGACCAACAGCGACCCCGAGCGCATCGCCGCCGACCGGGTGGTGGGCGACCTGATCTGGCATCTGGAGAACGCGGCGGAGCGCCGCTGAGACGCGGAAGGCGGATGAGAGGCCGCGGTCAGTGCAGCAGGCCGCCGGGTGGCGGGCGGTCGGGAGGCGTCAGGATCTGCGAAGCCGGCTCGGCGATCGGTCCGGCCTGATGGTGGGCCAGCCGCCATTCGCCGTCCTCGCGCGCGAACAGGTTGGTCGCGGCCAGGACCGCGTCTCCCACGATCTCCTCGCAGAGGACGACCGCGGTGTCGCCGTACAGGCTGACGCGTTCGTTGCGCGACTGCACCGCCGGGCCGCGGGGGGCGCGCAGCACGTCCTGCCAGCTCGACACCACCGCCTCCCGGCCGAACAGAATGGTCCAGCCGGGATGGATGCAGGATACGGGCAGGCGGGAGGCCCACAGCCGGTCCATGGCGGGGAAGTCGCGCGCGGTGAAGGCCTGATAGAAAGCCCGGTTCGCGGCCAGCACGGCGTTGCGGTCGGTCATGGGGAAGCGAATCTCCGAAACAGCGAAAGCCGCTTCTATACGGGCAGCCGGCTCAACGGCAAGCATGGGCCCCCGTTATCACAGATCGCACCCCTTTTGCGGGAACCCCCTTCGCGGGAACGGGAAAACGGCCCGCGCCGCCTCACGCCGTGATGTCCACCTTCTGGGGCGCTTCCGCCGCGGTGCCGCCCTTGGCGGCGCTGCTGCCGTCGGTCAGGCCGGCGATGGGCTGCGACAGGTCCAGGTTCAGGTGCATCACACCATCGGCGCTCTTGGTCGGGGTCAGCGCGCCGAGGCCGTTCATCCCGCCCTTCGCGGCCATGCCGTTCAGCTTCTCCAGGACGCCCTTGATCTCATCGTCGCTGAAGCCGTTGGCGCGGACGATCATGCCGGTGGCCTTGCCGGACACCTTGGTCGTGGCGGCGGAGAACATGGCGCTGCCCGAGCCGTCCGCGTTCAGCGTGGCCGACAGGCCGCGGTCCTCGCGGGTGAAGTCCAGGGTGGACTTGGCGAAGGAGATGCGGACCGACTTGTCGCCGTCCTGGATGGTCAGCTCCATGCCGCGGGACTCGATGGACCACTGCGACCGGGCTTCCTCCATGCTCATGCCCATCTGGCTGAAATCCATGGACTTCAGCTTGTCCTTCATGGCGCTGCCGAAATCGCCGACGGCACCCTTCACGTCGTCGTCCGACATGCCCAGCCCGCCGAGCAGGCTGCCGAGGTCGCCGGCCATGTTGTCGATGGCCTTCTCGAACAGGCCGGAGAGGCCCTTGGACTGCTCCAGCGCCTTCTGCATGATCTGCTCGGCCTGCTTGGCCCGGTCGGCCATGGCCTGGGCGCCGGTCTTGCCGCCGGCGGCCGCATCGCCCGCAGCACCGGCGTTCGCGCCGTCGGCGCCCGCCGCCGCGGGCTTCTTGCCCGACAGGTTGTCGAGCAGGTTCTCCATCGACTGGCTGATCGTGTAGGCCGGGCTGGCGCTTTTCGCGGGAGTCGCGGCGTCGGTCGTGGTGGCGGCCTTGGCGCCGTCCGCGGCCTTGCTCTCGGTTGCCTTCTTGGCGTTGTTCGCCTGTTGCAGGACCGTGCTGGTCGTCCCTGTCGGTCCGGACATTTCCGAGTAATACATCGCCGCCTCCCGCGCGTGATTGTTTCGCCGTAAGGGTATGATCGTACCGGAGTCCTTTACCACAGGTTAATTCGTCGCAGGGCTCCTGCAACGCCCGGTCGAAACTCTTCGGTTTCGAAGGATTTTATCAGTTTTTGCTTGCGGAGTCCTCCATGGCCGCAAGGGGCTGGGTGGCCGGGCCGTTCAGAACCGTCCCATCCACGGCGAAGCGGGAGCCGTGGCAGGGGCAGTCCCAGCTCCGTTCGCCGGGATTCCAGCGCACCACGCATTTCAGATGGGGGCAGATGGCGGAGCGGCGGTGCAGCGCCCCCGACTCGTCGCGGAAGACGGCGACGGGCCAGACGCCCGACTTCAGGACCGCCCCCTGACCGGGTTCGATGCGGTCCTCCCCCTCCAGCTCCGGGCCCTGGACATAGGGCAGGAAGTGGCGGGCCGCGTCCAGATTCTCCCGCAGGTAGGTGCCGAGCGTGCTGGTCATCTTGCGGCCGGGATCGTACAGCGCGGCCCAGGGGCTGCCGCTGCCGTGGATCAGCTCGCACAGCACCAGCCCGGCGATGGTGCCGTGGGTCATGCCCATGCCGCTGTCGCCGGTCGCCACGAAGACCCGCCCGCCATAGGCCGGGTCGGGGCCGATGAAGGCCAGCCCGTCGAAGGGCTCCATCACCTGCCCGGACCAGCGGTGCTCGACCGCCCCGGCCTGGGGGAAATGCGCGCGCGTCCAGGCTTCCAGCGCGGCCCAGCGCTCCGCCATGTCGCGGGCCTCGCCGGTCTTGTGGTCCTCGCCGCCGACGATCAGCCGGTCGTGGTCGGCCTCCGGCTGGAGCCGTGCGTAGTGATAGGCGTCGAGCGTGTCCCAATAGAGGGCGTCGGGCACGCTGCCCTTCGGCACCCGCACGGAGATGGCGTAGGTGCGGTAGGGCGCCTGCTTCGAATGGATGGCGAAGCGGTCGCTGATCGGCGAGTTGGTGGCGACGACCACCGCGGCGGCCTCGACCAGCGCGTGGTCCGGCCCGGCCTCGACGCGCACGCGCTCCCCGTCCTGCCGGACCGTGGAGACATGGGCCCCGGTGGCCAGCGCGCCGCCGCGCGCCAGAAAGGCGCGGGTCAGCCCGGCCAGATAGTCCAGCGCGTGGATGCGCGCCTGCCGGGGGAAGCGCAGGCAGGGGCCGGGATGCCGGATGGGCGGGGCGTCCAGCCGCTCCACATCGTCCAGCCCGGCGCGGCGGGCGGCGTCGCGCTCGCGGTCCAGGGTGGCGGGGTCCTGCCCCGGCGCCAGCATCAGATAGCCGTCGAGCCGGGCGAAGCCGCAGTCGATTCCCTCCTCGCGGGCGATCCGCTCGATGGTGTCGATGGCGGCGCCGTGGCTGTCCGCGGCCATGCGGGCGCCGGACCCGCTGTGCAGCCGTTCGATCTCGGTGAAGCGGTCGTCGATGACGTTGGACAGATGCGCCGTGGTGCGCCCGGTCTCGCCGCTGCCCGGCGGCCCGTCGTCCAGCAGCAGGACCGACTTGCCGGAGCGCTGGAGCAGATAGGCCGTGGTCACCCCGGCGATGCCCGCCCCGATGACGATCACGTCGGGTGATCGGTCGGGCCGCAGGGCGCCCAGCGCCGCGGCGGTGGGGGCGACCGTTCCGGCGGGCATCGCCGCCCCGCCGCGGTCCATCCAGACGGAGGTCGTGGCACCGGAACCTTGCCCGGGCTTCTGCATGACCGGTCATCCTTCTGTTGGCGTCCTGTCCTTCCGGCAACACAGCGTGCGGTGGCGCGGTTCCGCTGTGGCCGTGCGCCGCTTCCGCCCCCGGCCTCCGGCTGTTACGGTGTCGCCGATCCGCCGCTTCACCGGACGACGCCGCCATGACCGACCGCCTTTCCATCGCGCTGGCCCAGATCAACCCGACCGTCGGCGCCATCACCGCCAACCTCGACCGCATCCGCAACGCGCGGGCGGAGGCCGCCGCGCGCGGCGCCGACCTGATGGTCTGCCCGGAGCTGGCGGTGACCGGCTACCCGCCGGAGGATCTGGTGCTGAAGCCCTTCTTCCTGGACGTGGTGGAGCAGGCGGTTCGTGAACTCGCCGCCGAGACGGCGGACGGCGGGCCGGCCCTGCTGGTCGGCGCGCCCTGGCGCGACGGCGGCAAACGCCACAACGCCGCCCTGCTGCTCGACGGCGGGCGGATCGCGGCGACCCGCTTCAAGGTGGACCTGCCGAACTACGGCGTCTTCGACGAGAAGCGCCTCTTCGACCCCGGCCCGCTGCCCGGCCCGATCAACGTCCGCGGCGTGCGGCTGGGCGTTCCGATCTGCGAGGACATGTGGTCCGCCGACGTGATCGAGACGCTGGCGGAAAGCGGGGCGGAGATCCTGGTGGTCCCCAACGGCAGCCCGTTCGAGCTGGGCAAGCACGACCGGCGCGTGCAGCTCGCCGTGCGGCGGGTCACCGAGTCCGGCCTGCCGCTGCTCTACGTGAATCAGGTGGGCGGGCAGGACGAGCTGGTCTTCGACGGCGCCAGCTTCGCGCTGGGCGCCGACCGCCGGCTGGTGGCGCAGGCTCCGGCCTTCGCCGAGCATCTGCTGATCACCCGCTGGGAGCGCGGCGAGGACGATGTGTGGAGCTGCGCCGACACGGAGTGCGTCGCCCCGCCGGACGAGCTGGAGTCGGTCTACGCGGCGCTGGTCCTGGCCTTGCGCGACTATGTGACCAAGAACCGTTTCCCCGGCGTCATCCTCGGCCTGTCGGGCGGCATCGACTCGGCGCTGTCGGCGGCCATCGCGGTGGACGCGCTGGGCGCCGACCGGGTGCACGGCGTGATGATGCCGTCGCCCCACACCGCGCCGGAGAGCCAGGACGACGCCGCGGAGTCGGCGGAGCTGCTCGGTTGCCGGCTCGACACCGTTCCCATCGTCCCGGCGATGGAGGCGTTCGAGCGGATGCTCCGGCCGGCCTTCGCCGGGCGCGATCCGGACGTCACGGAGGAGAACATCCAGGCGCGGTCGCGCGGTGTCACGCTGATGGCGCTGTCGAACAAGTTCGGCCCCATGGTGCTGTCCACCGGCAACAAGTCGGAGATGTCAGTCGGCTACGCCACGCTCTACGGCGATCTGTGCGGCGGCTACGCCGTCCTGAAGGACGTCTACAAGACGACGGTCTACGCGCTGGCGCGCTGGCGCAACGCGCATGTGCCGGAGGGCGCGCTCGGCCCGGCGGGCCGCGTCGTTCCGGAGCGGGTGCTGGTCAAGGCGCCGACCGCCGAGCTGAGGCCCGGCCAGACCGACCAGGACACGCTGCCGCCCTACGAGGCGCTGGACGACATCCTGCGCTGCCTGATCGAGGAGGATCTGGGCGTCGCGGAGATCGTCGCCCGCGGCCACGCGCCGGAGGTGGTGAACGCGGTCTGGCGCATGCTGCATCTGGCCGAATACAAGCGCCGCCAGGCGCCTCCCGGCCCGAAGATCACCCGGCGGCAGTTCAGCCGCGAGCGGCGCTACCCGATCACCAACGGGTTCGGCAGCATCCTGTGAGGGGTGCCGCCTACTCCCCGCCCGTCTTCCGTGCCAGGAAGCCCTGCGCCGGGTTGTAGCCGTAGATCGCCCCGCCCAGGAACAGCGCCAGCGCCAGCACCGTCCAGCCCAGTGCCGGCAGGTTGACCTGCTGGTAGAGCGCGAAGCGGATCAGCTCGACCGCCTGGCTGAAGGGGTTGACGGTGCACAGGGCATGGAGAAGCTCCCCCGCCTCCTGCATCTTCCACAGCGGATAGAGCGCGGTGGACAGGAAGAAGGTCGGGAAGATGACGAAGTTCATCACGCCCGCGAAATTCTCCAGCTGGCGGATGGCCGAGGACAGCAGCATCCCCAGCGCCCCCAGCATCAGCCCGCTGACCACCAGCGCCGGCAGCACCGTCACGTAGCCGAGCGGCGGCGCCTGCACCCCGTAGACCCAGGCGACGGCGAGGAAGGCATAGACCTGGAGGATCGACACCGCCGTCCCGGCCAGCAGCTTCGCCGTCAGCAGGAACCAGCGGGGCAGGGGGCTGACCAGCAGCATCCGCATGCTGCCCATCTCGCGGTCGTAGACCATCGACAGCGAGCTTTGCATCCCGTTGAACAGCTGCACCATCCCGGCGAGGCCGGGGACGATGTAGACCTCGTAGGGGATGTAGGTCTCGTAGGGCGGGGTGATGGCGATGCCCAGCGCCGCGCGGAAGCCCGCCGCGAAGACGAACAGCCAGAGCAGCGGGCGCACCAGGGCCGACAGGAAGCGTTCCCGCTGGTGGACGAAGCGCAGCACCTCGCGCCCGACGATCCCGCCAAGCGCGCGGGCGTAATGGGCGGGGCCATTATGGGCAAAGGCCGTCACGCCGCCTCCTTCGCGGTCAGCCGGGTGAAGCTCTCGGTCAGCGAGTCCGCTCCGGTCGCGCGGTTCACCTCCGCCACCGGGCCGGCGGCGCGGACCCGACCGCGGTGGATCACCACCACCCGGTCGCCCTCGCCGATCTCGTCGATCAGGTGGGTGGCCCAGAGCACGGCGATGCCGCGCTCGCGGCACAGCGCGTGGACATGCTCGACGATGGCGCGCCGCGCCGGAACGTCCAGCCCGACGGTCGGCTCGTCCAGCACCAGCAGGGCCGGCTCGTGCAGCAGGGCGCGGGCCAGCTCCACCCGGCGGCGGTGGCCGCCGTTCAGCGCCCGCACCGTCTCGCCGATGCGTTCCGCCATGCCCAGCCGCTCCAGCGACTCCCGCGCCCGCGCCTCGGCGGTGCGGCGGGGGATGCCGTGCAGGGCCGCGAAATAGAGCAGATTCTGCCGCACCGTCAGGTCGAGGTCGAGCGTCGGCTGCTGGAACACCACCCCCATGCGGGCCAGCGCCCTGGCCGGCTCCCGCCGCAGATCGACGCCGCCGATGCGGATGGTGCCGCCCGGCGATTCGAACAGGCGGGTGACCAGCGCGAACAGAGTCGTCTTGCCCGCCCCGTTGGGGCCGAGCAGGGCGGTGAAGGACCCCGCCCCGACCGCCAGCGACACGTCCTTCAGCGCAAAGGCGCTGCGCCCGTAGGCGTAGCTCAGCCCTTCGACCGACAGCGCCGGTTCCGCCATGCCCTTACCCTTTCACCCGCTTAGCCCTTCACCGCGACGCCCCAGGGGTAGCGGCCGACCTTGATCGACTTGACGACCTTCAGGCTGTCCACGTCGATCACCGACACGTCGCCCGACACGCCGTTGGTGGCGTAGAGCCGCTTCTGGTCGGGGGACAGGTCGAGCTGCCAGACGCGGCGGCCGACCAGCAGATAGTCCTTCACCGCGAAGGTCTGGGCGTCCACCACCGCGACGTGGTTGGCCGGGCCGAGCGCCACGAAGGCGTAGCGCCCGTCGTCGGTCAGCTTGACGCCCACCGGCTGGATGCGGTCCTGGGGGACGCCCTTGATCTTGAAGCGGATGGTCTGCGCCACCTTGCGGCTGGCCGTGTCGATCACCGACAGGGTGCCGCCGATCTCCGCCGACACCCACAGGCGGCTGCCGTCCTTGTTGAACTGGGCGTAGCGCGGGCGGGCGTCGACCAGCGTGTTGTCGACGACGGCGCGCTTCTCGGTGTCGATCCAATGGACCATGTTCGTCGTCTCCGACGTGTTCACCGCCCATTTGCCGTCGGGGCTGACCGCCATGCCCTCCGGCTCCACCCCGACATCCACCTGATAGGCGACCTTGCGGCTCGGCACGTCGACGATGGTGACGACGTTGCTCTCCTCGTTGGCGATGAACAGATGCTTGCCGTCGGGATGCAGGGCGAACAGCTCCGGGTCCTCGCCCGAGGGCAGGTTGTGCAGGATCTTCCTGGTCGCGAGGTCCATCACCTGCACCGTGTCGTCGTCGCTGGCGCAGATGTAGAGGTGCTTGCCGTCCGCGCTCAGCGTGATGCCGCGCGGGCGCCGCCCGACCTTCACCGTCTCCGTCACCGTCAGGGTCGCGCCGTCGATGATCGACAGGGTGTTGTCCTTCTCGTTCGAGACATAGACGGTCTCCGCCAGGGCGGGGGCGGCGCAGCCTGCCAGCAGCGCGGCGAGGAGAAGGGAGCGGGCGGTGGTCATCGGGGCGGCGTCCTTATCGGCGGAAGCGTTTGGGGAAGGTCAGCGACGGCCCATCAACGGCGGCAGGCCGTTTCGGGCTGGTCGTGGCCCAGCGTGTCGAGTTCGGTCCTGGGATGCAGGAAGCCGTCCTGCGGCGAGACGGAGACCAGAGAGCGGTCGGCGGCGAGAAGCACCGGCTGGCGCAACTGCCCGTCCCAGCTGCGGAAGGACAGCGGCACGCCCTTGAAGGCGGCCAGCGTGAAGTCCGGCCCGCGGATGTGGGCGGCCAGCGCCGCCGGATCGGTGGAGCGGGTGCGGGTCGCCGCCTCGCCCACCGCGCGGATGGCGGACCAGACGGCGTGGTCGCGGGGCAGCATGGTCCGCTGGGCGGCGGCCTTGAAGCGGGACTGGAGCTGTGCGGCCCCCCAGGCCTCGTGGGCGCGGTGCCAGTTGGTGGGGACGAGGCCCTGCGTGCCGACGACCGGGCGCGGCTCCCAGGTGCGGTAGAGCACATAGTCGCCGAAGTCGCCGATCTCGTCGGCGACGATCACCACGTCGTGCCGCTTGCCCTGGGTGAAGACCGGCATTTCGGCCTGGGCGGTGCGGCGGGCGTCGTGGTCCTCGCTCCAGGTCTTCTCCTCGACCACCTCGGCGCCGAAGCGCTTGGCCGCCCGCTTCACCGCGGCGGCGTAGAGCCGGTCCTCGGGCCGGGTGCCGACGATCAGCAGCCATTTCGTCCAGCGCTTCACCGCCAGATACTGGGCCAGCGCGTCGGCGAGCATGGCGCGGTCGGGGGCGGTGTGCAGCAGGTTGGGCGCGCACAGCGCGTTGCGCAGGCTGTCGTCGGTCGAGCCGGCGTTGAACAGCAGCAGGTTCGCCGCCTCCGGCAGGCGGGCCAGGGCGCCGGGCGCCTCGCCGGGCAGGTCCAGCACGACGATGCGGTGCCCGGCGGCGGCGAGGTCGCGCAGCGCCTGCGCCGGGTCGCCGTCGATGGGGACGGTCACCGCCTCCAGCTCGAAGCGCTGCTTGAGGAAGCGGCCCGTGCTGTTGTTGTCGGCCACGGCCAGCCGGGCGCCGGCCAGCCCTTCGTCGGCGGGCGGTTCGTCGAGGTTGGACAGGGCGGGGGGATGATCGACCTCCTGCGTCAGGTAGGCGATGCGGACGGTTGAGAGGTCCGCGGTCGCCGCCTCCTGCGAAAAGGCGGCCGGCGGGGCGCACAGCCCGCCGGCCAGCAAGGCGATCTGCATCAAGGAGGGTAACCAAAGGCTGAAACGCATCGCGGGTTTGCACTCGCCTGGTTTCGGGAGATCAGGGTATCCCCGCCGGGCGGCGTCCCGGAATGCAACTTTGGTACGATTGCGCGGGCGGAAAACAGCAATTCGGTCCGATCGCGGGGGGCTCCACGCACGGTTGCTACCAAAGTCCAATTATTGGCGGCACGGACCGCCCGCTATGCTCCGGGGCAACGGACAACGCTCCATTCGCATCTTCTCTGAATGAGGACGCCCCTTATGAACGCACGGCTTCTCCGGCTTGCGATGGCCGGTTTCCTGACCGGCGCGGCCGCCGTCATCTCCACGGTTGTCCCCACCGCGGCCTTCGCCCATGGCGACGTGACCCCCCAGGCCGTGGACACCACCGGCCTCGACAAGCTGGGCGAGGACTGGCGCGACGCGAACCCCTACCGCGGCAACCCGCGCGCGATCGAGATCGGCGCCTCCGCCTTCAACCAGAATTGCGCGCGCTGCCACGGGCTGGGCGCGGTGTCGGGCGGCATCGCCCCGGACCTGCGCTATCTGGAGAAGGGCGACGCGGGCGACGAGTGGTTCAAGGAGCGGGTGACCAACGGCTCCATCCGCAACGGCGTCACCTACATGCCGCGCTTCGGCGAGGCGCTGGGCCAGGAGGCGCTGTGGGCGATCCGGTCGTGGCTGGAGACGGTGCACGAGGAATGAAGGCGCTTCCGACGCGGCGCCAGCTGCTGTCCTTCGCCGCCGCCGCGCTGGCCGCCGGGGTTCTCCCCCGGCGCGCCGGCGCGCGCCCGTTGGACGACGTGGTGGCCGCCGGGCGGCTGATGGTCGCGGTTTATCGCGACAACCCGCCTTTCTCCCACCGCAAGGGCGGCGCCCTGGTCGGCGTGGACGTGGACATCGCCCGCGCCATCGCCGGGCGGCTGGGCGTCGGCGTCGAGTTCATGGAGCTGACCGCCGGGGAGGCCGTGTCGGACGACCTGCGCAACGCGGTGTGGCGCGGCCCGGTCGTCGGGGGCGGCGTGGCCGACGTGATGATGCATGTGCCCTATCAGAAGGAGTTCGGGCTGCGCAACCCGGAGGCCGTGCTGTTCGGCCCCTACCAGCGGGAAGGATTCGCGCTGGCCCGCAACCCGATGCGCATGACCCAGCCGATGCTGGCCTCCCTGCCCGACGAGCCGGTGGGGGTGGAGATCGACAGCATCCCCGACTTCTATCTGCTGGGGGCCTTCGGTGGGCGGCTGCGCGAGCGGCTGGTCCACTACATGACGATCCCCGAGGCGGTCGAGGCCCTGGTCAAGGGCGACGTCGCCGCCGTCGTCGCGACGCAGAGCCAGGTGGAGGCCGCGCTGGGCGACCGCGCCGCCGGCTTCCCGATCACCCCGGTCACCTTCCCCGGCATGATGGCGTCGAGCTGGGACATCGGCATGGCGGTGAAGGAGAACTCCCGCGATCTCGCCTATGCGGTGGGCGACGCGGTGACCGCGATGCTGGAGGACGGGACGTTGCCGGAGATTTTCCGGAAGCATGGAGTGACGCACAACGCGATTCCGGTGGAGTGACGGTGCTTGCCCCCCTCCCAACCTTCCCCCGCTTCGCAGGGGGAGGGGCTTGATTCCCTCCCCTGCGTAGCTCTCGCGCAAACCAAAGGTTTGCGCTGACGCGGCAGGCGGACCTTTGGTCCGCCGAGAGCGGGGGAGGGTTAGGGAGGGGGCAAGAGCCCGCACAAGAACAACGACGCAAGGGAGGGGGAAACCGCCATGAACCGCCATCTCGCCGCCGCGGCGCTCCTGGCCGCGCTCTCCAGCCCGGCTTATGCCGGCCCGCCGGACCCCGCCGACCCGCTGGCCTCCGTCATGTGGGACGTGCTGCGGCCGGAGCTGTTCGGAACGGCCCCCGTGCAGTTCGACGAGCGGGTGACCGTCACCGCCCCCGACAACGCCGAGAACGCCGCCGCCGTCCCGGTGATGGCCGACGCCACGGCGCTGGGCGCGGTGGAGGAGATGGTGCTGTTCGCCGACCTCAACCCCTTCCCGGTCATCCTGCGCTTCCAGCCGCTGGCGGCGAAGCCGGTGATCGCCACGCGCTTCAAGGTGCAGCAGGCGACACCGCTGCGCGCCGCCGCCCGCACGCCGGACGGAGTGTGGCACATCGGGGGCAAGCTGCTCGACGCGGCGGGCGGCGGCTGCACCGCGCCGCCAGCCACCTACGCCGCCGCCGACTGGGCCGACCATGTGGGCGAGGTGCAGGGCCGCGCCTGGGCGCCGGCCGGTGAGGGGGCGGGTGAGGGGGCGGGTGAGGACAAGGCGACGCGCGTGCGCTTCCTCGTCCGCCACCCCATGGACACCGGTCTGGTCGCCGGCATTCCCGCCTACTTCATCGAGGCGCTGACCCTGCGCGACGCCGACGGGCGGGCGCTGGCCCGGCTCCAGACGGCGGAGCCGCTGTCCGAAAACCCCGTCTTCACGCTGGAGGTGCGGCCCGGAGCGGGCGCGCGCAGCCTGACGCTCGACGGGCGCGACAACCAGGGCGGCGAGGTGAAGGCGGCCATCCCGCTGCCCTGGGTGCAAGGGGCACTGCCATGAGAGCGCTACTCGCCCTTCTCCTGCTGCTGGTCGTCTCCGCCGCGCCGGGCTGGGCCGCCGGCCCGCTGAGCTACCAGCTGAAACCCGTCGCCATCGCGCCGGACACCTGGGTCTTCGAAGGCACGCGGGAGCATTTCACCCGCAGCAACGGCGGCAACATCCTCAACCCCGGCTTCATCGTGACCGACGACGGGGTGATCGTGATCCAGACCGGCCCGTCGCGCCGCTTCGGTGAGGAGATGCGCGCGGCCATCGCGACCGTCACCGACAAGCCGATCCGCAAGGTCTTCGTCAGCAACCTGCACCCCGACTACTGGCTGGGCAACCGCGCCTTCGCCGACGTGCCCATCGCCGCGCTGCCCGGCACCATCGAGGGCATCAAGGCCGAGGGGCAAGGGATGACCGAGAACATGTACCGCCTCGTCGGCGACTGGATGCGCGGCACCGAGCCGCTGGTCCCGACCGAGGCGGTCTATGGCTCGACCGTCGTCTTCGGCGCGCACCGGCTGCGGCTGATCCCGCTGGAGGGCCACACCGCCGCCGATCTCGCCATCCTGGACGAGACGACGGGCGTGCTGTTCGCCGGCGGAGTCGTCTTCTCCGACCGGACGCCGACGACGCCCCACGCCGACATCGGCCGATGGCTGGCGGCGCTGGATGCCCTGGACGCGCTGGACGTGACGGTGCTGGTGCCCAACCACGGGCGCATCCGGTCCGACAAGGCGGCCATCGCCCAGACCCGCGACTGGCTGACCTGGCTGGACCGTACGCTGCGCGAGCGGGCGGAGGGCGGGGCCGACATGGCCGAGCTGCTCGACGCGCCGATCCCCGAGCGCTTCGCCGGGATGGGCGTGCTGCGCGAGGAGTACCGGCGCTCCGTCTCCCATCTCTGGCCGCGGATCGAGCGGGCAATCCTGCCGCGGGTCAACTGACGCCCTTCTCAATGAAACGTTTCCCGGTGCCAGCAGAACGCTCCGCCCATTCGACTATTTGCCAATGGACCCCAATCGGGGTGCCGGTAAACTGCTTTATTGTCAGAAGGATAGGGGCTTCGCGATGCCGCGTCGCCCCTGCGTCGAACCCCTGATTGTTCCGAAAAGAAGCCGAGGACGGGCGGAGAAGGCAGACGGATTCCGCCATTCGTCTGCAAACGACCTCTGCCCGCGACTCCGGCTGTCCATTTCCCCTGGGAGGTATCCGCACCATGAAGCGTCTCTTCCGCACCTGCCTGCTTGCAAGCGCCATGGCCGCCGGCCTTGGTCTGGGCGGCCCCGCATTGGCCGCCGACGGACCCAGCAACGACGACCTGCTGAACGACGCCAAGTCGACGGGCGACGTACTGACCTACGGCATGGGTCATCAGGCGCAGCGCTTCAGCCCGCTCGACAAGCTGAACCCGGACACCGTCAAGGGGCTGGTGCCGGTCTGGTCCTTCTCCTTCGGTGGCGAGAAGCAGCGCGGGCAGGAGTCGCAGCCGATCATCCATGACGGCACGATCTACGTGACCGGCTCCTACTCCCGCCTCTACGCCGTGGATGTGAAGACCGGGCAGAAGAAGTGGCAGTACGACCACCGCCTGCCCGAAGGAATCATGCCCTGCTGCGACGTCGTGAACCGCGGCGCCGCGCTCTACAAGGACAAGATCTACTTCGCGACGCTGGACGCCCGTCTGGTCGCGCTGAACAAGGACACCGGCAAGGTCGTCTGGTCGAAGAAGATCGAGGACTACAAGGCCGGCTATTCGGCGACCGCCGCCCCGCTGATCGTTGACGGCAAGGTCATCACCGGCAATTCCGGCGGCGAGTTCGGCATCATCGGCATGGTCGAGGCGCGCGACGCCGAGACGGGCGAGCTGGTCTGGCAGCGCCCGACCATCGAGGGCAACATGGGCACCCTCAATGGCAAGGAATCGACCATGACCGGCGTGATGAACGCCAGCTGGTCGGGCGATCTCTACAAGACCGGCGGTGGCGCCACCTGGCTGGGCGGCACCTACGACCCGGAGACCAAGACGCTGTTCTTCGGCACCGGCAACCCGGCGCCCTGGAACTCGCACCTGCGTCCGGGCGACAACCTCTACACCTCCTCGACCCTGGCCATCGACCCGGCCAACGGCGACATCAAGTGGCACTATCAGACCACGCCGCACGACGGCTGGGACTTCGACGGCGTCAACGAGCTGGTGTCCTTCGACCTGAAGAAGGACGGCCAGACCATCAAGGCCGGCGCCAAGGCCGACCGCAACGGCTTCTTCTACGTGCTGGACCGCACCAACGGGAAGCTGCTCAGCGCCTCGCCCTTCGTCACCAAGATCACCTGGGCCAAGGAGATCGACGTGAAGACCGGGCGGCCGGTCTACAACGACGACAACCGTCCGGGCACCCCGGTCGGTGCGGAAAAGGGCACGTCGGTCTTCGCCGCCCCGGCCTTCCTCGGCGCCAAGAACTGGATGCCCATGGCCTACAGCCCGGCGACCGAGCTGTTCTACGTCCCGGCCAACGAATGGGGCATGGACATCTGGAACGAGCCGATCACCTACAAGAAGGGTGCCGCCTATCTGGGCGCCGGCTTCACCATCAAGCCGCTCTATGACGACTACATCGGCGCGCTGCGCGCCATCGACCCGAAGACCGGCAAGATCGTCTGGGAATACAAGAACCCGGCGCCGCTGTGGGGCGGCGTGCTGACCACCGGCGGCAACCTCGTCTTCACCGGCACGCCGGAGGGCTATCTGAAGGCGTTCGACGCCAAGTCCGGCAAGGAGGTCTGGAAGTTCAACACTGGCTCCGGCGTCGTCGGCTCCCCGGTCACCTGGGAACAGGACGGCGAGCAGTATGTGGCCGTGGTCTCCGGCTGGGGCGGAGCGGTGCCGCTGTGGGGCGGCGACGTGGCCAAGCTGGTCAAGGACATCAACCAGGGCGGCTCCCTCTGGGTCTTCAAGCTGCCGAAGGCCTGACGGGGAAACCCCGTGCCGTGACCGGACCAGGAAAGGGCGGCCCGAAGGGTTCGGGCCGTCTTTTCTTGCGAATCGCTTGCAACAGGATTTGGGCCGGGATTTAAAACGGAATTGCCTACGATCGGCTGTTTTGGGGAATACCCGTTCCCGTCCTTGCGCATTCTTGAACAGTCCGGCATGATCACACCCGGAAACGCCCCGAAACGATGAGCGTGGGAACCACGCCATGAGCCGAATTCTGATTGCGGACGATCATCCGCTGGTGCGCGACGCCCTGCGCAGCGCCGTTCTCTACTCCTGCCAGGCGCAGGAGATCCACGAGGCCGGTTGCCTGGACGAAACCATCTCCATCCTCGACTCCATGCACGGCGGCAAGGGGGAGCCGGACCTCGTCCTGCTCGACCTCAACATGCCGGGCATGAACGGGCTGACCGGGCTGATCGCCCTGCGCCGCCGCTTTCCGGCCATCCCCGTCGCCGTCGTCTCGGCGCACGAGGACCGCAAGGTGATGCTGGAGGCGGTGCGCTGCGGCGCCGCCGGCTTCATCCCGAAATCGACGCCGCGGGACGCCATCGCCGGCGCGCTGCGCCAGATCCTGGCCGGGGAGGTCTATCTGCCCGCCTCGGTCGAGGAGGGCGCCGCGGCGGAGGACGAGGAGACGGCCGAGATCGCCCGCCGACTGTCCACCCTGACGGCGCAGCAGCTCCGCGTGCTGGAGATGCTGGGCACCGGCAAGCTGAACAAGGAAATCGCCTATGAGCTGAGCATCACGGAAACCACCGTGAAGGCCCATGTCTCGGCGATCCTGCAAAAGCTGAAGGTCTACAGCCGCACCCAGGCCGTGGTCTTCGCCAACCGCCTGCAACTGGAAAAGGCCCGCTTCGGCATCTGAGCCGGCGGGCCGTTCCTTCAGCGGTTCCGCATCCGCCGCGCGTCCGCGGCGGCGCGCGCCGCCTCCTGCCCCGGATCGCCCCGCCCGAAGCCGAGCGGCACCGGGCTGTCGAGCCAGCCGAAGCCGTCCAGGGCATGGCCCTCGAACTCCGTCCAATCCTGCCAGTCCTTGTCCTTGCTGCGCCGCTTCACCTCCGCCTTGCGCACGGCGCGCCGGGCCTCCAGGCCGGGGTCGCGCCGCCCGAGCTGCTCGTCGCGCGTCGTCCGTTCGATGATGACGATGGAGGAGCCGGTGACCGGATCGCCGATGATCGCCAGATCGCGCGACCGGTCGGCGTGGTTGGGACCGTGGCCGTGCTGGTCGAGGATCACGATCTCCCCGGCGAGCGACGCGCCGGATTGCAGCGCCAAGCCGGCGCCCAGCAGAAGAAGGGGCAGGAACAGGGTGCGCATCGTCGTCTCCGCCGGTTTCACCTCAGCGGGACAGACTGCGCCCGGCGGGCAGCGGCGGATGTGAGCCGCTTCACAGGTTCGGCGAAAAAGTCAGGCGAGCAGCCGGAAGGCCGGGTCGGGTCGGGCCAGCAGGTCCGCCCGCACGCGCTCGATCAGCGCGTCGTCGCGCAGCGCGCGCGGCGTCTCCAGCGGCACCTCCGCCGCCACCCGTGTCGGGCCGGGGGCCATCACCAGAATGCGGTCGGCCAGTTGGATCGCCTCGCGCAGATTGTGGGTGACGAACAGCACGGTGGCCGGGGAACGCTCCAGCATGGTGGCGAGGAGGGCGCGCATCCGCTGCGCCGTCGGTTCGTCCAGCGAGACGAAGGGCTCGTCCATCAGCAGCAGGCCGGGCTCGACCGCGAAGGCGCGGGCCAGGGCCACCCGCCGCGCCATGCCGCCGGACAGGCGCGCCGGATACTCGTCGGCCACCGCCTCCAGACCCATGGCGGACAGCCAGCGCTCCGCCGTGCCGTCGCTCCGCCGCGCCTTGGGCAGCACCAGCGCCACGTTCTGCCGCACCGTGCGCCAGGGCAGCAGGCGGGGCGTCTGGAACACGCAGCCCAGAACCGGTTCCGGCCCGCCGAAGTCGAGGGTTCCGTCGAAATCGCGGTCCAGCCCGGCGGCGATGCTCAGCGCGGTCGTCTTGCCGCAGCCGGACGGGCCGACCAGCGCCAGGAACTCGCCCGGCGCGGCCGTCAGCGACAGGCCGCGGATGACCTCCCGCCCGGCGAAGCGCTTGGAGCGGACCTCAAGCCTCAGCGCGCACCGGCCGCCAGCGGGTGAGCCGGTGCTCGACGGGTTGCAGGACGCACAGCTCGAGAAGTTGGACGACGGCCACGAAGGCGACGGTGTACGCAAGAATGCCGGCCACATCGAACATCTGGAAGTAGAGGTGGATCTGGAATCCCACCCCGTCGCTGCGGCCCAGAAGCTCGACCACCAGCACGATCTTCCAGATCAGCGCAAGGCCGGACCGCGCCGCCGCGGCGAAGTAGGGGGTGAGCTGGGGCAGCAGCACATGGCGCAGCACGTCGGACCGCGCCATGCGGAAGGTCCGCGCCATCTCGACATACTGCTCGTCGATGGCGCGCGTCCCTTCGCGCAGGACGACCACGACGTTGGGGATCTTGTTGACGGCGACCGCGCCGACCGCCGCCGCTTCGGTCAGGCCGAACCAGACATAGGCGAGCACGATCACGACCAGCGCCGGGATGTTCAGGAACACGGTCAGCCACAGACCGAACAGCCGGTCCGCCGTGGCCGAGCGGCCCAGCAGGATGCCCAGCGCCGACCCGATGGACATGGCAATGACGAAGGCCGCGGCCATCCGCGCCAGCGTGATCCCCAGGTGATGGAACAGCGCGCCGTCCGCCGCCTCGCGGACCAGCACGGACATTACGGCGGCCGGGCCGGGCAGGCTGCGGCTGGCGGCCAGTTCCGCGGCCACGGCCCACAGCCCGACCAGCAGAGCCAGCGACAGGACCGGGGCCAGCCGCCGCCACCGCATCAGAAGCGGACCCCCGGCCAGAAGGTGCCGTCCGGCAGGGCCATGGCGCTGCCGACCAGCTCCCGCCCGCCGAGCTTGGCCATCAGCCCATAGAGCCGGGCGGCGGCTTCCCGCTCCTCCTCCGTCCAGCGGTCGGGGATGCCGGCGCGGAACTGGTCGCGCAGCGCCGCCCAGGTGGCCTCGTCCTCCGCCTTCATCAGCGGGCGCAGCCGGTCCCACTCCGCGTCGGATCGGGCCATGATCGCCTTGGCCTTGCGCGAGGCGGCGACGAAGGCGTCGAGCGCCGCCGGGTTGGCCCTGGCCCAGCTCTCGTGGAAGACGAAGCCGACCGCCGGCACCTGGGCCGACAGGCCGAGGTCCCGCATCATCCCGTCCACCCCGATGACCGTCCGCATCCCCGCCGCCTGGAGGCGCGCGGCGTAGGGCCAGAAATTCAGCACCGCGTCCAGCTCCCCCGTCGCGGCCTTCTGGTTCAGCAGGGGCGGGGCGGCGAAGACCGGCGTCGCCGCGGCATCAAGGTCGAGCGCGTAGCGGTCGAGGGCCAGCGCCTTCAGCAGCAGCCAGCTCTTGTCGATGGGGGTTCCGGCGACGCCGATGCGCTTGCCCTTCAGGTCGGCGACGGAGGCGATGAGGGAGGCCGCCGGCACCATCAGCGCGCCGACCGCCGCGGAATGGGGGATGAAGGTCAGGTCGGCCCCCGCCGCGCGCTGGCGGGCCACCCACAGCCAGTCGCTGGCGATCATGTCCACCGCCCCGCCCTGCAGGGCGATCTGCGCCGCCTGACCGCTCGCCAGGTCCATCAGCTTCAGCTCGAAGCCGGCGGCCTCGTCCAGCCGGTGGTGGCGGATGACGTCCAGCTCCCAGCTGACCGTGCCGAATTTCAGCACCCCGATGGTCACCGTGGGCCGGTCCGCCGCATGCGTCACGGAGGCGACGCAGACCAGCGCCAGGACCAGAAACAGCCGGACGAGGGACATCAGGCGCATGGTACCGGCCCTGCGTCAAAAATTGCATTTGTATAGAAGATGGGCCGCGTCATGGTTGCGCGGTGGACCGGGCGGCGGATTGGCCACCGCCCGTGTCCCATCACAAGGAGGCGTCGAGGATGGAGAAAATCCTCACTCTCCTGATCCTGCTGCTTCGGGTGATCAAGGGCATCCTTGATCTCCTGAACCGCTAAGGATCGGGCCGGGAGGCAGGGGTGGCTAGACCCCTGTCTCCCTAGCCTGATGATGATGCGTCCTGCGGTCGTTTGCAAGGCAGGCCTCTGCGGTGCGGTGGCGCAGCGGAACGCGGGAATTCCACGATGGCGAACAATGAGCTTAGGCCCCGCCCACCGGTCCCCGGTATTCGACTATCGGGCAACTTGACCCTGTCGGGCACGGGGGGATTTCGTGGATGCCGCAGAACAATCGGGGAGGGAAGGTGGTGCGCGCAGGATGGCTGGGCGCCGCCGGGCTGGCGCTGTTGCTGGCCGGGCCGGCGGGAGACGTCGCGGCAGACATGGTTCCGGTGCCCGATGGCTACCGGATGGCCGAATACCGGTCGCCCACCCCGGCGTCGTTGCCTGGGGCCGAGACGGTGGACACGGTGCGGGCCCGCGCTCTGGTGGAGTCGGGCGCCGCCCTTCCCATCAACGTGATGAAGCTGGACCGCAGCACGCTGCCCGGCGGTCCCTGGCTGGTGCCGAAGCCCTTTGCGCAGATCCCCGGCAGCGTCTGGCTGCCCAACGTCGGGCTCGGGGCGCTGCCGCCGGAGCTGGACGGCTATTTCCGGGCCAACCTGGAGCGGCTGACCGGGGGCGACCGCGGGCGCGGCCTGCTGTTCTACTGTCTGGCGGACTGCTGGATGTCGTGGAACGCAGGCAAGCGTGCCCTGGAGATGGGCTACCGCCGCGTCCTCTGGTACCGCGACGGGGCGGACGGCTGGGCCGAGGCGGGCCTGCCGACCGAGGAGGGGAAGCCGGTTCCGGTCGCCGCACCGTAACCGGCCTGCCGGTGTTTACTGCTTCAGCGATTTCAGGAAGGCGATCAGATAGTCCTGCTCCGCCGGGTCGGTGATGGCGACGTGCCGCATGCGGGTGCCGGGCACGAAATTGTCGTTGCCGGCGATCCAGTGGCGCAGGTTGTCCTCGGTCCAGGTGATGTTGGACGCCTTCAGCGCGTTGGAATAGTCGAAGCGCGGGATCGAGCCGGCCTTGCGCCCGACGACGTTGTACAGGCTCGGGCCGAAGGCGTTCTTGCTGGAATCCAGCGAATGGCAGGCCGCGCACTGATGGAAGATCTGCTTGCCGGCGGCCTCCTCGGCCGTCTTGGGCTGCGGCCCGCCTTCGGCGTTGGCCGTCCCGGCGGCGAGCAGAAGGGCGGCGGCGATGACGAATCTGGAAACGGTCATGTGAGGTGGCTCCCCAGCCAGAAATCCGCGGCGCCGGTCGCGGCGGCGGTCGATGCCGCGCATTTTAAGTGGCTGGGTCGGGCCGCCGAATTGGACTTTGGAACAAGCCCGCAAACGCAATGAGGTTTTGGGTGCGGAACGGTTCCGCCGCATCACCCCCCGTACTGCTCGTCGGTGACCTTTTCCATCCAGTCGACGGCCTTGCCGTCGAGCTGCTCCTGGATGGCGATGTGGGTCATGAACATGGTCGGCGACGCGCCGTGCCAGTGCTTCTCGCCGGGCGGGAACCAGACGACGTCGCCGGGGCGGATCTCCTCGACGGGGCCGCCCTCGCGCTGGACCCGGCCGACGCCGGCGGTGACGATCAGGGTTTGACCCAGCGGATGGGTGTGCCACGCCGTGCGGGCGCCGGGCTCGAAGGTAACGCTGGCCGCCGCGGTGCGGGCCGGGGCTTCGGTCTGAACGATGGGGTCGATGCGGACGGTGCCGGTGAACCAGTCGGCCGGTCCGGTGACGGATGGCTGCGTGCCAACCCGCGTGATTTTCATGATCGAATCCTCCGGTGATCGCCCCATGGGGGCGCGGTCGTCGTGCCGCCACTCTATCGGGGACCGTCGATGCGGATTAGACCGGCGGCGTCACATGCCGTCATGAACCGCGTTCATGAATGAAAGGCACGGGGCCGTAGGGGAGGAACTCGGGAGAAGGGGTGGTGCGGGCGGTCGGACTCGAACCGACATATCCGTGAGGACGGCGGATTTTGAGTCCGCTGCGTCTACCAATTCCGCCACGCCCGCACGGTGCCTGCCGGACCCGGCGCTCGCGGCGACCGGTGCCCGCTATATAGAGGGGAAATCGCCCTGGGACAAAGTGTTTTGTGCGGATGCGTCGGCGTGTCTGGCCTAAGCCTGTGGGGCGCGCTAATCTCACCCGCATGATGAACCGTTTCCCCATCGACGATCCGCGCTACACCGCCGGGCTGCTGGCCATCGCCAGCGCCGGCGTGCTGGCCGCCGCGCTGTTTTTCCAGTTCGTGCTGGGCTACCAGCCCTGCGTGCTGTGCCTGTGGCAGCGCGTGCCCTACGGCGCGGTGATGGCCTTCGGCATCGTCACCCTGCTGTTCCGCCAGTGGCGCGGGCTGGGCGACGCGTTGCTGGTGGCGAGCGGGCTGGCCCTGCTGGCCGGCGCCGGGATCGCCGCCTACCATGTCGGGGTGGAGCAGCACTGGTGGGCCGGCACCTCGGCCTGCGGCGCCAGCGGGCGCGCTCCCCAGACGCTGGAGGAGTTGCGCGCCCAGGTGCTCGCCGCCCCGGTCACCCGCTGCGACGAAGTGGCGTGGTCGCTGTTCGGGATCTCGATGGCGGGCTACAACGTTCTGATTTCGCTGGCGCTGTCCGCCTTCGCCTTCGTGGCGGCCCGCACCGCCTACATCCGGACCTCGGCATCCAGGACCTTCGCATGACCCCGCCCGACAGCCTTGCCACCAGCACCGCGGCCGCTTCCGCTCCGTCCACCGGCGAGTCGTCCGCCCCGCGGCCCCGCCCGCGCGGGCGCCTGCCCGGCGACCCGACTCCGGAACAGCGGCTGGCGCGGATCGTCCGCGTGGACCATGCCGGCGAGTATGGGGCCAAGCGCATCTACGAAGGCCAGCTCTCCGTCATGGGCCGGGGGCGTCACGCCAAGACGCTGCGCCACATGGCCGACCAGGAGTTGGAGCATCTCCAGTATTTCGAGAAGCAGCTCGTCGCCCGCCAGGTGCGGCCGACCGTGCTGCAGCCGCTGTGGCATGTGGCCGGCTTCCTGCTGGGCGCCGGGACCGCGGTGATGGGTGAGCGGGCGGCCATGGCCTGCACCGTCGCCGTCGAGCAGGTCATCGACGGCCATTACGAGGCGCAGCTGAAGCATCTCGGCCCGGAGGAGGAGGAGCTGAAGACCTCCATCCTCAAATTCCAGGCGGAGGAGGTGGAGCACCGCGACATCGGCCTGCTCAACGGCGCGGAGCAGGCCCCGGCCTATCCGGTGCTGTCCGCCGCCATCAAGGCCGGCACCAAGGCGGTCATCTGGGTGGCCGAGCGGGTGTGACCCGCGGCCGGCGGAGCGGACTCAGTCGGCCTGACCGTCCGCTTCGTTTTTTGTCGGCGTCGGCGCCGGAGTGGGGGAAACGCCGTAGATCTCGTCCTCGCTCCGCCCGCAGCCTTCGCAGTAGCCGTCCTCGCCGATGATGCAGATGCCCACGCAGGGATTCTCGTCGTCCATACCCAAATCGTCCTCGGTCCAGCCTTTCCGATCGCGGCGTTTCTACATCGGATCGAGTTCGGTGTCCCAATAAAGAAAATCCCGCCAACTTTCGTGAAGGAAGTTTGGCGGGAATGCACGTCCGTTCTCTTGAAGCTGGTAGGCACTCGGCTGGAACGGGGGACTGAGGGGGATCATGCCACAACTGTGCGGCAGCCTGTTTCCCTTCGCCAGATTGCAGGCCGAGCAGGAGGTGACGACGTTGTCCCAGGTGGTGCGCCCGCCGCGCGACCGTGGGATGACGTGATCGAAGGTCAGTTCCTGCGTGGGGAAGTGGTGGCCGCAATACTGGCAGGTGAAGCGGTCGCGCAGGAAAACGTTGAATCGGGTGAAAGCCGGCCGCCGTGTCGCCGGAATGAACTCCTTCAACGAAATGACGCTCGGCAGCTTGACCTCGAAGGTGGGGGAGCGGACGACGCGATCATATTCGGAGATGATGTTCACCCGGTCCAGAAAGACGGCCTTCACCGCCTCCTGCCAGGACCAGAGCGACAGAGGGAAGTAGCTGAGCGGCCGGAAGTCGGCGTTCAGCACCAGGGCCGGACAGTGATCGGGTGGTGGAGCCAATGGCCACTCCCTTATCTGTGACGTGTCTGGAACCTTTCTGGTGTTCCGCTCCCCCTTGCGGGATGACACGCCGCCGGGTGACCGGAACACCAGATACATAGTTGATTTGTGCCTCGAACTCAATATGTCGCGCCGCACTGCGTCATTTCTTCACGATCCTGTAACCCTTTCGATAGGCAGGGTTCCGGCCTTGCCGGGCGGCGGCATGCCCCCGCCAGAATGGCTGTGACATTTGGTTGCAAGGCCTTGATCGTGCATTTTCCGACATCGTGGTTACCGTGCGTTAACCATGCTCTGAGATGGTGGCGGCGCCCTAGGGGGACGCTTTCGAAGGGAACATCCATGAGCGCCACGATCATCGACCTTGCCGAGAAACGCGCCGAGCGCGAGGAGCGCGACCGCCAGCGCCGCATCGACGCCTTCGACCGCGAACTGCGCCGGCGCCTCGCCATGTATCTGGAGGGCGAGGACATTCCGGTCGAGCCGATCAAGGACAATCCCTACATCTGACCTCCCCCGCATCCGATCGCCACGGCGGTCGGCCTCCCCCGTTTGCGGCGCCCGCCGTCCCACATGCAGGCCGGGCGCGGTTGGGGTATAAGGCGGGGATGACCGATGTCGTCACCCGCTTCGCGCCGAGCCCGACCGGCCATCTCCATCTCGGGCACGCCCATTCCGCTCTGGTCGGCTGGAGCACCGCCCGCAAGGCCGGGGGGCGCTTCCTGCTGCGCATCGAGGACATCGACCCGCAGCGCTGCCGTCCCGAGTTCGACCGCGACCTGCGCGAGGATCTGGCCTGGCTGGGCCTGACCTGGGAAGAGCCGGTGCGCCGCCAGTCGGAGCATCTGGACGATCACCGCGCCGCGCTGGCGCGGCTCCGCGGCATGGGCGCCGTCTATCCCTGCTTCTGCACCCGCAAGGACATCGCCGCCGAGATCGCCCGCGCCGGCCACGCGCCGCACGGGCCGGACGGTCCGCTCTATCCCGGCACCTGCCGCGGCCTGTCGGACCTGGAACGGCAGGACCGCATCGCCGCGGGGCAAGCCTATGCCGTGCGATTGGACGTGGGTCGGGCCATGGCCATGACCGGGCCGCTGCGCTGGCACGACCGGCGGCGCGGCTGGCAGGAGGCCACGCCGGGAATCCTGGGCGACGTCGTGCTGGCCCGCAAGGACGCGCCGACGAGCTACCATCTGGCGGTCACCGTGGACGATCATCTCCAGGGCGTGACCCTGGTGACCCGCGGCGAGGATCTTTTTTTCGCGACCCACGTGCATCGGTTGCTTCAGGAACTCCTTCGAGTCGGTCCTCCCGACTATTGTCATCATCCTTTGCTGGTGAACGAGCGGGGTGAGCGGCTCGCCAAGCGCGACAACGCCAAGACCTTGCGATCTCTTCGGGAATCGGGACAAACGGCGGCGGCGGTGCGCGCCTTGGCCGGCTTTCCGGAAGAGTTATGATCTACCACCAACTGTGTATTACAATGACGGGCAAACTATCCGTTTGAGGCGGGTCGCCTGGAATCTCTTCCCTCTTGCACGTATCTTTTGAATCGCGACCGAATGTTTGCGATGCCAAATGGTTGGCGCCAAGCGGTCGGCCGGCTTGCAATCCGAAGGGGGCAAGCGATGCAAGAGGAGGATGAGGCGGAGGACAATCCCTGTCCCGCCGACTCCGCCGGACTGCGGCGGATCTTCGACACGATCGGCGTGGCGATCGCCCTGCTCGATCAACAGGGCCGCATTGCCGATCTCAACGCGGCGATGCTGCGCGCCATCGGGTGTCGGCGGGACCTCCTGATCGGACAGCCCATGGCCGGCGCGTTCGTCTGGGGTGGCCGGGAGGACGCGGCGGACCGCTTTGTCCAGGCGGTGGCGGCCACAGGCCGGGGGCAGGTCCAGGAACTGACCCTGACGGGTGACGGGAATTGGCTCGACATCGCGTTGACGCCGCTGCCGGCGGAGTCCGGCAACGATGCCGCGGGCATCGTCATGACCGTCACCGCCGCCGGCCGCCGCATGGCCGCGGAGGCGCAACTGCGCGGGCAGGAGGAGCGTCTGCGCGCCGCTCGGGACGATGTGGTGCGCGCCGGACAGGCCAAGGTGCGCTTCCTCGCCGCGGCCAGCCACGATCTGCGCCAGCCCGCCCAGTCGCTGACCCTGTTCGGCGCGGTCCTGGCGGAGCGGCTGGCCGGTCATCCGCAGTTGCCGCTGGTCCAGACGATGAACCGGGCGGTCGAGGCGATGCGCGGCCTGCTCGACGCGTTGCTGGACGTGGCCCGGCTCGACTCCGGGATCGTGTCGCCCGATCTGGCGCCCTTCGCGCTGACCGAGATGATCGAGCGGCTGGCGGCCGACTATGGCCCGCGCGCCGCCGCCAAGGGGCTGAAGCTGCGGGTGCGCCCGCTCCGGGCGCAGGTCCGCAGCGACGCCGCCCTGCTGGAACGGCTGCTGCGCAACCTGCTCGACAACGCGGTGCGCTACACGGCGTCGGGCGGCGTGCTCCTGGCGTGCCGGCGGCGGGGCATGATCGTGTGCATCGAGGTGGCGGACACGGGCGTCGGCATCCCC
Source organism: Azospirillum sp. TSH58 (assembly GCF_003119115.1). Classification (NCBI taxonomy): domain Bacteria; kingdom Pseudomonadati; phylum Pseudomonadota; class Alphaproteobacteria; order Rhodospirillales; family Azospirillaceae; genus Azospirillum; species Azospirillum sp. TSH58. The sequence continues at coordinate 2,227,759 of NZ_CP022364.1, forward strand.
GCCGACAAGCTCGACGAGATTTTCGAGGAGTTCGTCCAGCTCGGCAACGCCGAACGCGACCGCAGCCGCGGCCTCGGCCTCGGGCTGGCGGTGGTGAAGCGGCTGTCGCACCTGCTCGGTCTGCCGGTCCATGTCCGGTCGCGGCCGGGGCGGGGCACATGCTTTACGGTGGAGGTTCCCTTGCATGCATCCTGGAATCCCAACGCGACGGAACGCGCCATGCCGTCCTTGGACCGCCCCGGCGCCCTGGCCCTGGTCATCGACGACGAGGAGCTGATCCTGCAGAGCCTGCGTCTGGTGCTGGAGCAGTGGGGGTGGGACGTGCTGTCCGCCGCGTCGGGGGAGGAGGCGTTGCGTCAGCTCGACGGGGCGGAGCGGCTTCCCGACGTCATCATCGCCGACTACCGCCTGCGCTACGGCCGGACGGGGGTGGACGCCATCCGTGACATCCACGCCTTCGCCGGGCAACTCATCCCCGCGATCCTGCTGACCGGCGACACCAGCCCCGACCGCATCCGCGAGGCGCGGCGCAGCGGCTTCACCGTGCTGCACAAGCCGGTCACCCTGTCCGAGCTGTCCTCCCACCTGGAGGAAGCGAGGGCGCGCGCCGCGGCCGAGTGACCGCCGCGCGCGATGGTCGACATCGCGGCGGCTTCCAAAGCGAACGTCCGTTCGCTTTCGATTCACATCGCCTCATTCGCCGGCTCTCAGCGGATGCCGATGGCATCCGCCTGCCGCCAGCGGGAACGATGGTTCCGCGAGAGGCGGGTTTCGGCCGCATGTGCGGCCGGGACCGCCGTGGCCGCATGTGCGGCCGGGACCGCCGTCGCGGTCCAAAGCGGTGCAATCCGCTTCAGCGCCGCAGGCCCGTCACGATCTCCAGATAGCCCGGCTCCTCCGGCCTCAGCCAGCCGTGGCGGACCATGAAGTCGATGACGACGAGGTTCACGTTGAACTTCCAGTCCTTCGTCTCCCGCACCGATTCCGCCACGCGGTCCAGCGGCCACAGCTCGAACCGTTCGACCTCGCCGTCGGTGTTCCGCGGCACGAAATCCGCGTCGAGTTCCAGGTCGTAGAGGAACAGCGTGTCCTGCTTCAGCCCGGCCTCCGTCTCCATGCGGTAGGTGACGGCCCCGACGGGAACGGCCCGGGACGCCAGGGCGGCGTCGATCCCCGCCTCCTCCTGCGCTTCCTTGACGAGGTTCTCCGCCAGCGTCAGGCCGATGGGCTGGCCGCCGGCGATCATGTTGTCGAGCTTGCCCGGCGCCACCTCGCGGTCGCGGGCGCGGCGGCCGATCCACAGCGACAGGCCGCCGTCCGGCCCGCGCACGAAGCCGTTGACGTGCAGCCCGTAGGCGGGCGTGCCGAACTGCGCCACCACCGCGCGGTCGATGCGCATCAGCGGTTCCGCTCCCCAGGCCGGCGTGACCGGGTAGAACTCGCCGCGCAGGGCGGTGACCGCCCCCGTTTCGACGAGGAACTGGGCGGCGTGCGCCAGCACGGAGGACCGCGCCTCGAAGTCGCGGACCTCCGGGGCCAGCGTCACCCGGTCGGCGGTGACGACGAAGCCCGGATCGACGCCGGGAAGCTGCTCGGCCAGCGCGTGGCGGACCCAGCCGAGGCGGTGCCCTTCCAGCTCGAACGGACGGAAGCCGGAGAGGTCGTGCGCGTTGCACGCGCGGATGTGGTCGAGATAGCTCATGCGACTCCGTGTAGCCCCAGCGCCCCCCGCCGTGCAACCGTTCTTCGGCGAGACGATTCCCAGCCGGCTGGAGGTGTTGCGAGCCGGTTGCAAAGGACGTCCTTGCGGCGTACACACACGGCCTATCGGACTCGGGGGACAGGTCGATGCCGGCGGCGTTCGGGGATTTTTCGGTTCTGGTGATCGAAGACGAGAGCTTCACCCGCATGGTGCTGGCCAGGATGCTGGCGGCGCTGGGCTTCCGCTCCGTCCATCAGGCCGCCGACGGCGAGGCCGGGTTGGCCGCCGTGCGGGCGCATGGCCCCGATCTGGTCGTCTGCGACGTTGAGATGCAGCCGATGGACGGGCTGGGCTTCCTGAAGGCGCTGCGGGCCAGCCCCGACGCCCGCCACCGCGCGCTGCCGGTGGTCTTCATGACGAACCGCGCCGACCAGAGCCGCGTGGACGAAGCCGCGGCCTTCGGCGCCGACACCTTCATCCTCAAGCCGGCCACGCCGGCGTCGCTCAAGGAAACGCTGGGCGCCAAGCTCGGCTGAGGACGCCCGGCGGCCCGCGACGGTCCGGCCGGTCACACTTTTTCCCCGACCTGTGGCAGGACTGCAAGAACGCGGCCAAGTGCTTGATTCCAGGCGCGTTCCGGAATCCGTGCGGTTTGTGCGGCGCAACGACGACGGGGGTTCACCCAAATTCCGCCTTGTTGATCTGCTGTGATGAGGCTCACCATCCTTCTTTGGAAGGTGTGGACCGCGCCGTTCGCCCATGCGTTAATATCCGGAGGCGAGGCGGTGGTCACGGGCATGGAAGTGTGTTGTTAAGAAATAGTCGGCACACTTAACGTTAACCGTAGCGCCTTAGTGGGTTAAGGCGCGTGGATGCACTGGAGGTCGATGGGTGATCGGCGAAGTCCAGCGAGTCCCCGACGAACGGCATCCGGACCGCGTTCCGGAAGCCGGCTGGAAGTTTCAACCCCATCGAACTTCGTTGCTTTTGCCGTCCTTTCCGCCGGTGCTTGCGCGCCGGTTTTACCGGACAACCCGGACGCGTGGTCTATTACTGAAGACCGGTGTGTCCGGCCGCCCGTCTTTTCCGGCTATCAAGGCTTTCCTCCTGGAAAGCTCTAGGTCGAGCATTACATTCAGTTTTGAAGCATTCGAGTTTAGCACTCCGAAGGGGGCGCTTCATTTGAAGGGCAACTGGATAAAAGGTCTGGCTTTCGACGGTGAGCGGGGGTGCCGCGGGACCGTTGTGTCCGCGACATCCCAGAGATCGCACCTGCGGCAGGTGCCGCCCCCGCCGCCCGGGTCCCCCGGCGGCAGCCCCGACGCATCGGACTAAGAGACACGGAGAGCGGAATGTTCCCGGCCGACGAACTGTTCACGCGCTACACACAGTCCTACGAGGGGCGCCGTGAGGTCGAGATGAGCCTCACGGAATACCTCCAGGAATGCCGCGACGACCCGATGATGTATGCCTCCGCGCCGGAGCGCATCCTCGCCGCCATCGGCGAACCGGAAGTCGTCGACACCGCCAAGGACCCGCGCCTTGGCCGGATCTTCATGAACCGGACGATCAAGATCTATCCGGCCTTCGCCGACTTCTACGGCATGGAGGAGACGATCGAGCGGATCGTCGGCTTCTTCCGCCACGCCGCGCAGGGTCTGGAGGAGCGCAAGCAGATCCTCTACCTGCTGGGCCCGGTGGGCGGCGGCAAGTCGTCGCTGGCGGAGCGGCTGAAGTCGCTGATGGAGAAATGCCCGGTCTATGTCCTGAAGGCCGGCAAGGAGGTTAGCCCGGTCTTCGAGAGCCCGCTCGGCCTCTTCAACCCGGACGAGATGGGCGACCTGCTGGAGGACCGCTACGGCATCCCGCGCCGCCGCCTGACCGGCCTGATGAGCCCCTGGGCGGTGAAGCGGCTGGACGAGTTCGGCGGCGACATCTCCCGCTTCCGCGTCGTCAAGCTGCATCCCAGCAAGCTGCGCCAGATCTGCGTCACCAAGACGGAGCCGGGCGACGAGAACAACCAGGACATCTCCTCGCTGGTCGGCAAGGTCGACATCCGCAAGCTGGAGATGTACAGCCAGAACGATCCCGACGCCTACAGCTTCTCCGGCGGCCTGAACCGGGCCAGCCAGGGCCTGCTCGAATTCGTCGAGATGTTCAAGGCCCCGATCAAGATGCTCCACCCGCTGCTGACGGCGACCCAGGAGGGCAACTACGTCGGCTCGGAGAACATCGGCGCCATCCCGTTCCAGGGCATCATCCTCGCCCACTCGAACGAGGCGGAGTGGCAGTCCTTCAAGAACAACAAGAACAACGAAGCCTTCATCGACCGCATCTGCGTCATCAAGGTCCCCTACTGCCTGCGCGTGCAGGAGGAGCAGCGGATCTACGACAAGCTGGTCAAGGGCTCCGACCTCGCGACCGCGCCCTGCGCGCCGTCGACCCTGGAGATGCTGGCGAAGTTCTCGGTGCTGTCGCGCATGCGCGACCATCCGAACTCCAGCCTCTACTCCAAGATGCGCGTTTATGACGGCGAGAGCATGAAGGAGACCGACCCCAAGGCCAAGTCCATGCAGGAATACCGCGACCAGGCGGGCGTGGACGAGGGCATGGACGGCATCTCCACCCGCTTCGCCTTCAAGGTTCTGGCCGCGACCTTCAACTACGACTCCAACGAGATCTCGGCCGATCCCGTCCACCTGATGTACATCCTGGAGCAGTCGATCAAGCGGGAGCAGTTCCCCGACGACACCGAGAAGAAGTACATCGAGTTCATCAAGGCCGAGATGGCGCCGCGCTACGCGGAGTTCATCGGGAACGAGATCCAGAAGGCGTATCTGGAATCCTACAGCGACTATGGGCAGAACCTGTTCGACCGCTATGTGGATTACGCCGACGCGTGGATCGAGGACCAGGACTTCAAGGATCCGGACACCGGCCAGCTGATGAACCGCGAGCTTCTGAACCAGGAGCTGACCAAGATCGAGAAGCCCGCCGGGATCGCCAACCCGAAGGACTTCCGCAACGAGGTCGTCAAGTTCGCGCTGCGCGCGCGGGCGGCGAACGCCGGGCGCAACCCCTCCTGGACGTCGTACGAGAAAATCCGTGAGGTGATCGAGAAACGCATGTTCTCCCAGGTGGAGGATCTGCTTCCGGTCATCAGCTTCGGGTCCAAGAAGGACGGCGAGACCGAGAAGAAGCACAACGAGTTCGTGTCGCGCATGATGTCGCGCGGCTACACCGAGCGGCAGGTCCGCCGGTTGGTCGAGTGGTACATGCGCGTGAAGCAGGCCGGCTGACGGCCCGCTTCGCCACACGAGCGTGAACGGGTAGGAGGGGCTCCCCCTTGATGAACATCATCGACCGTCGCCTGAATCCGCAAGGCAAGAGCCTGGCCAACCGCCAGCGTTTCCTGCGCCGCGCCAAGGAGCAGGTGGTGAAGGCGGTGCGGGATGCCTCCGGCAAACGCGGCATCCAGGACATCGAAAACGGCGAGAAGGTGACCATCTCGACCGGCGGCGTGCGGGAGCCCTCCTTCCACCGCTCCGGGGCCGGCGGCGTGCGCGACTACGTCGTGCCGGGCAACAAGGAGTATGTGGAAGGAGACACCATCGCACGGCCCGAGAGCGGGGGCGGTCGGGGCGGCAACGAGGGCAGTCCGGACGGGGAGGGCGACGACGATTTCCGCTTCGTCCTGTCCCGCGAGGAGTTCCTGGACATCTTCCTGGAGGACCTGGAGCTTCCCGACCTCGTCAAGCAGAAGGTCAAGCAGACGGAGTCCCACTCGCTGACCCGGGCGGGCTATTCGGTGACCGGCTCGCCGGCCAACCTGAACCTCGTCCGCACCATGCGCAACAGCCTCAGCCGGCGCATCGCGCTGAAGCGGCCCAAGCCGGCGGACATGCTGGAGCTGGAGGCGCTCCTGCGCGAGGCGGAGGACCGCGGCGACGATCCCGAGACGCTGCGGGAGATGCGCGACCAGTTGGAGCGGCACTATCTCCGCTCCAAGCGCATCCCCTTCATCGATCCGATCGACGTCCGCTACAACCGGTTCGAGACGGTGCCGAAGCCCATCGCGCAGGCGGTCATGTTCTGCCTGATGGACGTCTCCGGCTCGATGACCGAGCACATGAAGGACCTCGCCAAGCGCTTCTTCATGCTGCTCTACCTGTTCCTGAAGCGGCGCTACCGATCGGTGGACATCGTCTTCATCCGCCACACCCACGAGGCCAAGGAGGTGGACGAGGACACGTTCTTCTACTCCACCGAGACCGGCGGCACCGTGGTCTCCACGGCGCTGGAGGAGATGCAGCGCATCGTCAAGGAGCGCTATCCGGAGAACGAGTGGAACATCTACGCCGCCCAGGCGTCGGACGGCGACAACATGTCGTCGGACAACGCGCGGTCGGCGGGCCTGTTGCGGGACGGCATCCTGCCGCTGTGCCAGTACTTCGCCTACATCGAGGTGGCGGCGGAGCACAACATGGGCCTGTCGGCGCTGGGCCGCGAGACGGAGCTGTGGCGGACCTACAAGACGGTCCAGGGGCCGGATCTGCCGATCGCCATGCGCCGCGTCCGCTCCCGCCGGGAGATCTTCCCGGTCTTCCGCGACCTGTTCGCCCGCGAGAAGGCGGGGGCCTAAAAGCGATTGCCCCCACCCCAACCCTCCCCCGCTTCGCAGGGGAGGGGGCAGGGGAGGGGGCAGGGGAGGGGGCGACACCCGCCACCGCGAGGGCGCACCAAGGAATCGGGGCCAACACCCCGCAGAGTTTGAGAGGATGTGAGGCATGAGCGCTGTGATCGACAAGACCGACAGCCTGCTCTACGACGGGGCGGACTGGGATTACGACCAGATCAAGCGTGTCTACGACGCCATCGAGGACATCGCCCTGAAGGACATGGGCCTCAACGTCTATCCCAACCAGATCGAGGTCATCACCGCCGAGCAGATGCTCGACGCCTATTCGTCCATCGGCATGCCGCTGATGTACAAGCACTGGTCCTTCGGCAAGCATTTCGCCCGCGACGAGATGCTCTACCGCAAGGGCTATCGCGGCCTCGCCTACGAGATCGTCATCAATTCCAGCCCCTGCATCAGCTACATCATGGAAGAGAACACCATGACGATGCAGACGCTGGTGATCGCCCACGCCGCCTTCGGGCACAACCACTTCTTCAAGAACAACCAGCTCTTCCAGCAGTGGACGGACGCCGAGGGCATCCTCGACTATCTGGAATTCGCCAAGTCCTACATCGCCCAGTGCGAGGACCGCTACGGCCATCACGCGGTGGAGCGGGTGCTCGACGCCGCCCACGCGCTGATGAACCAGGGCGTGCACAAGTACCCGAAGAAGCGCAGCCTCGACCTGCGGCTTGAGCAGAAGCGCGAGCGGGAGCGGCAGGAGTACCAGGAGCAGACCTTCAACGACCTGTGGCGCACCGTGCCGAAGGTCGCGGTCGGCGGCAACCGCCCCTCCAAGTCGGTGTCGGAGCGCAAGAAGCTGCTCGGCCTGCCGGAAGAGAACCTGCTGTATTTCCTTGAGAAGAAGGCGCCGCGGCTGGAGCACTGGCAGCGCGAGATCCTCCGCATCGTCCGCCACATGGCGCAGTATTTCTACCCGCAGAAGCAGACCAAGCTGATGAACGAGGGGTGTGCGACCTACACCCACTACACCATCCTGAACGAGATGCACCGGCGGGGGATGATCAGCGAAGGCGCGATGCTGGAATTCCTGCATTCGCACACCTCGGTGGTGTTCCAGCCGGAGTTCGACGACCAGCGCTTTTCGGGCATCAACCCCTATGCGCTGGGCTTCGCGATGATGCAGGACATCCAGCGCATCGCCGAAAACCCGACCGACGAGGACCGCTACTGGTTCCCCGACCTCGCCGGGCGTGGCGACGGCATGGGCGCGCTGCGCGACGCCTGGGCCAACTTCCGCGACGAGAGCTTCGTGCTCCAGTATCTCAGCCCGCACCTGATGCGGAAGTTCAAGATGTTCAGCGTGCGCGACGACGCGGAAGACCCCTATCTGCTGGTCGAGAACATCCACAACGAGCGCGGCTACCGCGGCATCCGCAAGCTGCTGGCGCGGCAGTACGACCTGGGCTTCCTGGAGCCGGACATCCAGATCGTCGATGTGGATCTGGCCGGTGACCGCAAGCTGATCCTGCACCACCGCGTGACCAACGGCGTGCTGCTGGACGAGAGCGACGCCAAGGCGGTGCTGCGCCACATCGCCAACCTGTGGGGCTACGAGGTCCAGCTTGTCGAGGTGTCGGCGCTCTCCGACGCCATCCTCAAGGAGCACGCCGTCACCGCGCCCAGCGGCATCGGGGGGTGATGGGGGCGTTTTGCCCCCCACCCCGGTCCTCCCCCGCTAACGCAGGGGAGGGACTTTGTAGCGAAGCGGCAGTAGTCCCCTCCCCTGCGAGAGCGGGGGAGGGTTAGGGTGGGGGCGACGCCTCCGGGTCCAGCGTGTACAGCTCCTGCGGGCGGCCCACCCCGCGCAGCAGGTAGCGCCCGACCGAGATCAGCCGCTCCCGGCATTCCGGAGCGGACTCGGTGAAGGCGGAGGACAGCAGGATGTCCTGGTCGAGCGACCGGCACATGGCGGCGATGCGGCTGGCCTCGTTCACCGCCGGGCCGACCACGGTGAAATCGAGCCGGTCCACCCCGCCGATGTTGCCGTAGAACACCTTTCCCTGGTGCAGCCCGAGATAGAAGCGCGTCACCGGCAGCCCGTCGGCGGAGCGGCGGGCGTTCAGCTCCTTGCAGCGCGCCCGCGCCTCCTCCGCCGCGTCGAGGGCGGCGCGGCAGGCGTCCTCGGCGCTGGAGCGGTCGAAGACGGCCAGGATGCCGTCGCCCATGAACTTCAGAACCTGCCCGTGGTGCCGGTGGATGGCCGTCACCACCAGCTCCGCATAGTCGTTCAGCAGCGGCAGGATGGTTTCCGGGGCGGCGGTGTCGGTGATGCGGGTGAAGCCCTGGAGGTCGCTGAACCACAGCACGGCGTCCAGCTCCTCGGCCACGCCGCGGCGGATGTGGCCGCGCAGCACCCGGTGGCCGGCGTCCCGCCCCAGATAGGTCTCCGCCAGCGTGTTGGCGATGTGCGCCATGGCGTGGCCGCGCAGCGCCAGCGCCAGGCTGCCGGTGAGGGTGAGCAGGGCGTCGCGCTGGGCGTCGCTGAAGCCGTCGGGATGGTGCGAGACCCAGGAGGAGAAGATGCAGTCCAGCTCCCCGATGGCGGCGCGGGGGCCCAAGCGGTTGACGATGGCCATGTAGTCGGTGGCGCCTTGCGCCCGCAGTTCGTCCACGATCGGGAAGTCGCTGTTCTCCGCAGCACCGCCGGTCAGCCGCAGGCGCAGCATCGTCTCGCCGGAGGCGTAAAGCCGGTGGAAGGGGCTGCGCAGCCATTTCTCGTCGATCTCGGGATCGCTGCCGTTGCCGTAATCGCTCTGGTGGACCTCGGCGGCGTTGCGCCCCGTGCTGTCCCAGGTGACGACGTGGCCGGCGATGGTCGGGTGCAGCGTGTCCGCCCCGACCACCGTGCGGGTCAGCGGCACGCCCGCCGCGACCAGCCGTTCGCAGAGGCCGCCGATGAGGTCCGTTTCCGGCACCCCCTGCAGACCGGCCTCCGCGATCCAGCGGCTGAGGTCGAGAATCCCTTGCGCATCCATGCCCGCCATCCTGCCACAGGTCGCCTTGTCCGAGAACCTTGTCCGGGAACGGAGGGTCAGCGGCGGGACAGGGCGTCCGCGATGAAGGCCGTGACCGTTCCGAAGTCGCCGGTTGTCCGCAATTCGGCGGGCATGGCCCGAAAGTCAAGCTCCGGTCCGAAACCGATCATAGGCTTTCCGAAGCGCAGGGCCAGCCGCACCTCGTCCAAGGTCCCGTGACGGCCCGGCAGGACGACGATCACGTCGCTGGTCAGGATGTTGACGTGGTTGCGGCTCAGCTCCGTCGGCGGCGCGTCGGCCGGCTTGCGCGCGAAGGGCGTCAGGATGGGCAGGTCGATGTAGGGGTTGGGGTAGCCGGGCAGGGGCGCGTGGCCGCGGACCGGATCGGGCTCGGAGGGCAGGATGCCGATGGAGCGGCCCCGGCGCCCCGGCGTGCCGTGGAAGGCCCTTGCGGCCGACCGCATCACCCCGCCGCCGCCGCCGGTCAGCAGGTCGTGCCCGGCCCCGGCGATCCACGCGCCGAGCGGCTCGGCATAGTCCGCCCATTCCTCCTGCCCCGACCCCATCACCCCGATGATCGCCATGACCGCCCGCCTTTCCGTTATCGTCCGCGTGGTTTCGCCCGCGCCGTGGGCTCGGCCTCCAGCGGGTTGTCGGGCCAATAGTGCTTGGGATACTGACCCTTGAGGTCCGCCTTCACCGCCTTGTAGGCGTTGGCCCAGAAGCTGGCGAGGTCGCGCGTCACCTGCACCGGGCGGCGGGCCGGGGACAGCAGGTGCAGCAGCAGCGGCACCCGCCCGCCGGCGATGCGCGGCGTCTCGGCCAGCCCAAACATCTCCTGCAGCCGCACGGCCAGCACCGGCTCGTCCCCACTGTAGTCGATGGGAACGCGGGAGCCGCTGGGCACCTCGACATGGGTCGGCGCCTCCTTGTCCAGCCGCTGCTGCATCGCCCAGGGCAGAAGCCCGCGCAGCGCGTTGCCCAACTCCACCCGCTCCAGATGGGCGCGGCGCGACGCGCCGTTCAGGAAGGGCGCCAGCCACTCCTCCATCGTCTCCAGCAGGGCGGCGTCGGACACGTCCGGCCATTCCTCCCCCTCCCGGCGGCGCAGGAAGAGGACGCGCGTCTGCCACTTGCGCAGCTCGTCGGTCCAGGGCAGGGCGGTCAGTCCCATCTCCCGGATGCCCTCCAGCATGGCTGCGGCGATGGCCTCGGCGGGCGGGTTGGGCAGGCGCTTGTCCTCCAGCGCCAGGGCGAACAGCATGCGGCGGCGGCGGGCCAGCACCGTCTGCTCCCGCCCGTCCCAGGCGACCACGGTCTCGCTGCGGATGTGCTCGGCGAAGGCCTCCTCCAGCTCGGCCAGGGAGAGCGGGGCGGCGAGGAAGATGCGCGACTCGCGGGCCGCCCCGTCCAGATCGGCGACGGCCAGCCAGTCCTCGGCGCTCAGCGGCTCGGCGTCCTGGAAATAGGCGCCGCGCCCGTTGGACAGCCGGTATTGCGCGGCGGCTCCGCCCGCACTGCCTCCGGGGCGGCGCTGGCCGATGCGGTCGGGATAGGCCAGGGCGACCAGCAGGCCGGTGGAGCCGAGATCGCCACCGCCTCCCTTCACGCCCAGCTGCCGTTTCCAGTTGCGGGCCTGCTTCAACGCCTGCTGGGCGCCGCCGCGCTCCACGGTCAGGCCGCGCCCGGCGCCGCGCACCCGGCCGTCATCATCAAGCCCGCGCAGCAGTTCCACGCGCAGCCGCAGGTCGGCGTCGCGGAAACCGGGCTGGGCGCGGACGATGTCGCGCTCGCCGAGCAGGGCGGCGACCTCGCAGGCCAGCGCCCCCAGCCCCATCGCCTTGCCCTTCAGCATCATGTGGGCCAGCCGGGGGTGCACGCCGAAGCCTGCCATGCGGCGGCCGTGGGCGGTGATGCCGCCGTCGGCGTCCAGCGCCCCCAGCTCCCTCAGCAGCTCCCGCGCCTGGGCCATGGCGGCGGCGGGCGGCGGGTCGAGCCAGGCGAGCGACGACGGGTCGGACACGCCCCACACCGCCAGCTCCAGCGCCAGCGGTGCGAGGTCGGCGTCCATGATCTCCGGCGGGGTGAAGGGGGCCAGCGCCTTGTGCGACGGCTCCGGCCACAGGCGGTAGCAGACTCCAGGCTCCAGACGGCCGGCGCGGCCCCGCCGCTGCTCCGCCGAGGCCTGGGAGACCTTGGCGGTGACCAGCCGCGTCATGCCGCTGCGCGGGTCGAAGCGGGGAACGCGCATCAGCCCGCCGTCCACCACGATGCGGATGCCCTCGATGGTCAGGCTGGTCTCGGCGATGGGGGTGGCCAGCACGATCTTGCGCGTGCCCGGCGGGCTGGGGGCGATGGCGCGGTCCTGGGCGTCCGCCGTCAGGTCGCCGTAGAGCGGGGCGATCACCGTGCCGGGGCCGAGGTCCGCGGACTCCAGAAGGCTCTGCACCCGCCGGATCTCCCCCGCGCCGGGCAGGAAGACCAGCGCGTTGCCGCTTTCCTCGCGCAGGGCGCGGCGGACGGCGGCGGCCACGGCGTCCTCGACGCGGGTCCCGCCGCTGGTGCTGGTGGCGGGGGCGTCGAGATGGCGGGTCTCCACCGGGAAGGCGCGGCCCTCGCTGGTCACCATCGGGGCGTCGCCCAGCAGGGCGGCGACCGGCGCGCCGTCCAGCGTCGCCGACATCACCACCAGCCGCAGGTCGTCGCGCAGCGCGCCGCGCGCCTCCTGCACCAGGGCGAGCGCCAGGTCGCTGTCGATGCCGCGCTCGTGGAACTCGTCGAACAGCACGGCGCCGACCGCCGGCAACTCGGGGTCCTCCTGGAGCTGGCGCAGGAACAGGCCGTCGGTCACCACCTCGATCCGCGTCCTCGGCCCGACCTTCGTGTCCATCCGGACGCGGTAGCCGACCGTCTCGCCGACGCTTTCCCCCAGCATCGCGGCCATGCGGCGGGCGGCGGCGCGGGCGGCCAGCCGCCGCGGCTCCAGCACGATCACCTTGCGCCCGGCCAGCCAGGGCCGGTCGAGCAGGGCCAGCGGCACGCGGGTGGTCTTGCCGGCCCCCGGCGGCGCCTGGAGCACCGCCACGCCGCGCCCGTCCAGCGCGGCCAGCAGCTCGGGAAGCACGGGATCGATGGGAAGGGGCGGGATGTTCATGGACTCTGTGACGTGGTGGGCGACTGGCGGAGAAGGGCGCCGCCCGTGTTCCTGGCAGCGGCGGGCGCCCCGGTCAAGCCTTCCGCCGGGACGCCCCGGCTATTCGGCTTCCTCCCGGCGGAAGACCCCGGCCTCGCGGTCGTGGGTGAACAGCTCGGCGTAGCGGGCCCAGCCGGTCACGGCGTTCAGCGTCTCCTCGGCGTAGCCCTCGCTCATGAAGGCCTCCAACTCGCGGGCGAAGGGGGCGTAGGGGGCGCGGTGGTCGGCGCGCTCCGACAGGGCCGCGTGGATGTGCGCGGCGAGCGGCACGAAATGGACCAGATGCTCGGCGAACAGGGCTTTGCGGTCGCCCATCCCGGCCTCGGCGAACAGGCGGCCGGGTTCGGTCAGCCGGATGTCGCCCTCCGCCACCTCGGCGAAGCCCAGCATCTGGAGCGTCTCGGCGATGGGGAAGAGGTCGTCGATCTCGTGCCGCAGGGTCGCCGCGAGGTGCGGCAGGTCCGCCTTGCCGTGGTAGGGCGGGGCGGCCAGCGTCTCCATCAGGCCGGCCAGCCGGTTGGTCGAGACCTGCTGGAGCGGCTCGGCATAGACCGGCCGCTGGCGCCCGGTCGTCGCCACCGTTGTTGTTGCCGGAGCGCTCAGCGGCTTGCGCGCGGTCATCCGGCCGTAGATGTCGTCGACCAGGTCGCGGAAGTCCGGGGCCAGCCGGTTGCGCGGGTGCGGGATGTCCACCCGGATCTCCGCCGCGACGCGGCCCGGGTTGGAGGCGAAGACCAGGATGCGGTCGCACATCAGCACCGCCTCCTCGATGTTGTGGGTCACCATCAGGATCGACCGGGTCGGCAGCTTGCGCTCCATCCACAGGTCGAGCAGGTCGGTGCGCAGCGTCTCCGCCGTCAGCACGTCGAGCGCCGAGAAGGGCTCGTCCATCAGCAGGATTTCCGGGTGGACGACCAGCGCGCGGGCGAAGCCGACGCGCTGGCGCATCCCGCCGGACAGCTCCTTGGGGTAGGCGTTCTCGAAGCCCGACAGCCCGATCTGGTCGATGGCCTCCTCGGCGCGCGCCGCCGCTTCGTCTCCCGGAACGCGGAGCGCCTTCAGCCCGGCCAGCACATTCTCCTCGACGGTCATCCAGGGGAACAGCGCGAAGGACTGGAACACCATCGCCACGCCGTCGGTCGGCCCGGACACCGGCGCGCCGTGGTGCAGGACCTTGCCGGAGGTCGGCGGCGCCAGCCCGGCGACGATGCGCAGCAGCGTGGACTTTCCCGAGCCGGAGCGGCCGAGCAGCCCGACGATCTCGCCGTCGCGCAGCGTCAGGTCCACGCCGTCGAGCACGACATACGGCTGGCCGGATGCCTTGCGGTAGGCCTGCCGGACGCCGCGGAGTTCGAAGAGGGGGGAATGCTGCGTCATGATACGGCCTCCGTCAGGCAAGGCGCAGGCGGCGTTCGGCGTAGCCGTAGAGCGGGCGCCAGAGCAGCCGGTTGAGCAGGGTGACGAACAGGGACATCACGGCGATGCCGAGCACGATGCGCGGGTAGTCGCCCGCGGCGGTCGCCTGGGCGATGTGGCTGCCCAGCCCGTGCGCGGTGACCTCCGCGTCGCCCCAGCGCACCGCCTCGGCGACGATGCTGGCGTTCCACGAGCCGCCCGCCGCGGTCACCGCACCGGTCAGGTAGTAGGGGAAGACGCCGGGCAGCATGACGTCGCGCCACCACTGCCAGCCGCGGATCCGGAAGCTCGACGCGGCCTCCTTCAAATCGTTGGGAAAGGCGGAGGTTCCGGCGATGACGTTGAACAGGATGTACCACTGGGTGCCCAGGATCATCAGCGGGCTGAGCCAGACGTCCGGATTCAGGTCGAAGCGCAGGATGGTGACGACGGCGACCGGGAACAGCAGGTTGGCCGGGAAGGCCGCCAGGAACTGGGCCACCGGCTGGACCGCCTCGGCGAGGCGCGGGCGCAGCCCGATCAGCACGCCGAGCGGCACCCAGACGAGCGACGCGATGGCGATCAGCACCACGACCCGCAGCAGCGTCGCCGCCCCGAGCAGCAGCGCGGTCCCGACGTCGCTCCAGCCGGCGCCGCGCGCGATGAACGCCACCAACGTCCAGCCCAGGGCCAGCGCCGCCGCGGCGACGGCCGCGTACCACGCCCGATCGAGCGCCCGGTCGAGCGCGGGGGAGGACGGGCCGGCGATCCGGCGCGTCAGGGCGGCGGGCAGTGTGGAAGCCAGGGCGGAGAGGGGCGACAGGCGCAGCCACGCCAGCCGGCCGAGCAGCGCCTGGACCGGCGTGAGCAGAGCCCGGCAGAAGCGGGTGCGCTGGAACAGCCGCAGCACCCAGGACCCCGGCGCCTCCTGCGCGCCGGTCTGCTCGACGCGGAACTTGTCGGCCCAGGCGACCAGCGGGCGGAACAGGAGTTGGTCGTAGAGCAGGATGACCGCCAGCATCGCCAGCACCGCCCAGCCGACCGCGCCGAGATCCTTGCGCGCGATGGCCTCGGCCAGATAGGAGCCGATGCCGGGCAGCGTGACGGTGCGGTCGCCGACGGTGATCGCCTCCGACGCGACGACGAAGAACCAGCCGCCGGACATCGACATCATCATGTTCCAGACCAGCCCCGGCATAGCGAAGGGCGCCTCCAGCCGCCAGAAGCGCTGCCAGCCGGAGAAGCGGAAGCTGGTGGCCGCCTCCTCCAGGTCGCGCGGCACCGACCGCAGCGACTGGTGGACGCTGAAGGTCATGTTCCAGGCCTGGCTGGTGAAGATGGCGAAGACCGCCGCGCATTCGGCCCCCAGCACGCTGCCGGGGAACAGCGACAGGAAGAAGGCCACCGTGAAGGAGATGTAGCCGAGCACCGGCACTGACTGGAGCACGTCCAGCACGGGGATCAGCACCATCCCGGCCCGGCGGCTCTTGGCCGCCAGCGTGGCGTAGGCGAAGGTGAAGAGCAGCGAGGCCGCCATCGCCGCCAGCATGCGCAGCGTCGAGCGCAGCGCGTAGTCCGGCAGGTGCCAGGGGTCGAGCGAGACGGTGGGTGTGTCGAGGCTCGCCAGCGGGGCGCCCATCTGGTGACCGCCGACGGCGGCCAGCGCGAGAAGGCCGACGACCAGCGGCAGGGCCAGGAGATCCCAGCGGTTGGGCGTTGCCGCCGCCGCCTTCACGGAAACGCTTGTCTGGGTCCAGACCATGGCCCCTCCATCCTGCGGCCGGATCGGAGTCCGGTCGCCTTCGGCATGCGCAATCGGCGTGTGCAGGCACCCGGCGCCGGTCGGCGTCGGGCGGACGTCACGGGTGGAGGAGGGTGGTCAGCCCGGTGTGGGCGTCGACGGCCGCCAAGCGTGGCGCGCGCCGCGGAGTGCGGGCGCGCGGAGCGGCATCAGAATGGTGACAAAAGGATTCCCCATGGTTCACCTGTGCGGCTGTCGGCGTCACGGCCGGCCGTGGCGAACCTGCGAAAGGGTCAGCCCAGGATCGGCGGAGAACCGGAAATATGTCGGGATCGACGACTGTGGCTGTCCATCTCTTGCTTTCTCGGCGCGGGACCGGACCACGCGTCCGGACGCCCGCCAATCATGCGGTGACGTTGTCGCTCATCTACTCCTGCGTCCGGAACCGGTCAAGCGCGCGGCGGCGTTTCTTGGCGATCATTGCAGAGGTTTCATGTTCGCCGCCCTCCGGTGCCCAAAGGAAAACACAACAGGCCATTTTAACTCTCTCGCCAGAGGGGCGAGGGAACTTCCGAACGGAGGTTAGGGAGGCGGGACACATGGGCGCGGCAAAGTGCCGCAGAAGCCCGCAATCGGCCGGCGATCCGAGAAGCTTTCGCAACAAGACGTTATGGTTCAAATAACCACAATCCATTTGTGACTTAACGATCCCGGGACCCGATGGCCAACATTCACGACCCCGCCCTGTTCCTCGCCCACGCCTGCGCGCTGGAGGAGGACGCCGCCAACCGTTTCGCCGATCTGTCGGAGGCCATGAAGACCTACGGCAACGCGGACGTCGCGGCCTTCTTCGCCAAGATGGCCGAGTTCTCGCGCCTGCATCTGGCCGACGCCCGCAAGCGCTCCGGCTTCCGCGACGTGCCGGCGCTCTCCCCGGACGACTTCCAGTGGCCGGACGGCGAAAGCCCCGAAGCGGCCTCCATGGAAGGCTCGCACTATCTGATGACGGTGGATTACGCGCTGGATCTGGCGCTCGACAGCGAGAAGCGCGGCCACGCCTTCTACGCCGATGTGGCCGCCACCACCACGGACCCGGAGGTCCGCATGATGGCCGAGGAATTCGCCTCCGAAGAGGCGGAGCATGTGGCGGAGCTGGAGCGCTGGATCGAGCGCTTCCCCAAGAAGGGGTAAGGGCCGTTTCCCGCGGTTCCCGCCCTTGCGGGAACCGCGGGAAGGGCGAAGAACGCGCCTTACTTGGACAGGTCGGCGTAGTCGTACTCGTACTTCTTGTCCGCCGGCTTGAAGGTCTTGAAGGCGGCGATGACGTCGTCAACCGACACGCCCGCCGGCACGTTGAGAATCTCGTACACGACCGAGCTGCCGCTGGTCGGGCCAACGTCGGCGTTGCGGTGAGCCTGGGAAATCAGGCCCTCGCCGGCCTTCTTGATCATGATCGAAGCCATATCCGTTCCGTCTCCTGTTACACGTCGCCCGACGCAGAAATATCCATAACTCGAATAAGGGTATGGGGCCAATGGATAAATTGCCGACACGCTCCGCGTGAGCCCCTCTCCCGGGACGGGAGAGGGATAAGACCGCGCGTCAGCGGCGGGTGATCCAGAGGGCGGTCACGTCGTCGTGCAGCCGTTCGCCATGGGCCGCGGCGTGGCGGGTCATCAGGGCGGGCAGGGGGCGGTCGGGGGCGTCCGCCACCGCGCGCTCGGCCAGACGGAGCAGGCCGTCCTCGCCCAGCATGGCGCCCTCGGCGTTCCTGGCCTCGCTCAGCCCGTCGGAATAGAGGAACAGGCCGTCGCCGCGCCGCAGCGGCACACGGCGGTTGGTGTAGGCCGAGTCCGGGAAGGCGCCGAGGAGCGGGCCGGAGGCGTCCAGCGGCTGGAAGCCATCGCCGTTCGCCAGGAGGGGGCTGGGCGACGCGGCGGCGGCGTAGAGCAGCGTGTCGTCGGCGCGGTCGATCACCCCGTAGAAGGCGGTGGCGAACTGGCCCAGCGGCAGGATCTCGCACAGCCGCAGGTTCAGCTGACGCAGCAGGCGGGCGGGGTCGCGCACCTCCTCCGGCGGGGTGCGGGTGAGCAGCGTGTGCAGGCGGAAGGCGTTGATCGCCGCGGCGATGCCGTGGCCCGACAGGTCGGCGGCGAAGACCCCGACGCACGTTCCGTCGAACTCGAAGGCCGTCCAGAAATCGCCGCCGATCTCGTCCGACGCGCGGAAGACCGGGTCCACCGTCAGCCCGTTCCGCTCGGCGAGGGCGGCCAGCTCGGCCGGTTCCGGCACCAGGGCGAGCTGCATGGCGCGGGCCTGCCGCAGATCGC
The DNA here is from genome assembly GCF_003119115.1 of Azospirillum sp. TSH58. NCBI lineage: Bacteria > Pseudomonadati > Pseudomonadota > Alphaproteobacteria > Rhodospirillales > Azospirillaceae > Azospirillum > Azospirillum sp. TSH58. Next base: position 2,245,800 of record NZ_CP022364.1, read on the forward strand.
GCTCCACCCGCTCGTGGAAGGCGCGCAGCTCCTGCACCATCGACCGGCGCTCCAGGTGGTAGCGCACGCGGGCGATGCATTCGCCGGGGTTGATCGGCTTGGCGATCAGGTCGGTCGCCCCGGCGCTGAAGCACACCGTCCTCATCTGGTCGGAGTGCAGGGCGCTCTGCATCAGGATCGGCAGGTCGCGCCAGCGCGGGTCGCCGCGCAGGCTGCGGCAGACGCCGATGCCGTCCATCCGCGGCATGGCCGCGTCGAGCAGCAGCAGGTCGGGCGCGAAGCTCTCCAGCCGCTCCATCACCTCCTCCGCCGAGGAGGCGAAGGCGACCTGGGTGATGCCGGCCCATTGCAGGAAGCGGGTCAGCGTCTTGCGGTTGAAGGCGCTGTCGTCGGCGATCAGCACCCGGCAGCCGCCGAGCGGGATGCCCAGTTCCATCCCGTAGACCGACGCGCCGGCGCCAAGGCGGGCGGGGCGGGGCGAAGCGGCGTCGCCCTCCGTTCCGGGCGGCACCGCCATGGCGCGTAGGTGGCCCATCGCGTCCGTTCCAGCCGCGTCAGTCGGCGATGTTGAACATGGTGTGGAACTTGGCGATCGTGATCAGGCGCCGCACCTCGTCGCGGGCGCCGCGGATCGCGAAGTCCAGATTGCGCCGCTGCGCCGTGTCGCGGGCGATGATGAACATGCCGAGGCCGGAGGAGTCGACGAAGTCGAGCCGCGACAGGTCGAACACCACACGGTGCCCCGCCGGACGCTCGAAGGTGGCGATGACGTCGCGGAACGTGTCGTGGTCGGCAAAGGTCATGCGCCCGCTCAGCACGATCTCGGTGCTGGCCGGGGCCTCGCGGACGGAGAAATCCATGGCGGCGCTCATCTGTGGTTCACCCGTGGCCGAAGAGAGGCGCATCCCTCCGCCGGTGCGCTTGATGGGCGGTGGGCCCGGCGGGGACGCGGGCGCATTCTAGGGCGCCGGGAATTGCACTTTGATGACGCTGCCGTGTCAGCGCCGCGTTATCCGGCCGGGACGGGCGGACTTTATTGCAGCGCGGCCTCTTCCACCCTTGGATGCGACAGATGTTCGGCGATTCCGCCGGCCAGCCATGCCGAGTAGGCATCGCGGCCCTCCGGCGCGAGCATGCCGCTGCGGCAGAAGGCCGTCGTTTTGCGCGCCGAGTCGGGGAAGCGCCACAGCGGCAGGTCCGCCTGCCCGCTCAGCCGGTCGAGCGCCGCCGGGCGGTAGCCGTTGCCCGCGCCGTACAGCCGCTCCTCCACCGCCGCCGGGCGGGGCGGAAGCAGCAGGGCGATCCCGGCCCCGGCGGCGCGCGCCTGATCGACGAAGCGGCGCACCCGCTCGAAGGCCGGCGAGTCGTCGTTCATCCGGACGGCGGCGTTGCGGGCTTCCACCCAGCGGTCGGCCCGGCGGTTGGCGGCGGTATCGGTCCAGCCCTGCGGGCCGACGGCGTGGCACGGCTTGGCGTATTGCAGGGCGCTCTGGTCGGGCAGGTAGGAGCGGCCGAGCATCGCCACCTCGGTCAGGTGCGAGCCGTAGCGACGCAGGCCGGTAAAGTCGCTGCGCTCCGCGAACAGCAGGTCCACGTCCAGAAGGACCAGCGCCGGCTTCAGCTTCAGCACGTCGCCCAGCAGCGGTTCGAAGTCCTCGATGCGGGCGTGGTCATGGACGATGCGCAGGAAATGCAGGCTCTCCACCCCGTGCTTCGCCGCCAGCGCGGCCATGCCCGGCTCGTCCAGGGTGGCGTGGCGCAGCGCCGAGTCGCCCAGCGCCACCACCACGACGGGGGAGAGGTCCCGCGCCGCCCGCTCCGCCGTGGCGGCGATGCGGTTGCCGTTGTACCAGGCGAAGGGCCGGTCATGCAGGCTGTAGCCGGTCCAGAAGGCCCCCGCCGTCCCGGCCGCGAACAGGGCGGGGATCACCGCCAGCAGGGTGATCCACAGCCACCGCGGCTTCGCTCGCGGCCCGGTCCGCTTATCGTGGTGCTTTCGCGGTTCGACAGGCCCGGTCATGGTCCCTCTGCTCCTCCCAGCGGTGCGCCCGGCGCTGCGCCCGGCAGTGTGCGGCGTCCTGTGACACAAACGCTTCGGGAGGGAGCGGGGTCCCGCGCCCCGCCGTGTTTTCCTATGACGAAGGGGGCATCCGTCCGGATCGTGCCGGAGTAGCCGGGTACGGCCAATTTCGTGTAGTCTTGCGCGAACGGCGAGGCACGCATCGAGGCACAGGATGAGCACCGAAATCCGCACCTTCACGATCCCCGACGCGAGCGCGGACGAGGCCCAGGGGCAACTCTCCTCTTTCCTGCGCACGGTCGAGGTGCAGCGCATCGACACCGCTTACGCCGACAGCGGCTGGCGTGTTCTCGTCCTCTACAAGGACCTGAAGCGCAAGGAGGAATCCCTCCAGATCGAGGCCGCGATCAACGCCGCCCTCAACGGTTGGCGGGACCGCAAGGCGACCGGCGAGGGGCTGTCGCGCGACGCCGTCCTGCCGGACGAACTGGTGCCGGAAATCGCCCGCTTCGCCCCCACGACGGAGCGCGAGCTGTCCATCATCGTCGGCGCGCGCGACCTCGACGTCAGCCATTACGGCGGAGAGATCGTGCAGGTCGTCCGGGCGACCTTGGACGAGCTGATCGACTGACGAAGCTTCTCTGCGGAAGAGCATAGGCCGACGGGCCTAAAGGCCCTTCTCGCTGTGCCGAAAGAGAAGCCGGACCCGCCGTAAGCCCGATTCCAGACGCGTCCACGCTGTGCCAGCATACCCTCGTAGTTTGCGGCAATGCAGCATGGCGGGGGCCATGGACGGGACATCCGGATCGAGAAGCGGCGCTCCCGATTACCGCGCGATGGCGCGGGAACTGGAAGCCTTCAGCCGTCAGGCGGCGGAGCGCGCGGCGGCCACCGGCGACGGCAGCATGGACGCCCTGGCGCAGCGGCTGGGGCGTCACGCCGAACAGATCCGGCACGATCTCGCCGAAGCCCCGACGCGCCGGTTCGGCTGGCGTCTAGGCCTTCTCCACCTTCAGCAGAGTGCCCTCGGCGCCGACGACGCGGACGCGGGTGCCGGCGGGGAGGTCGGGCCCCTCGACGGTCCAAAGCCCGTCTCCGATCTGCGCCCGGCCCCGCCCGTTGACGATGGGGCCGTCCAGCGTGTGCAGCGTCCCGATATATTGCGCCGTCCGGCGGTTCAGATGCGGCGTGTGCGTCGTATGCGCTGACCTGCGGGACAGGAAGCGGGTTCCCACCAGCGCGGCGATGGCCAGCAGGGCGAACAGCAGACCCTGATGCTCCCACGGCAGGGACGGCCAGACCAGCAGCACGAAGCCGACCAGCGCGGCGGCCCCGCCCAGCCAGAGGAAGGCCGCCCCCGGCGCCACCGTTTCCAGCGCGCCCAGCAGCACGGCCAGAACCCACCAGTGCCAGAATTCGATCATCGCGCCTCCGCCTTCGGAATTTCGCTCAATTCTACGACTCCGGCCCTACGATTCCGGCGGCGCCGGCGCATCGCGCCTGTTCGGCTCCTCGCGATTCCAGGGGCCGCGCGGCGCCGGCGGCGGCGCGGCGGCAGGTCCGCCTGATGCCGGCTGGTTCGGGGGGCGGTTCGGGAAGGCTTCGCGGGCGATCTCCGCGATGCCGCCGATGGCGCCGATCACGTTGGCAGCCTCCAGCGGCATGAACAGCACCTTCTGGTTCGGGGCCGCGGCCACAGCGGTCAAAGCGTCGACGTAGCGCTGGGCGACGAAATAGTTGATGGCCTGGGCGCTGCCTCCGGCGATGGCGTCGGAGACCAGCCGGGTCGCCTCGGCCTCGGCCTGGGCGGAGCGTTCGCGGGCCTCGGCGTCGCGGAAGGCGGCCTCGCGCCGGCCCTCGGCCTGGAGGATGGCGGCCTGCTTGGCGCCCTCCGCCCGCAGGATCGCCGCCTGGCGCTGGCCCTCCGCCTCCAGGATGGAGGCGCGGCGGTCGCGCTCCGCCTTCATCTGGCGGGCCATGCTGTCCACGAGGTCGCGCGGCGGCTGGATGTCGCGGATCTCGATGCGGGTCACCTTGACGCCCCAGGGGCTGGTCGCCTCGTCCACCACGCCGAGCAGGCGGGCGTTGATCTGGTCGCGCTGCGACAGCAGCTCGTCCAGGTCCATCGAGCCCATGACCGTGCGGGTGTTGGTCATGGTCAGGTTCAGGATCGCCAGTTGCAGGTTGTTGACCTCGTAGGAGGCCTTGGCGGCGTCGATCACCTGGAAGAAGACAACGCCGTCCGCGGTGACCATGGCGTTGTCGCGGGTGATGACCTCCTGCGAGGGCACGTCGAGCACCGTCTCCATCATGCTCTGCTTGCGCCCGATCCGGTCGATCAGCGGCAGCAGCAGGTGCAGGCCCGGCTGGAGCGTGCGGGTGTAGCGGCCGAACCGTTCCACCGTCCATTCCTGGCCCTGTGCCACGGTCCGCACGCCGAGCAGAACCAGCGCCAGCGCGAAGATCAGAAGCGCGATGACGAAGAGCGTCAAGCCGCTGACCACCATCACCCCACCTCCCATCCGGTCGTTTCCTCCCTCGGACCATGCCACGCCCGCACCGCTCCGGCCAGAGCTTCAGCGGCCGGAGCGTCAGCCCAGCAGGGCGCCGATCGGCTTCAGCGGCTCGTGCGCGTCAAACAGGATCTTCAGGATGGCCAGGATCGGCACCGCCAGCAGCGCGCCGGGGATGCCCCACATCCAGCCCCAGAACAGGATGGACACGAACACCCCGATGGGATTCAGCGCCAGCCGCCGCCCGACGATCATCGGGGTCAGGAAGTTGCCCTCGACCATCGTCAGCGCCACGAAGGTCAGCGGCGGCCCGAAGATGTGCAACCCCCCGTCGAAGGTCAGCGCCGACACCAGGAACAGCACCGCCGTCATCACCGCCGGCCCGATGAAGGGGACGTAGTTGATCAGCCCGGCGAGCGTTCCCCACAGCGCCGCGTTGGGCACCCCCCACAGCCACATCGCCAGCGCCGTCGCGAGGCCGAGCCCGATGTTGATGACCGTGATGGTCGCCAGATAGGCGGCGATGTTCTGCTGCACCGTGGCGGCGACCATGGCGTAATGCACGCGGTCGTCGACGTCGCGCATCGTGCCGATCAGCGCCTCCAGGCTCTGCCGCCCGCGGGCCAGGAAGAAATAGAGCAGCACCTGGAGGATCACCACGTTGGCGATCACCGCCTCCGCCTGATGCAGCACCTGCTCGGCCAGCGACGGGCCGCGCACCACCACCTCCCGCGCGGCACCGTTGCGGTCGGAGGCCATCTGCTCGATCTGGCGGGAGGCCTCGCGGGCACGGTCGATCCCCTCGCGGATGTCGCCCAGCTTGAACTCCAGCTCATGGACCACGCGGGGCATCCGGTTGACCCACTCGGTGGCCGGGGTCGCCAGCGCGTAGATGGTCCCAAGCCCGGCGCCGAACACCGTGATCACCACCACCGCCGCGCCCAGCGCCTCCGGCAGGCCGAGCCGGTAGAGGCCGCGCACGCAGGGCCGCAGCAGGAGGCTGAGGATCAGCGCCAGCATGATCGGCAGCAGCACGTCGCGCCCGAAATACAGCGTGAACAGCAGCGCGATGACGAACAGCCCCACCACCGCCACCCGCACCGGGTCGCGGGGGTTCCGGGCCGGGGGCAGGGGCTCGGTCACCGGCTCCGGCGGCGTGGTCAGGGGCGGATCGATCGTGCGGTCGCTCATCGGGGGCAGGCACTCCGGGATAGGCGGGCCGGGGGGCGCTTGACGGCGCCGGACCCCCGCCCGATTTAGGGGTATTCCAGGACCGCGCCCACGCGGCCCCGCTTCGCGATGACCGGAGTTCCACGAGATGCGCAGCCCGTTCCCTTCGATAAACATCCGCCGCGGCCTGATGGTCCTGGCGCTATCCGTGCTGCCACCGATGGCCGCGTCCACCGCTGCTTTGGCCGAGGACCTCGTCGTCGGGCGCTTCTCCAACGACTGGACCGGCAACGGGCTTCAGGTGCAGGCGATCGAGGACCCGAAGGTGAAGGGCATCACCTGCCATCTGGTGGATTTCGACCGCAGCGTGCTCGACCGGCTGACCAAGGGGAACTGGTTCGAGGACCCGTCCAACGCCTCCATCTCCTGCCGGCGCACCGGGCCGCTGGTGATCGGCGACATCGAGCTGTCGCAGAAGGGCGAGGAGGTCTTCTCCGAGCGCAAGAGCCTCGTCTTCAAGTCCATCGCCATCCGACGCATCTACGATCGGGTGAACGACACGCTCATCTACGTCGTCTACAGCCGGCAGGTGAAGGACGCCTCGGCGAAGATGGCCATCTCCAGCGTGCCGCTGATCGACACGAACCCCCAGTGGGAAAAGGGTAAGCCTGCCGTGAAATGATCGGATGGCTTGCATTCGGGCGGGTGCGGCGCCATCATCAGGCTTGGGAGGCAGGGGAGTCGACCCCCCGCCTCCCGGCCCGATCACTGCCGGTTCAGAAGATCAAGGATCGCCTTGACGATCTGGAGCAGCAGGATCAGGAGACCGAGGATTTCCTTCATCCTCCGAGCCTCGTTGAGCGGCGGGGTGGTGGCGCTCCACCACCCGTCTGCGCCTCCGCCTCGCACGGGGCGCGGGATGGACGCAACGGAAAATCCACACATGCGTGTGCGGCGGATTGGCCGCCGGGATTGACCACCGGTCCGGTGGCGACTCGTCAGGTCTTGCCGCGGCGGGACCGCCATTTGCGCCACAGCAGATAAAAGCCGGGCGCCAGCGTCACGATCAGGATGATGCGCACCATGTGGTGGGTGGCGACCAGCGCCACGTCGATGTTCAACGCCAGCGCGACCAGCGTCATCTCCGCCAGCCCGCCCGGCGCGAAGGCGAGGATCAGCGCGGCGAGGCCCAGCCCCGTGGCCTCGTCCACCATCCAGGCCGCCGCCGTGGTGACCAGCAGCATCAGCCCGGTGAGGCCCAGCGCGGTCAGCCCGTCGCGCCCGATGCGACGGATGTTCAGCCCGGTGAAGCGGCAGCCCAGAGACGCCCCGATCACCACCTGGGCGGCGGCGACCAGCACGCCCGGCGGCTTGCCCTCGGTCAGGCCGGCGAGGTGGATCGCGGCGGACAGCAGCATCGGCCCGACGATCTGGGCGGCGGGGATGCGCAGCAGCTTCGCCAGGGGATAGCCCAGGGCGCAGGCGGACAGCAGCGCCACGTCCAGCGGGGCGTGCGAAAGCAGGGGCGGGCCGAGCGCGCCGCGCCGCGCCGGGTCGTAGAGGCCCAGCGCCTGGAAGGCGAAGGGGATGACCAGCACCACCAGCATCACCCGCAGCGCGTGGGACAGCGCCATGGTCCGGCTGTCGCCGCCCATCTGGGTGCCGACCATCACCATCTCGTTCAGCCCGCCGGGGGTGGCGGTGAAGAAGGCGGTCGGCGGGTCCAGCCGGCCCGCGCGGCGCAGATACTGCACCCCCAGCGTGGTCGCCAGCACGAGATAGACGGTCAGCGCGCCCAGCGACAGGCTCCATTCGCCGAGCCGCCCCAGGATGTCCGGGGTGAAGCCGCTGCCCAGCATCACGCCGAGGATCATGATCATGGCGTTGCGCAGCGGCTTCGGCACATGCAGCGCGACACCGGCCATGGCGGCGACCGTGGTGGCGGTCATGGCGCCGATCATCCAGGCCAGCGGCAGATGGAAATAGCTGAACAGCGCGCCCCCGGCCGTCCCCAGCGCGAGGGCGAGCGCGAAGGGCCGAAACCCCGGTCCGATGGTCATGCCGTGTATTGAGTTCGGTTCAAGGAACGATCCGCCCCAGCCGGACGGCGGTCTGCCCGGACTTGGGGCGCCGCGCCGGCATGATCAGCACGCAGTCGTCGTAGGGCGTCACGATCGGGCGGTCGCCGTCGCGGCCCAGGACCGTTCCGGCGCGGGGAATGATCTCCATGCCCACATAAGGCTCGTCGAAGAAGAACTCGTCGGTCTCCGCGGTCACCGCCTCGGTCACTTCGACGGTGCGCAGCGGATCGGCGTGGCGGCGGATGTGGCGGTCGGCCAGCGACGGGTCGATCATCTCCTGGGCGAGCAGGAAACGCATGGCGCTTTCCAGGGCGACCAGCGCCGTCTCATTCCGCCAGTGCTGGCCGCATTCGACCAGGATGGCGGTGCGCCGCCCCTCCGCCTCGGCGAAGTCCGCGTAGTCGATCACCCGCCGCCCCGCCGCGTGCCCCTCGTCCGCGACGATCCAGGCCGGGTAACCGAGCCGGCGGGCCAGCGCGCGGGCGCGGTCGGTCCGTCCGCACAGAGTCAGGGGCGGGGTGTCCGCCGTCATGGAATGCAGGTCGAGAATCACGTCCGCCGCGTCGAACACGGGGCGGAGCTGCCGGGCGCGGCGCAGTTCCACGCTGTCGCGCGGGCCGTCCAGCACGTCCGGCGACCAGACGCGGTTCATGTCCTCGTCGACGAAGCGGGAGGCGTAGGGCCGCTCGGCGTCGAAGCCGTGATAGGCGGCGGTGTTGGCGAAGACCAGCGTCAGCCGCCCGCGGGTGGGGCGGACGCCCATCCGGAAAAGCCGGTCCATCGCCACCGCCCCGCCGATCTCGTTGCCGTGGATCAGCGCGACAATCACGGCGTGCGGGCCGGAGCGCCCGGACTCCAGCGTCGTGACATGGTCGATGCCGGTGTTGCCACGGCGGTAGGGGCCGATGTCCGGCGGCGTCAATTCGATCGGTGGCAGGGATTCGGTCAAGCGGATCTCGCCTTTGCGGGTCTGGCCGGTGCCGGGCGCTTTCGCCGAACGGTCAGTATGGCGGAGAGTCCGGCGGTGCGCCAGCCCCGCCATTTCCCCGCTTCATCGTGTCCTTTGCCTTACCGGTGTATGACGGTTTTTGGTCGACGGGCACCCGGCCATCGTCTATACCCGAATCCATCCGCCGCAGCGTCCTGCTATGCCTTCCGGGCAGGTGCCGCGGTTGGTCGGCGCAGTTGGTACACCGGGGTCAGCCATGAGTTTCGTGATCGAGGACGTGCTCGTCCGCAACGATCCGATCGTCCCGCGCCTGCCGGTGTTCTTCGATTCACCGCACAGCGGCACCGTCTACCCGCGCGACTTCGCCTTCGTCTGCCCGCTGTCGACCCTGCGGCAGGCCGAGGACACCCATGTGGACGAGCTGTTCGCCCACGCGCCGGAGCATGGCGCCACTCTGCTCTGCGCCCTCTTCCCGCGCACCTACATCGACGCGAACCGGGCCATCGACGACATCGACCCGGCGCTTCTCGACGGGCGCTGGCCCGAACCGCTGCGGCCGACGGAGAAGAGCGCCGCCGGGATGGGGCTGATCCGCACGCTGTGCCGTCCGGGGATGCCGCTCTACGACGGGCGGCTGTCGGTCGCCGAGGTGGCGGAGCGCATCGACCGCTACTACCGGCCCTATCATTTCCAGGTCGCCAGCGTGATCGACGATCTGGCTGCCCGGTTCGGCGCCGTCTGGCACATCGACTGCCATTCGATGCCCTCCGCGGTCGGGCCGGGAGCGGCGCACAAGCTGGGCATGGATTTCGTGCTGGGCGACCGCGACGGCACCACCTGCGAGCCGGGCTTCACCGCCCTGGTCGAAGAGGTGCTGACCGGGCTCGGCTACAAGGTCACGCGGAACCATCCCTTCAAGGGGGTCGAGCTGGTGTCCCGCCATTCCAACCCGGCGCGGGGCCGCCATTCCCTTCAGCTCGAAATCAACCGCCGCCTCTACATGAACGAGGAGACGCTGGAGCGCAACGAGGGCTTCGCCCGGCTCCAGGCCGACCTGACCACGCTGACCCGCCGCATCTGCGCCCACGCGCAGGCCGGCACCGTGCGCCGTGCCGCCGAGTAACCGACGGTCGGCGCGGGTTACGGCGAGAACTGCTCCTTCAGAATCCGCTCCTCGAAATTCAGCTCCGGATCGAACAGCAGGGTCAGCGCGACGTCGCGCGCCTCCTCCACGTCGACACGGATGACCTCGCGCACTTCGGTCGAATCGGCCACGGCGCTGACCGGGCGCTTGACCTCCTCCAGGATGTCCACGGTGATCTTGGAGCTGTGGGGCAGCAGCGCGCCACGCCAGCGCCGCGGCCGGAAGGAGCTGATGGGGGTCAGCGCCAGCACCCCGGCCCCCAGCGGGATGATCGGGCCGTGGGCCGACAGGTTGTAGGCGGTGCTGCCGGCGGGGGTGGCGACCAGCACGCCGTCGCAGATCAGTTCCGGCAGCCGGACGACTCCGTCCACGGTGATGCGCAGCTTCGAAGCCTGCCGCGTCTCGCGCAGCATCGACACCTCGTTGATGCCCAGCGCCTCCACCTGCTCGCCGTTGCAGCGGGTGGCCCTCATGCGCAGGGGGTGCAGCTTGACGCTCTGGGCGCTGGCCAGCCGCTCGGCCAGCTCGTCCTCGCGGAAGACGTTCAGCAGGAAGCCGACCGATCCCCGGTTCATGCCATAGACCGGCGGCGGGTTCTGCCCGTCGCGCTTCAGCGCGCGGTGCAGCGTCTCCAGCAGGAAACCGTCGCCGCCCAGCGCCACCACGACGTCGGCGTCCTCCAGCGGCGCGTTGCCGTAGCGGTGGACCAGCCGGGTGCGCGCCCGCATCGCCTCTTCCGTGTTCGCCGCGCAGAAGGCGATGCGGAGGTCGGCGGGCTTGCGGGCCGAGGAATCGGGCGCCAGCGGGTCCAGGGTCGGATCGGCGGGCAGCTTGGCGGCGGTTTCGGTCATGTCACGGGGACCATAGCGCAGAGTGCCCGGTTGCAGAAGGCCGCTTCGGTCGACGGGTGGGGCGGTTGCACTTCATGTTCCCTCTCCCCTCCGGGGAGAGGGGCAGGGTGAGGGGGATGAGCTTTTGCCGAACGCACCACCACGTGCAACCCCCTCACCCTCCCCACGCCTGCGGCGTGGGTTTCCTCCCTCTCCCCAGAGGGGCGAGGGCGTTCGGCGGAATGGGAATCATCCGCCGGTCACGCTCATGTGGCGGGGCACCGCCGGGCCTTGGTGGCGGCGGTCGATGATGAAGTCGTGGCCCTTGGGCTTGCGGGCGATGGCGTCGCGCACCGCCTGGACCAGCAGCCCGTCGTCGTCGCTGAGGCGCAGCGGGGTGCGCAGGTCGGCGGCGTCCTCCTGGCCCAGGCACATGTAGAGGGTGCCGGTGCAGGTCAGCCGCACGCGGTTGCAGCTTTCGCAGAAATTGTGGGTCAGCGGCGTGATGAAGCCGATGCGCCCGCCGGTTTCGGCCACCCGCACATAGCGGGCCGGGCCGCCGGTGCGGTAGTCGATCTCGTCCAGCGTCCAGCGCTTGGCCAGCTCCGCCCGGACGAGGCTGAGCGGCAGATACTGGTCGAGCCGCGCCTCGTCGCCGATCTCGCCCATCGGCATGACCTCGATGAAGGTCAGGTCGAAGCCCTGCTCGCCGCACCAGCCGACCAGCCGGTGGAACTCGTCGTCGTTCACGCCCTTCAGCGCGACCGTGTTGATCTTGACCTGGAGCCCCGCCTCCTTGGCGGCCTGGAGCCCGCCCAGCACCTTGTCCAGCCGGCCCCAGCGGGTGATCGCCTGGAACTTGTGGGGGTCGAGCGTGTCCAGCGACACGTTGATCCGGCGCACCCCGGCCTCCACCAGATCGCCGGCGTACTTGAACAGCATGGTGCCGTTGGTGGTCAGGGTCAGCTCGTCCAGGTCGCCGGCCTTCACGTGGCGGCCCAGGCTGTGGATCAGCTCGTGGATGCCCTTGCGGACCAGCGGCTCGCCGCCGGTCAGGCGCAGCTTGCGGGTGCCCAGCTTGACGAAGGCGGAACAGACGCGGTCGATCTCCTCCAGCGTCAGCACCTCCGCCTTGGGCAGGAAGCTCATGTCCTCCGCCATGCAGTAGACGCAGCGGAGGTCGCAGCGGTCGGTGACGGACACGCGCAGATAGCTGACGGTCCGCCCGAAGGGGTCGACGAGCGGGGCGGCGGCGGTCGGCGGAACGGTCGTCATCGTCAGGCTTCTCCCCAAGGGGGTCCGTATCGTGCAGTCCGGGCGGCGATTATGACGCCGAACCCGATCCTGATATATAGGTCCGAGTTGCGGATTTTTCGCCACCTGGAATTTCAGGCGCAGGAGACCACGGGGCGGGACGCCGGGACTTGACGGGGATCAAGTCCCGGCGCCGCGGTGGGGCCGCTGGCCGCGCTCAGTGGATGCTGCCGCCGTCCGGCCCGCCATCCTTGCCGTTGCCGTTGCCGTTCGGGGTGTTCTGGGCCAGCTCCCGCTCGCGCAGATAGTCCTCGGTCGTGCGCGGCGCGCGCGGGGCGCCCAGCGCGAAGGGCGAGTCGCCCCGCTCGAACTGGTCCACGACGCGGCAGTCGCCGCACATGCGCATGCGGTCGGCGGCCTCCGGCGTGGCGAACATGGCGTGCCGCCCGGCCAGCACCGCCACGATCTTGTCGATCGAGGACTTGGTGGCGAAGGGCTTGCCGCACTTGACGCAGCAGAAGGGCTCCTCCTCCTTCAGCACCTTGGCGCCGCGGGCGCTGTCGCGGAAGTCGATCTCCGGGACCAGCGTGATGACCTTCTCCGGACAGGTCGTCTTGCACAGGCCGCACTGCACGCAGGCGTCCTGCGAGAAGGACAGCATCGGCTTGTCGGCGTTGTCGAGCAGCGCCCCGGTCGGGCAGGCGCCGACGCAGGACAGGCAGAGCGTGCAGCCCTCCACCGTCACCTGCACCCGCCCGAAGGGGGCGCCCGGCGGCAGCGGCAGGACCTCCACCGGCTCCGGCGCGACCTTGTGCAGGTGGCGCAGCGCCAGCATGGTGACGGTGCGCTTGCCGCCCATCGGCAGGAAGGAACCGGGGGCGGGAGCGCCCTCGCGCGGCAGGCTCCACAGCTCCGCGGCGACCGCGTCGGGGTCCTGGGCGTCGATGATCGACACCCGGCCGGAGCCGTAGCCCAGGCCCGCCATCGCCGTCTCCGCCAGACCGATCTGGCTGGCCAGCCCCGCCGTCTCGCCGGCGTTGCCCGGCCCGACCAGAACGCGCACCCGCGCCGCGCCATAGGCGAGCGCCGCCGCGAACACGTCGAAGCCGAGCTGCGTCACCTCGTTCACCGCGAAGGGCAGGACGCGGGCCGGCAGGCCGCGCCCGTACCGCGCGATCAGCGAGATCATCTCGTCGCCGTGCCGCGGGTCGTGGACGAGCAGCACCGGCTCCGTCCCGCCGGCCTTGGCGTAGGAGGACAGAAGCGTGCGCAGCCGCTCGTAGACGGTCTGGAGCGGCGGCAGGGCGTAGGTGCTGGCCCCCGTCGGGCAGACCGAGGCGCAGGAACCGCAGCCGGCGCAGATGTGCGGATCGATCGCCACATGGTCGCCGTTCGGCGTGATGGCGCCGGTCGGACAGACCTCCAGGCAGCGGGTGCAGCCGGTCTTGCGGCTGCGCGAATGGGCGCAGAGGTCGGCCTTGAAGTCGATGTAGCGCGGCTTCTCGAACTCGCCGACCAGATCGGCGGCCTCGAACACCGCCTTGGCGACGGCGGCGGGGCTGTCCGGATCAGGGCGCAGGTAGCCGTCGCGCTTGCCGTGCGCCGGGAACAGCGGCGCGCCGCCGGTCAGGTCCACGATCACGTCGCAGCGCGAGGCGGCGCCGTGCCGCGGCGGCTCGAAGCCGAGGACGGCGCGCGAGGCCGGGATGGCCGGGGCGTAGTCGTCCACGACGATCTCGAAATTGCCGAGCCAGCCCTTGGCGGCGCGGATGGTGCCCTTGAAGACCGGCACATCCATGACGCGCGGCGGGGCGACGTCCTTCGGGGACTTCAGCAGCACGGTCACGTCCAGGCTGCCGGACAGTTGCCGGGCCACCTCGATGGCGCGCTCGTCGGTGCCGTAGACCAGCGCGGTGCCTTCCGACGCCAGGGTGATCGTGCCGGTCGGCGGGATGTCCATGGCCGCCTCGGCCAGCAGGGCGGCGATCTTCGGCCCGGCCAGCGCGCCCTCGTCCGACCAGCCGGCGCGCTCGCGGATGTTGGTGAAGGCGAGGGCGGCCTCCGGATTGTCCTGGGCGGCGATCTCCGCGAACAGCGGGGCCTCCTGGGTGCAGGCGACGAGCAGCGGGGCGCCCTCCGCCACGCGCGCCTCGAACCGGTCGAGCTGGGTGCGGCAGAGCTGGGTGGCGACCGGCAATTCGCCCTCCGCCCCCGCCGCGGCCCCGCAGGCCCTGGCCAACGCCTTGCCGTCGAGCGCCATGCTGTGGGCGCAATCGCAGACGAGCACCGTCCGGCCGTTGATCTTCATCGCTTCCAACCCCTTGCCCTGAAAAGCCCTGCCCTAAAAGCCCTGTTGCACAGGGCGCGTTCCAGTTCTGTACATATCGGCTGGGTGGCACGGTTGCGACAGCAAAATGCGTGCGGCAGGATGGCCGTCCCGCCAATCCACGGCCCCTTCTTCGGATCGCCCCCGGCCATGACCAGCGCCCCCACCCTCCGCGACGCCCGCATCGAGGACGTCCCCGCCTTCCAGCGGATCTACGAGCACCATGTCCGGCACGGCGTCGGCACCTTCGAGGAGGAGCCGCCCGACGTGGCGGAGCTGGAGGGGCGCTTCCGTGCCATCACCGGCGCCGGGCTGCCCTGGCTGGTGGCGGAACGCGACGGCGTGGTCCTCGGCTACGCCTACGGCAGCGCCTACCATGTGCGCTCCGCCTACCGCTTCACCATCCAGGACTCCGTCTACATCGCCGAGGCGGCGCGCGGCCAGGGCCTCGGGCGCCTGCTGCTCCAGGCGCTGATCGACCGCTGCGTGGCGCAGGGCTACCGCCAGATGGTGGCGCTGGTCGGCGGGTCGGAGAACGCCGGGTCGATCGGGCTGCACAGCGCGCTGGGCTTCCGCACCTGCGGCGTGGTCGAGGCTGTCGGGCTGAAGTTCGGGCGCTGGCTGGACGTGGTCATGATGCAGAAGGATCTGGGCGCCGGCCGCTCCGACATTCCGGACGGCGAGGGGCCGAGCCAGCCGGTGGCCGTGCGCTGAAGGCGATGTGAGTCCAAGGCGAACGCACGGTCGCGTCAGCCGCCGCTCCAGCGGTCCAGGGCGGCGAGCGCCGGCGGAACGGCGGCGTCCAGCGCGCGGCGCAGGGCGTCCGGATCGCCGTCGCCGGTCTCCAGCGCGGCTTCGAGCGACCTTGCGGCGCCGCGCAGCGCCACGCAGCCGTAGATTCCGGCCACTCCGGCGATCTTGTGGGCCATGGCCCCGGCGGTCGCCCGGTCCCCGGCGGTCCAGGCCTGCTCCAGCGCGGCGTGGTAGCCGCGCAGCGTGACGAGGGTGTTGGTCACCAGGGCGGCCACCCGCTCCGCCGGCAGATGCTCGCGCATCTGGAGGATGGCGTCCTCATCGAACACGGGAAGGGCGGATTCCTGCTCTGGCGACAGGGCCTTGCCCGCAACGGCGGAAGCCGCGCCGGAGCCTGTGGACAGGCGGTCCAGCAGGGCGGACAGCACGGGCAGGCGCAGCGGCTTCTCAAGGACGGCGTCGGCTCCCGCCGCCCGGCAGCGCTCCACCGCGCCGGGCGCGGAGGCGGCGGTCAGCGCGACGATGCGCAGCCCCGCCGCCGCGGTTCCGGCCCCATGGGGGAGGGCGCGGATGCGGCGGGTCGCCTCGATCCCGTCCATATCCGGCATCTGCATGTCCATCAGGACGAGGTCGTAGCGGTCGCCCTGCACCGCCGCCAGGGCGGCCCGCCCGTCGCCCACCACCGTCACCTCGTGACCGGCGCGGCGCAGCAGCATGGCCGCGGCCTGCTGGCTGACCGGCTCGTCCTCGGCCAGCAGGACGCGCAGCGGGGGCGTGTCGGGCGGCGCACCGGTCCGCTTCGCCCCGTCCGGATCGGACCGGGGGACGCGCGGGGCGCGGCTCCGCGCGACGCCCAGCCCGGCCGCGAGGACCGCCAGTCCGGTGACGAGTCCGACCCCGGCCGGGGCGGCGGCGGACAACTCCATGCCCGCCCAGCGGACGTGGGAGGCGTCCCCCTCCCGCAGCCCGTCGCGCAGGGCCAGCGCGCCGCGGCCGCTCCGCTGGGCAAGGTCCGTGGCGGTGCCGCGCAGCAGCGCGGCGATCCCCGCCGCCTTGGCGGTCAGCGCCTCCACCTCCTGCCGCAGGTCGAAGAGGTTCTGGTCGTCCATTCCCAGCGCGACGAGCTGGCGCGCGGCATCGGCGCGGCGTGGGCTCGCGGCGTCGATCGGCAGCTCGTTCAAAGCGTCGAACAGCGCACCGGCAGCCTTGCGGAAATCGCCCCGCGCCGAGGTGGCCGGCGCCGTCGTGGTGGCGAGCAGGCGCAGCGCCACCGCCTGCCGTGAATCGTCGATCCGGCGCAGCGATTCACCGTCCGGCGGTGGCGTGCGCGATGCGGCGAGAGCCGCCGCCAGCGCCTCGCTGCGGGCCGCCACCTGCCCGACGAGATCCTGAAGGCTGTGCTGCACGCTCAGGCGGCGCTCCACCGTGGCGTTCAGCTCGTCCGCCTCCGCGCGGATGGCCAGGGTGGCGAAGCGCAGCTCGGCGTGCCAATCCCGCGGCAGGGTGTCCAGCGTGGCGCCGAGCTGGTGCGTCCTCTGGCGCAGGGCGTTGTGGGCGGCCAGCCGGCGCTGGGCGGTGCCCGCCGCTTCCAGCTCGGCCGCGTCGGCGGTCAGCCCGGCGGCCAGCTCCGCGACGCGCATGAGGTCGAGCGCCTCGTCCAGGCTGCGGGCGGCCTGGCCGCGGGCGCGGGCGTCCATCTCGGCCAGGGCGAGCCACACGGAGCCGCCGGCCCCGGCGCCGGCCAGCAGCGCGGCCAGGGCGAGCGCGGCGATCCAACCGATGCCGATCCTGGGTGCACCGACTCCGGGAGCGCCGATCCCAGGGGATTCCATCCGCGGGCCGCGGTCGTGATGGTGCGTCTGCGCCGCGGCGGCTGGCCCGGCGTCCTGTGCGTGCATGTCGGCCCGCCCGTTCCCGTTGGTGGCGCAGAGTACACCGGCTTGGCGCGGCTTTGCCATGGAGCTTCGGGGAGCTTCGGGGAGCTTCAACCGGATGGAGCGGCCGGATGGAGCGGCCGCGCCGGGCGCTCACACTGGCGAGGTGTCCTGGCTCCAGGACGGGTCCTCGATCCGGTGCAGGCGGCCGGCCCCGGTGAGCGCGGCGCGCAGGGTCAGCGCCTTGCGCCGCGCCGGGGCCAGCCGGTGTTCCGGCGCCTCGCGCAGGATCTCCGCGCCGTAGGCGTCGGCGACCATCAGGCCGCAGTCGTCGGGGATCAGCTCCGCCGGGAAGGCGTCGTCGACGGCGAAGTAGAAGGCGTCGCACCAGTCCCGGTAGTCCGGCCATTTCTGGTCGGACCGGAAATCGGCCACGCAGCTTTTCACCTCGACGATGACGACGGTGCCGGCGCCGTCCATCGCCAGGACGTCGGCGCGGCGTCCGCTGGCCAGCCGGAACTCCGCCATGCTGACGAAGCCGCGCGCGGCCAGCGCACGGCGCACCCCGCGGAAGATCGGGACGGCGCCGCCCGCCGGGATCGGCGGCTCGTCGCCCTGCAACAGGATATCGGCCATTTCGAATGGAACAGTTCAGGAACGAAGGGGCACAATGACCCGGCTTCGCGCCTTTGCCAAGGGACTTTTGCCGTATCCAGGCCGCGCGGAAGGGTCAGGCGCGGGCAGCGGCGTGGGGAATGCCCTGGGAAGCCGCATGGGGCAGGCTGCGCCGCGGCGGGAACATCAGGATGGCCGTCGTGCCGGCGCCGGGCTCGCTGTAGAGGTCGAGCCGCCCGCCGTGCATCTCCATCAGCCGCTTGACCACGGGCAGGCCGATGCCCGTCCCGGTGGCGCCGCGGGGGACGGCCATGTCGGCGCGGCCGAACGGTTCCAGGACGCGGGCCAACTCGTCCTCGGCGATGCCGGCGCCGGTGTCGGCCACCATCAGCCCGATCCCACCGTCCGGCATGGGGCTGGCCGACAGCATCACCTGCCCGCCCGAAGGGGTGAACTTCACCGCGTTCGACAGCAGGTTGGTCAGCATCCGCTGAAGCGCCCGGGCGTCGCCGTAGAGCAGGGGCAGGTCCCTGGACAGATCCTCTCCGATGTCCACGCCGCGGGCCGCCGCCTTGTCGCCGACCTGGGCCAGCGCCTGACGGGCGGCGTCGGCCACGTTGATGGCCTCCTCCTGCATGTCCGTCCGGGCGGTCTCGCTCTGCGACAGGTCCAGGATGCCGTCGATCAGCGACAGAAGATGCGTGCCGCTGGCGTGGATGTCCGCGGCGTAGCTGCGGTAGCGGGGGGAGCCGAGCGGGCCGAAGGTCTCCGCCAGCAGCACCTCGGAAAAGCCCAGCACCGCGTTCAGCGGGGTGCGCAGCTCATGGCTCATGTGCGCCAGGAACTCCGCCTTGGCCCGGTGGGCGCGGTGCGATTCCGGCACGGCGGGAACCTCCGCGCCAAGCTCCACGAGGGACACGCAGACGGTCGGCGCCGCGCGGTCGGCGCCCGGAGGAGGGGTGTCGAGCGGGGTGGCGGCGATCCGCCAGCGCGCGCCGCCTGGGGCGATCACCAGACGGCGCACCGTCTGGCGTTCCATCAGGCAATCGGCGAGGCAGGCGAACAGGCCGGCCCCCTCGCCATCCTGGAGATCGTCGGCGCGCAGCCGGCGCCCGGTCAGGGGATGCCCGAACAGCCGCTCCGCCGCGCGGTTGGCCGTCAGCCACTCGAAGTCGTCGACGGCGCCGGTGCCGTCACGGACCGCGGCCAGAACGCCGATTCCGTCGGCCAGCGCCGCCAGCGCCGCGCCCATCAGGGCATCGTCGGCCGGTGTTCTGGTTGCCGGCGCATCGCCAACCCGTGCAAGGCCGGCCGTACCGTTCCCCTCCGGCCCGCCGCGATCCAAAAGCGCAGCAGGCGCCGCGCCAGCCGGCGTTGCCGCCTCCGGTTGTCGGTCGCGGAAAGGGGGTTCGATCACGGCATCCATTGGCCGCATAGTCGAAAACTTTTGAGAAACATGCAACCGACAAATTGCGACAACCTCTGTCGTTACTACGGTGTTCCGGACCATGCTCATGGCCTTTTCTTGACTTTTATATAAAAATGCGCTGAATTGTTCGCGTGGTCAGCGGCCTCGAAGGCAAGGCCGGGCGCCGTGCCGGATGCCAAGCCGAATAGTCCTGTCGGTGGTCGGACGAACGGTGGGCTTGATCCTGGGCGCCGCATCCGTAGCCTGTTCGCAGGGGACCGCTTCCGGTCGCCAGGAAACCGCGTGCATGCAGTGGGAGACGCCGCCCGTGACGAGCGAAGGAGCTTATCCGCATGGCGTGGGACGGCACGGCGCGGTCCTGGTCTTCGACGCCGACGACCGGCTGACCGCCTGGAACGAGGCGGCGGAGGCGCTGGCCGGCGCCGGCCGCCTTCTGGTCCAGGGCGCCTTGCCGGAAGCGCTGGCGCCGCTGTTCCGCTGTCTGCCGCCCGGCCACACCGTCACCGACTGGCCGCTCAGCGGAGGCGGGTTCATCCGCCGCACCGCCGGAGCGGACGCCGCGGGGGCCGGGCCCACGGCGGGCGCCGACCTGTCGGGCCGCCTGTTCGCCGCGGCCAGCCACGACCTGCGCCAGCCGCTGGCCGCCCTGTCGCTCCTGTTGGGGGCCTTGGAAGGGCGGCTCGACGGGGCCGCGGCGGGTGGCGGCAAGGGCGCTCCGGGGCGGGGCGGCGCCCTCAACGACCCGGCGGCGCGCGACCTGCTGAACGCCATGGGCAACGCGGTGCAGTCGCTGCGCGGGATGGTGGACGGGCATTTCGACCTCGTGCGGCTGGAGGCCGGTCTGGTGCAGCCGGACATCGGCGCGCCCGTGGTCAACGGCATCCTGACGCGGGTGGCGCTGGACGCCGCCCCGCGCCTCGACGGGCGGGGGTTGCGCTTCTCGGTGCTGCCCTGCTCGGTGCGGGTCGCCACCGACGCCTCGCTTCTGGAGCGCATCCTTCAGGGATTCGTGGCCAGCACCCTGCGCCACACGGAGCGGGGGCGGGTCGTGCTCGGCTGCCGCCGCCAGGGGGCGCATCTGCGGATCGAACTGTGGTCCACCGGTCGCGGCCTGCTTCCCGACCAGCTTCTCGCCCTGAGGGAGGAGTTCCAGCGCCCGGACGGCTCGGGTGACCCCTCGGCGATCGATCTCGGCCTGCGGCTCGCCTGCGGTCTGGCGCGGCGGCTGGGGCACCGGCTCGAGGTGGACTCGGCGCCCGGCCGCGGCACGATGCTGGCGGTGCTGGTGCCGCGGGCGGCGGACGGTGCGGACGAGCCGCCGGCCGCCGCGGAACCCGGTCCCGCCGATGCCCCCGCTCCCGGCGCGGACGTCAGCCGCGCCCGCGTGCTGGTCATCGAGGACGACCCGATGGTGCTGGACGCGCTGGGCGCGCTGCTCGGCCAATGGGGCTGCGCGGTGGTCGCCGCGGACTCGGTGGACGACGCGCTGGAGCGGCTGGGTCCCGGTCCGCAGCCACCCGACCTCGTCATCTCCGACCTGCGGTTGAAAGGCGCGATGAACGGGATCGTCGCCATCCGCCAGATCGGCAAGGCGCTCGACGCCACGCTGCCCGGGCTGATCCTCACCGGCGACACCGATCCGATGCGCCTGCGCGAGGCGCGGCTGTCCGGATATCCGTTGCTTCACAAGCCGGTGGCGCCGATGGCCCTGCGGGGGGCGGTGGCGCGGCTTCTCGGTCGCGAGCGGCTGAAGTCCTGAGGAGGTTTCGGGTCGCTTTGAAGTGCCGAGCCCCATCGCCGGCTTTGTATTGCAGGATTGACATCAAAATGGGCGCGCAATCCCCTTGCAAATGACAATCAATAGTCGGCCGCCCCGGTGTTCTCCCCGGAACATACTATCCATTTGGGAGGATAAGGGCTTTTCCATTATCGAGGCGTGGGGCTGCTTGCTATAGTCGAACGATCCGACGATTTCGGTGATAAGGCGTTTGGGAACGGGTGGCATGGCGCTGCTGGACAGAAGGAGGCGGGGCTCGTTTGCGGTTCCGGTGCTGGTCGCCGCGGGCCTGACGTTGACCCTGGGCGCCTTTTTCCAGATGCGCGCCGCCAACCGCGATGCGGAGCGCGCGCAGCACGAGCGGCAGTTCGCCCAGTTCCACGACGCCCTGACGGAGCGGATCGGCAGCCACGCGCTGCTGCTGCGCACGCTGCGCTCGGCCTTTTCGGACGCCCGCCCGGCCACCCGCGACGCCTTCGCGGCGGCGGTCCGGCCGATGATGCCCCTCTATCCCGGACTGTGGTCGGTCACCTGGGTGCGTCGGGTTCCGCCGGCCGAGGTTCCGGCGCTGGAGGCGGACATGAGGGCCGCCGGACGCCAGGACTTCGCGGTTCAAGACGGGGCTGTTCAGGACGGGGCCGTTCAGGACAGGGCCGTTCAGAACAGGGCCGTTCAGAACAGGGATGAGACGGGCGGCGACACCGCCGGCGCCCCCCCGGCCTCCTCCCAGGGGGATCTGTTCGTCAACACGCTGGTGGAGCCGGAGCGCGGCGGGGTCTTCGGGCAGGGGATCAACATCCTGTCCCTGCCCAACCGGGCGGAGGTGCTGGCGCGGGCCTGCGCGTCGGGCGAACCGACGGCGACGGAGGCCCTGCCGCCGCGTCAACGGGGGGAGTCCGGGCGCAGCATCGGCCTGTATCTTCCCGTTTACCGCTATCCCGTGGACGAGATGGACGGGGCCGACCGCTGCGCGGAAGTCGCCGGCTACGTCGCCTCGGTCTTCGGCATCGCCCGCCTTCTGGAGGAGGCGGGCAACCGCGTGAACGGCCTGCACGGGGCCGTGCATCTGCTCGACGGGCCGGCGGGGGACGGCGGGCGGGTCCTGGCGTCCCGCGACCTCGACGCCCCGTCCGCGAGCCGGGAGGGCATGCCCTTCAGCGAGATCCGCAAGGATGGCGAGACGGTGGTCGAGCGCGATCTGCTGATCGGCGGCCGGCGCTGGACCCTGGCGCTGGCGATTCCGCCCGAACCGCGGCTGGGGCCGGTGGATTATCCGGCCTGGATCGTCCTGGTGATGGGGCTTCTTCTGACCGGCGCGCTGGCCGGCTACACCCGGCGCGAGGCGCAGGCCAAGCGCCTCCTGGTGACCGAGGCCCGCGCCCGCGCCGCCATGGCCCGCGCGCTGCGCGAAAGCGAGGAGCGGTTCCGCATGGCGCTGCGCCATTCGCGGGTCGCCGTGTTCAGCCTGGACCGCAACCTGCGCTACATGTGGATGTACAACCCGCAGACCGGGCGGGCGGCGGAAACCTTCATCGGGCGGACCAACGCCGGAATCCACGCGCCGGACGACGCGGCCCGGCTGGACGCGGTGAAGCGGGCCGTGCTGGACACCGGCACCGGCTCCCGGCAGGAGGTCCGCATCGGAGGGGCGCCCGGCCCGGAGCAGGTGTTCGACCTGATCGTCGAGCCGCTGCGGGACGAGGTCGGCGCGGTGTCGGGCGTGATCTGCGCCGCCATCGACATCTCCGACGGTGTGCGCATCCGCGAGGCGCTGGCGGAGGCCCATGCCGAGGCGGAGCGGGCCAACCGGGCCAAGTCGCGCTTCCTCGCCGCGGCCAGCCACGATCTGCGCCAGCCCTTCCAGGCGATGAGCCTGTTCCACCACATCCTGTCCGCCCGCCTGTCCGACGCCAAGCAGATGGAGGTGGCGGAGAAGCTGGGCGAGGCGATCGCCGCCGGCAACACGCTGCTCAACACGCTGCTCGACACCTCCGCGCTGGAGGCCGGCAACGTCAAGCCGCGCCCCACCGTCTTCCCATTCCAGGACATTGCCAACCGGCTGAACCGCGAGTTCGCGGAGCAGGCGGCCAGCAAGGGCATGGTGCTGCGGATGGTCCCGACCTCCGCCTGCGTGCTCAGCGACCCGGTCCTGCTGGAGCGCATGGTGCGCAACCTGCTGGTCAACGCGCTGCGCTACGCCGGGACCGGGACGATCCTGCTGGGCTGCCGGCACCGCGACGGGCACGCGCTGGTCGAGGTGTGGGACACCGGGCCGGGCATCCCCGCCGACCAGCTCAAGCTGATCTTCGACGACTTCTACCGCTGCGGCACCGACCAGCGGGACAGCGGGCGCGGGCTGGGGCTGGGGCTCTCGATCGTCCGGCGCACCGCGCAGATCCTCGGCCATCAGGTCGATGTCCGGTCGCGCGTCGGCAAGGGCACGGTCTTCTCCATCGCCGTGCTGATGGTCGGCGACCGCCACCACCCGTTGCCCGAGGAGCCCACCACGTCGGTGGCGAGCGCCTGAGCCCGTCCGGCTTTGCCATCCTTGCCATGCGCGCGGCGGGCGTGTGCGCTGCGGAATCGTCGGGATGGCGGGACGCTGTTCTCCCCGTTTCACGAAAATCCCGATAATCCGTCAATCCCGGACCTGGACGCGCAAGGTCTTGCCATGCTGCGCCTGCTCAGTGATACAATGCTGCGCGAGCGGATTGTGGTGCCGGAAAGTAAACGGATTCCGTCTTCCAACCGCTTGACATAGGTCATGGGGTGAGACCTTGGGCCGTCGTAAGACCGTGACGGAACGACATTTCCGCCGGTCGTCGAAGACGGACGGCGCGGGGTGCGGCGGGGACGGCGGAACCGGCGGCGACGGGGGGGTGCGACATTGTTGCACCGCAACGGAACCGCGAAATGCGCCACCCTGTCACATCTCTTTCACGGTGCCACGTTATTCAGGGCACCCCGAACCGGCCCCTGGCGGGCGGCCCTTCCCGGGCCGGCCGATCCAGGGGTCCAACAAAAAGGCCGCGGACGACAGGGCGATCCGCAGGCCGGGAGGATTCGGCCCGGGGATCACGTGATTCCGAGCCGCTATCCGATTGAGGAGCTTCTCCAATGGACCGTGTTACCGCGCCCGCCACCCCCGACTTCGGCAAGAACGGCTCAGCCATGATCGAGAACGTCACCTTCGAGGAAATCCAGATCGGCCAGCAGGCGAGCCTGTCGCGGCGTCTGACCATGTCCGACATCGAGCTGTTCGCCACGGTGTCCGGCGACATCAATCCGGCGCACCTCGACGAGGAGTATGCGGCGGACAGCCAGTTCCACAAGGTGATCGGCCACGGCATGTGGTCGGGGTCGCTGATCTCCGCCGTTCTCGGCACGCTGCTGCCCGGTCCGGGGACGATCTATCTGGGCCAGGACCTGCGCTTCAAGCGCCCGGTGGGCCTGGGCGACGTCATCACCGTGACGGTCACCGCCAAGGAGAAGCACGCCGAGAAGAACATCGTCGTCTTCGATTGCGTGGCCCGCAACCAGGACGGCAAGGAGGTCGTCTCCGGCCTCGCCGAGGTGATCGCGCCGACCAGGAAGGTCCGCCGCGCGGCGCACGAGCTGCCGCAGGTCCAGGTCATCCGCCACGACGGCCATGACGAGCTGCTGGGCAAGACGGAATCGCTGCCCCCGGTGCCGACCGCCGTCGTCCATCCCTGCGACGAAAGCTCGCTGAAGGGCGCGGTCGAGGCCGCCGAGGCCAACCTGATCGACCCGGTGCTGATCGGCCCGGCCTCGAAGATCAAGTCGGTCGCCGAGGCCCACGGCCTGGACATCAGCCGCTACCGCATCGTGGACGTGGCGCATTCCCACGCGTCGGCCGAGACCGGCGTCCGGCTGGCCCGCTCGGGCGAGTGCGAGGCGGTGATGAAGGGCAGCCTGCACACCGACGAGCTGATGGCCGAGGTCGTCCGCAAGGAGACCGGCCTGCGCACCGGTCGGCGGCTCAGCCACGTCTTCGTGATGAACGTGCCGACCTATCCGCGCACGCTGCTGATCACCGACGCGGCGATCAACATCTACCCGACGCTGGAAGACAAGGTGGACATCGTCCAGAACGCCATCGACCTCGCCAAGGTCCTGGGCGTCGAGACGCCGCGCGTCGCCATCCTGTCGGCGGTGGAGACGGTGAACCCGAAGATCGCCTCGACGCTGGAAGCGGCGGCGCTGTGCAAGATGGCCGACCGTGGCCAGATCAAGGGCGGCATCCTCGACGGCCCGCTGGCCTTCGACAACGCCATCAGCCTGGAGGCCGCCCGCACCAAGGGCATCGTGTCCGAGGTCGCCGGCCAGGCCGACATCCTGCTGGTCCCCGATCTGGAGGCCGGCAACATGCTGGCCAAGCAGCTCTCCTTCCTGGCGAACTCCGACGCCGCCGGCATCGTGCTCGGCGCCCGCGTGCCGATCATCCTGACCAGCCGCGCCGACAACGTCCGCACCCGTCTGGCGTCCTGCGCCGTGGCCGTCCTGGCCGCCGCCGCCCGCCGCCGTGGCGCCGCCGCCGCGGCCGAGTGAGAGGGGCGCCCGTCATGAGCAGCCAGAACGCGGGTGGCGGCAACGCCATCCTGGTGATCAACGCCGGCTCCTCCAGCCTGAAATTCTCGGTCTTCCGAGAAAGCGGGGCGGGGGGGCTGCGGGTGACCATCAACGGCCAGATCTCCGGCATCGGCACCGAGCCGAAGTTCGAGGCCAAGGACGCCGCCAAGAATCCGCTGGCCGAGCGGGTCTGGGCGGCCGGCGAGCCGTCCGACCGCACCGCCCTGCTGGCCTTCCTGCTGGAGTGGATCGAAGGGCGGCTGGACGGGGCGAAGCTGCTGGCCGCCGGCCACCGCGTCGTGCACGGCGGCACCCGCCACGCCGCCCCGGTGCTGCTGACCCCGGCCGTGATGGAGGAGCTGGAAAGCTTCATCCCCCTGGCCCCGCTGCACCAGCCGCGCAACCTCGCCGCCATCCGCGCGTTGGCCGAGGCCCATCCGGAGTTGCCGCAGGTCGCCTGCTTCGACACCGCCTTCCACCGCGGCCAGCCCTGGCAGTCGCAGATGTTCGCCATCCCGCGCGAGCTGACCGACGAGGGGGTACGCCGCTACGGCTTCCACGGCCTGTCCTACGAGTACATCGCCCGCCGCCTGCCGGAGCTGGCTCCCGAACTGGCCGACGGCCGCGTGGTCGTCGCCCATCTCGGCAGCGGCGCCAGCATGTGCGCCATCCACGCCGGGCGCAGCGTGGACAGCACCATGGGCTTCACGGCGCTGGACGGGCTGCCGATGGGCACCCGCTGCGGCAACATCGACCCCGGTGTGCTGATCTACCTGATGCGCCAGAAGGGCCTGGGCGCCGACGCCATCGAGAAGCTGCTCTACAACAAGTCGGGCCTGCTCGGCGTGTCGGGCCTGTCCAACGACATGCGCGCCCTGCTGGACAGCGAGGACCCCCACGCCGAGGAGGCGGTGGAGCTGTTCTGCTTCCGCATCGCCAAGGAGACGGGCGCGCTCGCCGCGTCCATGGGCGGCATCGACGCGCTGGTCTTCACCGCCGGCATCGGCGAACGCTCCGCCCCGGTGCGGGCGCGGGTGGGCGACAAGCTGGCCTGGCTCGGCGTGGTCCTCGACCCGGCGGCCAACGAGGCCAACGGCCCGCTGATCTCCGCCCCGACCAGCCGCATCCCCGTCTACGTCATCCCGACCGACGAGGAGCAGATGATCGCCCTGCACAGCCGCAAGGCGCTGGAGACCGCCTGACCGGCGGTCCGCTTGGTGACGCCCATGAAGAAGGCCCGCCGTCGCAACGGCGGGCCTTCGGACTGTCCGGGCTTGGATCGACCTGCGTTTACAGGCCTTTCCAAAGCTTGAGATATTCGATCAACTTGCGCGTGTGAAGCGGCGGCGGCTGATGGAAGCGGGCGACCAGACCGGCCTGATCGTCCATCTTCACCACGACGCCGCGGCAGGCGAAATCCGAACTTTCCTCACCGAGCCGGAAGAGGATGCGGAAGTCGAACTGCTGCTTGGCGATCAAATCCCCGTCATAGGGACGGATGCGGAAAGATCCGAGGACGAATTCTTCCGGCACATATTCATGGCTGTCGATCCGGATGATCGGAGGGGTGGTGGGGCGTTCCTTGGCGGATGACGCGGAAGCCGCGGTGGATTTGCCTCGTCCGCTCAATTTCGACAACCACGACATGGCGGCCCAGGCCCCTTCCAGACAACATCGTGACAGAACTGCAATTGTCCGGAGTTTCGGACCTATTTCCTTTAATAATGGTTAAGGATGGTTCGCCGGAGCCGAAGGTCTGATTTTTCATGCCACAACCACCCCTATCGGCCAATGGTGAGTGGTTTTGTCGCATGTTGCGCCGTCATGGCAACCATGACGTTGCTTTGCGGTGGCTTTGCTCGTCAAGTGGCGGGAAAGTGTTTACCTTTTTCAACACTTGATAAAAAGGTCTGTGGACAGACTTCGCCCGTTTCGGCATTTCGCAGATGCGGAATTTTCTTCGCGTCTGCAAATGAACGGTGAAAGGAGGCACGAGCCGGCGGCGAAGCACGGCGCGGCGGTCCGACCAACGAAAAACAGCCGCCGTGGTCTTCCCAAACATCCGCACTTGGAGGAGGAAAGCCATGATGCATCGCAACATCGGGGATCTGTTGAACCGCCGCCGCGTGGTCAGCCTTCCGGCGGGGGCGTCGGTGCGGGATGCCGCGCGGCAGATGAAGGCCGCCCATGTGGCGTCCGTCGTGGTCACCGCCTCCATCAACGAACAGATCGAAGGCATCTTCACCGAGCGCGACCTGACCGACCGCGTGGTGGCCGACGGGCTGGACCCGGATCAGACCCGGCTGTCGGAGGTGATGACCCCGTGCCCGGTCACCGCGGCCCACGACATCACGGTGGGCGAGGCGTTGCGCCGGATGGCCGACCATGGCCTGCGCCACCTGCCGGTCGTCCGCGACGGCCACGTCATCGGCGTCGTGTCGATGCGCGACTTCCTGGGCCAGGAGCTGATGCTGATCGAGCACGAGCGGGAGATGATGGACAGCCTGACCGAAGTCATAATGTGAGGCCGCCCGAAGCCTCCCACGCCGTCCGGGCGGCGGGGGAGGCTGTGCGCGGTCCCTTTACCCGAGCTTCTTGAGGGCGGTCTCGACCTTGTCGATCTTGGTCTCGGCCTTGGTCAGGGCGGCGTGCGATTCCTTCAGCCCGTCCAGGGACACCTTCGCCTCGGCGAGCAGCGGGCCGAACTCGGGGTCCTTGTCGGAGACCATGGACGGGAAGGACTTGCGGGTGCCGGTGATCTCGTTGGCGGCGGCGAGGATCTCCTTCTTCGCCTGGGCGGCCTGCTGGCGCACCTGGGTGATGTAGAAGGTCGCCGTCTTGATCGCCGCCGCCCGCCTGTCGTCCTCCGCCTCGTCGGCGACCATCTGCTCCTGCTGCGCGCGGTCGGCCTGCCCGCCGACGTCGCGGGCGATGTTGTCGTAGAAGGCGTCGGCGTCGCGCGCCCGCTTGGCCAGCTTGCGGCAGCTCGTCAGATAGGTGGCGCGCAGGTCGAGGGCGCCCTTCAGCGCCTGGGCGGCCTCCTTGACGATGCCGGCGGCCTCGGTGGCGGCCTCGGCGGCGTCGTCCTTCAACTGGTCCAGCTTCATGACGATGGCGTCGGCCCGGTCGAAGGCGCCCTGGGCCGGGTCGCGTCCGCCATGCTGCTTGGGGTCGAGCTTCATCTTGGCGACGGCGGCCTTGCCCTGCGAGAACAGCTTGGCGGCCTGGGCGGCGGTCGCGGCGACCTTCTTGGCCTGGGCGTCCACCGTCTTGGCGGCGGCCTGGACCGCGGCGGCCTGGGCCTTCGCCTCCTTGGCGTTGCCGGCCCCCTGGGCCTCCAGCACGTTGCGCAGCGCGAGGTCGGCGTTGGCGGCGGCCTGATCGAGCAGCTT
Organism: Azospirillum sp. TSH58; assembly: GCF_003119115.1. NCBI lineage: Bacteria > Pseudomonadati > Pseudomonadota > Alphaproteobacteria > Rhodospirillales > Azospirillaceae > Azospirillum > Azospirillum sp. TSH58. The sequence continues at coordinate 2,274,517 of NZ_CP022364.1, forward strand.
GATGTCGGCGTTGGTGGTCTTCAGCAGCCCGTCGATCTGCACCGCGGTCTTGTCGGCGATGGCGCGGGCGGCCTTGCCCTGCTCCTCGACCTCCTTGGCCTTCTCCGCCTCGGCGTCCTCGCGCATCTCGGCGATGCGCTCGTTGACGGCCACGCCGGCGCGGCGCCCGATGTCGTCCAGCGCCTGCCCCAGCTTCTTCAGCTCCGCCGCGATGGTCGCGACGCCCTCGGCCTTGGCCGACTTCTCCAGCGTCGTCTGATAGGCGGTGGCGCTCTTCACATAGTCGAGCAGCGCCTTCTCCAGCGCCTTGGCGTCGCTCTTGCCGAGCGCGGTGTCGAGCGCCTTGGTGACGTCCTCCAGCCCGGACTTGTGGAAGACGCCCATGAACTTGGCGCTCGGCTTCTTCTTGCCGGTGGCGGTTTCAAAAGCCGTCTTGGCGGATTTCCAGTCGTTCGCGAATCCCATGGCGTTCCTCCCCGGATTGGACCGCGGCACGATGAAACGGACGGATCGGACCGACAATCCGGGATGGGTCCATTGCGGATGGGTTCGGGGGGCGACGATGGGGGCGATTCACAGGGCGCTCACGGCGGCGTAGACTGGCGCGGCCCGTCCCTGGAACCTCCTGGCGCGAGGAAGGCGATGTTTCTGCCGTCCATCCACGACTTCACCGCCGAAGCCGCCGACCCCGCCCGTTACGCGGCGCTGGACGGCGATTGGTCGCTGGCCGTCGCCGACGTGGTGGCGAGCACCCGCCTGGCCGGGGAGGGGCGGCACCGCGACGTGAATTTCGTGGCCGCCGCGGTGGTCGCCGTCCTGTCGGAGGCGGTGCGGGAGCCGGAGCAGCCCCCCGCCTGCCAGTTCGGCGGGGACGGCGCCATCGCCGCGGTTCCGCCGGGCCGCCGGGCGGCGGCGGAGCAGGCGCTGGCGGCGCTCGCCCATTGGGCCGGGACGGAGATGGACGTGCCGCTGCGGGTCGGCCTCGTGCCCGTGCGGGCGCTTCTCGACGAGGGGCTGGAGGTGCTGGTCGCCCTGCAGGATTTCGGCAACGGCGACGCCTTCGGCCTGTTCCTGGGGCGCGGGGTCGCCGCGGCCGACGCCTGGGTGAAGGCCGATCCGCGCTGGCGGCTGGAGCCGCGGCCCGGCCCGCTGACCGGGCTGGAGGGCGTGTCCTGCCGCTGGAACCCGGTGGTCAGCGGGCGCGGCGTGATCCTGTGCGTGATCGTCGACCCGCTGCCCGGCGGCGGTCCGGGGCTGTCGGTGCTGGCCCGGGTCCAGGCCGACATCGAGCGGATCGTCCCCACCGCCACGGCGGCGCCGCTCGGCATGGGGGAACGGCTGGCGGTGCGCTGGCCGCCCTCCTGGCGGTCGCTGTGGCTGGAGGCGCGGACGCGCCCGCGCGGGCGGCGTCTGGCCTGCGTCCTGTCGCTTCTCGGGAAATCCGCCCTGCTCGCCGCGATGCTGGGCGGCGGGTGGCGGCTGGCCGGCTTCGATCCGGCCCGCTACCGCCGCGGCATGGCGGAGCGGTCGGACTTCCGCAAATCGGCGGGCGGGCCGCGCCTCGTCCTTGACGTGACGGAGGCGGAGGCCGCCGCCATCGAGGCCATGCTGGCCGCCCACGCGGCGGCCGGGCGCATCCGTTACGGCACCGCGCGGGCGGCGGCCTCCACGGTGACCTGCCTGGTCGGCGACCTCGCCGCCGACCGGCACGTCCATTTCGTGGATGGGGCGGACCTCGGCTTCTGGCGGGCCTCGGTCATGCTGAAGCGGATGGCCGGGACGGGGACCTCCGCTCAATAACTCCCACGGCTCAGCAGGCGGCGGCGGGACTCCGCCTCGTCCACCGTCACGATCTCGGTGCCGACCGGCCACAGGGCCAGCAGGGCGAGCTTCAGATGCGCCCAGGCGAAGGGCAGGCCGATGATGGTGATGGCGAGGCCGACCGCGGCCACCAGATGGCCGAGCGCCAGCCACCAGCCGGCCAGCACGAACCACAGGATGTTGCCCAGCGTGCCGAGCAGGCCGGTGCCGATGTCCTCGCGGCCACGGAACTCATCCCGGCGGACGGCGGTTTGTCCAAAGGGCAACAGCGTGTACCAGGCGATCGTGACGGCCGACCGCGCCCACGGAATGCCGACGATGGTGATGACCATCAGGATGGCCGCGAGAAGCCATCCCGCGGCCATCCAGATGCCGCCGGTCACCACCCACAGGATGTTGAGAAGAAGGCTGAGGAAGGGCATCGGGTGTTTCTCCTTTTGCCCGCAGATGTGGGGATGGTGGGTGGCTTCGCCCAGAGGAGGGATCGGCGAAAGTGGCGCATCGAAAGATTCACCCCCTCCCGGCGTCCGGCGGCTTGAATGCCCTCCGGAAAGGCCACAGATCGAACGAGGGACCTTTGAGCAAAAAGCGGTTCCGCAGGGAACCGGGGTCCGCGCCGCACGCCATCCAGGGTATCACCGGATCGGAGGCCGCATGAACGAGGTCCAGAACCACGAAGACTCCACCGACGCCGCCGTCATGGGCGACGACGCCGAAAGCATGGCGCCGGTGGTCACCGCCATCCTTGGCACCGCCATCGCCGCGGCGGCCAAGCGCGCCGGCACCGCCGACGTCGCCCACGGGGTGATCGCGGGCTTGCGCCTGCTGCGCTCCGCGGCGGAGTCGGAGGCCGGCTACACCATGGGGGCGGCGATCGACACCGCCATCCGCACGCGCCTGCTGGTGGAGAACCTGTCGGCCCTGCGCACCACCGGGTCCGCCCCGGCGCCGGTGCCGCTGCCCGCGCCGGGGCCGGGGGTGGCCGTCGCGTCGGCCATCTTCGTCAGCGCCGCGGAATCCTGCCTGACCGTCAACGCCCACGCCGAGGACAACGGGCCGCTGGAGATGGCCGTCTTCGCCTTCTCCACGCAGTTGATCCAGCAGCTCGGCGGGTCGCCGGACTGGCGGGATCTGATGCGCGAACTGCACCGTCCGTCCGAACCGCGCGACGACCGTCCGGTCGAGGCGCTCCCCGACGGCAACACCATCCACTGACGGCTCCCGTTCTTGTGCAGGGTCCGCCGGCAATGGCGGAACTGCACAACAATTGGGGTAAAAACCTGCGATTTTCGGGATTTACGGCCACCGTTCGCGCCATTTCGGGCCTTTTTATGGTACGGGACAAGGCCGCGAACCCTCCATTAGGCTCCCTGTCAATCGGCGGAGACGATCTCCGCGCCATGTTCGGGAATCGGGGAGCGGAGCCTTGACCATACACAGCAGCGCCGGGCGGCCCGCCGGAGCCGCGTTCGGCATCGTGCCGTCGTCGCCCGGCGAGGCGCCAACCGCACGCTGCGGCGCATCGCGGGAGGTGGGGCCGGGCTGCATCGTCGCCGGCGATCCCGCCGGGCGGCGGATCATCCTCGTCCACGCGGCGTCCAGCGAATCCCGGGCCTGGACCCGCCTGTTGCGCGCCGTTCCGGCGGGGCAGGAATGGGTGGCCGTGCCGCGGCCCGATCCGGCGCCGATCAACGGCTCGTCCCGCCTGCGCGGCGACCCGGGCGTGCCGGCGGCGGCGCTGCGACCGCTTCTGGCGCTCCGCCGCTCGCGCAAGCCGCTTCTGATCGGCTGCGGCAGCGGCGTTTCGGTGGCGCTGCGGGCCGTGCTGGATTTTCCGGAGCTGGTCGGCGGTCTTCTGCTGATCGACCCGATGACCGGGGAGGCCGTCCGGCCGGGCGTGTTCCGCCGCATCGCCGCCCGCATCCTGCCGCCGGTCGTCCGCGACAGCGCGGCGGAGCTTCAGGCCATGGCTCCCGTGCTCGACGCGGTCCGCGTGCCGGTCACGCTGGTGCAGGGGAAGGACGTGCCGGACGGCCTGCCGGGCGCGTCCTTCCTGGAGCAGCGCCTGACCGGCTGCCGCAACCTGACCGTCGTGACCGTTCCCGGCCAGCAGGTTCTGCCCGCCAAGCACGAATCGGCCATACGCGGCGCTCTGGCCGCGCTGGTCGCCTCGGTGGAGCGGGGAGGGGCCTGATCGGGAAGGATCGGGGAGGGCGTCCGGTCAGAGACCGTTCGCGGTGATCGCCGCCTGGGTGCGGTTGCGGACGCCGAGCTGGCGCAGGATCGCGGTGACATGCACCTTCACCGTGCCTTCGGTCAGGCCCAGCTCATGAGCGATCTGCTTGTTGGACTTGCCGTCGCGCAGGCGGTTCAGCACGTCGCGCTGGCGCGGGGTCAGCTGGTCGCCCGTCCCGTCGGCCAGGGAGCCCATCGGATCGCAATCGCCCGCCCCGTTGCCGGCCTGCGGCGCGCTGTCGGTCATCCGGTCGCCGCGGATCGCCTGTTCCGGCAGATACACGCCCCCGGCCAGCACGAGCTGGAGGGCGCCCATCAGCACCTTCGCGCTGCTCGACTTCGGGATGAAGCCGGCGGCGCCGTTCTCCAGCGCGGCCAGCAGGTCCGACCGCTTCTCCGATCCCGACACCACGACCAGAAGCGCCTTGGGGAGCCGCTGGTGAATCTCGCCGAGCAGGGAGAAGCCGTTCCATCCCGGCATGCCGAGATCCAGGAGGATCAGGTCGAAGGCGATGGCGCCGTCGCACAGGCGGCGGACATCGTCGAACGTCCCGGCCTCGTGAAACACCATGCTGTCGTCCGACTGGGCGAGCAGACGCCGCAGCCCGTCCCGGAACAGCAGGTGGTCGTCGGCAAGCAGAACGTTCAGGGTCGGCTTTTCCGCGCTGGATTCCATGATGCTCATCGTGTCGGGGCTGCGATCCAACCAAATTCGGAACGTATTGCCGAAATAGCCATCATCATTTCGAGGCGGAAGAGGGCCTTTGGTCCTATGGCGCACCACCTATGGCGTGTCGCCGCACCCAAAACGGGTGCTCCGAACGCCACGACGCCGGCCGCGGGATGGCGCGGCCGGCGTCGTGGGTGCCGGGGAGGCGGAACCGCGGGGATGTATCAGACCACGCCGGCGCTGACCCCGGCGGCTTCCGCCGGCTGATCGCCGATGCCGTTGTTCAGCGCCCAGATCGCCGCCTGGGTGCGGTTGGAGGCGTTGATCTTGCGCAGCAGGCTCTTCAGATGGACCTTCACCGTGGCCTCCGTGATGTGGAGGTGGTTGGCGATCATCTTGTTGGAGTTGCCGTTCAGCAGGCAGCGCAGGATCTGGATCTCGCGCTGCGACAGGCCCTTGCGGCGGGCCGGGACCTCGGTCGCCAGCTCGTCGCTGCGGCCGTTGATCAGAAGCTCGGCGAGGTGGGTGGGGAACACCTTCTCGCCCATCATCACCAGCTTCAGCGACTGCATCAGCGCCTCGCAGGCGATGTCCTTCATCAGGTAGCCGTGGGCGCCGGCGCCGAGCGCGCCCGACAGGCGGCGGGTGCACAGGTCGGTGGTCAGGATGACGACGCGGATGCCGGGGTGCCCGTCGCGCAGGGCGCGGAGCTGGTCGGCCTCGTCCTCGCCGCCGTTGACGAGGTCGATGAGAACCAGGTCGGGCTGGGTGCCGGCCGCCTCGACCGCGGGGACGCCCTCGCGCAGGGTGCCCGCCTCGCCCATCACCTTGAAGGGCGTGTTCTCGAACAGACGCTTCATGCCTTCGCGGAAGAGCTTGTTCGCGTCGATCAGGAAAACGTTCACGGGGTCCATTGTTCCTACCCGCCCTCTGTTTGTTTCAATTCGGTCGTTCGTCTGGCGCCTCCGTGGACATCCGGTCCGGGGGGAGGGCCGCTCTCCGCGGCTGTCCGTTTGGTTCCGGGGTGCCACGATCTGATTGGACCTTACCCCGGATTTGCGGAACAGAAAATTTCCCCAAAGGAAAAATTATGTCTCGCAATGGGCATATGCCCTAAGCCGAAATAAGACAAACCGTCCAACGAACCGTTCACGAATGTCCCGCGTGGAATAATCAATCGGTCAAGAATTCGGATCTGCCTGTGATTTGTCTGTGACTGCGGGTGATTCTTGGGAACCTATGGCCGATGTGACTTCGGGCTATTGTGATAAGACCTGCGCCATGGGGTGGGGCATAGGGCCGGCCGCGGCCATCCTGGCCCATGGGCCTAGTCCCATGCCCATTGGCGGAGCGCCCCGGCCGTTCCGTCAAGGGAAGGGGTTCGATGCGCCGGGGGGCGTGCTATATACGGTGTCCTCTTTTCGATGAAGGGCGTCTCCCGGCCGCGGGGGAGCCCGCCCAGGAAATCCGGTGCCGCATGTCCGATCCCTACGCCTACGACGACCCGCTGGGCCATGATCCCCTCAGCCACGCGGGCGCCCCGGCCCCCGCGCCGGTCCAGCGCTTCGCCTATCTGGACGGGCTGAACCCCGTGCAGCGCGAGGCGGTGGAGGCTCTGGACGGTCCGGTTCTGGTGCTGGCCGGCGCCGGCACGGGCAAGACGCGGGTGCTGACGACGCGGCTGGCCCATCTGCTGATGACGCGCCGAGCCGCCGCCTTCCAGATCCTGGCGGTGACCTTCACCAACAAGGCCGCCCGCGAGATGCGGGAGCGCGTCGCCCATCTGGTGGGGATCGAGCCGGAGGGCTGGTGGCTGGGCACCTTCCACGCGCTGGCCGCGCGCATCCTGCGCCGCCACGCGGAGCTGGTGGGGCTGAAGTCCAACTTCACCATCCTCGACACCGACGACCAGATCCGCCTGATCAAGCAGCTTCTGGAGGCGGCGAACGTCGATTCCAAGAAGTGGCCGGCGCGGCAGGTGCTGGGCGTGATCGAGCGCTGGAAGGACCGCGGCCTGACGCCGGACCGGCTGAACGAGGGCGACGGCGGCGACGTGGCCGGCGGGCGCGTGGTGGCGCTCTACCGCGCCTACCAGGAGCGGCTGCGCACGCTGAACGCCTGCGACTTCGGCGACCTTCTGCTGCACAACATCACGCTGTTCCAGAAGCACCCGGACGTGCTGGCGGAATACCACCGCAAGTTCAAGTACATCCTGGTGGACGAGTATCAGGACACCAACGTCGCCCAGTATCTCTGGCTGCGCATCCTCTCGCAGGCCCACAAGAACATCTGCTGCGTCGGCGACGAGGACCAGTCGATCTACGCCTGGCGCGGCGCCGAGATCGGCAACATCCTGCGCTTCGAGGCCGACTTCCCCGGCGCCAAGGTGGTCAAGCTGGAGCAGAACTACCGCTCCACCGGGCACATCCTGTCCGCGGCCTCCGGCCTGATCGCCAACAACAAGGGGCGGCTCGGCAAGACGCTGTGGACCCAGGCGGACGGCGGCGAGCCGGTGCGCGTGCGCGGCGTCTGGGACGGCGAGGAGGAGGCCCGCTGGGTCGGCGACGAGATCGAGGCGCTGCAGCGCCAGGGCGTCTCGCTGGCCCAGATCGCCGTGCTGGTCCGCGCCGGCTTCCAGACCCGCGAGTTCGAGGAGCGCTTCATCACGCTGGGCCTGCCCTACCGGGTGATCGGCGGCCCGCGCTTCTACGAGCGGCAGGAGATCCGCGACGCGATGGCCTATCTGCGCGTCGTCAACTCGCCCGACGACGATCTGGCCTTCGAGCGCATCGTCAACGTGCCCAAGCGCGGCGTCGGCCCGGCGGCCCTGCAATGCCTCTATCAGGCGGCGCGCTCGCGCGGGATGCCGCTGACCGAGGCCGGCTGGGCGCTGACCGAGACGGACGAGCTGAAGCCCAAGGTGCGCGGCGTGATGCGCAACCTGCTTCAGGACTTCTTCCGCTGGCGCACCCTGTCGGCGACCATGCCGCACACCGAACTGGCCCGCATGGTGCTGGACGAGTCCGGCTACACCCGCATGTGGCAGGAGGACAAGACGCCCGAGGCGCCGGGCCGGCTGGAGAACCTCAAGGAACTCATCACCGCCATGGCGGAGTTCGAGAACCTGTCGGGCTTCCTGGAGCATGTCGCCCTGGTCATGGAGAACGCCGAGGCCGCCGGCGTCGATCAGGTCACCGTGATGACCCTGCACGGCGCCAAGGGGCTGGAGTTCGACATGGTCTTCCTGCCCGGCTGGGAGGAGGGCGTGTTCCCCAACCAGCGCGCGCTGGACGAGACCGGCATCGCCGGGCTGGAGGAGGAGCGCCGCCTCGCCTATGTCGGGCTGACCCGGGCGCGCAAGCGGGCCTACATCAGCCACGCCGCCAACCGGCGGCTCTACGGCAACTGGGTCAGCGCCATCCCCTCCCGCTTCGTCGACGAGATCCCCGGCGGCGACGTCGAGGCGGAGGCGGCGAGCGGCCTCTACCCCGGTGGCAACGCCGGTGGCGGCTTCGGCGGGGGAGGGAGCTTCCGCGACTCGTCGAGCTACGCCGCCTTCCGCGCCGGCCAGCAGGCGGCGGGCCGGCAGCAGCCCCCGTCGCCGCGCACCATCACGCTGGACAGCGGCTCCTATCAGGTCGCCCCCCGCGCCCGCCCGAACGCGCCCTTCCCGAAGGGGGCGCGGGTCTTCCACCAGAAGTTCGGCTACGGCACCGTCACGGCGGTCGATCAGGACAAGCTGGAGATCGACTTCGATCAGGCCGGCAGCAAGAAGGTGATGGACAGCTTCGTGGTGCCGGCGGAGAAGGCGGGCTGAGGGTCATGGGGCGCTGAAGGCGGGGTGACCGATTGCCGCAGCGCCCCGCCGCGGTGACGGTCGTCACAGGTTCGGCGGCGGCGTTCGGCTACTGGTGGGGTTCAGACAGCGCACCCACAGCCACGGAACCCGCCCAGTGTTCGGCAAGAGCAGCACCGCGTTCGAGGTCCAGATCCGCCGCGAGGGACGCTGGACGATCGAGGGGACCTACGACGAGGAGCGGCGGGCTCTCGCCTCCGCCCGCAGCTGGCTGGCGGTCAGCGGGGTGGAGGAGGTCAAGGCCCTCAGGTTCCGCACGCTGGCCGGGCTGTCGCTGGAAACGGTGATCTTCCAGAAGGCCGTTCCGGTGGTGAAGGACAAGCCCATGACGCTGGGCGGCACGGCGGAGGGGGCGCCCTACTGCACGGCGCCCGGCGATCTCGATGAATTCGAGGCGCGGGTGGTCACCGGGCGGCTGCTGCGCGCCTTCCTCGACAAGTTCCGCATCACCCCGACCGAGCTTCTCCACAGCTGGACCTACCTGCGCAAGCTCGACGAGCAGGGCCTGCTGCTGGGCGCGGCGCTCCAGGCGGCGGCTCGTCATCACGCGGACCGCCATGGCGTCGCGGTGCCGGCGCGGGCGCGCGAGTTGCGGGGCTTCGCCGACGCGGCGATGGCCCGCGCCCGCGACTTCCAGGCCGAGCGCAAGGCGCTGCCGGCCTTCGATCCCGCCGACCTGTCCCGGTCGAGCCGGGCCCTGGTCATGGCGTTGGGGGAGGAGGCGCACGATTTCGCCTTCCTCAGCCAACTCACCGTCCATCTGGCCGACCGCAATTCGCTGGCGGGCAAGCTGGAGATGCTGCTCGACCTGATCGGGCCGGAGGTCGAGCCGCGGCACCTCGCCTTGCTGGACGGGGTGATGGCCGACGCGCTGGGCTCCGCCGAGCTGGTGAAGGAGCTTCTCGGCGCGCAGCCGAACCTCGCCCTCGGGCTGTGCGCCCTGGCCGACCTGATCCTGGGCCGCGACCCGCAGCCGAAGAGCGAGCCGGTGAGCCCCCTGCTGGCCCATGTCGGCGCGCTGATCGTCCAGGGGCGCGCGCCGTGCTGCCGCGCCGTTCTGCTGGAGCGCATCCGGCAATCGCTGAACGGCACCCAGCCGCTCGACCGCCGCGACCCGAAGAAGGAGGCGCTGCTGGCCGACCACCTCGCCACCCATCTGCGCGATCCGCAAGGGCGCCTGCTCGGCGGCGCCGAGGTGGAGAAGGCGCTGGCCCGCCGCCTGATCCGTCACCGTCAGGCGATCCTGCGCGAGCAGGGAATGCACGACATCGCGGACCGGCTGTCGGGACGGTGACCCCGCCGGCTTCGCGTCACGACGCCGGCGGCGACCAGGGCAGTTCCGTCAGCGGCTGGCCCTGCCGCAGCGAGTCGTAGATCGCCACACCCTTCTCGCGCTCCGTCTCGCACAGCATCATCAGCACGTCGGAGTCGGCGCTGGCCGATGTGCAGACCTTCGAATCCCGGTTGCAGAGCGGCCGCGCGTGCGGCGCCGTCCATTGGCCGGGTTGAGCCTTCTGCGCCGCCTCCAGGAAGGCCGTCACCAGCTTGGCGCTCTCCGCCTCGCTGCCATCGTTGCGCACGGTGAAGAGCGGCGAGCGCACGCCGCCCGCGAACAGGCCCGAACCGGCCAGCTGGGCCACGCAGAAGCGTTCGCGCACCGGTGCCGCCGCCAGGACCGGCGCATCGGCGTACACCGCGCCCGGCGGCAACGCCGGGGTGTTGCTGACGATGGGGCCGACGATCAGCTCGCGCAGCTCGCGGGCGCGCCACAGCTTCACCAGCACGCTCTGCCCGCTGGGCACCACGCCCAGCGTCCGGCGCATCTGCGCCGCATCCTCCACCGCAACGCCGCGCACCTCCAGGATCACGTCGCCGCCGCGGATGCCCGACAGCTCGGCCGCCTTGCCCGGTATCAGCGCCGTCACCACGAGGCCGCGCGGCGCCTCCAGCCCCAACGCCTGCGCCAGTTGGGCGGTCAACGGGCCCACAGCCGCTCCCATCGCTCCCTGCGGTTCGCTCGCCGGTGCCGCGGCGGGAGCGGCCGTGCCGGCCACCGCTCCGCTGATGCCATTGGGGCCGGTGGTGACGGTCGTCGCCGGTGCGGAGCCCGCACCCGCCACCGCGCCGCCACCCGCCGCGCAGCGCTGCTCCGCCATGACTTGACGCACCGCCTTGATGTTGACCACCACCGCCTCGTGGTACGCCGGGTCCACCGTGGGCAGTTGGTCGATGTACCCTTTCTGGAGCGACGCCAGGGCTTGGCAGCCGGTGCCCCGGTAGGAGGGGACCATATCGGCCACCAGGGACGCTTCCGACGGCATGCTCGCCGCGTTCATCGCCCCGATCGCCAACCCGACCGGATCGAGCGCGCAGCCTGACACCATCGCCGCCCCTGAAACCGCCACCAGCGCGGCCATCCATGCCCTGACCGCCTTGCAAACGCGCTGCATCAAGCCCGTCTCCCCCGTGTGCCCACAAAACAGCCTTTTGCGGACCCCTGGCCCGCTTATCTCCAGGTGCAGTGTGCCCGCTCAAAAGTGGTAAGAAAAGCGGCGGCAAGCCTGTGACGTGCTTTCGCCGGCCGAAATGTCGCACGCCGCGGCCGATCCAGCGTGGCGGACCCGTTTCCGGATGTGGCAGCCCGGTGCCGCGACGGGGGCGTGCGCGCGGTTGCAGGACGTCCCGGCTGCAGGAAATCTTTGTGTCTCCGCGTCTCTGTGGTTAAGTCTCCCACCAGACAACGACCACCCCATCATCGGCGACCTTTCCCATGTCCTCCTCCAAGCTCTGGCGCATCGCGCTCGTCATCCCCGAAGCCCACGCCCCCGCGTTCGCCGAGGCGATTGGCGATCATGCCGACGCGGTGTCCACCTTCGAGCTGGAGGAGCACGGCGACTGGCTGGTCGAGGCGACGGTCTACGGGCAGCCGGACGAGCCGCGGCTGAACGCCCGCGTCGCCGTCCTGGCCGAGGCCGTGGGCATCCCCGAGCCCAAGCTGATCATCGAGGAACTGCCCCTCATCGACTGGGTGTCGCACAGCTACCAGGGCTTCCCGCCGATCCAGGCCGGGCGCTTCTTCGTCCACGGCTCCCACCATGAGGGCATCGTCCCGGCGGGCAGCATCCCGCTGCTGGTCGACGCCGCCACCGCCTTCGGCACGGGCGAGCACGGGTCGACCAAGGGCTGCCTGATGGCGCTGGACCGGCTGGCCCGCCGGATGAGCCTGCCGCGCGTCGGGCGCGGCGGGGCGCTCGACATGGGCTGCGGCTCGGGCATCCTGGCGCTGGCGGTGACCAAGCGCTGGCGGGTGCCCGTCACCGCCGTGGACATCGACCCGGAGGCGGTGCGCGTCACCCGCGTCAACGCCGCCCTCAACGGGGTGAAGGCACGCATCCGCTCGCAGGGCGGCGACGGCTACCACACCGCCATCGTGGGCAGGCACAAGCCCTACCGCCTGATCACCGCCAACATCCTGGCCCGCCCGCTGGCCCGCATGGCGCCGCAGCTGAAGCGCCACCTGCAGCGCGGCGGCGTGGCCGTCCTGGCCGGCCTGCTGAACCGGCAGGAGCGCCACGTCATCCAGGCGCACCGCACGCAGGGCCTGCATCTGGTCGCGCGCATCCCGGTCGGCGAATGGACCACCCTTGTGGTGAAGCGCCCGAAGCGGAAGGCCGTAAAGGGCTGACGCCCCTGGATTTCGGTCCTCCCGTCGCCATCTCCTTCCGGACATGTGGACGACCCGTGGAGGACCGATGCTGAACCGGATCAGGGCGCTGTTCCAGGAGAACGACCCCGGCGACGACCGCCACAGGCTGGAGGCCGCCGCCGCCGCCCTTCTGGTCGAGGCCGCACGCACCGACAACACCATTTCCCAGGCGGAGCGCGAGCGCATCCTCGACGTCACCCGCCGCCACTTCCACCTGAGCGAGGAGGAGGCGCAGGACCTGCTGTCCGCCGCCGTGTTCGACACGGAGGGCGCCTCGCCCTACTACCGCTACGTCACGGTGATCAACGACCACTGCCCGCCGGACAAGCGGCTGTGGATCATCGAGATGCTGTGGGAGGTCGCCTACGCCGACGGCGAGCTGAACGACCTGGAGGCCAATCTGCTGCGCCGCATCGGCGGCCTGCTGCATGTGCCCGACGTCGACCGCGGCCTCGCGCGCAAGCGCGTCCTGGAACGGCTGGGCCTGCCCGACGATTCGGGGCTGTAGAGGGTTCGGCGTTTCACGCGGCTATGCCCTTTCCCGCGCTTGCGCGGTGCGGCGTCCCTGCCTAGCCTGTCGCGGACGGCTTCACCGGATGAGGATCAGCCCCCGTGTCCAGCGCTTACCGCGGCGACGAAACCCTGGCGCAGCTCTTGGCCCAAGCGGGCCTGCCCCAAACCCCCGCGGACATCCGCAGCCTCGTCGCCGGGGTGCTCGCCGCGCCGGAGGGGGAGGACCCCGACGGCTGGATGGTCCTGGTCGGGGCGCGGCTTCCGGACGACCTCGCCACGCAGCTCCGCGCCCTGAAGGCCGACCTCGCGGACAGCCGCGCCGCCGATGGCCATATTGCCGGGGCACCGGATTATGCCGCCCGCATCGCCGCCCTGCGCGGCGTCCTGGCCCGCGCCGATCTCGACGGCTTCATCGTGCCGCGCGGCGACGAGCATCAGGGCGAGTATGTGCCGCCGCGCGCCCAGCGTCTCGCCTGGCTGACCGGCTTCACCGGATCGGCCGGCCACGCCATCGTGGGGCGGCAGCGCGCCGCCATCTTCGTGGACGGGCGCTACACCCTGCAGGTCCAGGCGGAGGTGTCGGGCGATCTGTACGAATACCGGCATCTGGTGGACGATCCGCTGACCGAATGGGTGGCGGAGGCGCTGCCGCGCGGCGGTCGGCTCGGCTACGACCCGTGGCTGCACACCGCCGGCTGGGTGGAGCGCACCCGCCAGCAGCTGGAGCGCATCGGCCTGTCGCTGGTGCCCTGTCCGGACAACCCGGTGGACCGCGTGTGGACGGACCAGCCGCCGCCGCCGCTCGCCCCGGTGGTCGCCCAGGACCTCGTCTTCGCCGGGGACAGCGCCGCCGACAAGCGCGCCCGCATCGCCGGCGACCTGACGCGGAACGGCATCGGCGCCGTCGTGCTGACCCAGCCCGATTCCATCGCGTGGCTGCTCAACCTGCGCGGTGCGGACGTGCCCTGCACGCCGCTGCCCCTGTCCTTCGCGATCCTGAAGGACGACGCGCAGGTGGACCTGTTCATCGACCGCCGCAAGCTGGCGCCGGGGGTGGAGTCCCATCTCGGCAACCAGGTGGCCGTCCGTGCTCCGGACGAGCTGGGCGCCGCGCTCGACGGGCTGGGCCGCGAGGGGCGCAAGGTGATGGCCGACCCGGCGAGCACCTCGGCCTGGATCTTCGACCGGCTGCACATGGCCGGCGCCAAGCTGGAGCGCAACCCCGATCCCTGCGCCCTGCCCAAGGCCTGCAAGAACGAGGCGGAACTGGCCGGCACCCGCGCCGCCCACGCCCGCGACGGCGCGGCGCTCGTCCGCTTCCTGCACTGGCTGTCGCAGGAGGCGCCGTCGGGCACCGTGACGGAGATCGCGGCGGCGGAGCGGCTGCTGGCCTTCCGCCGCGCCAACGACCGCTTCCGCGGCCTCAGCTTCGACACGATTTCCGGGGCGGGGCCGAACGGCGCCATCGTCCATTACCGCGTGTCGGAGGCGACCGACCGCCGGCTGGAGCCGGGCAGCCTGTTCCTGCTGGACAGCGGCGCCCAGTATCAGGACGGCACCACCGACGTGACGCGCACCATCGCCATCGGCGCGCCGACCCCGGAAATGCGCGAGCGCTTCACGCTGGTCCTCAAGGGGCACATCGCCGTCAGCACGGCGCGCTTCCCGCGCGGCACCACCGGGTCGCAGCTCGACACGCTGGCCCGCCTGCCGCTGTGGTCGCTGGGACTCGACTACGACCACGGCACCGGCCACGGGGTGGGCAGCTACCTGTCGGTGCATGAGGGGCCGCAGCGGATCTCCAAGGTGCCGAACAGCGTGGCGCTGCAGCCCGGCATGATCCTGTCCAACGAGCCCGGCTACTACAAGACCGGCGCCTACGGCATCCGCATCGAGAACCTGATCGTCGTCCAGCCGCTCGACCTGCCCATGGCGGAGCGGCCGATGCTGGGGTTCGAGGTGCTGACCCTGGCTCCCATCGACCGCAATCTGGTCGAGCCGGCTCTGCTGACCCAGGCGGAGATCGCCTGGCTGAACGCCTACCACACGCGGGTGCGCGAGGCGCTGGAGCCGCGGCTCGCGGGTGGGGCGGACGCCGCCGTGACGCAGTGGTTGAGGCACGCGACCTCGCCGATCATCGTCTGAGGGAATTGGGCCGGGGTGGACCATTGCCGGCGGGTGGAGGCGCATCGGGCGAGAATCAGCCCGTGCGTTCGCCTGTGAAATCTGGCAAGGTCCCCACCCGGCGCAGGGGTATGCCCGTTCGGACCGCCGCCGGAAGCGCGTCCGTGCCTTCAAGCGATGCCTCATCGCGTCGGGGCGCGGCGGAAATTCGGCGGTCTTGGTAACCCGATATTTACGGGCGTACGTCACTGTGGCCGTGAGGGATGACTTTTCGGCAGACTTAAGGCATCACAGTCGGACCAGACCGACCTCGGCGCACGCCATGCCGCGCCGGGCGGGCTGAACGCCGGGCCGGGGCCTAGCAACGGAAGAATGCGGAGACGCGTAGATGAAGATCCTTGTCGTCGATGACTACGCCACCATGCGGCGCATCGTGCGGAACCTCCTGACCCAGATCGGCTACACGGACATCGACGAGGCCGGCGACGGCGTCTCGGCCCTGCAGAAGCTGCGCGAGAGCAAGTTCGGCCTCATCATTTCCGACTGGAACATGGAGCCGATGACCGGCCTGCAGCTCCTCAAGGAGATCCGCGCCGACGCCAAGCTCGCCTCGACCCCGTTCATCATGGTCACCGCCGAAAGCAAGACCGAGAACGTGATCGCCGCCAAGCAGGCCGGTGTGAACAACTACATCGTGAAGCCTTTCAACGCCGACACCCTGAAGCAGAAGATCCAGGCCGTCATCGGCGGGTAAGGAGTGGTTGGGTTGGATCAGCTTCCGCAGCTTTCCGAGGAAGAGTTCGACCAGATCGAGGAAGCGATCGCCCGCACGACCAAGGGGCGAGCCTTCCTGCGCCGCTTCCACCGCCGGGCCCATGGGGCCGCGGCGGAGGAGGTGCGCAAGATGCTGCTGGAGTTCCGCAGCTCCTGGCATCAGCAGAGCGAGGTGGTGGAAGCCTCCAAGCACGTCGAGGTGCTGCGGCGCGAGCTGATGGAGATGGCTGCCTCCATCGAGCAGGCGCGGCGCGAGGTCGCGGCCCTGCGTCCGCCCGACGCCGGGGGTGACAAGATCACGTCGGCGACCAACGAGCTGGACGCCATCGTCATCTCCACCGAACGCGCGTCCTTCGAGATCCTGAACGCCGCCGAGCGGTTGATGGACCTGTCGGGCAAGCTGAAGGCGGAGGGCGCCGACCCCGGCCTGTGCTCCGAGATCGAGGGGGAGGTGACGAACATCTTCACCGCCTGCTCGTTCCAGGACCTGACCGGCCAGCGCACCAGCAAGGTGGTCAACGCGCTCCGTTACATCGAGCAGCGCGTCAACGCGATGATCAACATCTGGGGCGTCGAGAAGCTCGCCGGCATCCAGATCTCCCAAGAGAACACGGACACCCGGCCGGACGCCCATCTGCTGAACGGCCCGCAGCTCGACGGCCTCGGCGTCAGCCAGGCCGACGTGGACAGCATGTTCGACAGCCCGGCGATGGCGGCACCGCCCCCGCCTCCGGCCCCAGAACCGCCGCCGGCCGCCGCTCCGGCCCCCGCCGCCCCGGCGGCGGCCCAGACCGGGGCCAAGGCGAGCCAGGCCGACATCGACAGCCTGTTCGACAGCCCGGCCCCAGCGCCGGCCGCTCCGGCGAAGGCCAGCCAGGCGGACATCGACAGCCTGTTCGACAGTCCGGCTCCCGCTCCGGCCGCGGCTCCGCCGGATCCCGCCCCGGCCCCGGCCGCCAAGAAGCCGGTGCCGAAGCCGGCCTCGGCGGCCAAGCCCGCCCCGAAGCCGGCCGCCCCAAAGCCGGCGGCCGCCCCGCCGCCCGCGGCGGACGAGCCTCCGGCACCGCTGGATCAGGCGGCGATCGACGCCCTGTTCGGCTGACCCCACGGTCAGGAAGACGGTTCGGCGTCGGATTTGTGAAGAGTTGCCGCCGCGCCAATCGGCGGGCGAATTGGGACCTTGAAGTTTGTTATGACGATCGTCGCCCGCCGGGTCGATGCCGGCCTTGGCGGGCAGTCCTGACCAGACGGGCCGGCGTGCGCGGATGCCCCGGACGTCCACTCGCGAAGAGGCGAAGCCCGCATGAGGAATCTCTCGAAACCCTTCATGGCGGAGCTTCAGAAGGCCCGCCGGACCGGCAATCCCTACCAGTCGGTGGTGGATGACGCCACCGCCCTGGCGCCGGCGCTCGCGTCGCTGCCGTCCGGCCCGGTCACCGTGGACAACAGCGACGTCATCCGCGCCATCAGCGACCTCGGGGCGAAGCTCGACCGCTTCCTGACGATGGACGCCCAGCAGATCGACCAGATCCAGGTCGAGATCGCCGACATCTCGGGCCGGATCAAGGCCACCAAGGTGGAAATGGCGGCGATCCGCCACCCGCTGGCCGGCGACGACAAGTTCCAGCAGGCCTCGCAGGAGCTGAGCGCCGTCGTTTCCGCGACGGAGGCCGCGACCAACACCATCATGGCCTGCGCCGAGGAGCTGGAGGAGGTCGTTCACGAGCTGAAGTCGTCGCTGCCGGAGGGCTACCACGCCGACCGCGTCAACGACATGAACGACGTGATCGTCCGCATCTACGAGGCCTGCAACTTCCAGGATCTGACCGGCCAGCGCATCACCAAGGTCGTCCGCGCCCTGTCCTTCATCGAGGAGCGCGTCGACGCGATGATGAGCCACTGGAACAAGCGCGAGTTCGAGGCGATGCCCCTGCCGCCGACCGTCACCAAGATGGACGAGTCGCTGGAACTGCACGGCCCCGCCGACCATCAGGAGACGGGCAACATCAGCCAGGCCGACATCGACGCGCTGTTCGGCTGACCGGTCCCCCGTTTCGCCCCCTTCCCGGCCCCCGTTCCGGAGCGTCCGGCCGCACCGCGGCGGCGAGGTTCGAAATTTGTTCGCCGAAGCGGCTTGCCGCCCCCGCGCCCCGGCGTGCTATATAGGGCCAACTTCGAAAGCATCGCGACGACCATGCCCCGCCGTTTTACCCGTCTGCCGCTTGCGGCCCTCCTCCTGGCTTCCGCCCTGACCGCCTGCTCCTCGACCAAACCCGAGGACCAGTATGTCGAGCGCCCGGCCGAGCAGATCTACCAAGAGGCCGACGCCGCCATGCGGGAGGAGCGGTTCAAGGTCGCCGCCAAGCTCTATGACGAGGTGGAGCGCCAGCACCCCTATTCCGAATGGGCGGGCAAGGCGCAGATCATGGCGGCCTACGCCCATTACCAGGATCTGAAGTACGACGACGCGATCCTGGCGCTCGACCGCTACATCCAGCTTCATCCGGGCAGCCCCGACGTCTCCTACGCCTACTACATGCGGGCGCTGTCCTATTACGAGCAGATCACCGACGTCCGCCGCGACCAGCGCATGACCCGTCTGGCGCTCGACGCGCTGTCGGAGGTCGTGCGCCGTTTCCCGGACAGCCAGTACGCCCGCGACGCCAAGATCAAGATCGACCTGACCAACGACCATCTCGCCGGCAAGGAGATGGAGGTCGGGCGCTTCTATCTGAAGCAGCGCCAGTACACCGCCGCCATCGGCCGGTTCCGCACG
The DNA here is from genome assembly GCF_003119115.1 of Azospirillum sp. TSH58. NCBI lineage: Bacteria > Pseudomonadati > Pseudomonadota > Alphaproteobacteria > Rhodospirillales > Azospirillaceae > Azospirillum > Azospirillum sp. TSH58. The sequence goes on from NZ_CP022364.1 coordinate 2,292,992, forward strand.
GTGATTGAAAACTACCAGACCACCTCCCACGTCCCTGAGGCGCTGCACCGGCTGGTGGAGTGCTATCTGGCGCTGGGAATCACGGACGAGGCGAAGACCGCCGCCGCCGTGCTCGGCCACAACTTCCCCGGCAGCGAATGGTACACGGACAGCTACGCACTGCTGGTGGACGCCAACGTGCGTCCGGAGCGAAACGAGAAGTCCTGGATCAGCAGAGCCTGGAGCTCCCTGTTCTAGGACGATCCATGCTGGCGTCGCTGACGATCAGGGACGTCGTCCTGATCGAACGGCTGGGGCTGGGCTTCCGCAAGGGCCTCTGCGTCCTCACCGGCGAGACCGGTGCCGGCAAGTCCATCCTGCTCGACGCGCTGGGACTGGCGCTCGGCGCGCGGGCCGATTCGGGCCTCGTCCGCCACGGCGCCGATCAGGCGTCGGTGACGGCGGAGTTCGATCTGTCGGGCGATCATCCGGCGCTGGCCATCCTCAAGGAGCAGGGGCTCGACCCCGAGGAGCGGCTGGTCGTCCGCCGCACCGTCAGTGCCGACGGGCGCAGCCGCGCCTGGGTCAACGACCAGGCGGTCGGCGTCGGCCTGCTGAAGCGGCTGGGGGAGGAACTGGTCGAGGTCCATGGCCAGTTCGACACCCATGGCCTCCTGAATCCGCAAACCCACCGCGGCGTGCTGGACGCCTACGCCGGCCTGTCGGCCCACGCCGCCCAGGTCGCCGCCGCCCACCGCGCCTGGAGGCAGGTCGAGGACGCGCGCGCCAACGCCGCCGCTGAGATCGCCCGCGCCCGTTCGGAGGAGGAATACCTCCGCCACGCCGTGGCCGAGCTGGACGCGCTGGCCCCCAAGCCGGGCGAAGAGGAGGAACTGGCCGAGACCCGCGCCGTGCTGATGCACCGGGAGAAGCTGGTCGACGCCCTGAACGCCGCCTATGGGGAGCTGTCGGGCGACCGCGGGGTGGAGCGCGCCCTGTCCTCGGCCATCCGCACGCTGAGCCGCATCGCCGACAAGGCCGCCGGCAAGCTCGACCCGGTCATCGCCGCCCTGGACCGCGCCGCGACCGAGGCGGCGGAGGCCATCGCCGGTCTCCAGGCCGTCTCCTCCGACGTGGACATGGACCCGCAGGCCCTGGAGAAGCTGGAGGAGCGGCTGTTCGCCCTGCGCGCCGCCGCCCGCAAGCACGGGGTGGACGTGGACGCGCTGGCTCCCCTGCGCAAGGACATGGCCGACCGGCTGCTGCTGATCGAGGACCAGGGCGACCTGCTGGCCCGCCTCGCCCGCGAGGCGGAGGCTGCCCGCGACGCCTACCGCAAGGCCGCCGAGTCGCTGAGCCGGGAGCGCCAGCAGGCCGCAGGCCGTCTGGACACCGCCGTCGCCGCCGAACTGGCCCCGCTGAAGCTGGAGAAGGCGAAGTTCCGCACGCTGGTCGAGCCGCTGGCCGACGAATCGGACTGGACGGCGTCGGGCATGGACCGCGTGGCCTTCCAGGTCGCGACGAATCCCGGCTCGCCGCCCGGCGCGCTGAACAAGATCGCGTCCGGCGGTGAGCTGGCGCGCTTCATGCTGGCGCTGAAGGTGGTGCTGGCCCAGACCTCGACCGTCGGCACGCTGGTGTTCGATGAAGTGGACACCGGCATCGGCGGCGCCGTCGCCGCCGCGGTGGGCGAGCGGCTGAAGACGCTCGGGCAGGGGCTCCAGGTCCTGGTGGTCACCCACAGCCCGCAGGTCGCCGCCCGCGGCTCCATCCACCTCAAGGTGCAGAAGTCGGTGAAGGGCGAGCAGGTGACGACCGGCGTGGTCGAGCTGGACGGCGACGACCGCCGCGAGGAGATCGCCCGCATGCTGTCCGGCGCCACCGTCACCGCCGAGGCCCGCGCCGCCGCCGACAGCCTGATCGCCGGGCGGGGGTAGCGCGGTACCATGATCCCGGCGAGCGGATGAATGGGCTTTCCCTGTTCATCCGCTCGCCGGAGCGCCCGACCGGGCGCCGCGCCCCATGGCGCGAAAAGCCTGCGTGGCGTTTGAACGCAATACGTCAAGCCAAGTCCTTGGCTTGGCGGTATCAGGTCACAGCAATCGCCCGCAGCGGTCATACGGCGGCCACAGCAAAACACGCATAGTCCAGCCTTGCGCGCCCGGCAACGGGCGCCGTTCGCCCAAGAACGAACAAGGTTGGCAAGATGTCGAACAGCTCCGCTTCCGCCGGCAACGTCGTCGTGATCGACAGCGGCCTGTCCTCCGCCTGGAACACGGGCCGGCTGGTCTACCAGTATGACTTCTACGGAAACGACAACGACGTCATGGTCGCCAACGCGAACACGCACGGCGCCCTGGTCACCGCGGAGATCCTGGAGAACGCGCCCGACGTCGGCATCATCGCGCTGAAGGTCATGCCCGACGACGGCAGCGGCGCCAGCGAGGCCAACATCGAGAAGGCCCTGCAATGGGTCGTCGCCAACGCCGACGCCTACAACATCACGGCGGTGAACCTGTCGCTGGGCGGCGGCGCGCAGACGACCGCGGCGACCACCTCGATCTCCGACGAGCTGGCGGCGCTGGCCGCCAAGCGCGTGCTGACCGTGGCCGCCGCCGGCAACAGCGGCGACGGCGGGGTGACGCAGGGCGTCTCCAGCTACTCCGCCGACGTGAACCAGATCTGCGTCTCGGCCTCGACCGGCGACGGCGCCTTTCCGTCCTGGGCGCAGCGCAGCCCGACCCTGACCGACGTCTGCGCCGACGGCACCGACGTGCGCATCACCAACCTCTCGGGCGTCACCTACACGGCCAACGGCTCCTCCTTCGCCGCGCCGGCGGTCACCGCGGCGGTGGCGAAGGCGCAGCAGGCGTGGGTGGAGCAGACCGGCACCCGGCTGACCCAGACGGAATTCCTCGATCTCGCCCGCAGCACCGGCAAGGCCATGGGCACCGCCGGCTACTTCGAGCTGGACACCGACGCCCTGCTGGCCAAGATCGCCCAGTCCGCCCCGGTCCCGACGGCGCAGAGCGCCACGACGATCACAGTCAACGCCTCCGGCGCCGCAGCGGGTGGCGTGAACGCCCATTTCAAGCTGCTGGTGGACGGCAAGACGGTGGGGCAGGCCACGGTGGACTCGGCGGCCAAGGACTACAGCTTCACCACCAGCCTGACCGCCGACCAGGCGCACAAGGTCCAGGTCCAGTACGACAACGACGGCTTCGTGAACGGCCAGGACCGCAACCTGTTCGTCAACAAGGTGACCATCAACGGCACCGCCCACAGCCCGACCGCCGCCAACGTCACCTATGACAAGGGGGCCCTGGACGGCAAGGACGTGGTGAAGGGCCAGTCGTCGATGTGGTGGGGCGGCACGCTGGTGGTCGATGCCCCGGCCAAGGATTTCCCCGCTGGGGCGGCGCCCGCCAACACGACCATCACGATCAACGCCTCCGGCGCCGTGGCGGGGGGGGTGAACGCCCATTTCAACCTGCTGGTGGACGGCAAGGCCATCGGCGGCGCCACCGTCGGCACGGCGGCCAAGGACTTCACCTTCGCCACCAACCTGACCGCCGATCAGGCGCACAAGGTCCAGGTCCAGTATGACAACGACGCCGTGGTGAACGGGCAGGACCGTTCGCTGTTCGTCAACACGGTCACCATCAACGGCCACGCCGTCGCCCCCACGGCGTCGAACGTCACCTACGACAAGGGCGCGCTCGACGGCAAGGACGTGGTGAAGGGGCAGGCCGGCCTGTGGTGGAACGGCACGCTGGTCGTCGACGCCGACAAGTCCTGGTTCCCCTCCGCCGCCGGGACGGGCGCCGTGGCGTCGGCCCTGTCCGCGAGCCAGCCCACCGCCCAACACGCCGCCCCCCAACACGCTGACGGCCAGGACACCGTGTGGCAGCATCTCGTCGCGCAGCGGCTGGAGGCGGCGGCCCCGCTGCACGCCGCCGACCATGCGGCGTCGCTGTACGACGCGGTCCCGCCGCTGGACGCCTACGCCCACGCCGCGTCCCTGGCGGAGCATCACCCCGACCCGCTGCACCCGCTCGACGCCGCCTGAGGGCGGCCCCTTCACGAAGGCCCGCTTCGCCTCGTCCTTTCGGTGGTGCCCGGCCGGCGCGCGTCCTTCGCGGGCGCCGGTGGTGGCGGGACCGATCGAGGAGGAGCGATGCCCAGGGAAAAATTCATCGGAAACGACGGTCACCACGACATGGCGTGCCATGTCTTCGCGCTGTCCGGCGATCCCGAGACGGCCGTGGCGATCAACACACGGTACGCCAGGCTGGGCGATCTTCTCTACGGGGTGGAGGACATTCCGGTCGATGACGAGATTGCCGGCGGGCTGACGGTGCTCACCAACAACGACCTCTGGAAGGGACCGGCGGCCGACCAGCCTCCGGCGCAGGTCGCGCCGCTCAGCCTGCTCCTGCTGTGCCGCGAGTTCGGCTTCACGCCGCAGGAGGGCAGCGGCATCCGCCTGTGGGGCCGCTTTCTTCCCGGGCAGGTGCTGCCGCAGCACATGTATGTGACCACGCCCGACGGCAGGATCTGGGACACCATGCCGGGCAAGCCCATCTACCGCCGCATCAGCAAGGACGGACGGAATCCCGGAGCGGAGGGCGACGCTGCGGACGGGCAGGACACCATGCTGGCCCCCGACGAGGTCTTCAGCATCGAGGTGGCGGCTCTGGCCCCGAAAACCCGGGAGGTCATCGAGACCCCCAACGACCAGTGGCAAAAGGATGAGGAGGACGCCGTCGCGGGCCAGGCCGGACAGAACGGACCGGGAGCCGGCGGCGATTTCATCGGCGACGAGGACGAAAACGCCCTGGGCGATTCGTGATCACCGGCGGCCGGGAGCGGAACGGCGCGCCCGCCGCTCCACGGCCCCGCTTCCGATGCCCGCGGCCGGCTCACGCCGCCACGCGCAGGGACATCATGTGCGACAGGAACTTGTCCAGCGCGGCACGCAACTCGTCCGCCGTCCCGGTCAGCCGCGCGGTGGTGTGGAAGGCGTCCTCGACCGACGTCATGACCGATCGCGCGCCGTCGGCGAGATGCCCCGCCTCCTCGGACATGCGTTCCGCGGAACGGCTTGCCTCGTGGATGTTCTGGGCGATCTCACGGGTCGCGTCGTTCTGCTGGCCCATGATGGACAGGACGTCCTGCGAATGGGTGCGCAGCGCTCCGACCACCGCGCCGATACCGGCGATCTCGTCGCGGGTCCGGCCGGTCGCTCCGTCGATCTCCTGAAGCAGGCGGGTGATGTCCTCGGTGGCTCCGGCGGTCTGCTTGGCGAGCTGCTTGACCTCCGCCGCCACCACGGAGAAGCCGCGCCCGGCCTCGCCGGCGCGGGCCGCCTCGATGGTGGCGTTCAGAGCCAGCAGGTTGGTCTGGTTGGCGATGGCGTTGATCAGCTTCAGCGTCCCGCCGATCCGCCCGGCGATCCCGGCCAGCGCGGTGACCGCCTCGGTGGAGCGCTGGGTGGCGGCCTGGGCGTCGTTGACGATGGAAAAAGCGCTTTCCATGCGCGACACCACGCTGTGATTGGTGGCGGTCAGCTCCTCGGCGGCCGCCGCGATGGCCCGGGCGTTGCTGGCGGTGCCGGAGACCGCGCCGGTCAGATGCTCCGTGCGGACGCCGGTTTCCTGGGCGATGCCGCGCACCGCGCCGGTCGCCGCGTTGACCGCCACCGCCGAATTGCCGACCGTCTCGATGGCGCCCTGCACCGTGTCCCGGAAACTCTCCGCCAGTTCGACCAGCATCCGGTTGGTCATGGTCATCACGGCGGTGCTGTAGGCGTCGAAGGACAGGTCGAGGTCGAGGAAGATCGCGGTCTCCACCGCCCCCATGACCTTCATGGCGCGCGGCGCGTCGCGGCGGTGCCGCTCGCCGACCAGAGCGCCGAGCCGTCCCAGAACCAGCCGGTAGGCCCCGAAGTACCAGCGCGGGTGCAGGCCGATGCGGTAATGCGCCTGGCCCACCGCCTTGACGCGCGTCAGGTAGACATCGTCGAAGCTTCCGGAAAACAGATGCCGCCAGTGGTTGACCTGGGATTCCTTCAACCGCTCGACGGATTTCCCGTCCAGGATCTTCCTGAGTTCGGGAATGGCGAGAAGGTGGTCGTAGAAGTCCTTGAGGATGACGGGCAGGTGAGGCTCGGCGATGCTCCAGGCTTCCTTCAGAAGCGGGGCCGTTTCACCACCAATCCGCAAAAAGGAGAGGCGTTCCTGAATGCCGCTGTCCATGGCGTTCGTCTCTTGGTTCTTGGGTGGCAGGCGTTGAAACACGGCTGCACCGGGGCTCCTGCCGGCTGACCGCCGCTCGGCTATAACCATGGAGACATCATGGACATGACAATTTTAACGATCGGTTTCACACTCGATTGCGGCTTTGTAAAACATTGAACTTATCGAAGTCCGACGATTAAGAAGACAAAACCGAAGAAAGAACATAATTTCCAGCACCTCCCTTTGTCGAGGTCGTAGGAAGTAAGGAAGATTCCCAAGTCTCTGGGAATCTTCGCAAAGATGTTGCGAGGCGGCGCCTGCACGTCATCTGGACATGCGCCGCCGGAACGTTTTAATACTCCGGTATGCGACAACCGGGCGCAGGCCTATGCCGGTTTCAGGCGGCGCGTTTCCAGGGCTGCCAACCGCCCAGGCGAAGTCCAACGGCGATGCCCGTGAAAGGGATTCGCAACTCCAGGTCGCGGGGCTGGAAGAAGGTCAGGCGTTCCGGCGCGCCGGTGGGGCCGTATTCCAGGCGGGCGCCCTTCGGCTCCTCGGCGAACTCGTCGCTCATCACCTGCCAGATCTCCAGGTCGTCGCCGTGGTTGGAGATCTTGTACTGGCCGCAGCGCCAGACCGGGGCCTCGCCGACGCCGCCCTCGACCACCTTCTTGTCGCCGTCCATCTTCACGTCGCCCACGCCGGCGGCCCGTCCCGACATGGACGGCCCCTGGCTTTCCGCGCGGAAGCCCAAGCGCAGCCAGGCGGAGCGGGTGCGCGGGATCATGCGGCGCAGCAGGCGCGCGTCCTCCGTCGCGAAATGGTCGGGATCGTCGTACAGGATGCGGTCAAGCGCCGCGGCGATGACGAATCGATCGTCAATGGTCAGGTTGCTGGCGGTCAGGCTGCCGGCGGTCGCACGGCTGGTCGGCTCGGTCATACAGCACATCCGTTCACGGGCGCCGGCTCATCATACACGCAACCCCGGCGCCCCCGCATCTTTCAAGGGCTGCGGTTTCAAGGGCTGCGGTTTCAAAGTTGGTGCGGGCGGGGCCAAATGCCAGACCGGCTCAAGGCCGGACTCCACGGCACGCCCCCGCGGCGCTATGCTGCGCGCCCGGCGGCGCCCGCCGATCCAGCGTCATCCCCAGCGTCATCCCATAAGCAAGGCATCGAAGAGACCCGCCATGAACGACCTGTTCGACACCCCCGCCGCGCTCCGCAGCATCCCCGTGGAGGAGCTGACGGTGGAGCAGGCGCAGGCGGAACTGGCCGCGCTGGCCCAGGAGATCGCCCACCACGACCGGCTCTATCACCAGCAGGACAGGCCGGAGATCTCCGACGCCGACTACGACGCGCTGGTCCGTCGCAACAACGGGATCGAGGCGCGCTATCCGGAGCTGCGCCGGGCCGATTCGCCCTCGCTGCGGGTCGGCGCCGCCCCGTCGGCGGCCTTCCGCAAGGTGCGGCACGCCCTGCCCATGCTGTCGCTCGGCAACGCCTTCGAGCCGGAGGAGGCGCACGAGTTCGTCGCCCGCGTCCGCCGCTTCCTCGGCCTGTCCGACGACGCTCCGCTGGAGTTCGTGGCCGAGCCGAAGATCGACGGGCTGTCCTGCTCGCTGCGCTACGAGAACGGCCGGCTGGTCCTGGCCGCCACCCGCGGCGACGGGACGGAGGGCGAGGACGTGACCGCCAACGTCCGCACCATCAAGGACGTTCCGCAGACGCTGGAGGCGCCCTATCCCGCCGTCCTGGAGGTGCGCGGCGAGGTCTACATGAACCGCGACGACTTCCTGGCGATGAACCGCGCCTACGCGGAGCGGGGGGAGGATCTGTTCGCCAACCCGCGCAACGCCGCCGCCGGCTCGCTGCGCCAGAAGGATTCGAAAATCACCGCGTCGCGCCCGCTCTGCTTCTTCGGCTACGCGCTGGGCGAGCTGTCGGAGCCGATCGCCGACACCCAATGGGGCATCCGCGAGCGGCTGCGCGGCTGGGGCTTCTCGCTGAACCGCCCGGCCAACCTGTGCGACGGCGCCGAGGCGCTGCTGACCCATTACCGCAAGATCGGCGAGGAGCGCTCGGCGCTGCCCTTCGACATCGACGGGGTGGTCTACAAGGTCAACAGCCTGGAGCTTCAGCAGCGGCTGGGCTTCGTCAGCCGGGCGCCGCGCTGGGCGATCGCCCACAAGTTCCCGGCGGAGCAGGCGCAGACCCGGCTGAAGGGCATCACCATCCAGGTCGGCCGCACCGGCGCCCTGACCCCGGTGGCGGAGTTGGAGGACATCACCGTCGGCGGCGTGGTGGTCAGCCGCGCCACCCTGCACAACGAGGACGAGATCGCCCGCAAGGACGTCCGCATCGGCGATCTGGTGATCGTCCAGCGGGCCGGCGACGTGATCCCGCAGATCGTCGGGGTGGTGGAGGGGCAGCGCCCCGACGACGCCGTGCCTTACGTCTTCCCCGACCATTGCCCGGTCTGCGGCAGCCTTGCCGTGCGCGAGCCGGACGCGGCGGTGCGCCGCTGCACCGGCGGCCTGATCTGCGCCGCCCAGGCGAAGGAGCGGCTGCGCCATTTCGTGTCGCGCAACGCCTTCGACATCGAAGGGCTGGGCGAGAAGACCATCGAGGAGTTCTGGGAGGACGGGCTGATCCGCTCCCCCGTGGACATCTTCACGCTGGAGCGCCGGGTGGCGGCGGGGGAGATCGCCATCCTCGGCCGTCCGGGCTGGAAGGAGAAATCGGTCGAGAACCTGTTCGCCGCGATCAACCAGCGGCGCGAGCGCATCGACCTGCACCGGTTCATCTTCGCGCTGGGCATCCGCCACATCGGCGAGGTGACCGCCAAGTCGCTGGCCCGCCAGTACGGCTCGATCGACGGCTGGCTGGAGGGGATGGAGCGCGCCGTCGCCAACATGCCGGGCGAGGCGTGGCGCGACCTGCACGCCCTCAACGGCCTCGGCCCGGTGAAGGCCGACGCGCTGCTCGCCTGGTTCGCCGATCCGGAGAACCTGCCGAAGCTGGACTTCTACGCCGGGCAGGAGGCGCTGCGGCTTGACAGCGTCATCAAGCTGCTGGGCATCAAGAAGGTGGACAGCCGCGCCGCCCAGGCGCTGGCCGAACGTTACGGCACGCTGGAGGGCTGGAAGGCGGCGATGCTCGCCGCGGTCGGCGCGCAGCCCGGCCCCGGCTGGGGCGAACTGGTCGCCATTCCCGATGTCGGCGAGGTCGCCGCGGAGGAGCTGGCCGGCTTCTTCCAGGAGGAGCGCAACCGCGCCATCATCCACGACCTGCGCGCCGCCGGCGTGCGGGTGGCCGACGCCGAGCGTCCGAAGTCGGCCAGCGGCTCCCCCGTTGCCGGCAAGACGGTGGTCTTCACCGGCACGCTGGAAACCATGACCCGCACCGAGGCCAAGACCCGCGCGGAGTCGCTGGGCGCCAAGGTCGCGGGGTCGGTCTCGGCCAAGACCGACTACGTCATCTGCGGGGCGGATGCGGGCAGCAAGGCCGCCAAGGCGCGCGACCTGGGCGTGACCATCCTCAGCGAGCAGGAGTGGGCCGCGCTGATCGCCGGCTGATCTCCGGCAGACCGGTGGGGTGGAAGGGGAAGGGCGGCGCGGCTGAGTGCCGCGTTGACGCCCCTCGCCGCCGGTTCCATAAAGGGTCGAAGCGCCATAAGAAGAACGAGACGGGGGATCGCCATGGACTCCATTCAATGGTCGCGCTGGATGAGCGTCGGCATCGAAGAACTCGATGATGATCATCGCGTTCTCGTGGATATCGTCAACAAGCTGGGCGCGGATGAAAACCGCACCTCTCCTGACGTCGTCGAAGCGATCCTCGACGAGCTGATCCACTACACCAAGGATCATTTCGCACGCGAAGAAGCGCACATGGCCCAGGCCAACTACCCGACCTTCGCCGCGCACAAGGCCCTGCACGACGCCCTGACGCGCAACGTCGAGTCCTACCGCGAACGCTTCCACGCCCAGCGTGAGACCATCACGGGCGACGAGGTGTTCGAGTTCTGCGCCGATTGGCTGGGCCAGCACATCCTGAAGGAAGACACCCGCTTCGGCGCCTACGCCGCGGACCAGTGAGTCCGCTGAATCGGCCCTCGCCCTCCGGAGAGAGGGAAGGGACCCACGCCGCAGGCGTGGGAAGGGCGAGGGGGATGCGCGTGGTGCCGCGTTCGGCACAAGCGCAACCCCGCCACCCTGACCCTTTCTTCGGAGGGGAGAGGGAATTCGATCGCGCCGTCTAAGCCGGAATCTTAAAAACACCAAATAAAATATTGATATAATTCAATATTTTGAAGATTCTCGCCCTCTCGCGCAAAAGTCACCGCTTTGACTCTTCGGAAGGGGAGGGGAGTGCGCGCGGGACTCGCCTCGCGCGAACCCGAGAGGGGAGGGGGGTGCGCAAAACGAAAATGCCCTCCCCGGAAGGGGAGGGCAGGGGTAACGCGACGCCGTGAGGCGCGTGTCAGGCGACGGCGAGCCGCTCGGTCGCGTGCCAGACGGCACCCGGCAGCGCCGTGCTCGGCGGGGTTTCGTAGCACCAGGCGCTGGCGTCGGCGAACAGCGCGCGCAGCAGCTGGTTGTTCAGGGCGTGGCCGGAGCGCACGCCGTGGAAATGGCCGACGAACATCGCACCGGCCAGATAGAGGTCGCCGACCGCGTCCAGGATCTTGTGGCGCACGAACTCGTCGTCGAAGCGCAGGCCGCCTTCGTTCATCACCTCGTCACCGGAGATGACCACCGCGTTGTCCAGCGAGCCGCCGCGGGCGAGGCCCATCTTGCGCAGCCCCTCGACCTCGTGCAGGAAGCCGAAGGTGCGGGCGGCGCTGATCTCGTCGCGGAAGGTCTCGGCGTCCAGCTCCACCTCGTGGCTCTGCTGGGCGATGGCCTTGCTGGCGAAGTCGATCTCGAAGCTGAAGCCCGTCGTGTGATCCGGCGTGAAGGTGGCGCTCTTGTTGCCCTCGGTCACGGTGACCGGCTTCAGGATGCGGATGGCGCGGCGCGGCGCGTTCTGCGACACGGTGCCGACGCGCTCGATGGCCTCCACGAAGGGGGCGGCGCTGCCGTCCATGATCGGCACCTCGATGTTGTCGAGCGTGACCAGGGCGTTGTCCACGCCGCAGCCGGCCAGCGCCGACATCAGGTGCTCGACCGTGCCGATGGTGGTGCCGTGGGCGTTGCCGATGACCGTGCACAGCTTGGTGTCGACCACATGGTCCCAGCGCGCCGGGATCACCGCGGCGGGGCCGCTGAGGTCGCTGCGCCGGAAGACGATGCCGCTGTTCGGCTCGGCCGGGGAAATCGTCAGGGTGACCGTCGCGCCCGTATGCAGCCCGACGCCGGAGCAACGCACCGGCTTCGCCAGGGTACGCTGCAGCATGCCTTCGGTCTTGATGCGATTCTGAGCCACGGTGTCTGTCCCGTTTCAATCTTGGTCTTTGTGCGGCCGGTCCGCGACTTGCCGCCGGTCTCCGTCGGGAGTGGGGCGGGTCAGCGCTTATGACCGCATATGCTAGGTATCATTGGCCCCTATGGAGGACAAATCACTCTTTGTTACCGTTTGTTGCAGGGCGGTAGAGCACCGTCGCCGGACGCGAAACGGGCGTCCCCCAGACACGAAAAGACCGCCCCCGGAGCGTTCTTGCGAAGCTCTGGAGGCGGCTGAAGTCTAACAGGTTGTGGATACCCGCCGATGCCGCTTCGAAAGAGGCGGCGGCGACCGGCGGGTTGCTGTTGCCCTCAGATCAATTGGGCCAGCCTCGTTGACGCGTCAGTTGGCCTGACGGCGCAGGAAGGCGGGGATGTCCAGCGCTTCCTCGTCGATCTTCTGGGTGGTGCCGTCGCCCATCGCCTGCGGGCGCGGGGCCTGGGTCATCGGCTGCTGCGGGGCGGCCATCGGCGGCTGCGGCATCGCCGGCTGCTGGTGCTGCGGCTGGTGATGCTGGGGCTGATGGTGATGCTGCGGGGCCGGCTGCGGCGCCGGGTCGGCCTTGCGGCCGGCCAGACCGGTGACCAGACCGAACAGGAAGTTCGGCTTGCGGGCCGGCGGCTCCGCCTGGGCGGCGGCGGCGAGCTGGCTCGACATCGGCACGGAGGGCTGGCGCGGGCCGGGATCGGCGGCCTTCGGGGCGATGAAGTGGCCGTCGCGGCGCTCGCTGTGCAGCGGACCGGTGGCGACGTTGCGCGCCGGGGCGGTTTCCATCGGCTGCATGGCGTCGTGGCTCATCGGCATGTGCGGGTGGGGCGCATGCTGCGGGGCGTGCTGGACCATCGGGTCGATGGGATGCTGGACCGGCTGCTGGACCGGAACGTGCTGCTGGACCTCGGCCGGATGGTGCTGGGGCTGGACCTGCGGCTGCTGCTGCGGAACGCCGCCCATCGGGCGCGGGGCCAGACCGGCGCCGGGGATCGCCGGGGCGACCTGGCCGGGGGAGGCGAGCGGCGCCGGGGCGGCCTGGGTCAGGCCGGCCGCGCCGGCGGGCTTCTTGGCGACGCCGCCGTTGCCGCCGTTGCGGTCGGAGACCAGCGACAGGTTGACCGGGTGCAGGGTGCGCGGGTTGGACATGGCCGCGGCGTCGATGCCGGTGGCGACCACCGACACGCGCATCACGCCGTCCAGCGAGCTGTCGAAGGTGGAGCCGAAGATGATGTTGGCGTCCGGATCGACCTCGTCGCGGACGCGGTTCGCCGCCTCGTCGACCTCGAACAGGGTCATGTCGTAGCCGCCGGTGATATTGATGAGGACGCCGCGGGCACCCTTCATCGACACGTCGTCGAGCAGCGGGTTGGAGATGGCGGCCTCCGCGGCCTCGATGGCGCGGCGCTCGCCGCCGGCCTCGCCGGTGCCCATCATCGCCTTGCCCATCTCGGTCATGACCGAGCGGATGTCAGCGAAGTCGAGGTTGATCAGGCCGGGCATCACCATCAGGTCGGTCACGCCGCGCACGCCGGAATGCAGAACGTCGTCGGCCATCTTGAAGGCGTCCGCGAAGGTCGTCTTCTCGTTGGCGATGCGGAACAGGTTCTGGTTCGGGATGATGATCAGCGTGTCGACATACTGCTGCAGCTCGGCGATGCCCGATTCGGCCAGCCGCATGCGGTGCGCGCCCTCGAAATGGAAGGGCTTGGTCACCACGCCGACGGTCAGCAGGCCGCGCTCGCGGGCGGCGCGGGCGATGACCGGGGCCGCACCCGTGCCGGTGCCGCCGCCCATGCCGGCGGTGATGAACACCATGTTGGCGCCTTCGAGGTGACCGATGATCTCCTCGAGCTGCTCCTCGGCGGAGGCGCGGCCGACGTCCGGCTTGGAGCCGGCGCCCAGGCCGCGGGTCATGGTGGTGCCGAGCTGGACGCGCTTCTCGCAGAGCGAGCCCTTGAGGGCCTGCGCGTCGGTGTTGCCCACGACGAAGTCCACGCCTTCCAGGTTGGACTTGATCATGTTGTTCACGGCGTTGCCGCCGGCGCCGCCGACACCGAAGACGGTGATGCGGGGCTTCAGTTCGGGTTCGATGCTGGGGATGGTCACGTTGATCATGTTATGGCCTCCACAACCTTTTGATTGGTTCGATGCTTTGCGTCGCGGGTTCTTGCCCGGTTGGGTCCGGGTGGTGTTTTTAGGCAGGAATGCCGTGGTGCGGCGGGAGCCTTTTTGGGGCCGGGAACCATTTCCGGTGGGTCATAGGTTCTCCCGCAGCCACAGGCCGACGCGCCCGAAGAACCCCGTGCCGGCGCCAGCCTCATGGCCCGTCACGGGAAGTTCCGCCGGATTGCGCACGGCGTGGAGAAGAAGGCCCGCGGCGGTCGAATAGGACGGACCGCCTTGCGCCTCGTTCAGACCGGTGATCCGCGTCGGTCGCCCGATGCGGACCTGTTTGTCCAGGATCAGCTGCGCCAGCTCGCGCATGCCCGGCAGCTGGCTGGCGCCGCCCGTCAGGACGACGCGCCGGCCGACCAGCTTCGCGTAGCCGGAATGCTCCAGCCGCGAGCGGACATGCTCGAAGATCTCCTCCAGCCGGGGCTGGATGATGCGCACCAGATAGGATTTCGGCAGGTTGTTGGCGCCGAGGCGCTCCTCCTCGCCGACCTGGGGGACGTCGATCATCTCGCGCTCATCGGCGGGGCTGGTGATGGCGCTGCCGTGCAGCGTCTTCATGCGCTCCGCATGGACGACCGGCGTGGTCAGCCCGCGCGCGATGTCGTTGGTGACGTGGTTGCCGCCCAGCCGGATGCAGTCCGACCAGACCAGCGTGCCTTCGGAGAAGACGGAGATCGTCGTGGTGCCGCCGCCCATGTCGATGCAGGCGGAGCCCATCTCCATCTCGTCGTCGACCAGACAGGCGAGGCCGGACGCGTAGGGGCTGGCGACCAGACCCTCGATGTCGAGATGGCAGCGGGCCACGCAGGTCTGCAGGTTGCGCACCGCCCCCGCGGGCGAGGTGATGACGTGGGCCTGGACGCCCAGCCGCTCGCCGTACATGCCCTTGGGGTCGCGGATGCCGCGGCTGCCGTCGAGCGCGAACCCCACGGGGATCGCGTGGACCAGCGCCTGGTCGGGGCCGACCTGGAGGCTGCGGGCGTGGGCCAGCGCGCGGCGGACGTCGCCCTCCGTCACCTCCTGGCCGGAGACGGCGACCTCGGCGTTGAAGCCGTGGGAGATCGGGGAGGACACGTTGACGATCACGTCGCGGATCGTCTCGTTGGCCATCTGCTCGGCCGCGTGGACGGCGGCGCCGATGGAGGTCTCCGCCGCTTCCATGTCGATGATGGCGCCAGCGCGCACGCCCGTGGCGATCTGGTGGCCGATCCCAACGATGCGCACGGCCCCCGCATCCTCGACGCGGGCGATGAGGCAGCACACCTTGGTCGAGCCGACGTCCAGCGCGGCGATGATCCCGCCGCGGGTGGCTCGTTTTGGCTTTTTCGCCCCGTTGAAGCCCATGTTCAGCACAACCCTATGGCCTCGATGCGTCCGGTCGTTCGCGTTTCAGAAAGAGGGGTTCAGGAAGAGGGGTGGCGGAGGATCACGTTTTCTTGCCCGGCTTCTTCTTGTTCTCCTCCTCCGTCCAGGGCAGGACGGCGGTGGCGGAGGTCTGCAGCACGGCGCGGTCGTTCTGGCGCAGATCGATGGCCACGATGTCGCGGTCCAGGACCTGACCCGTCGCGTCCAGCTCCGCCAACTGACGCAGCGCGGCCTGCATGCGGGCTTCCGGAAGCTTCACCACGACACCGTTCTTCAGCTTGAGATCCCAGCGGCGGTCGCCGACCCAGGAGGCGGCGCTCACCTTTTCGCGCAGCGCCGGCACGTTGTCGAGGGCCGCGAGCAGCTTCGGCACCTGCATCGGCGCGTTGGCGCCGACGACCTGCGGCAGCGTCTCGATGCGCCGGTTGCCGCGCCGCGCCAGCTCGGTCGCGTCGGCCAGCGGGCGGCCTTCGCGGTCGATGACGGTGAACTTGCGGTCGTGCTGCCAGATCGCCATCGGCTCCCGCTCCGTCAGGCGGACGAACAGGATGCCGGGCAGGTGCCGCTCGATGGAGGCCGAGGCGACCCAGGGCAGGCTTTCCAGCTTCTCCTTGGCGTCGGACAGCGTGACGGCGAGGATCGGGTCGCCGCGCTGCACGCCCAGCACGCGCAGGATGGAGGCCGGGTCGGTCTCGGTGCGGCCTTCGACCAGCACGTCGGCGATGGCGAAGCCGGCGGCGGCGCTGGTCTGGATCAGGCTTTCCTGGAGAGCCGCGGTGGTCTCGGCGAAGGTGCCGCGCTGCCACGCCGACGCGGCCATGCCGGCGACGACCAGGACCGGGGTCAGCAGGATGGCCGCCTTGACCGTGGGGCGGGTCCAGCGCGGCCAGGCGCGGCGGCGGTTGCCTTTCTGCGCCGACTTCGCCATGGCCCGCGGCGGCACGGGCATGTCGTCGCGGGCCCGGTTCGCAGAGCCCCCGAAACCGGCGCGGAACTGCGGATCGATGCTCAGTCGAGTTGACATGCGGCGTTCTCCACCATCCAAGCGACGAGAGCGCCGTAGGTGAGCCCCACGGCAGCGGCCTGTTCGGGAACCAGCGACAGCGGCGTCATGCCCGGCTGGTTGTTGATTTCCAGGAAAAAGAGTCCGTCGGTCCCACTTTTACGATCATCCCAGCGGAAGTCGCTGCGCGAAACGCCGCGGCATCCCAGGGTCCGGTGGGCCAGGACCGCCAACCTCTTGGCTTCTTCCGCGACATGCTCGGGAATCTGCGCGGGCACAGTATGAACGGCATGACCGGCGCTGTATTTAGCCGTGTAGTCATACACCTGTGCTTCGAAGCGGATCTCCGTAACGGTCAGGGCGCGGCATTCGCCGTCCAGCCCGCCCATGACGCCCACGGTCAGCTCGCGGCCCGGAATGAACTCCTCGACCAGGGCGCGCTCGCCGAAGGTCCAGGCGTCGCCGACCGGGCTGTTCTGCCCCTCGCGCACCAGCGTGACCCCGACGGTCGAACCCTCGTCCACCGGCTTGACGATGTAGGGCGCGGGCATCGGGTGGGCGCCGCCGGTCAGCTCGCCCTTGGTGAGGACGAGGCCCTTGGGCGAGCGCACGCCGACCGGGGCGAGCAGCGCCTTGGTCATCGCCTTGTCCATGGCGACCGCGGCGGCGCGCACGCCGGAATGGGTGTAGGGGATGCCGAGGAACTCCAGGACGCCCTGGATCGTCCCGTCCTCGCCGCCGCGCCCGTGCAGGGCGTTGAACACCGCATCGGGGCGAGGGTCGGTCAGGGCGCGCAGCAGCCCCTCCAGGTCGCGCTGCACGTCCACCGCGGTGACGCGGTAGCCTTCCTCCTCCAGCGCTTTGGCGACGCCGGCGCCGCTGACCAGCGACACCTCGCGCTCCGCCGACCAGCCGCCCATCAGGACGGCGACATGCTTCTTGTGCGTCGTCATGCGGACGCTCCTTCATTCCCTCTCCCCCCTGGGGAGAGGGTTAGGGTGAGGGGGTTGCGCGTGTGCCGGACATGCGGGAGCTGCGAAGCCACCCCCTCACCCCGACCCTCTCCCCACTTTCGGCGGACCAAAGGTCCGCCTGTCGCGTCAGCGCAAACTTCGTTTGCGCGTGAGCGGGGGGGAGAGGGAGAAAGATTGCGGTGGATGGTCATGGCACGCCGACCCGCTTGATTTCCCACTCCAGCGTGACGCCGGAGGTCTCGAACACGCGGCGCCGGACCTCTTCGCCCAGCGCCTCCAGCTCCGCCGCGGTGGCGGTGTCCTGGTTGATGAGGAAGTTGCAGTGCTTCTCCGACACCTGCGCGCCGCCGATGGTCAGGCCGCGGCAGCCGGCCTGGTCGATCAGCTCCCACGCCTTGTGGCCCGGCGGGTTCTTGAAGGTGGAGCCGCCGGTGCGCGAGCGGACCGGCTGGGTGTCGGCGCGCTTGCCGGAAATCTCCGCCATGCGCTGGGCGATCTCCGCCGGGTCGCCGGCCGCGCCGCGCAGGGTGGCGCCGGTGAAGATGACGTCCTCCGGCACCCCGGCGTGGCGGTAGGTGAAGCCCATCCCGGCGTTGTCGTAGGACACGCGCTCGCCCCGGCGGGTCACGCCCTGGGCGGCGACCAGCACGTCCTTGATCTCGTGGCCGTAGGCGCCGCCGTTCATGCGCAGCGCGCCGCCGATGGTGCCGGGGATGCCCGACAGGAACTCCAGCCCGGCGATGCCGGCGTCGCGCGCCACGGCGGCGACGTTCAGGTCGAGCGCCGCGGCCCCGGCCTCCAGCGTCAGCCCGTCCGCCGCGATGCCGGCGAAGCCGCGGCCCAGCCGGATCACCACGCCGGGAATGCCGCCGTCGCGGATCAGCAGGTTGGAGGCGACGCCCAGCACCGTCACCGGCACGTCGTCCGGCAGCCCGGCCAGGAAGTCCGCCAGATCGTCAGCGTCCTCCGGCCGGAACATGACCTCCGCCGGACCGCCGACGCGGAACCACGTCACGTTGGCCAGCGGCGCGGCGGCGGTCAGCCGTCCGCGGCAGGCGGGCATCCGGTCGATGAGGGAGGCGGCGGTGGTTGTCATCGGAAGACCCGTCACGCCTTGCCCGACAGCTTGTCCAGCTCGCCCGGCAGGGCGTTGGCCCACTGGGTGATGTTGCCGGCGCCCAGGCAGACCACGAGGTCGCCGGACCGCGCGATCTCGCGGACGAGCTGCGGCAGCTCGTCCGGGCCGTGCAGGGCGAGCACCTGACGGTGGCCGTGCATGCGCAGCCCCTCGACGAGGCTGTCGCGGTTGACGTTCTCGATCGGCTGCTCCCCGGCGGCGTAGACGTCGGCCACGATCACCGCGTCGGCGTCGTTGAAGCAGGTGCAGAACTCCTCGAACAGGTTGGCGAGGCGCGAATAGCGGTGCGGCTGCACGACGGCGATGGTGCGGCCGGTGCCGGCGGTGCGCGCGGCCTTCAGGACGGCGGCGATCTCCACCGGGTGGTGGCCGTAATCGTCGATGACGGTGATGCCGTTCGATTCGCCGGTCTTGGTGAAGCGGCGCTTGACGCCCTGGAACTTCGCCATGCTGTCGCGCATCACCACGTCGGGCAGGCCCATCTCGTTGCCCACCGCGAAGCAGGCCAGCGAGTTCTGGACGTTGTGCGGCCCGTACATCGGCAGGCGGACGCCGATGATGGTCCGGCTCTCCCCGGTGTGGCGGTCGTCGATGACCACGTCGTACTCCGCGCCCTCGGTGCCCAGCCGCATGTTCACGGCACGCACGTCGGCCTGCGGGCTGAAGCCGTAGGTGATGATGCGGCGGTCCGACACGCGCGGGATCATCGCCTGCACCTCGGGATGGTCGATGCACAGAGCGGCGAAGCCGTAGAAGGGGATGTTCTGGACGAAGCTGTCGAAGGCGGCCCGCATGTTGTCGAAGGTGCCGTAATAGTCCAGATGCTCGGGGTCCATGTTGGTGACCACGGCGATGCAGGCGGGCAGCTTGATGAAGGTGCCGTCGCTCTCGTCCGCCTCGACGACCATCCAGTCGCCGGAGCCCAGCCGCGTGTTGGTGCCGTAGGCGTTGATGATGCCGCCGTTGATGACCGTGGGGTCGAGGTTGGCGTGCTCCAGCATGTTGCCGACCATCGAGGTCGTCGTGGTCTTGCCGTGGGTGCCGCCGATGGCGATGGCCCATTTCAGGCGCATCAGCTCGCCCAGCATCTCGGCGCGGCGGACGACCGGGACCAGGGCGGCGCGGGCGGCGACGACCTCCGGGTTGTCGCGCTTGACGGCGGAGGAGACGACGACGACCGCGGCCCCGGCGATGTTCTCCGCGCGGTGGCCGATGCTGATCTGGATGCCCAGCCCGCGCAGGCGCTTGACGTTGGCGCTCTCCGCCAGGTCGGAGCCCTGGACGGTGTAGCCGAGGTTCCTCAGCACTTCGGCGATGCCGCTCATGCCGATGCCGCCGATGCCGACGAAATGGATGGTGCCGATCGAGAGGGGGAGGGCGCGCATGTCTGGATTACTTTCCGCGGCGGAGCATCAGGCTGAGGGTGGCGTCCACGGCCATGTCGGACAGGCCGTAGGGAAGAGGCTGGGCGCCGGTGGCGACGTGCAGACGGTCGCGCAGGAAGCCGGCGCCGGCGCGGGGCAGGAGCGGGCAGTCGGGCCGGTTGCTCCAGGCGCCTTCGGTCCGTGTCATGTCCGCCGGCCAGTCGCCCAGGGGCCGGGACGAGGGGGGCCGGGACGAGCGGGGGCGTGCGATGGTGCTGCGCGTTGCCTTGTTCATTCCGCGGCTTCCTTGGTTCGGGCGTGGTTCGGGTTGGCGATCATGTCGAGCACGGCGTCGGCCAGCCGGCGCGCGGCGTCGGCCATGCCCCAGCCGTGGGCGGCCTGCGCCGCGGCGGTCAGCGCGTCGGGCGACTCCAGCAGCGCCGTCAGGCGGGCGGCGAGCGCGTCGGCGGTGAAGTCCGGCTGCGGCATCACCCAGGCGGTCCCGGCGGCGGCGAGCTGCCGCGCGTTGGCCGTCTGGTGGTCGTCCATGGCATGGGGATATGGCACCAGGATGGCAGGGCGCCCGATGCAGGTCAGCTCGGCGATGGTCGAGGCGCCGGCCCGCGTGATGGCGAGATGGCAGGCGACCAGCCGGTCCGGCACGTCGCGGAAGAAGCTCTCCAGCTCCAGCCCGCCGAGCCCCATGCCGGCGTAAGCGGCGCGGGCGGCCTCCAGATCCTCGGGCCGGCACTGCTGCGCCAGATGGATGCGGGCGCGCAGGTCGGCGGGCAGGCGGCCGAGCGCTTCGGGGATGACCTCGGAGAAGACGCGGGCGCCCTGGCTGCCGCCCATCACCAGGATGCGGACGGGGCCGCCGGGGGCGGGAACGGCGTAGGCGGCGTCGCGCTGGGCGGCGACGGCCGGGCGGACCGGGTTGCCGGTGCGGACGAGGCGCGGGCGATGCTCCTCCTTCACCGAGGCGACCTCCGGGAAGGCGACGGCGATGCGGCGGGCCGCGGCGGCGAGCATCCGGTTGGCGCGGCCCAGCACGGCGTTCTGCTCGTGCAGCATCACCGGCACGCGGCCTTGCGCGGCGGCGTAGACCGTGGGGACGGAGGGGTAGCCGCCGAAGCCGACGACGGCCGCCGGCTTCAGGTGGCGCATCAGCGCGTTGGCGCCGAGCAGGCCGAGGCCCATCTGCCACGCCGCGTTCATCTTGGCCAGCAGGTTGCCGCCGGGGGCGGCGGAGCGGATGCGGTGGACCGTCACCTCCGGCAGGCTGTCGCCGAAGGCCTGGCCGCGCTTGTCGGTGACCAGCGCCACCGCCTCGCCGCGGGCCAGCAGCTCGCGCGCCAGCGCTTCCGCCGGGAAGAAATGCCCGCCGGTGCCGCCGGCGGCGAGGATGATGGGGCGTTGCGTGGTGTCGGCCATGCTCGTCACTCCGCCGGGCCGAAGCGTTTGCGGGTCAGCGCCAGCACCATCCCCATGCCGAAGCCCAGCGCCAGCAGCGAGGAGCCGCCGTAGGAGATGAAGGGCAGCGTCATGCCCTTGGTCGGCATCAGATGCAGGGCGGAGCCCATGTTGATCGCCGCCTGCAGGCCGAACTGGATCAGCAGGCCGCTCGCCGCCAGCAGCACGAAGTAGTTGGTGTCGTTGAACACCCGCGCGAAGCCGCGCAGCACGATGAAGGCGAACAGCAGGATGATGATCAGGCAGAAGATCAGCCCCATCTCCTCGCCGGCGACGGCGAAGATGAAGTCGGCGTGGCTGTCCGGCAGCGAGTATTTCACCGTGCCCTGGCCGGGGCCGGTGCCCATCAGCCCGCCGTTGGCGAAGGCCTCCAGCGAGCGGCTGACCTGATAGGTGTCGCCGCTCGACGGGTCGAGGAAGCGGTTGATGCGGCTGTGGACGTGCGGCAGCGTGAAATAGGCGCCGACGAGGCCGGCCACGCCCAGCACGCCCAGGCCGCCGACCAGCATGATGTTCAGCCCGGCCAGGAAGAACTGCGAGAACCACACCGCCGACACCACCACCGTCATGCCCAGGTCGGGCTGGAGCAGCAGGCCGCCGACGGTCAGGCCGTAGAGCAGGATCGACAGGATCGTGCCGGGAAAGCCGGGGTTGGTGCGCGACAGCGAGAACAGCCACGCCCCGACCACCGCGAAGGCCGGCTTCACGAACTCCGACGGCTGGATCGACAGGCCGGGGACGTGGATCCAGCGCCGCGCGCCCTTGATCTCGACGCCGACGACCAGCGTCGCGTAGACCAGCGCCACCGCGATCAGGAAGACCACCAGAGCCGCCCGCCGCACGCCGCGCGGGCTGAGCAGCGAGACGCCGCACATGATGGCGACGCTGGGGATCAGCATCATCAGGTGGCGTTCGACGAAGTAGAAGGTGTCCTGGATGCCGATGCGCTCCGCCACCGGCGGGCTGGCCGCGGTGATGAGGACCGTGCCGAGCGCCATCAGCACCGCCAGCGCGGCGAGCTGCCAGCGGTCGACCGTCCACCACCAGCGGCCGAAGATGGATTGGTCGGTGCGGTCGAAGGTCATCATCAGGCGCGGTCCCCCGGAACGGCGTTGCCTTCGAGTCGGTTCACGGCGTCGGCGAAGGCCTCGCCGCGCTTCTCGAAATTCGCGAACTGGTCCCAGGAGGCGCAGGCCGGCGACAGCAGCACGCAGGCGCCGGGCAGCGCCTCGGCCAGCGCCAGCTCCGCCGAGGCGTTGACCGCCACGTCCAGCGTGCCGCAGCGGGTGTGCGGGACCTTGTTGGCCTCCAGCCACGCGGCGAAGCGGTCCGACGCCTCGCCGATCAGGAAGGCGTGGCGGACGCGGGGCGCGTAGGCCTCCAGCCCGTCGAGACCGGTCTCCTTCGCCTGACCGCCGAGGATCCAGTAGATCGGGTCGAAGGTCGCCAGCGCCTTTTCCGTGGCGTCGGCGTTGGTCGCCTTGCTGTCGTTGACGAAGCGCACGCCGTCGATGGTCCGCACCAGCTGCTGGCGGTGGGCGAGGCCGGGGAAGGTGGTCATGGCGGCGACGATGGCCGGGGCCGGCACGCCCGCCGCCTTGCAGGCCGCGAAGGCCGCGGCGGCGTTCTGCCAGTTGTGCGTGCCGAGCAGCGCCGGGAAGGCGGCCAGCTCGGCCACGCGCTCCGCGGCGCCGAAGGTGTCGTCGACCAGCCAGCCGTTCTCGGCGTAGACGCCTCCGGGCACCGGGCCCAGGGCGGAGACCGGCCAGATCACCTGATCGCCCTTGGCCTTGAGGTCCTCCCAGATCGCCCGGCAGGTCGGGTCGTCGACGCCGATCACCGCGGTGCGCGGCTTGGTCTGGCGATGGAAGATCAGCTTCTTGGCGGCGACGTAGCCGTCCATGCCGCCGTGCCGGGCCAGATGGTCCGGCGTGATGTTGAGCAGCACCGCCACGTCGAACGTGATCGAGTAGGTCAGTTCCAGCTGGTAGCTCGACATCTCCAGCACGTAGCTGCCGCCGGCCCCCACGGAGGGGAAGGTCAGCGCCGGGGTGCCCAGGTTGCCGCCGACGGCGATGCGCCGCCCGGCGGCCTCCATCACATGGCCGATCAGGGTGGTGGTGGTGGACTTCCCGTTGGTGCCGGTGATGCCGATGTAGGCCGAATCGCGCTCCGACCGGGCCAGCAGCTCGATGTCGCAGACCAGCTCGATGTTCGCGGCGCGGGCGCGCAGGGCCACCGGATGGGGCTTCGGGTGGGTGTGCGGGATGCCCGGCGACCAGACGATGGTGGTCAGCTCGGTCAGGTCCGCCGTGGTCAGGTCGACGACCTTGTAGCCCTTGTCGAGGGCGGCGGCGCGGCTGGACTCGTTGTCGTCCCACACCCACACGTCGGCGCCGCTCTGGGTGAGCGCCTCCGCCGTGGCGAGGCCCGACTTGCCCAGCCCCATGACCGCCACCGGCAGTCCTTCCATGTAGAACAGGTTGATCATCGGGGGGCGACCCTCAGCGGAGCTTCAGCGTGGACAGGCCGACCAGGGCCAGGATGGAGGCGATGATCCAGAAGCGGATGACCACGGTGGACTCCGCCCATCCCTTCTTCTCGAAGTGATGGTGCAGGGGCGCCATGCGGAACACGCGCTTTCCGGTCAGCTTGAACGAGGCGACCTGGACGATCACCGACACGGTCTCCAGCACGAACAGGCCGCCGATGATCGCCAGCACGATCTCGTGCTTGGTGACCACGCTGACGGCTCCCAGCGCGCCGCCGAGGGCCAGCGAGCCGGTGTCGCCCATGAAGACCATGGCGGGGGGCGCGTTGTACCAGAGGAAACCGATCCCCGCACCGACCAGAGCCCCGCAGAAAACGGCAAGCTCACCAGCACCGGGCACATGGTGAATCTGGAGATAGTTGGCGAAGATCGCGTTGCCGGTGAGGTAGGCGATCAGGCCGAAGCAGCCCGCCGCGATCATCGTCGGCACGATGGCGAGGCCATCCAGACCGTCCGTCAGGTTCACCGCGTTCGACGCCCCGACCATGACGAAGGCGCCGACGGGGATGAAGAACCAGGAGAGCTGGATCAGGAAGTCCTTCACGAAGGGCACGGCCAGACCGCCGGACAGCGGCGGCGCCGACACATACATGATGGCGGCGGCGGCGGAGACGCCGATGATGATCTCCCAGGTCAGGCGGAAGCGGCCCGACAGGCCCTTGGTGTTGCGCTTGGTCAGCTTCAGATAGTCGTCGCCGAAGCCGATCAGCCCGTAGCCGATCGTCACCAGCAGCACGATCCAGGTGTAGGCGTTGGTCAGGTCGACCCACAGCAGCGTGCTGATCGACACGGCGATCAGGATCATCAGGCCGCCCATGGTGGGCGTGCCCTTCTTCTTCATATGGCTTTCCGGCCCGTCGGAGCGGATCGGCTGGCCCTCGCCCTGCTTGCGTTTCAGCCACGCGATCAGGCGCGGAAAGAACACGAAGCTGATGACGAGCGCCGTCAGCACCGCGCCGCCCGTCCGGAAGGTCAGATACCGGAACAGGTTGAACGGCGTGAAGACGTCCGCCAGGGGGAAGAGCAGGTTGTAGAGCATCGTGGAGCGGTCAGCCTTTGTGCCCGTGCGCCGCGGCCTGATCCGTGTCAGCCGCGGGCGAGGAGCCGTTGTTGTTCTTTTCGGTTTGCTTGTTGTCTTTGGTGTCCAGGGCGGACAGGGCGTCCACCACCGTCGCCATGCGGCTGCCAAGGGACCCCTTGATCAGCACCACGTCGCCGCCGCGCACCGCGCCGGCGAGAAGGGGGGCCAGCTCGGCGCTGGTGTCCGTCCAGGCGCCGCGCATGGCGGCGGGCAGGCGGTCGAACAGGGCGCGCATGTGCGGGCCGCAGGCGTAGACGGCGTCCACATGCGCGGCGCGCAGCGGCTCGGCCAGCGCG
The DNA here is from genome assembly GCF_003119115.1 of Azospirillum sp. TSH58. Classification (NCBI taxonomy): domain Bacteria; kingdom Pseudomonadati; phylum Pseudomonadota; class Alphaproteobacteria; order Rhodospirillales; family Azospirillaceae; genus Azospirillum; species Azospirillum sp. TSH58. The sequence continues at coordinate 2,318,063 of NZ_CP022364.1, forward strand.
GCGTGCAGGGCGTCGGCGCGGTCGCCCAGCTCCCGCATGTCGCCCAGCACGGCGAGGCGCCGGCCCCCGGCGCCGGGGTCGATCTTGCCGAGCACCGCGAAGGTCGCGGTCATGGCGGCGGGGCTGGCGTTGTAGCTCTCGTCGATCAGGGTGAAGGCGCCCTGCGCGGCCTGGACGCGCTTGCGCGTGCCGCGGCCCTTCACCGGCGCGATGGTGGACAGGGCGCGGGCCGCCGCGGCGACGTCGGCGCCCAGCGCCTTCACCGCCAGCAGCACGGCGAGGCTGTTCATCACCCAATGCCGGCCGGGCAGCGCCAAGCTGTAGTGGATGCGCTCGCCCCGGATAATCGCGGTCACGGCGCTGCAGGTGGCGTGCAGGGAGCAGTCCACCAGACGCGCATCGGCGTCGACGTGGGAGCCGAAGCTCCAGATGCGGCTCAGCCCCTGGGTGCGCGCGGCGGCGAGCAGCCGCCCGAAATGCGGGTTGTCGCGGTTGAGGACGGCGACCCCGTTGGGGTTCATGCCCTCGAAGATCTCGGCCTTGGCGTCGGCGATCGCCTCGACGGAGTCGAAGAACTCCAGATGCGCCGCCTCGACCGTGGTGATGATCGCGACGTCGGGCATCACCTGCCGCGACAGGGGCCCAAGCTCGCCCGCGTGGTTCATGCCCAGCTCGAACACGCCGAACTCGCTGTCCTCCGGCATGCGGGCCAGCGACAGGGGCACGCCCCAATGGTTGTTCAGGCTGCCTTCGGTGGCGAAGGTGCGGCCCTGCGCCGACAGGACGTGGCGCAGCGCCTCCTTGGTGCTGGTCTTGCCGACCGAACCGGTGACGCCCACCACCCTGGCCTGGGTGCGCAGCCGCGCGACGTGGCCGAGATCGCCCAGCGCCGCCAGCGTGTCCTGCTCCACCGCCAGAAGGGAGGCGTCGCCCGGGACGCCGGGCGGCACGGTGCTGACCAGCGCCGCGGCGGCGCCGGCCTCCAGCGCCTTGGCGACGAAGTCGTGGCCGTCGAAGTTCGGCCCCTTGATGGCGACGAACAGGTCGCCCGGCGCCACCTTGCGGCTGTCGATGCTGACCCCGGTCGCCGCCCAGGAACGCGTCGCCTGGCCGCTGGTGGCGGCGGCGGCATCCTCGGCGGTCCACAGGACGGTCTTGGCCTCGCTCATGCTGCTCCAACCTCCGCCACGGCGGCTCGTGCCTCGGTCGCGTCGTCGAAGGGAAGGACCTCCGTCCCGACGATCTGACCATGCTCATGTCCCTTGCCGGCGACGACCAGGACGTCACCGGGCTGAAGGCTGCGGACGGCGGCGCGGATGGCCTCGCGCCGGTCGCCGATCTCCTCCAGGGCCGGATGGCCCGCCAGGACCTCCTTGCGGATGGCCGCCGGCACCTCGGTGCGCGGGTTGTCGTCGGTGACGATGGCGCGGTCGGCCAGACGGCCGGCCAGCTCCCCCATCACCGGCCGCTTCCCGCGGTCGCGGTCGCCGCCGCACCCGAACACCGCGATCAGGCGGTTCCGGGCGTGCTGCTTCAGCGCCAGCAGCACCGTTTCCAGCGCGTCGGGCGTGTGGGCGAAATCGACATAGACCGCCGCCCCGCAGGGGTGGGTGGCGACGTGCTGCAGGCGCCCCGGCACGCCCTCAAGGCGGGTCAGGGTGGCGAGAGCCTCGTCACGGTCCGCGCCGGAGCCGATCACCAGGCCGAGCGCGCACAGCACGTTCCACGCCTGGAAGCGGCCCGCCAGCGGCAGGTCCACGGTGAGATCGCGGCCCAGGACCGTCAGGTCCAGGCGCTGGCCGTGGGCCAGCGGCTCGACCCCGTTGACCCGGATCTCGCGACCGGCCAGACCGTATCCGAAGACGCGGTGACCGCGCTGTGAACAAATCCCGGCAAGCTCGGCGAATGTGCCGCTGTCGGCGTTCAGGACGGCGGTTCCCCCATCGGGCAACACCCGTCCGAACAGCATCGCCTTGGCCTGGAGGTAGGCCTCCATCGTGCCGTGGTAGTCCAGATGGTCGCGGGTCAGGTTGGTGAAGCCGGCGGCCTTGAGGACCACCCCGTCGAGTCGGAACTGCTCCAGCCCGTGGCTGGACGCCTCCATCGCCAGATGCTCGATCCCCTTGTCCTTGACGGCGGCGAGGTCGCGGTGGAGCGACACCGGGTCCGGGGTGGTCATCCCGCCGTAATCGTCCAGCCCCGGCCCGATCAGCCCGAGCGTGCCCAGGCTGGCCGCCTTCAGGCCCATCAGGTCCCACATCTGGCGGGCGAACTGGACGGTGGAGGTCTTGCCGTTGGTGCCCGTCACGGCGACGACGGTGTCCGGATGCCGCCCGTGGAAGGCGGCGGCGAGGCGCGCGAAGAGACGGCGCGGCTGCTCGTCCGCCACCAGGATCGCGGCGCTGCCGGCGGGCAGGACGGTCCCGACCGGCGCCACCACCGCGACGGCGCCCTTGGCGAGCGCGTCGGCGATGAAGGCGCGCCCGTCCACCTTCGCGCCCGGCAGGGCGGCAAAGACGAAACCGGGCCTGACCGCGCGGCTGTCCGCGGTCAACCCGGTCACAGTGATGGCCGGCACCTCGACGGCAGGCCCCCCGATGGAGGAGGGCGCCGCGTCAGCGGGGCTTGTTGCCAGCAGGTGGGACAGAAGCAACGGTGCTGCCTTTCGGTTGCGCGGGCGGAGGCGGCGGTGCGGGTGGGGTCGTCTGACCGGCGGTGTTGATGTAGGTGGCGTTGATGACGTCGGGGGAAGCCTCGTCCACCGGCTGGACGCCGAGCAGCGGGCCGATCTGCTTCACGATCCGGCCGACCGCGGGAGCGGCGACCCAGCCGCCGGTGGCGAAGCCGTAGGTCTTCTTGGTGCCCTTCGGCTCGTCCACCAGGACATAGACGATGTAGCGGGGATCGTGCATCGGGAACGCCCCGAGGAACGACGACATGCGGGAGTTCCGGGCGTAGCTGCGGCCCTTCTGCTTCTCCGCCGTGCCGGTCTTGCCGCCGACGACGTAGCCCTTGGCGTTGGCCGACTTCGCCGTGCCGTCGGTGACCACGAAGCGGAACAGGCGGCGCATCATCGCCGAGGTCTTCGGGCTGATGACCTGCTCGCCCGGCACCTCGACCGCGGGGTCGCGCTTCAGCAGGGTCGGCGGGTGCAGCACGCCGCCGTTGATGATCGAGGCGGCGGCGTTGACCGTGTGCATCGGGCTGACCGACATGCCGTGGCCGAAGGAGATGGTCATGGTGTTGACCTCCCGCCACGGGTTCGGCACCAGCGGCCAGCCGTTCTCCGGCAGCTCCAGCGAGGTCGGGCGGGTCATGCCCAGCTTGGTCATGAAGGACTTCTGGTGCTGCACGCCGAGCGTCAGCGCCATGCGCACCGAGCCCAGGTTCGACGATTCCTGGAACACCTCGGCCACCGTCAGGTTGTGGCGGAAGGGGTGGTATTCGCGGATCGTGAAGCGGCCGACCTGGATGTTGTTGATGGTGTCGAAGGTGTCGGAGACGCGGATCTTCCCCGAATCCAGCGACATCGCCGTGTTGAAGATCTTGAAGGTGGAGCCCATCTCGTACACGCCGAGCGTCGCGCGGTTGAACAGCGTGTCCGGGTCGAGCCCCGTCGGGTTGTGCGGGTCGAAATCGGGCAGCGAGACCATCGACATGACTTCGCCGTTGCGGACATCATAGATGATGCCGGTGGCGCCGATGGCGCTGAACTCCTCGATCGTCGTCTGCAACTCCTTCTTCATGATGTGCTGAAGGCGCAGGTCGATCGAAAGCTGCAGCGGCTTCGGGTCGGTGGTCAGCCGCTTGTTGAACTGCTGCTCCAGCCCGGCGAGGCCGTTGTTGTCCACGCCGGTGAAGCCGACCAGATGCGAGGTCAGGTTGGAGGCCGGGTAGAAGCGGCGCTCCTCCCGTTCGAAATAGACGCCGGGCAGGCCCAGGCGGAACACCGCCGCCTGCTGCTTGGGCGTCAGGTTGCGCTTGATCCAGACGAACCGCTTGTCGCCGCTGAGCTTGGTCAGCAGGTCCTTGTAGTCCAGCTCCGGCAGGGCGGTGGTCAGCTTGCGCGCCACCTCGTCCGGCCGGCTGATCAGCTTGGGGTCGGCGTAGAGCGACTGCGTGGCGAGCGAGGTCGCCAGCAGGTTGCCGTTGCGGTCCACGATGTCGGCGCGGTTGACCGGCGGGGCGTCGACCTCCGCGGCCATGCGCGGGCGCGGTTCCGCCGCGTGGTTGAACAGGGTCGCGTCCACCAGCTTCACGCCGATGGCGGAAAAGACCACGGCGACCATGGCCGCGGTCACCATCAACCGGTTCCGGCTCTGCTCCAGCGCGACCGACAGCGACGTCCGCGGCTTGGAAGCCGGGGGCGGGACGCTGTAGGCGCCGTGCGCGGGATCGATGCCGGGCGGCGGAACGCTCATCGGTTGGCTCCGAGACGGGCGACGAGAAGACCGATGCTGTCATGCTGGGCCGGAGGAGCGGCCGGGGCGGCCGGCGGCGCCAGCGTCCGCGCGGTGACCGGCGGCTTGGTGGCGACCTCCGTCGGCCTGGTCGTCACCACCGGGGCCGGGGCCGACTTGGCGGCGGAGGGCAGCGGAGGGGCCTTGGCCGAGGCCGGCACGATGGCCGAGGGCTTGATCGGGGCCGGCTTGATCGGCGAGGCCGAGGCCGGAATGACCACGCCACCCTGGACGCCCCCCTGGACACCGCGAACGATGGCGCCGCCGCCGACGACGCTGTCCCCGGTGGAGGCCGTCGCCACGTTCGGCGCCTTGCCCGGCGTCTGGTTGCGGACCATCGGCGGCAGCGGGGCCTCCTCCGGCGCGACGGTGGGCGAGGGGCGCATCGGCACGATGTTCATCGCCACGAACTGGCGCGCCTCGGTCGGCTGCAGCGCCAGATGCTCGCGCGACAGATTCTCAAGACGGGTCGGGTCGTTGAGGAAGCTCCACTCGGCCTTCAGGACCTGGATGGCCTCCTGCTCCACCATGATCTTGCGGTTGAGCGAGCCCAGCCTTTCCTCCAGCTCCTGAACCTCGTAGCTGGTCTCGAACAGGACGAAGCCGGCGGCGGCGATCAGGCCACCCCAGAAAAGTGCGGATTTGTATTTCATGCCGCCTCCTTGCCGGGCGCCGGATAGGCCGGCGCCGCCGTGCGTTCAGCCGCGCGCAGCCGGGCAGAGCGCGCGCGTGGGTTGCTGTGGGCTTCCTGGTCCGTCGGCACGATGGGCTTGCGCGACAGGAGCCGGAAGGATGGGGAACGCGCGTCCGCCGCGAGGCTCGGCGCGTGTCGGGACGGGGAGGGCGGGGGCGAGGAGCGTTCCTTCAGGAACGTCTTCACTTCCCGGTCCTCCAGCGAATGGAAGGAGACGACGGCGAGGCGGCCGCCGGGCTTCAGCAGCGATTCGGCGGCGGCGAGGCCGCGGCGCAACTCGCCCAGCTCGTCGTTCACATGGATGCGCAGCGCCTGGAAGGTGCGGGTCGCCGGGTCGATGGCGTCGCCCTTCCCCTTCGGCACCACCGACCGCACCACGTCGGCCAGCTGCTTGGTGCGCGCGAAGGGGGTTTCCAGCCGCGCGGCGACGATGGCGCGGGCCACGCGGCGGGCCATGCGCTCCTCGCCGTAATGGAAGACGATGTCGGCCAGCTCGGCTTCCGAGGCGGTGTTCACCACGTCGGCGGCGGTCGGCCCGTCGCGTCCCATCCGCATGTCGAGCGGGCCGTCGAATCGGAAGGAGAAGCCGCGCTCCGGCTCGTCGATCTGCGGGGAGGAGACGCCGATGTCCAGCGCCACGCCGTCCACCGATTCGACGCCGTGCTCGGCGAGCAGCCGGTCCATGTCGCCGAATCGGCCTTCGACGATCTCCAGCCGGCCCGGATAGGCGAGGGCGAGCTGGCGGCCGCGCCCGATGGCTTCGGGATCGCGGTCGATTCCCCAGACCCGGCAGTCGGCACGGTCGAGAATCGCGCGGGAATAGCCGCCGGCGCCGAAGGTGCCGTCCACATAGACGCCGCCGTCGCGCGGGGAGAGCGCGTCCACGACCTCGTTCAGCAGGACGGAGATGTGCGGCGAGGCCGGGGCGGAGGAGACGGGAGCGGGGGCAGGGGGCTTCACGATCATGCGCCCTCCCCTCCCCGGCCGGCGGCGGCGGCGCGGGACGCCTTGGCGACGATCTGGCTCAGCGAAATGTCCTTGCGCACGACCTGGTCGCGCAGCGTCTGTTCATGGGCCTTCAGGGCGCCGGGCTCCCAGATCTGGAAGGTCTTGCGGCGGCCGATGAAGGCGGCTTCCTCGTCGATTCCGGCGAATTCGGCGAGTTCCTTGGGCAGGACGATCCGACCTTCGGTGTCCAGCGAGACGGGGATCAGCTTGCCGAAGATGAAGGTCTCGATCATGTCGCGCTCGTCCGAATCCAGATCGGGGGATTCCAGGCTTTCGGAAAGCACGTCGAGATAATCCTGATCGGCGCCTTCCAGCGCCTGATGATTCAGCGAAGGCCAGAGATAGACGGTGCCGGGAGCCGAAGTCTTGGCAAGCGACTGCCGGAACTGCGCCGGGATGGAGCAGCGGCCTTTCCTGTCAACTTTGTTGACGTATGTGGACAGGAAAATGGCCATCGGCCTGACGAACGCCCCCCTTATCCCGTTGCCGGACTTCGCCGTCGCGAAGCCCTATCCGCTCTTGCCGCTGAACGCGCCCGGTTTGGCTACCTTGGTTGGGTAGTTCCCCCTCCGAACTGGGCTTTCATGGGATAGCATGGGACAGTTTGGGCGTCAACGCCCCCTCTAGTATTCATATGGTGCTGTCAAGACTTTTGGCCCGATGTGTTGCCAGCGTGCAAATAGGTGAACGGAATCGGCGAGAATCGGCAATATACCAGCGCGCTAATGAGCGATTACGCGGCGTTGCCCCACAGAGTTCGCAGGATGTTCCGTGAGTCCCGCGAATGGTTCCCCCCATGTGGCTTTCCATAAAGGCGAATCGCACCCTACGAATGGTATAGCCTGCTGGGGTAACCTGCCGAGGTGTGGCATGGGACGGCATGGGAATTTGCCCCACAGTTATCCACCGGCTGTGGATGAAGCTGGGGACATCTGTGGACAAGGGGGCGCCATCCCAGGCCCGCGCTGCGGAAAAGGGGTGGTCCGGTGATCCGGAGGTGGTGGGGATAAACGCCAGATGGCCTGTAAGCCGGGTTTTGTCCTCAGGTTACCCTGATGGATGGCCATTCATCTGGGACGCCGGTTGCCCGGCGCCTCACGCAACCAACCCGGGCGGCGGCGCGGAAACGCGCTTGGCCCCAGACCATCCCGACCGATCGAGGATCAGCGGGAATGGCGGGCCGTGCCGCCCCTATTCGGTCTTGCTCCCGGTGGGGTTTACCGTGCCGCCCCTGTTGCCAGGCGCGCGGTGCGCTCTTACCGCACCCTTTCACCCTTACCGCCGGCACGAGGCCGGTGGCGGTTTGCTCTCTGTGGCACTTTCCCTAGGGTCGCCCCCGCCGGCCGTTAGCCGGCACCGTGTTTCCGTGGAGCCCGGACTTTCCTCCCCCGATCCAAAAGGTCGAAGGCGGCCATCCGGCCATCTGGCGCGGCACTGTGTACAGAGTCGCCGTTCGATTCGCAACGGTGTTCGGGGGCGATTCGGATTCTCAGCGCCCGGTCGTCCGCAGCAGGGCGCGCAGGCGGCGCAGCGTCTCCGGGTCGGGCTCCCCGGTCAGGCGTTCGGGGTGGAAATGGCGCTGGAAGGACAGCAGGACCCGCGATTCGGCGGTGTCGTACCCATAGCGTCCCAGAAGCGCCGCCACATCCTCCGCCGAGTCCTCCATGGAATCCGCCGGGTCGTCCGCCGCGGCGGGCTCGGGCCACAGCCCGATTCCGCGCGCGGCCAGCCCCGGCCAGTCGAACAGCTCGCCGGGGTCCTCCTTGCGGGCCGGGGCGATGTCGCTGTGGCCGAGCACGTCGGCGGGCGCGATTCCATGCCGGCCCATGATGTCCCGGCAAAGATCGGCCACGGCGGCCATCTGGACGGCGGGGAAGGGGCGGTAGCCGAACTCGTGCCCCGGATTGACGATCTCGATTCCGATGGAGCGGCTGTTGACGTCGGCCCGGCCCCGCCAGGAGGACAGGCCGGCGTGCCAGGCGCGCCGGTCCTCCGGGACATGGGCGTAGACGGTGCCGTCCTCGTCCACCGTGTAGTGGGCGCTGACCTGGGCGTTGGGATCGCACAGCCGGGTCAGCGCCGACTCGGCGGTGGGCATCCCCGTGTAATGGAGGATCAGCAACTCCACCCCCACACCCTCGGGGCGCGGCCCGTGGTTGGGGGAGGGGCGGTCGATGCATCCGGTGCCCGTGCGCGTCATGGTGTCCTCAGGTCGGGCTTTCCTCAGGTCGGATTCGTCACCTTCTCCGCCAGCGCCGTCGGGCGCCGCTTCACGATGACGGCCATGCCGCCCACGGTCAACAGCCCGCCCAGGACCAGCCGGAGCGTGAAGGGATCGTCCATCAGAAGAACGCCCGCCAGCACGCCGAAGACCGGCACGGTCAGCAGGAAGGGCATGGTCTGGTTGACCGAGTATTTCCGCAGCAGCGGGTACCACATCCCATAGGCGCCCATGGTCACGCCCACCGCCATGTAGGCGACGGAGCCCCAGCCCCACAGGGTGGCGTCGGTCAGGGCGGCCATCTGCCCCTCCTCGAACAGGAAGGAGAGCAGCAGGAGCTGCGGCGCGGCGAACAGCGCCATCCAGCCGTTCAGCGCGAAGCCGTCCACCCCGACGATCATCTTCATCTGGATGCTGGCCACGGCGAAGGCGAAGCTGGCGCCGAGGATCATGAACAGGGGCACCAGCGATCCGGACAGCCGGGGCTCGCCCGCGATCACCGCGACCCCCGCGAAGGCCGCGGCCATGCCGACGGCGCGGCGCCAGCCCAGCTTGTCCTTGAAGATCAGCGCGGCCAGCAGGGAGGAGAAGGGCACCTGCGCCTGCGCGGCGAGCGAGGCGGTGGCCGCGTCGATGCCGTTCAGCCCGGTGAACATCAGCGGGAAATGCACGGTCCCCAGCGTCACCGACAGAATCGCGATGGGCCGCACCGCGCTCCAGGGAATCCGCTTGAAGGGCAGGATCAGCGCCGCCACCGCGATGAAGCGCAGCGCCATGATGAACAGAGGCGGGAACTCGGCCAGCCCCCATTTCGCGACGACGAAGTTCAGGCCCCAGATCGCCATGACCAGGAGCGCCAGCAGCGAGTCGCGCAGACTCATCCGCGGCCGCCTTCCAGCTCCTCGCGCAGGGCCTCCAGCTCCAGCCAGCGCTCCTCGGCGGCGGCCAGCTCGTTCTGTTTCGCCTGCAACTGATCGGACGTCTTCTGGAACTTTGCGGCGTCGCGGGCGAACAGGTCGGGATCGGCCAGCGCGGATTCGAGCTTCGCCACCTCGGCGGTCAGCTTGTCCATGCGGGCGGGCAGGTCGTCCAGCTCCCGCTGGTCCTTGTAGCTCAGCTTGCCCTTCGGCTTGGCGGCCGTGGCGGCGGCGGGCTTCGCCTTGGCCGGTGCGGCAGCCTTTTCCTTGGGCGGCGGGCGCTGCACCAGATAGTCGGAATAGCCGCCGGGATACTCGGCGATCACCCCGTCCCCCTCCACCGCGATGGTGCTGGTGACCAGCCGGTCGAGGAAGTCGCGGTCGTGGCTGACCAGCAGCAGCGTGCCCTGGTAGTCGCCGAGCACGTCCTCCAGCAGGTCCAGCGTGTCCATGTCGAGGTCGTTGGTCGGCTCGTCGAGGATCATCATGTTGCTGGGCCGCGCGAACAGGCGGGCGAGCAGAAGCCGGTTGCGCTCGCCGCCCGACAGCGCCTTGACCGGGCTGTCGAGCTGGCGCGTGTCGAACAGGAAGTCGCGCATGTAGCCGGCGACGTGGCGCGGCTGGCCGTTGACCATCACGCTGTCGCCGCCGAAGGGGCACAGCACCTTGCGGATGGTGTCCTCGGGGTCCAGCCCTTCGCGCCGCTGGTCGAAATAGGCGGTTTCCATGTTGGTGCCCAGCCGGATCGTGCCGCTGTCGGGCTCCATCTGGCCGGTCAGCATCTTCAGCAGGGTGGTCTTGCCGGCGCCGTTCGGGCCGATCAGCCCGACCCGGTCGCCGCGCAGGATGCGGGTGGAGAAGTCGTTGACGACGGTCTTGCGGCCGTCCGCCGTGTCGAAGCCCTTTGAGATGCGCTCGGCCTCGATGACCAGACGGCCGCCGCGCTCGGCCTCGGCGACGGCGAGCTTGGCCTGCTGGCCGCCCTTGATGCGCTCGGCGCGGTCGGTGCGGAGCTGGAGCAGGGCGCGCACGCGGCCCATGTTGCGGGTGCGCCGGGCCGAGATGCCCTCGCGCAGCCACTTCATCTCGCCCTCGATCTTGCGGTCGAGCTTCTGGGCGGCGATCTCCTCCGATTCGAAGACCTCGGCCTGCCAGGTCTCGAACTCGGCGAAGCCGCGGTCGGTGGCGCGCACCGTGCCGCGGTCCAGCCACAGCGTGCGCTTGGCCAGCCGGTTCAGGAAGCTGCGGTCGTGCGAGATCAGCAGCAGACCGCCGCGGTAGGCCAGCAGTTCCTCCTCCAGCCACTCGATGGTGGGGAGGTCGAGGTGGTTGGTCGGCTCGTCGAGCAGCATCACGTCGGGGGCGCCGACCAGCGTGCGGGCCAGCGCCGTGCGCCGCGCCTCGCCGCCCGACAGGGTGTTGGGGTCGAGATGGCCGGGCACCTGGAGCCGGTCCAGCACGGCGTCCACCCGGTGCGCCTCGTCGCGCTCGTCGGCGGGCAGGCCGGCGGCGACGTAGTCGTGCACCGTGGCGCAGCCGGTGAAGTCCGGCTCCTGCGGCAGATAGGCGATGCGGGCGCCGGGCTGGGTGAAGACGGTGCCGCCGTCCGGCTGGATCATGCCGGCCAGCACCTTCATCAGCGTCGATTTGCCGGACCCGTTGCGCCCGACCAGACAGGCCTTGTCGCCCCGCCCGATGGACAGGTCGATGGTTTCGAACAGCGGACGGCCACCGAAGGTGACGGAGACGCCCTGGAGCGCGGTGATCGGAGCGGGAGGAGCCATGACCCAACGGTACGGTGTGCGGAGGTGTGCTTATATAGCGTGCGGTCCGCAGGCCCGCGACACCCGATTGCGCCGGGGCGGGGATGCACGGGGAGGGAAGGGGGACGTGGTTTCGTTGGGCCCCCCTCCCGACCTCCCCCCCGCTTCGCAGGGGGAGGAGCCGTTCCCTCCCCTGCGATAGCGGGGGAGGGTTAGGGTGGGGGCCCGACGAAAGCACCCTCACCCCCGCGCGCGCTCCTTCTCGATCCGGTCGAAGGCGGCGTTGATGGCGGCGACCTTCTGCGTCGCCAGATCCACGAACTCCTGCGGCATGCCCTGGGCGATCAGCACGTCCGGGTGATGCTCGCGCACCAGACGGCGATGCGCCGCCTTGATCGCCTCGTCGCTGGCGCGGCGGGAGACGCCGAGCACGCCGTAGGGATCGGTCTCGTTGGGCGTGCCGGCGATGTGGTGGCCGGCGACGATGCGCTCGAACTCCTCGTCGGTGAAGCCGAAGATGTGGGCAACGGTGCGCAGATACTCGACTTCCGTCTCGTGCAGCTCGTCGTCGGCCTCGGCGATGGCCAGCAGGCTGTCGAGCAGCTCCTCCAGAACGGCGCGGCGGTCCTCGAACAGCCCGGCGATCTGCTGGGCGTATTCCTCGAAGCCGTGGGTGTCCTTGCGGGCGAGGTCGAAGACGTGGCCCACCGTGTCCAGCTCCTCCGGCGGGACGCGGAACAGGCGCTTGAAGGTGTCCACCTCCACCCGCTTCACCACGCCGTCGGCGCGGGCCATCTTCGCCGACAGGGCGATCACGCCGATGGTGAAGGCGATGGACTTGGTGGCGTCCGCCGGGCCGCACAGGCCGCGGATGCCGCGCCCCACCGCATAGCCGGCGGCCAAGCCGATCAGGCCCCCGATCGGGCCGCCGATGGTGAAACCGGCCGCCCCGCCCAGGACGCTGCCCCAGATGCTCATTCGTATCCGCCTTTCGCCCGCGGGAGCAGCATACCGGCAGTCCGGCACCGCGCCAACCGGCCCATACTTTTTCGTTGTTTCCCAGCATCTTCGCGCGCCGCGCCCTTTTCATCCATTGGGGGTATGGGATTTTCCGGCGGGACGGGATGTTGCTGCGCTGCAACAGAGCCATGCCGTTGTCATCAGGGACCTTGCCCTTCGGTCCGGCCTTCGCCATGTTGCGCCGCAACAAACGAAGGCGGCCGGTGCAGGCCGCCGATGGGGAAGCGGACGACGCGAAGCGGTGCGATGTCCCGAATCACCAGCGCCACGAGTCCCCCCATGTCTGCCATCCGCAAGCTTCTCCCCGCCGAACGCGCTCAATACCGGGCGCATCTGCTGCGGCTGGACAAGGCGGACCGCTACGCCCGCTTCACCGGCACCGTCTCCGACGCGGTCATCGTCCAGCATTGCGACTCGCTCGACTGGACGCGGACCACGCTGCTCGGCCTGTTCGACCGCGGCGAGCTGCGCGGCGCGGTCGAGCTGTGCTTCGACCGGCTGCTGTGGCCCGGCGCGGCGGAGCTGGCGATCAGCGTCGAGAAGGGGTTCCAGGGGCGGGGCGTCGGCTCCACCCTGGTCCGCCGGTCGCTGGCCATCGCGGCCAACCGGGGCATCCGGCAGGTCCATATGATGTGCCTGGCCGACAACACCCGCATGCGCGCCCTGTCGCGCCGCTTCGGCGGACAGATGGAGCGCGACGGCGGGGAGTTCGCCATCACCTTCGACCTGCCGCGGCCCTCCCAGGTCTCGCTGGCGCTGGAGGCGTTCGAGGATGGGGCGGGTGCTGTGAATGCCATGCTGGACGGGTTGCCCGCGCTGCTCAAGGCGGCCTGACCGGACGGGCAGGAGGAGGGGGCGCATCCCACCCTTTCGTGCACCCCGTCTTGACCCGCGGCGGCGTATCGTCACACTCCCCGTCAAGACATCAGGCGTCGAGACAAGACATCAGGGAGTGGGGTATGGCGTCCCAAGCGCAGGGCCGGTGGCAGTTCTGGATCGACCGTGGCGGCACCTTCACCGACATCGTGGCGAAACGCCCGGACGGGTCGGTGGTCACGCACAAGCTGCTGTCGGAGAATCCGGAACGCTACCGCGACGCCGCCATCCAGGGCATCCGCGACCTGCTGGGCCTCGCCTCCGGCCAGCCGATCCCGGCGGAGGCGGTCGAGGCGGTGAAGATGGGCACCACCGTCGCCACCAACGCGCTTCTGGAGCGCAAGGGCGAGCGCACGCTGCTGCTGATCACCGAAGGGCTGGGCGACCAGCTCCGCATCGGCTATCAGGCCCGCCCGAAGATCTTCGCCCGCCACATCGTGTTGCCCGAACTGCTCTACGAGCGGGTGGCCGAGGTGCCGGAGCGGGTCAAGGCCGACGGCACGGTGCTGAAGGCCGTGGACCTGCGCGCCGTGCGGGTTCAGCTGGAGCAGGCCTACCAGGACGGCTTCCGCGCCGCCGCGGTGGTGCTGATGCATGGCTACCGCTTCCAGGACCATGAGAAGCAGGTGGCGGCGCTGGCCCGCTCCATCGGCTTCACCCAGGTCTCGGTCAGCCATCAGGTCAGCCCGCTGATGAAGATCGTCGGGCGCGGCGACACCACGGTGGTCGACGCCTATCTCTCCCCGATCCTGCGCCGCTATGTGGAGCAGGTGGCGGGCGAGTTGAACGGCGTCCGGCTGATGTTCATGCAGTCGAACGGCGGGCTGACCGACGCGCGCTGGTTCCAGGGCAAGGATGCCATCCTTTCCGGCCCGGCGGGCGGCATCGTCGGGGCGGTGCGCACCGCGCGCATGGCCGGCTTCGACCGGGTCATCGGCTTCGACATGGGCGGCACCTCCACCGACGTCTCGCACTACGCCGGGGAGTATGAGCGCGCCTTCGACACGGTGGTGGCCGGGGTGCGGATGCGCGCCCCGATGATGCACATCCACACCGTGGCGGCGGGCGGCGGCTCCGTCTGCTTCTTCGACGGGACGCGCTTCCGCGTCGGGCCGGAGAGCGCCGGGGCCAACCCCGGCCCGGCCTGCTACCGCCGCGGCGGGCCGCTGACCGTGACCGACTGCAACGTGATGGTCGGCAAGCTGCACCCCGACTTCTTCCCCCACGTCTTCGGGCCGGAGGCCGACCAGCCGCTCGACGCCGCCATCGTGCGCGAGACGTTCGCCGCTCTGGCCGAGGAGGTGAACGCGGCGCTGGGCACCGACATGACCCCGCATCAGGTGGCCGAGGGCTTCCTGAAGATCGCCGTGGACAACATGGCGAACGCCATCAAGAAGATCTCGGTCCAGCGCGGCTACGACGTCACCCAATACACGCTGAACGGCTTCGGCGGGGCGGCGGGGCAGCATGTCTGTCTGGTCGCCGACGCGCTGGGCATGCGGAAGGTCTTCCTGCACCCGCACGCCGGCGTGCTGTCCGCCTACGGCATCGGTCTCGCCGACACGGTGGCGATCCGCGAGCGCGCGGTGGAGGCCCGGCTCGACGACGCCCTGGTGGACGAGCTGACCGCCACGCTCGCCGCGCTGGAGGCCGAAGGGCGGATGGAGCTGGCCCGCCAGGGCGTGCCGGAGGACCGGCTGGCCGTTCTGCGCAAGGCGCACATCAAGGTGGAGGGCTCCGACAGCCCGCTGGTCGTCGATTTCGGGCCGCTCGACGCCATGGCCGCGGCCTTCGAGGCGGCGCACCGCCAGCGCTACGGCTTCATGATGGAGGGCAAGGCCCTGGTGGTCGAGGCCGTGTCGGTGGAGGCGGTGGGCCGCACCGAGAGCGCCGACGACCAGGACCTGCCCGGCGTCACCGGCGCCCTGCCGCGCCGCCTCGCCACCGTCACCCTGCACACCGGCGGCGCCGACCGCGAGGCGCCGGTGTACGACCGCGACCAGCTCCAGCCCGGCAACCGCGTCACCGGTCCCGCCGTCATCAAGGAGAAGATCGCCACGACGGTGATCGAGCCCGGCTGGATCGCCGAGGTGACCCGCAAGAACCACCTCGTCCTGACCCGCTTCGAGGAGCTGCCGCAGCGCCTCGCCATCGGCACCAGGGCCGATCCGGTGATGCTGGAGGTCTTCAACAACCTGTTCATGTCCATCGCCGAGCAGATGGGCTTCACGCTGGAGAAGACCGCCTATTCGGTGAACATCAAGGAGCGTCTGGACTTCTCCTGCGCCCTGTTCGACGCGGACGGCGGGTTGATCGCCAACGCCCCGCACATGCCGGTGCATCTCGGCTCGATGGGCGAGAGCGTGCGCGCCATCGTCGAGCGGCGCCAGGGGGAGATGAACCCCGGCGACGTCTACATGCTGAACGACCCCTATCACGGGGGCACGCATCTGCCGGACATCACCGTCATCACCCCGGTCTTCGACGAGGCCGGCGAGCGGGTGCTGTTCTACGTCGCCTCGCGCGGGCACCACGCCGACGTCGGCGGGATCACCCCCGGCTCCATGCCGCCGGACAGCACGACCATCGACCAGGAGGGCGTCCTTCTCGACAATGTCCAGCTCGTCGAGCGGGGCCGCTTCCTGGAGGAGGAGGTCGTCGCCCTCTTCACCGCCGGGCCGCAGCCGGCGCGCAACGTGGCGCAGAACCTGGGCGACCTGAAGGCCCAGATCGCCGCCAACGAACAGGGCGCGCGGGAACTGCGCCGGATCGTCGCCCAGTTCGGGCTGGAGACGGTCAACGCCTACATGAAGCTGGTCCAGGACAACGCCGAGGAGCAGGTCCGCCGCGTCATCGACGTGCTGACCGACGGCGAGTTCGTGCAGGAGCTGGACAACGGCGCGATCATCAAGGTTCGCATCACCATCGACAAGGACGAGCGGTCGGCGCGGGTGGACTTCACCGGCACCAGCCCGCAGCTCACCAGCAACTTCAACGCCCCGACGGCGGTGTGCCGGGCGGCGGTGCTCTACGTCTTCCGCACGCTGGTGGACGACGAGATCCCGATGAACGAGGGCTGCCTGAAGCCGATCGAGATCGTCATCCCGCCGGGCACCATGCTGTCGCCCAGCTACCCCGCCGCGGTGGTGGCCGGCAACGTGGAGACCAGCCAGTGCGTCACCGACGCGCTGTACGGCGCGCTCGGCGTGCTGGCCTCGGCCCAGGGGACGATGAACAACACGACCTTCGGCAACGAGCGCTACCAGTATTACGAGACGGTCTGCGGCGGTTCCGGCGCCGGTCCCGGCTTCGACGGGACGGACGCGGTGCACACCCACATGACCAACTCGCGCCTGACCGACCCGGAGGTGCTGGAATGGCGCTTTCCGGTGCTGCTGGACAGCTTCCGCATCCGCCGCGAATCGGGCGGGGCGGGGCGCTGGCGCGGCGGCGACGGGGTGGTGCGGCGCCTGAGGTTCCTGGAGCCGATGACCGCCGCCATCCTGTCCAACCACCGCCGCGTGCCCCCCTTCGGCCTGAAGGGCGGCGCCCCCGGCCAGATCGGGCGCACCTGGGTCCAGCGCACCGATGGGTCGGTGGAGGAACTCGGTCCCCAGGACAAGACCGCCATGGGGGAGGGCGACGTGCTGGTCGTCGAGACGCCGGGCGGCGGCGGCTACGAGGAGGCGTAGGGTCTCAGTTCCCTCTCCCCTCTGGGAAGAGGGTTAGGGTGAGGGGGGTGCGCGTGTCGTACGTCCGGCAAAGGCGCAACCCCCTCACCCTCCCCGCGCCTGTGGCGCGGGTCCCCTCCCTCTCCCCAGGGGGGAGAGGGCTTTTGCTGCGGCACCCACCCATGCGCGCGAGTCGCTTGTCTGCGCGGGCGGCGGGGCTTAGCTTCTCCGGTCCTACCACCGCACGGCATCGTGCCAAAAGGACCCCCGGGGAGATTCGTCCATGACCGCCGTACCCGCCGCCCAGCCTCGCGTCGCCTTCACCGACGAGATGAAGGCCGAGTTCAAGGCCCTGCTTGGGGACCGCTTCACCACCGCCGCGGCGGTGCGCGAGCATCACGGCAAGGACGAGTCCTACCACCCCAACTTCCCGCCCGACGGCGTCGCCTTCGCCACCTCCACCGAGGAGGTCAGCGCCATCGTCAAGCTCTGCGCGAAGCACGGCCTGCCGATCATCCCCTTCGGCACCGGCACCTCGCTGGAGGGCGGCGTCGCCGCGCTGGCCGGCGGCATCTGCGTCGACGTGTCGACCATGAAGGAGGTCCTGCGCGTCAGCCCGGAGGACCTCGACGTCACCGTCCAGGCCGGCGTGACCCGCAAGCAGCTCAACGAGCATCTGCGCGACACCGGCCTGTTCTTCCCCATCGACCCCGGCGCCGACGCCTCGCTGGGCGGCATGGCCTCCACCCGCGCCAGCGGCACCAACGCCGTGCGCTACGGCACCATGCGCGAGAATGTGCTGGGGCTGACCGTGGTGCTGGCCGACGGCCGGATCATCAAGACCGGCGGGCGTGCCCGCAAGTCCGCCGCCGGCTACGACCTGACCCGCCTGTTCGTCGGTGCCGAAGGCACGCTCGGCATCATCACCGAGGTGACGCTGCGCCTCTACGGCATCCCGGAGGGGATCTCGTCGGCGGTGTGCCCGTTCAACGACATCCGCGGCGCCGTGGACACGGTGATCCAGACCATCCAGTCCGGCATCCCCGTCGCCCGCATCGAGCTTCTGGACGAGGTGCAGATGGACGCGGTGAACAAATATTCCAAGCTGGACTACAAGGTCGCCCCGACCCTGTTCTTCGAGTTCCACGGCACCGCCGCCGGGGTGAAGGAGCAGGCGGAGATGGTCGCGTCCATCGCCGCGGAGTTCGGCGGCAGCGAATTCACCTGGGCGACCCGTCCGGAGGATCGCTCCAAGCTCTGGCAGGCCCGCCACGACGGCTATTACGCGGCGCTGGCGCTGCGTCCCGGCTCCAAGGGCTGGCCGACCGACGTCTGCGTGCCGATCTCGCGGCTGGCCGACTGCATCCTGGAGACCAAGAAGGACATCGCCGAATCCTCGATGCTGGCCCCGCTGGTCGGCCATGTCGGTGACGGCAACTTCCACCTCGTCTACGTCATCGACCCCGACAAGCCCGAGGAGCTGGCCGAGGCCAAGCGCCTGAACGACCGCATGGTCGACCGGGCGCTCGCCATGGGCGGCACCTGCACCGGCGAGCACGGCATCGGCTACGGCAAGATGGAGTTCCTGGAGAAGGAGGCCGGCGACGCCTTCGCCGTGATGGGCGAGCTGAAGCGCGCCTTCGACCCGGAAAACCGGATGAACCCCGGCAAGGTCGTCCGCATCTGAGGACAGTGAAAGGGGAGCGCCGCAGCGCTCCCCATCCCCCTCCGTTCAGCGCGTCAGGCGGGTCATCAGGCTGGAGGTGTCCAGCCGGTTGCCGCCCATTCCCTGCACCTCGGCGTAGAACTGGTCGACCAGGGCGGTGACGGGCAGGGTGGCGCCGTTGTTGCGGGCCTCGTCCAGCACGATGCCCAGGTCCTTGCGCATCCAGTCGACGGCGAAACCGAAGTCGAACCTGCCGTCCAGCATCGTCTTGGCGCGGTTGTCCATCTGCCAGGACTGGGCGGCCCCCTTCCCGATCACGTCCACGACCTTGTGGCCGTCCAGCCCGGCCTTCTGCGCGAAGGCCATGCCCTCGGCCAGCCCCTGCAGCAGCCCGGCGATGCAGATCTGGTTGACCATCTTGGTCAGCTGGCCGGCGCCCGCCGGGCCCATGTGGGTGACGGAGCGGCCGTAGCAGGCCATCAGCGGCTGGGCACGGGCGAAGGCGTCGGCGTCGCCGCCCACCATCACCGTCAGCACGCCGTTCTCCGCCCCGGCCTGGCCGCCGGACACCGGCGCGTCGAGGAAGAACAGGCCGCGCTCGCGGGCCAGATCGGCCATCTCGCGCGAGACGGTGGCGGAGACGGTGGAATGGTCGGCGATGATGGTGCCGGGCTTCATGGCGGTCATCGCCTCGCCGGCCACCGCCCGCACGTCGTCGTCACCGCCGACGCAGAGGAAGACCAGCTCGGCGTCGCGGGCGGCCTCGGCCGGGGTGGCGGCGCCGGCCCCGCCGAAGCGGGCGGTCCAGGCCTCGGCCTTGGCGGCGGTGCGGTTGCAGACGGTCACCCGGTGACCGCCCCGGACGGCCAGATGGCCGGCCATGGGAAAGCCCATGGTGCCAAGCCCCAGAAAGGCGACGGAGCGGGAAGCGGTCGCGGTGTCGGCCATGGTCCTGTCTTCCATTGTTGTATCGGCTGCGGATTGTTCTTGTCGGCGATCGCTTTCTGTCGGCGATCGTTTTCTTTCGGCGTCTGCCCTTGGACCGCCAAGCTAGGCCGGGAGCGCGTCCCGATCAAACGCCGTCCGCCGAGTGCCGCGCGATTGCAGTGCGGCGGCCTCCTTCCCCCGTCCGGCATTGCCGGGGAGCGGCACTCTGCCGCGGGAGGCATGACTCTTTCGAACGAGGTTGTCTTGCCGCGCCCTTGCTCCCGGCGCGTGATGTGTTAAGACGTTGAATGCCGGGTTTGCAGCGCAGCACCCGGCCATGCCGGCGCAACGGCGCCGGTGAACCAGGGCAGAGCCGGGGCCGCAAGACCCGGGCCGGAGAACAAGGGAAGGATAGCCGCATGACGAATCAGTCGGGTTTCCAGGATGCGCCGCCGGACGAGCGTTCGAACCTCACGGACGAGCAGGAGAGCGCCATCCGCGTCCTCGCCAACAGCCTGCACCGCCTGAACGACGCCGTCGTCAAGGCCGTGGAAGCCGGCGTGACGGTCGAGCTGATGCGCACCGCCCGCTATCACAACGCGACGGGCAACTGGGGCGACCAGCTCACCCCGATGATCCGCACCAAGTAAGCGGCTCATCCCATCCGACCGGAAGGCCTCCTGTCCGAAAGGACAGGGGGCCTTTTCCTTTTCGGCATGACCCATTCCGTCCCACCATTGTTCCCGTCGCGGTGCGGAACCGCGGCGCCCTTCGCCGGTTCCTTCCATTTGGCCTCCAGCAAGGAAACGGTCATGAAGGACGCTCAGAACCACATCCCGCAGCGTCAGGGCATGAACGACCGCGAAGCGTTCTGGCGCATGCATTGCCTGTCGGAACCGACCTTCACCGACCTCACCCATGGCATCTTCCTGGGGCTGATCTGGTCGGCGGTGCTGTGGGCGCCGATGTTCATCAGCGTCCTGCTCTGACCCGTCCGTCCGGTTGGAACGGCCCCGGTCAGGCGGTCTTCGCGGTGCGGAGCAGGGCGCGGACGCGGGCGGCGAGCTGGTCCGGGGTGAAGGGCTTGGGCAGGACGGCGGCGTCGGCCTTCAGGCCGGTCAGCGATTCGGGGCTGTAGCCGGAAATCAGCAGGACTCGGATGCCGGGCCAGCGCTCCTGGACCCGCCGCGCCAGATCGATTCCCGACACGCCGTAGGGCATCACCACGTCGGTCACGATCGCGTCGAAGGCGGCGTCCTGGTCCAGGATCTCCAGCGCGGCGGCGCCATGGTCGGCGGTCACCACCTCGAACCCCTCCTGCGCCAGCCCCTCCACGGTGGCCATCAGGACCAGCGCGTTGTCCTCGACCACCAGCAGGCGTACCGGTCCGGCCGGCATCGCCTCCGCCGCGTCCGGCACCGCTTCGGCTTCCGGCGCACGGCCGGACACCGGCAGGCTGACGCGGACGACCGTGCCGCGGCGCGGCGCGCTGGAAATGGTGGCGTTGCCGCCCGACTGGCGGGCGAAGCCGTAGACCATCGACAGGCCCAGACCCGTCCCCTTGCCGTGCGGCTTGGTGGTGAAGAAAGGCTCGAAGGCGCGGGCGGCGACCTCCGGCGGCATACCGCTGCCGGTGTCGGCGATCTCCAGAACGGCGAGCGGGCCGTCGGATGTTTCCTCCTGCCGGGCGGCGATGCGGATGCGCCCGCCCGCCGGCATCGCGTCGCGGGCGTTGATCACGAGGTTCAGCACCGCCAGCTCCAGCTGGACCGGATCCACCTCCACCGGCAGCGGCGCGCTGGAAAGCGCCCAGTCCAGGGCGATGTCGGCACGGACGGAGCGTTCCAGCAGATCGGCCATGACCCGCAGGGCGTCCCCCAGATCGATCACCTTGGGGTCCACCGCCTCCTGGCGCGAGAAGGCCAGCAGCTGTCCGGTCAGCGTCCGGGCGCGTTCCAGCGCGGTGCGGGTGCCGTCCAGGTAGCGCGTCCCCTCCGCCGGCAGATGCCGTTCCATCAGATGCAGGTTGGCCAGGGCGGCGGTCAGCAGGTTGTTGAAGTCGTGGGCGACGCCCCCGGTCAGCTGGCCGAGCGCCTCCAGCTTCTGCGACTGGCGCAGCGCGTTCTCCAGGGACTCGCGGGCGCGGGCCTCTTCGGTCCAGCGGCGGATGGCCCCCATCTCGCTGCGCGCGCGGCGCAGCGCCAGCAGGGTGATGCCGACCAGAGCCAGCATCGCCGGCACGGTGAAGGCGGCGTAGAGCAGGACGTTGCGCGCCCAGCCGGCCCGGATCTCGTTGATCGGGATGCCGTAGGTCACGTAGAGCGGGTAGGGCGCCACGTGCATGAAGCCGTTGAGCCTCGCCACGCCGTCCATGCGGCCCCGCGTGCGGAACACGCCCTCGGTCTGCCCGGACGCCATCGCGCCGAGCAGAATGCTGTCCGCGGCATGGCGGGCCTGCCGGTCGCCGGTCGAGGGGTAGCGGACCAGGACCGAGCCGTCGCGGCGGACCAGAGAGATCGACTCCTTCTGACCGGCGACGACGAGCTGATAGAAATCGGTCAGGTAATCGGTCAGCACCGCGGTCAGCAGCACGCCGTTGAACGGCCCTTCCGGTCCCCCGGCGGCGGCGCGGCGGCGCGTGACGTTGAACTGCCGCTTGCCCGACCCGCGCCCCGTGATCGCCTCGCTGACCAGGATGCCGGCGTCGGCCGCCGCCTGGGTGCGGAAATACTCCCGGTCGCCCACATTGATCGACGGGGCCGGGAACAGCCGGTTGTCGTTGCGCACCGCGCCGTTGGGATCGACCAGCCCGACGACGCCGATCTGCGGAAGCTCCTCGACCAGCGTCCTCAGATAGCCGTGCAGGTCGTCGGAACGGCCGATCTCGTCCCAGCTCATGCCGGCGGTCCGCTCGTCCAGCCGGTCCAGGACCTGCTCGACCGTGTCGAAGACCTTCTGCATGTGCTCGTGCAGGATCAGCACGGTCTTGCGGATGTTGCGCTCCGCCTGCGCCTCCTCCTCGTGAAAGTCGCGCCAGGCGATGGCGGTGAACAGCAGGGTTGGAACCAGGACGGAGGCCACCAGAAGGATGCGGAGCAGGCGCACCATTCCTTCCGATTCGGTTGCCAGGGCGTCGAGGTGGCGGAGGGGCATGGGATGGAGGACTTGAAGGCGGGGAGGGTGGCGACAGGGCGGGGCGCCGTGCGCGGGCCATCGGAATTAGGAAGCTATGCCGGTCCGCGGCGGTCGGAGCAACCTGAACTTTCCGGCGCCCCTATGACCTTCAGGGGAAGAGATAGGACGTTGCGACCCTTCGGCGATGGCCCCGCGGGGCGGAAGCGGCGACAATGCCGCGGGATCGAGCCCTGAACTGTGCCCTTCTGCCGTGGAGACCATCAGCCATGCCCCTGAAGCCCATCGAGCACGCCGACGCCGCTCCCGAGGTGCGCGCCGTCTACGACGACATCAAGGCGGCCCGCAACGTGCCGGACGTCAACAATTTCTGGAAGATGGCGGCCCATCACCCGCCGACCCTGAAACGCACCTGGGAGAGCCTGAAGGAGGTGATGGCCCCCGGCGCGCTGGACCCGCTGGTGAAGGAGATGATCTTCGTCGCGGTCAGCGTGACCAACGGCTGCGACTACTGCATCCGCTCGCACGAGGCCGCCGCGCGCCGCGCCGGCATGACCGACGCCCAGTTCGGGGAGCTGATGGCCGTCATCGGCATGGCCAACGAGACCAACCGCCTCGCCAAGGGCTATCAGGTGGAGATCGACGAGGCGCTGAAATAGCCGTCACGCGATGTCGTCGAGGGCGTCCTCCAGCGACGGGTAGATGCCCTCGGCCAGCGAACCGTCCACCCGCACCGGGCGGGGGAGCACGGCCACGGCGTCCAGCGCGCCGCGCAGCGTCAGGCCGGTGACCTCGACGAAGCCGCCGCGGTTGCCGTAGCGTCCGGCGGTCCATTCCGCCCGGTCGGGGTCGCCGGACAGCCTCCCGTTGCAGGTGATCATCTCGTGGGTGTCGTCGCCGCCGCGCCGGTTCCAGGCCATGCCGCCGCCGATATCGCGCGGGCGGAAGCCCTGCGGCTGGACCAGGTCGCGCACCGCGCGGGACACCACCACCGCCTTGGGGTCGATCTCCGTCCCCACCGGGCCGCCCGCCGCCTGGGGTTCCTGTCCGATCGCCTGTTCCATGGGTCCGCTCCCCGTCTGTGTCGCCTTCCAAAGGACAACAGGCGGGAGCGCGGCCTGTGCCGCGGCGGCGGGCCGGAAAAGCGAAAGGGCCGATGCGTCGCCGCATCGGCCCTTTCAATTTGGTCGGAGAGAGAGGATTCGAACCTCCGGCCCCTGCCTCCCGAAAGCAGTGCTCTACCAGGCTGAGCTACTCTCCGGTCCGTCGGTGCCGCCGTTGCCAGCGTCGCCGTGGAGCGGGTGTATAGACCCATTGCCCGCGGGCTGCAATGGGAATAAGCGGCATTTGCGGTATGTTTTTTTGCCGGGTCGCGAAAGCCGGCGGGAAGGCCGCCGCACGGCTGGTTGGGCGGGCCGGAAAAGCGAAAGGGCCAAAAGCGAAAGGGCCGATGCGTCGCCGCATCGGCCCTTTCAATTTGGTCGGAGAGAGAGGATTCGAACCTCCGGCCCCTGCCTCCCGAAAGCAGTGCTCTACCAGGCTGAGCTACTCTCCGGTCCGTCGGTGGCGCCGTGGCCGGCGTCACCGTGGGCCGCGTATATAGCCGCTCGATCCAGGGGCTGCAACGTGAAAATCATCCCCCGCGGCGAAAAAGTTCCCAAAGCTCAGAAATCGCGCTCGATCACGAAATCCAGCACCTCCAGCAGGGCGGTCTTCACCGGGGTATCCGGGAACAGGCCCAGCGCGTCGCGCGCGATGGAGCCGTAGTGGCGCGCGCGCTCCACGGTGTCCTTCAGCGCGTTGTGCTTGGCCATCAACTCCTGGGCGCGCTCCAGATCGCCCTCCTGCTGGTCCAGCTCCTCCATGGTGCGGCGCCAGAAGGCCCGCTCCTCGTCGTTGCCGCGGCGGAAGGCCAGCACGACCGGCAGGGTGATCTTGCCCTCGCGGAAGTCGTCGCCGACCGTCTTGCCCAGCTTCGCCTGGAAGGCCGAATAATCCAGCACGTCGTCGACGAGCTGGAAGGCGATGCCCAGATTCATGCCGTAGTCGTAGAGCGCCAGTTCCTCGGCCTGCGGGCGGGCGGCCACCACGGCGCCGACGCGGCAGGCGGCGGCGAACAGCTCCGCGGTCTTGGCCTTGATGACCTCCAGATAGGCCTGCTCGCTGGTCTCGGTGTCGTTGGTGGTGCGCAGCTGCAGCACCTCGCCCTCGGCGATCACCGCGGACGCCTTGGACAGGATGCGCAGCACGTCGAGCGACCCGACCTCCACCATCAGCTCGAAGCTGCGGGAGAACAGGAAGTCGCCGACCAGCACGCTGGCCTTGTTGCCGAACACCGCGTTGGCCGAGGCGAGGCCGCGGCGCAGGTCGCTCTCGTCCACGACGTCGTCGTGCAGCAGGGTGGCGGTGTGGATGAACTCCACCACCGCGGCCAGCATCTTGTGATCCTCGCCCTTGTAGCCGCACAGCTCGGCGGCGGCGAGGGTGAGGACGGGACGCAGGCGCTTGCCGCCGGCGGCGATGAGATAGCCGGCAAGTTGCGGGATCATATCGACGGACGAATGCATCCGCTGGACGATGATCTCGTTCACCGCGCTCAGGTCATCGGCCACCAGGGCGGTCAGATCGTCGAGCGGGGTGGACTTCCGCCGTTTCGGCTCGAGGTTGGTCACGACCGCCAAGGTCGACTCCAATGATGATTGACGTGACGAATTCCGGCAGGGAGCATAACGGCATAGCCTCTTCGGTCAAGTCCGCAAGGCGAATAAGGGCACAGAACAGCCGGGATTTCATGAAGGAACTGCTGCGCACCACCGATCCGGTCCGTCTGAGCTGGCTTCTCGCCCTGCTGACCGACGCGGGAATCGAGGGGATCGTGCTGGACACCCACACCAGCATCCTGGAGGGCTCCATCGGCGCCATCCCCCGCCGCCTGATGGTGGCCGAGGAGGATCATGCCGCCGCCTGCCGCCTGCTGCGCGACGCCGGGGAGGAGCTGGGGGCGTGATGGCGGAGAGCGACGGGGCGTTCGACACGCTTCTGAACGGGCGCGTCCGCCTGCACCAGCCGCAGGCCGGTTACCGCGCCGCCGTCGACCCGGTGCTGCTCGCCGCCTTCACCGCCGCCGGGCCGGGGGAGCGGGTGCTGGACGTCGGCACCGGCACCGGGGCGGCGGCGCTGTGCCTCGCCGCCCGTGTGCCGGGCGTCGCTGTCGTCGGGCTGGAGAAGCGGGCGGAGGCGGCGGAGTTCGCCCGGCGCAACGTTGCCCTCAACGGGACGGCCCTCAACGGGATGGGCGACCGGGTGAGCGTCCTTGACGGCGATCTGCTGGCCCCGCCGCCGGAGCTGCTTCCCGGAACGTTCGACCGGGTGATGATGAACCCGCCCTACCTGCGCGCCGGGGCGGCCAGCGTCCCGCCCGATCCCTGGAAGGCCGCCGCGAACGTGGAGGGGGAGGCGGGCCTGGCCGACTGGGTGCGCTTCGCCAGGGCCATGCTGAAGCCACGCGGCACGCTGACCATGGTCCACCGGGCCGACCGGGTGGACGAGATCCTGGCCGCGCTCCACGGCGCCCGATTCGGCTCCCTGACGCTCGTCCCGCTCTGGCCCAGGCCGGCGGAGGAGGCGCGGCGCATCCTGCTGGCGGCGCAAAAGGGGGGGCGCTCGCCGGCGCGATTCACCGCCGGGCTGGTGCTGCACGGCCCCGATGGCGCCTACAGCGCGCAGGCGCAGAGGATTCTGCGCGACATGGAGCCGCTGATCGCTTAAGCCGGTTCTTTCAATCCGGCGTCAGCGCCACCATTTCAACCGGCGATGAACATGACGAAGCTGCTCGCCAAACTCCCGTTCGGCCCCTGGCGCGACGCCGGGCCGATCGTGTCCGTCCTCCGCCTGTCCGGTGTCATCGGTCAGGCCGGAGCCTTCCGCCAGGGCCTGACCATGTCCAACATGGCCGGGCTGATCGAGCGCGCCTTCGCGCCGAAGGGTCAGGCGGCGGTGGCGCTGGTCGTCAATTCGCCCGGCGGATCGCCCGTGCAGTCGGCGCTGATCGCCAAGCGCATCCGCGACCTCGCCACCGAGAAGAAGGTGCCGGTCTTCGCCTTCTGCGAGGACGCGGCGGCGTCCGGCGGCTATTGGCTGGCCTGCGCGGCGGACGAGATCTGGGCCGACGAGAGCAGCATCCTGGGCTCCATCGGCGTGGTGTCCGCCGGCTTCGGCGCGCACGCGTTCATCGAGCGCTACGGCATCGAACGGCGGCTCTACACCGCGGGCGACAAGAAGGTGATCCTCGACCCCTTCTCGCCGGAGCGGGAGGACGGGGTGGCCCATCTGAAGGCGATCCAGGCGGAGATCCACGACGCCTTCAAGGCCATGGTGCGCGACCGCCGCGGCGCCCGCCTGTCCGGGTCGGAGGAGGAGCTGTTCTCCGGTGCCTTCTGGGCGGGGCGGCGCGCCCTGGAACTCGGGCTGATCGACGGCATCGGCGACCTGCGCACCGTGCTGCGGGGCCGTTTCGGCGAGAAGGTCCGCCTGCGGGTGGTGCAGGAGGACCGGCGCTGGTTCCGCCGCATGGGCTTCCGCGTGGCGGCTCCGGTGGGCGTGAGCGCTCTGGACAGCCTCGCGGCGGACCTCCCCGCGGCGGCGCTGTCCGCCGTCGAGGAGCGGGCGCTCTGGTCGCGCTACGGTCTTTGAGTTTTTCTGCTTGTGGTCGCCTTGGTGCCCCCACCCTGACCCTCCCCCGCTATCGCAGGGGAGGGGATTGAGGGTCGTGCAGCGGAGTTCCCTCCCCTGCGCAGCGGGGGAGGGCTAGGGTGGGGGCCAAGTGCGAGGGCTTATGCCCCGTTACTGGGCTCCACGATCTTACTGGGTGACTTCGCGCAGGCGTTCGGACGGCGGCGGGACCGGCTCCCCGGCGCGGCGGGCGTTCTCGATCCAGGCGGCGATGGCGTCGAGCGCCGCCGTGCTGGCGTCGGCAGGAGTGGCGCCGCCCGCGGTGCAGCCCGGCAGGTCGGGCACCTCGGCCACATAGCCGACGCCCTGTTCCGGAGGCAGGGGGCGGACGATGACCGGATAGGCGCTGGCGTTCATGACGTTGCGTCTCCTCTGCGCACGGTTTTCACCCATTAGGTGCCGCTTCCGCTGCGGACGACAAGGATTCTTTGCGCTGGACGGGGCGCTTCTTTCGAAGTTCGATCCATTTTCGAGAGGTCAGCCGTTCGGGGTGAAGGCCACTCTTGACCGGGCGGCCCCGCACCCCCTAATCCTGCTTCCATGTTCAGCTTGTCCAAGATCCTCTTCCTGATCCTGGTGATCGGCGCCGTGTGGTTCGGTTGGCGCTGGTACAACCGCGTCGGCGCGGTCGGCCGGGAGCGCCTGCGCGAGCGGGAGCGTCGCGGCTCCGGAAAGCCCACCGCCACCAGCGGCGGCGGGCCGGCCCAGGTGGCTGCCGAGGACATGGAGAAGTGCCCGGAATGCGGCGCCTACGTCGCCCCGCGCTCCGCCGTGGCCTGCGGCCGGCCGGTCTGCCCTTACGGGCGCTGAACCTTAAACCCAGGCGGGCGCTTGATTCCGGGAATACCGCCGCGTATCGTGCGGCGCGTTTTTCCACACCAATCATAAGTGACCGCCGATGGCCTCCCCGAGCGGGTCTTCCCAAGACAGCCGCGGCCTGTCCTTTCAGGCCCTGATCCTCAAGCTCCACCAGTTCTGGTCGGAGCAGGGCTGCGTGATCCTCCAGCCCTACGACATGGAGGTGGGTGCGGGCACCTTCCACCCGGCGACGACGCTGCGCGCCCTCGGCCCGCAACCGTGGAAGGCGGCCTATGTGCAGCCCTCGCGCCGCCCGAAGGATGGCCGCTACGGCGAGAACCCGAACCGGCTCCAGCACTACTACCAGTATCAGGTGATCCTGAAGCCCTCGCCGGCCAACCCGCAGGAGCTGTATCTGGAAAGCCTGAAGGTGCTGGGCATCGACCCGTCGCTGCACGACATCCGATTCGTCGAGGACGACTGGGAAAGCCCGACGCTGGGCGCCTGGGGCCTCGGCTGGGAGGTCTGGTGCGACGGCATGGAGGTTACCCAGTACACCTACTTCCAGCAGGTCGGCGGCATCGAGTGCGACCCGGTCGCGGTCGAACTGACCTACGGGCTGGAGCGTTTGGCGATGTATGTGCAGGGCGTGGAGAACGTCTACGACCTGGACTTCAACGGGCAGGGCGTCAAATACGGCGACGTGTTCAAGCGCGCCGAGGTCGAGTATTCGGCCCACAACTTCGAGCACGCCAACACCGACATGCTGCTCCAGCATTTCAAGGACGCCGAGGCGGAGTGCCAGTCGCTGATCGCCAAGGGCGTCGCGCTGCCGGCCTACGACCAGTGCATCAAGGCGTCTCACCTCTTCAACCTGCTGGACGCGCGCGGCGTCATCAGCGTCGTGGAGCGCGCCGCCTACATCGGCCGCGTGCGCGCGCTGGCGAAAGCCTGCTGCGAGGCGTGGACCGCCGGGGGGCCCAAGTAACATGCCCGAACTTCTGATCGAATTCTTCTCCGAGGAAATCCCGGCCCGCATGCAGGCGCGCGCGGCGGACGACCTCAAGCGCCTCGTCACCGAGAAGCTGGCCGCCAACGGCCTGTCCTTCGGCACGGCCGAGGCCCATTCCACCCCCCGCCGCCTCGCGCTGGTGATCGACGGCCTGGCCGAGCGCACCGCCGACGTCCGCGAGGAGAAGAAGGGGCCGCGCGTCGGCTCGCCCGAGCAGGCGGTCGCCGGCTTCCTGAAGTCCGCCGGCCTGACCAGCCTCGACCAGTGCGAGCAGCGCGACACCGGCAAGGGCGTCTTCTACTTCGCCGTGGCGGAGAGGAAGGGCCGCGCCACCGCGGAGGTTCTGGCCGAGATCATCCCGGCGGTCATGGGCGACTTCCCCTGGCCGAAGTCGATGCGCTGGGGCACCGGCACGGTGCGCTGGGTGCGCCCGCTGCACTCGATCATCGCCCTGTTCGGCGGCGCCGTGCTGGAGGGCTCGTTCGACCTGGGCGGCGCGCAGGGCAAGCTGGTGTTCGGCAACAGCACCCGCGGCCACCGCTTCCTGTCGCCGGACGCCTTCACGGTCACCGACTTCGCCGACTACAAGGCCAAGCTGCGCGCCGCCCATGTCGTGCTCGACCGCGCCGAGCGCAAGGCCAAGATCAAGGCCGACGCCGAGGCGCTGGCGGCGACGGAGGGGCTGACCCTCTCCCCCGACGACGGGCTGCTGGAGGAGGTCGCCGGCCTCGTCGAATGGCCGGTCGCCCTGGTCGGCACCATCGACGAGAAGTTCATGGACGTGCCGTCGGAGGTCCTCATCACCTCCATGCGCACGCATCAGAAGTATTTCGCGCTGCTGGACAAGGCCGGAAAGATGGCCCCGCGCTTCGTCGTGGTCGCCAACACGGTGACGGCGGACGGCGGCAAGGCCATCGTCGCCGGCAACGAGCGCGTGCTGCGCGCCCGCCTGTCCGACGCCAAGTTCTTCTGGGACCAGGACCGCAAGACGAAGCTGGAAGACCGCGTGTCCAAGCTGGGCGCCATCACCTTCCACGCCAAGCTCGGCACGGTGGCGGAGAAGGTCACGCGCGTCCAGGTGCTGGCCGCCGAGATCGCCCGCGCCATCGGCGCCGACGCGGACGCCGCGACCCGCGCCGCCCTGCTGTCCAAGGCGGACCTCGTGACCGAGGTGGTCGGCGAGTTCCCCGAGGTCCAGGGTATCATGGGCCGCTACTACGCGCTGGGCGAGGGCGAGAACCCCGCAGTCGCGGAGGCCATCGCCGAGCATTACAAGCCGCTCGGGCCCTCCGACAGCTGCCCGACCGCTCCGGTGTCGGTCGCCGTGGCGCTGGCCGACAAGCTCGACACGCTGGTCGGCTTCTTCGCCATCGACGAGAAGCCCACGGGCTCGAAGGACCCGTATGCCCTGCGCCGCGCCGCGCTGGGCATCATCCGGCTGATCCTGGAGAACGGGCTGCGGCTGAACCTGACGCAGCTGTTCAAGGCCGCGCACGGCGCCTACACGGTCGGCGGTTTCGCCGCCGCCGATGGCGTCGCCACCGACCTGATGGCCTTCTTCGCCGACCGCCTGAAGGTCACGCTGCGCGACCAGGGCGTGCGGCACGACCTCGTGGACGCGGTGTTCGCTCTGGGCGGCGAGGACGACCTCGTCCGTCTGCTGGCCCGCGTGAAGGCGCTCCAGACCTTCGTCGGGTCGGAGGAGGGAGCGAACCTGCTCGCCGCCTACAAGCGCGCCAGCAACATCGTCCGCATCGAGGAGAAGAAGGACGGCAAGGCCTACGACCAGCCGGTCGATCCGGCCCTGCTGACGCTCGCGGAGGAAAAGGACCTCTACGGCGCCCTGTCCGGCGCCGGCGAGACGGCCCGGCCGCTGCTGGCGCAGGAGGACTTCACCGGCACCATGGCGGCGCTGGCCCGCCTGCGCGGCCCGGTGGACGCCTTCTTCGACAAGGTGACGGTGAACGCCGAGCAGGCCGACCTGCGCGCCAACCGCCTGCGGCTGCTCAGCCAGATCCGGGCGACGCTGAACGCGGTCGCGGATTTCTCGCGCATCGAGGGGTGATGGGGCAGGGGGTGCCGCACGGTGCCCCCACCCTCCCACGCTTGCGCGTGGGTCCCTCCCTCCCCCGCTGCGCAGGGGAGGGCCAAGTTTCCCTCCCCTGCGCAGCGGGGGAGGGTCAGGGTGGGGGCCCGTTTCGGACACTCCCTACCATCCCAACAAAAAAGGGGCGCCCCACCGGGCGCCCCTTTCTCATGTCCCTGAACCCCTTACCGGACGGCGCGGTTCGCGGCGCTGACCAGGGCGCGCAGCGAGGCGGTCACGATGTCCGCGTCCATGCCGACGCCGAACAGGGTGCGCTCGTCCTTGGTCTTCACCTCGACATAGGCGCAGGCCTGGGCGTCCTCACCCTCGCCGACGGCGTGCTCGCGGTAGTCCACCACATGCAGGTCGATGCCGGCACCCTGGCGCAGCGCGTCCAGGAAGGCGTCGATCGGACCTTTGCCCGAGCCCTTCAGCGTGCTGACCACGCCGTCGCGCGACACCACCACGTTCAGCACGCGGGCGCCGGAGTTCGGGCCGCGCGGCTCGGTCGAATGCTCGATCAGGGCCAGCGGGGCGTCGATGTCCAGATACTCCGCCTTGAAGGCGTTGTGGATGTCGGCGGGGGCCAGCTCCTTGCCGGTCTCGTCGGCGATGCGCTGCACCGTCTTGGAGAACTCGATCTGCAGGCGGCGCGGGATCTGGATGCCGTAGTCCTTCTCCAGCACATAGGCGATGCCGCCCTTGCCCGACTGGCTGTTGATGCGGATCACCGCCTCGTAGCTGCGGCCCAGGTCCTGCGGGTCGATGGGCAGGTACGGAACCTCCCACGTGCCGTGGTTGGACTTGGCCAGCGCCTTCAGGCCCTTGTTGATGGCGTCCTGGTGCGAGCCGGAGAAGGCCGTGAAGACCAGCTCGCCCGCGTAGGGGTGGCGCGGATGGACGGGCAGCTGCGTGCAGTATTCGGCGACGCGGACGATCTCGTTGATGTCGTCGATGCGCAGCTCCGGATCGACGCCCTGGGTCAGCAGGTTCAGCGCCAGCGTGATCACGTCGACGTTGCCGGTGCGCTCGCCGTTGCCGAACAGGGTGCCTTCCACGCGGTCGGCGCCGGCCAGCATGCCCAGCTCCGCCGCCGCGACGCCGGTGCCGCGGTCGTTGTGCGGGTGCAGGGAGATGATCGCCGCGTCGCGGTTCTTCATGTTGCGGCAGAACCACTCGATCTGGTCGGCGTGGATGTTCGGGGTGGACATCTCCACCGTCGCCGGCAGGTTCAGGATGACCTTGTTCGCGGCGTCGGCGCCCCAGGTCTCCATCACCGCCTCGCAGATCTCCAGGGCGAACTCCAGTTCGGTCCCGGTGAAGCTCTCCGGCGAATATTGCAGGACGATCTCGGTCTCCGGATGCTCGGCGGCCAGTTGCTTGATCAGCTTGGTGCCGGCGACCGCGATGTCGACGATGCCCTGGCGGTCCAGCCCGAAGACGACGCGGCGCTGCAGCTCCGAGGTGGAGTTGTACAGGTGGACGATGGCGCGCTTGGCGCCCTTGATGCCCTCGAAGGTGCGGCGGATCAGCTCCTCACGCGCCTGGGTCAGCACCTGGATGGTCACGCCGTCGGGGATCTTGCCGCCCTCGATGATCTCGCGGCAGAAGTCGAAATCGGTCTGCGAGGCGGCGGGGAAGCCGATCTCGATCTCCTTGAAGCCCATCTTCAGCAGCGCGTCGAACATCGCGCGCTTGCGATCCGGACCCATCGGCTCGATCAGCGCCTGGTTGCCGTCGCGCAGGTCCACCGAGCACCAGACCGGGGCCTTCCCGATGGTCCGGTTCGGCCACTGGCGGTCGGTCAGCTTCACCGGGGCGAAGGGGACATACTTCTCGTGCTTGGCAGAAGTGGCGGCGGCGGGGGTGGCGATGTGGTTCATGACGCTTCGTGATCCCTTGGGAGCCCCGGTTTTCGTTGCGGGGCGTTGTCTCGTGTCGTGTGGGGACCGGCGGGACTACGGTCGCCGAGCTGCCGGGCGGCTCAGCGACCGTTCCTAAGTCGCAGCCCCGGCCCCAGCCGGGAGACACGCTTCGCCCCGCAAGGGCGCGTGCCGAAATGGCGCGTGCAATAGGTGCTCATGGGAAAACTGACACTTCGACCAGGGAACAGGGCAGACGAACGCGGACGACCCGGACGCTCAAAGCGCCGGGGTGATAAGTCGCAGAAGGGCGTTCGTGTGGTCGATGCGGATCATGGGCCACACTGTGCGCAGGCAGGCTTGCTGTGTCAAGCCACGATTCCATGAAATCTTCTTTCGCGAAGCGGGGCTTCACGTGAAGAACAGGCGGTAGAGGACGGGCAGGAGGATGGCCGTCACCAGCCCGTTCAGCCCCATCCCCAGACCGGCGAAGGCCCCAGCCACCTCGTTCACCTGAAGCGCGCGAGCGGTGCCGATGCCATGGGCGGCCACCCCCAGGCCGAAGCCGCGCGCCCGCCAGTCCGTCACCCGGACGAGGTTCAGCACCCAGGTGCCGAAGGAGGCGGCGATGATCCCGGTCAGGATCACGAAGACCGCGGTGAGGGAGGGCAGGCCGCCGATCTGCTCCGACACGCCCATGGCGATGGGGGAGGTCACCGACTTCGGCGCCAGCGACAGCATGGTGCGCTCCGACGCGCCGAGCGCCCAGGCGATGGCGACGGCGCTCAGCGCCGAGGCGGCGGAGCCGGTCAGCAGGGCGACCAGCAAAGCGACGGCGGAGCGCCGGACCTGCTGGAACTGGCGGTAGAGCGGAACCGCCAGCGCCACCGTGGCGGGGCCGAGCAGGAAATGGACGAACTGCGCGCCGTCGAAATAGGTGCGGTAGTCGATCCCCGCCACCATCAGCGCCGCGGCGATCAGCAGCACCGCGATCATCACCGGGTTCAGCGCGGGCCGCCGTCCGAACCGCTCGAACACCCACATCCCCGCCTGATAGGCGGCCAGCGTCAGGGTCAGGCCGGCGAGCGGGCTGGCCGACAGATAGACCCAGATCTCGTGGAAATCGGGGCTCATCGGGCGTCCTCCCCATCGCCGGTTTCCGCATCGGGACCACGGCGGCTGAGGGCGCTCATCACCCAGGCGGTCAGGGCGACGCCGATCAGCGTGCTGCCCAGCAGGGCGGCGGCGATGGGCAGGGCCTCCGCCTCCAGCCGGTTCAGATGCGCCATCACCCCGACGCCCGCCGGAACGAAGAGAAGCGACAGGTGGCGCAGGATGCCGCCCGCCGTCTCCTGCAGCGGCTCCGGCACGCCGCCGCGGACCAGCAGGCCGACGAACAGCAGGACCATGCCGATCACCGGCCCCGGCACGGGCAGATGCAGCAGGCGGGCTGTCAGTTCCCCCGCCAGCTGGCAGGAGAGAAGAAGGGTCAGGGTGCCGAGCATCGGCAGGCTCCGGGCTTTTCGGGGGAGGTGGCCGCAGCCTAATCCCGGAGGGTGCCGTGGGGGGAGAGGATATGCCCTACCGCTCCAGCAGTTGAGCCTTGAGCCAGTCGCGCACCTCGCGGCAGACGGCCTCGGCGGTCTCGTCCAGTCCGTGGCCGGCGCCGGGCATCAGGACCAGCTTCTTCGGCTCGCGCGCCATGCGGTGGACGTGGATGGAGCACATCGGCGTCAGCCTCTCGTCGGCCTCGCCATGGACCAGCAGCACCGGGCAGCTCAGGTCCGCAACGGCGTCGGTGCCCAGCCCCTGGGTGGCCAGCGTCACCACCGTGCAGACCGCGCCGCGGTTGGAGGCCGCCGCTTGGATCGCCACCGCCCCGCCGAAGGAGTGGCCAACCAGCGCGACATGGTGGATGCCGATCCGGCCGAGGAAGGTCAGGCCGCACAGCGCGTCGTAGACGGCCTCGTCCAGCGCGCGCGGGTTGCGGTAACGCAGGCGCAGCGAGGCGATGCCGTGCTCCCTGAGATCCTCCGCCAGCCGTGGATAGAGTCCATGGGCCGGCGAGTCGAAGCCGCCGCCGACACCCCCCAGCCAGATGACGCCCAGCGTCCCCGCCGCCTTGTGGCCGTCGGGGGCGGCGTGGAGGCGGGCCTCCACGGTGCCGCGGTCGGTCTCCAGGCGCACGGGGGCGAACGCCTCGTCCACGATCTCGCCGATCTGCGCCGACAGGAGCGGCATGGCTGTTCTCCGGCTTGCCAGGGTCTTGCAGGGGTTAACAAGCCATCGGGCATCTCCGTTGCTCCGGCCTGTTGCTCCGGAACCTCGCCGCACCGTCTCCGGTTGTGCCGGGAGGCGGTCCGCGACACGGGCCGCTTTCGCGACGAACCCCCAGCCCGGCTGTTGGCGTCGGGCAAAGCCGTGCAACTGAAAAGAAGTGCGACACATGCTCAAACAGATTTCGGTCGATACCGTGAAGCAGGCCGCCGACCTCGCGTACGAGGCCGTGGCCGACCGCCAGCGTTTCCTCGCGGGAATGCGCAACATCGACCTCGGGGAGCAGAGCAGCGAACGCGGTTCCCGGAACCCGACCGATCTCGACGCCCTCAGCATCCTGTCCTCCGACGCCAGCGGTGCGCTGAACCAACTCCAGAAGATGCTGGAGGACCTGACGCCCGAACAGCGGATGGAACTGCGCGCGGTCATGTTCGTGGGGCGCGGCGACTTCGCCGGGAACCAGTGGGACCGTGCGCTCGACGAGGCCGGTCGGGCGCCCGACGCCACCCACTACACCGACATCGCGGAGCGCATCGACCTGCACGACGACCTGATGAAGGGGCTGTACGAGCTGGACCTGCTGAAGAAGAAGGACGGGCAATGACCAGAGGCCGGGACGGCGGGCGGCGCATCGACGGCTCCGCCGGGACGCTCGAACGCTGGGCCGCCATCCTCGGCGGCACGGCGCTGGGTTTCGCCGGGGCGCGGCGGGGAAGCTGGGCGCTGGCCGCGCTCGGCGGCGGGCTGTTCCTCGCCGGGGCGGCGGGGGTTCCACTGTCCAGCCCGCTGCGGCAGGCGGCGCTGCCGGCGCTGCGCCGGGAGCCGACGACCACCCAGGCGAACGTCACCATCGCGGTCCCGGCCGACAAGCTGTTCCGCCACTGGCGCAACGTCCGCCATCTTGCGGCGCTGTTCCCCCACCTCGACGCCGTGGAGATCCTGTCCGACATGGAAAGCCGCTGGAAGGCCCATGGCCCCGGCGGCGTTCCGGTGGTCTGGAACAGCCGGTTGGACAAGGTGAGGGAGAACGAACTCATCACCTGGCACACGCTGGAGGGGGCGGACCTGCCGCACCGCGGCACCGTCCTGTTCCGTCCGGCGCCGGGCGGCCGCGGGACGGAGGTCAGCCTGACGCTGGCCTACCACCCGCCGGGCGGCGCCGGTGGCGACGCCGTGTCCCGCCTGTTCGGCGCCGCGCCGGAGCAGCAGGCGCGCGAGGCGCTGCGCCGCCTGAAGCGGATCATGGAGGTTGGGGCGCTTCCCACCATCGACGGCCAGCCGAGCGGGCGGGCCGAGCGGGGCGGGGCCGAAGCGCGACTGCGGGAGGTGACGGGATGAGGGCGCTCTGCTGGAACGGCGTGAACGACCTGCGGGTGGAGCGGGTGCCCGACCCCAGGATCCTCGGCCCGCAGGACGCGATCATCAAGGTCGGCCTGTCCTCGGTCTGCGGGTCGGACCTGCACCTGATCGGCGGCCACGTCCCGACCATGCGGGCCGGCGACATCATCGGCCATGAATTCCTGGGCGAGGTGGTGGAGAAGGGGCCGGAGGTGACGCGGCTGAACCGCGGCGACCGGGTGATCACCGTGTCGATCATCGGCTGCGGCAAATGCTGGCACTGCCAGCAGGAGGAGTTCTCGCTCTGCGACAACTCCAACCCGCAGCCGGCCTTCGAGGAGTCGGCCTACGGACACTGCACCGCCGGCATCTTCGGCTACAGCCACGCCTTCGGCGGCTATGCCGGAAGCCACGCCGAATACATCCGCGTCCCCTTCGCCGACACCAACTGCTTCCGCGTGCCGGAGGGGGTGACGGACGAGCAGGCGGTCTTCGTCTCCGACGCCGTGCCGACCGGCTACATGGCCGCCGACATGGGCAACATCAAGCCGGGCGACGTGGTGGCCGTCTGGGGCTGCGGCGGCGTCGGCCAGATGGCGATGAAGAGCGCTTTTCTGTTGGGGGCGGAGCGGGTGATCGGCATCGACCGCTTTCCCGACCGTCTGCGCGCCGCCCAGATGAAGGCGGGGGCGGAGACGCTGGATTACAGCCGCGTGGACATTTACGACGCCCTGCTGGCGATGACCGGCGGGCGCGGGCCGGACGTCTGCATCGACGCGGTGGGCATGGAGGCGGACAGCGGCGGCCCGGCCAACAGGGGTCTGGCC
Organism: Azospirillum sp. TSH58; assembly: GCF_003119115.1. Taxonomy (NCBI): domain Bacteria; kingdom Pseudomonadati; phylum Pseudomonadota; class Alphaproteobacteria; order Rhodospirillales; family Azospirillaceae; genus Azospirillum; species Azospirillum sp. TSH58. The sequence continues at coordinate 2,355,349 of NZ_CP022364.1, forward strand.
ATCGAAGACCTGTACGACCGCAGCAAGCAGGCCCTGCGGCTGGAGAGCGACCGGCCCGCCGTCCTGCGCCAGATGATCCAGTGCTGCCGCAAGGGCGGGACCCTGTCCATCGTCGGCGTCTATGGCGGGCTCATCGACAAGTTCCCGATGGGGGCGGCGATGAACAAGGCGCTGACCCTCCGCATGGGCCAGCAGCACGGCCAGCGCTACGTCAAGCGCCTGTTCGCCCACATCGAGAAGGGCGACCTCGATCCGTCCTACCTGTTGACCCACAAATGGGCGCTCGACGACGCACCGCAGGGTTACCGCATGTTCAAGGACAAGGCCGACGACTGCATGCGGGTCGTCTTCACGCCGTGACGGGGAGGGGAGAATGGCCATGACGATCGTCTACGCCTATGCGGCCGAGAAGGGGCGCGGCGTCGAGGCGGAGATTCTCGGTGGGCTGCGCGACCGTTGCGGCCATGTCGTCCAGACCGGACGCGAGGAGCGCGACGCGGAGCGCCGCGGGTCCGTCGATGTCATCGTCACGCTGGAACTGGACGAGTCCCAGCGGGATACGGCCCTCAACGCGCTGCGCGCCCATCCCGCGGTGATCGACGCCGCCGCCGAGAGCTTCGGGGAGCGGGTCTGAGTCCCTCATGAGCGGGGCGGAATCGGTTCCGGCGGGGTCGTCCGCCGGCCCCGCACCGGCGCCTCCAGCCCTTCCGGCCGCGCGGCCCAGCGGACGGCGTTCAGGATGACGCGCTGGATCTGCGGGTGATGATAGGTGGGGTAGGTCTCGTGGCCGGGCCGGAAGTAGAAGACGCGGCCCAGCCCCCGCCGCCAGCCGCAGCCGCTGCGGAACACCTCCCCGCCCTGGAACCAGCTCAGGAAGACCAGATCGTCCGGCGGCGGGACGTCGAAGGGCTCCCCATACATCTCCTCATGATCCAGTTCGATGCAGTCGGCGATGCCCGCAGCCACGGGGTGGCCGGGGTCGACGACCCACAGCCGCTCCCTCTCGCCGGCGATGCGGTATTTCAGGAAGCAGCCGGTGCCCATCAGCGCCACGAAGGGCTTGGCGAAGTGGCTGGAGTGCAAGGCGACCAAGCCCATGCCCTGCTCGGTCACCCGCCGCTTCACCCGCTCCGCCACCACGTCCGACACCTCGGCATGGGCGCGGTGGCCCCACCAGACCAGCGTGTCGGCGGCGCTCAGCCGCTCCTCGGTCAGGCCGTGCTCCGGCTCGTCCAGCGTGGCGGTTTCCACGGCCAGGCCGGCGGCGCGCAGGGGGGCGGCCAGCGCCTCGTGGATGCCCTGGGGGTAATGGGCCATCACGGCCTCGTCCCGGCGTTCGTGACGGAACTCGTTCCAGATCAGAACGCGCGGCGAGGGGTGTGGCATGGCGGGTGACCTTTTCGGGGGGATGGCGCCGGCTCCGATGGATCGCCCGTGGGACGAAGGGAGGCGGCGCCTGTTGGGGGCCGATGATCGAAACATTGCGGTGGGAGCGTTCCGTGTCGAGTCCTCCCGATGCAACGCGCTCCAGCGGTCCGGCCTTCGCCGTCCGCCGTTGCCCCATAGGCGTGGAACCCACAGCGGGCGACCGGGTGCGGGCGCGCGTCTGGGCGCCCGTGTGCCGCAGCGTCAGTCTTCTGGTCGGGCCGGAGGAGCGCGCGGTGGCGCTGGGCGCGGAGGGCGACGGCTACTTCTCGGCGACGGTGGAGGGGGTGCCGGTGGGCAGCCTCTACCGGTTCCGGCTGGACGACGGTCCGGCCTTCCCCGATCCGGCGTCCCGCTTCCAGCCCGACGGGCCGGAGGGGCCGTCGCAGGTGGTCGACCCCTCCGCCTTCGCCTGGACCGACGCCGGCTGGACGGGCTGCGGCCTGCGCGGGCAGGTGATCTACGAGATGCACATCGGCACCTTCACGCCGGAGGGGACCTGGGAGGCGGCGGCGCGCGCGCTGCCTCACCTGGCGGAACTGGGGGTGACGGTCCTCGAACTCATGCCGGTGGCGGAGTTTCCGGGGCGCTTCGGCTGGGGCTACGACGGGGTGGACCTGTTCGCCCCGACCCGGCTCTACGGCGGGCCGGACGACATGCGGCGCTTCGTGGACCGCGCCCACGCGCTGGGCCTCGCGGTGATCCTCGACGTGGTCTACAACCATTTCGGACCCAGCGGGAACTTCCTGTCCCACTTCGCCACGGACTACTTCGCCACCCGCTACAAGAACGAGTGGGGGGACGCGCTCAACTTCGACGGTCCGAACTGCGGCCCGGTGCGGGAGTTCTTCCTGGCGAACGCCGCCTTCTGGATCGACGAGTACCATCTGGACGGGCTGCGGCTGGACGCCACCCAGCAGATTTTCGACCGCTCCAGCCCGCACATCATCCAGGAGATCGGACAGGCGGTCCGCCGGGCGGCGCGCGGGCGCGGCACCCTTCTGATCGGGGAGAACGAGTGCCAGAAGGCCGCCATGGCGACCCCGGTGGAGCAAGGCGGCTGCGGGCTGGACGCCCTGTGGAACGACGACTTCCACCACACGGCCATGGTCGCGCTGACCGGGCGGAACGAGGCCTACTACACCGACTACCACGGCACGCCGCAGGAACTGCTGTCGGCCGTCAGGCACGGCTTCCTCTACCAGGGGCAATGGTACCGCTGGCAGGGCCAGCGGCGCGGCACGCCGGCCCGCGGCCTGCCGCGCCCGGCCTTCGTCACCTTCCTCCAGAACCACGACCAGATCGCCAATTCCGGTCGCGGCCTGCGGGTCCACGCCCTGACGACGCCGGGGCGCTTCCGGGCGCTGACCGCGCTGACCCTGCTGGGTCCCGGCACGCCGATGCTGTTCCAGGGGCAGGAGTTCGCGGCCAGCGCGCCCTTCCACTATTTCGCCGACCACGAACCGGATCTCGCCGCCAAGGTGGAGGAGGGGCGGGCGGAGTTCCTCTCCCAGTTCCGCAGCCTCGCCGACCCGGCCATGCGCGCCCACCTGAAACGCCCGCAGGACGAGGACACCTTCCGCCGCTCCAAGCTCGACCATGCGGAACGGGAGACTCACGCGGACGTCTGGGCGCTGCACCGCGATCTTCTGCGCCTGCGCCGGGAGGACCCGGTGTTCCGCGCGCAGGGGGACGGCGGGCTGGACGGCGCCGTGCTGGGGGAGGAGGCGTTCGTCCTGCGCTTCTTCGGAGCGGGGGACGGAGGGGACGACCGGCTGCTGCTGGTCAATCTCGGCCGCGACCTGCGGCTGGACATCCTGCCGGAACCGCTGCTGGCGCCGCCGGTTGGCAGGGATTGGACGCCCCTTTGGTCCAGCGAGGACGCCCTCTACGGCGGCTGCGGCATCGCCCCGCTGGAGTCGCCGGACGGCGCCTGGCGGCTTCCCGGCCATGCGGCGGTCGTCCTGTCCATCAAGGACGCTGTTCCGGACGAAGAACCGGGCGAAGGCAACGGCGAAAGCGCTCAGGAGACCCATGGCTGATTACGTCCGCAAGATCACGCGCGACCTCCTGCGATCCACGCCGGACGCCGCGCTTTCCAGCGAATGGCTGGTCGCCAACGGGCTGGGCGGCTACGCCTCCTCCTCCCTGTCGGGAGCGGTGACGCGGCGGTACCACGGGCTGCTCGTGGCGGCGCTGCCCACCCCGCTGGGCCGGGTGGTGATGCTGAGCCAGCTCAACGACGTGCTGATCCAGCCGGACGGCACCGAACGGCGGCTGACCGGCCACAACCCGCAGCCGGACCAGTGGCCCGACCCGGAATACCCGTCGGACGCCGCCCCGTCCGGCCTCATCGAATTCCGCATGGAGTCCGGTCTGCCGGTCTGGCGCTACGCGTTCGGCGACGTGGTGATCGAAAAGCAGATCGTGCTGCCGCACCTGCAGAACATCGTCCACGTCACCTACCGGGTGGTGACGGCGCCGCAGCCGGTCTTCCTGCGGCTCCGCCCGGTGATGGCCTTCCGCAAGCTGGAGGCGGCGGTGGACGAGCCGCTGGCCCGCGACTACCGCGTCACCGCCCGCGGTCACGAGTACGAGGTCTGGGCGGGGCCGGAGCTGCCGGTGCTGCGCATGACCATTGAGGGGGCGGAGCTTCCCCTGACCCTGGACGGCGGGGCGCGGCGCGACATCGTCTATCCGGTGGAGGCCGAGCGCGGCTACGAATCGCGCGGCTCGCTGTGGACGCCCGGCTATTTCAGCGGCCCGCTCAGCCAGGGCCAGACGCTGAGCTTCGTCGCCGCCACCGAGTCCTGGCAACGGCTGTGGGCGCTGCCGCCCTCCGACGTCCTGCGTTTCGAGACGGAGCGGCGGCGCCGCATCGTCGGGACGGCTCATCCCTCGTTGCGCGAAGGGCCGATGGCGGAGCTGGTGCTGTCGGCGGACAGCTTCCTGTTCGTGCCGGCTGGCCGCGTCGCCGACCAGATGCGCGCCCGCGCCGAGGGGGACGAGGTGCGCACGGTGATCGCCGGCTACCACTGGTTCACCGACTGGGGCCGCGACACCATGATCAGCCTGGAGGGGCTGACCCTGACCACCGGGCGCCATATGGAGGCCGGCTGGATCCTGCGCACCTTCGCGCACTACATCCGCGACGGGCTGATCCCCAACATGTTCCCCGACGGCAAGGACGAGGGGCTGTACCACACCGCCGACGCCACCCTGTGGTTCTTCCACGCGCTGAACCGCTATGTCCGGGCGACCGGCGACCGGCACACGCTGCAACTGCTGCTGCCCCGGCTGGTCGAGGTGATCGACCATCACCGGCGCGGCACCCGCTTCGGCATCGCCGTGGACCCCGGCGACGGGCTGCTGCGCCAGGGGCGGGAGGGCTACCAGCTCACCTGGATGGACGCGAAGGTCGAGGATTGGGTGGTCACCCCGCGCCGCGGCAAGGCGGTGGAGATCAACGCGCTCTGGTACAACGCGCTGCGCCTGACCGCCGGCTGGCTGACCGAGGAGGGGGACGTCCAGGCGGCCCGCCCGCTGGAGGATCTGGCGGAACAGGCCCGCGCCTCCTTCAACGCGCGCTTCTGGTGCGCCCAGGCCGGGCATCTGTACGACGTGGTGGACGGGGAGCGGGGGGACGACGACGCCTGCCGGCCCAACCAGATCTTCGCCGTCTCGCTCGACAACCCGGTGCTGGACCGCGACCGCTGGGACCCGGTGGTGGAGACGGTGCGGCAACGGCTGTTGACCCCGGTCGGGCTGCGTTCGCTGGCGCCGGGGCACCGCGACTACAAGCCGAAATACTTCGGCGACCTGCGCGCCCGCGACGCCGCCTATCACCAGGGCACGGTGTGGGCGTGGCTGATCGGCCCCTACGTCGATGCGTGGCTGAAGCTGCATCCGGAGGACAAGGCCGGAGCGCGGGCCCTGCTCCAGGGCTTCCTGCCGCATCTGGACCATGCGGGGATCGGCACCATCTCGGAGATCTTCGACGCCGATCCGCCCTTCAGTCCCCGCGGTTGCATCTCGCAGGCCTGGAGCGTGGCGGAAGTCCTGCGCTGCTGGGCGGCGACGGAGGAGGACCGTTGAATCCGCTCCTATTGTCATTCCGCCTATGAAAAGCGTCATAAGAAGTTAAGGAGATAGCACAAGGCGGCGTCTCGGTTACTGAACAGAAAGCGGCGACTCGGGAAAAACATGATTCGATGACGGCGCCATAACATCCGGGAAACCCACATTTTGTTGAAGGTTTCTGCCGCCCGTGTCTATCATTGGTGGCGGGATGGAACGAAAATTCACGAACACACACGGCCGTGTGACCACCCGCGCAGGATGATGACGGGAGGGGGCATGCTGGCACTGCTGTCGAAGCCAAAGCACCCGGCGGTCGATTGGGACGCCTTGAGCCGGCGGATACTGGAGGAGAGCGCGCAGGCCTGCTGGGTGGTGGATGGCGAACTGGTCACCGTCGCCGTCAACCCGGCGCTGTGCGCGTTGCTCGGCTACCGGGCCGGGGAGCTGATCGGAACCCACCTGCTTGCCTATGTGGCGGAGGAAAGCCGAAGCGTCCTGGAGCGGCAGGCGGCCATCCGTGGCCTGACCCCGCACCGCAGCTACGACGTGACCCTGATCCGCTCCGACGGGATGCCGCTTCGCGCGATCTTCAACGACTCGCGGCTGGACGGCGGGGATGGCGGGGCGGCGCCGGGCTTCTGCCTCTTCGTCACCGACATCACCCGCCGCAGCGAGGAGGAGACGCAGCGCGCCCAGCGGGTGGACCAGCTGGCGGACGCGGTCGCGCGGATGAACCGCTTTCTCGGGCAGATCTGCCAGGAGCTGAAGGACCCGCTGAGCGCCATCCTGGGCGCGACGCAGATGATCTCCTCCGACGCGGCGTTGCCCGAACCGGTGGGCGGCGGCGGCCAGGGAAGCGCGCAGCTGGGCGCCTACGCGGCGCTGTGCAGCGACGCCGGCCGGCAGATGATGCGGACCATCGAGAATTTGTCGCTGTGGTCACGCCTGCAGCTGAATCAGGTGCCCGTGGATCTGCGGGTCTATGAGCTGGGCGGCCTGCTCCAGGACGTGTTGGAGGAACTGGAGCCGCGCGCCCGCTCCCGTGACATCATCGTCGTCAACCGGATCGTCGCCACCCCGGTGCTGGGCGACCTGTCCGCGCTGAACACGGTGCTGAAGCATCTGATCGAGAACGCGGTGCGCTTCTCACCCTCGGGAAGCATCGTCATGCTGTCCGCCGCACAGGCGGATGGGCGGGTGGCCGTGCGGGTCCAGGACAACGGGCTGGGCATTCCGGAGGAATTGCAGCCCCATCTGTTCCGCATTGATCCGCACCACGCCGCGCCCGGCGCCGATGGCGAGATGGGAAGCGGCCTCGGCCTGCTGATCTGCAAGGCGCTGGTCGAGCGCATGGGCGGCGGCATCCGCATTTTCAGCAAGCCGGGCGGCGGAACCGTGGTCACCGTGACCCTGACTCACGGTCTCCGCGCCGGATTGTAACACCAGAGAACGGATGGTGGGGCGAACCTTCTCCGCCGGTGGGAGGAGGGACGGCGGGATCGGGGTGCCTCATGCGGGGAGTCCAAGCATTCAGTTGTCAACAGGGCACAGACCCGCGCGAAATCGCCGCGTGGGTTGCCGGACAGCAGAATCCAATTGACAGGCGTGAGCGCTGCAACACCCTCCCGAATCGGGAAAGGCAATGCATTTCAATGGTTTGTGTGACATGCTCAAAATTTGGGCAAATCGCGCTATGGCCTTGTCGCGCTTGACTCGAATCGGGAAAAGCCGGGCCTTGTCAACACAGTTATCCACAGACTCTGTGGAGAGCCTACGCGGGAGGTGAAGGGAGCGGTCCCGGGCCCATAACCTTTGGCGGGAGGGCCGGCCAATCAGAATAAGTACTTCAGATTTTAGGCTCCGCGCATTTTTGCCGCTATAGTGGTCGCGCCTCATCCCGCCGTATTGCCCCAATCCAACCGGCGCTGGATGAGCAGTGACGGGAGGAGTGCCCATGCTGGATGTCTATGGGACGTCTTGCCCGGCGGCGCGTCCACGATGGTCATGGCGCGCGGCGACCGGTCAGTCGCGGTATCGGCGCGTGCAAGGATTTGCCGCTCCGGCGTTTGCGGCGGCGATGCTGTCCGCGTTGATCCTTCATCTGCTGCTCACCCTCGGTGCCCATTTGGGCGGGGCCGACGCGGCGGGCGTGCTGACGGTGGCGGCGGGCATGGCTGCGGTTCTCGTGGTCCTGCTGCCCTTCGCCCTGCTGAGCGTCCGGCGGGCGCTGGACGCTCTGTCCGCCGTACGGACGCGGGGGAGGGCGGCGGCCTCGCCCCAGGGTTGATGCGCCGCCGGTCCGGGAAATCACGGTTGCCCCTTTTGTAAGTCCGCGCATAAAGTGATGACGCCGTGGCGATGGACGGCGCTGTTCGGCGGGGGCTGTGCATGGGGTTGTTCGATTTTCTGAAGGTAACCGTCAAGGACGACCGTAAGGCGGCGCCGCGCCGGCCCAACGCGTCCGCCGGCCCGTCAAACGTCATCGAGTTCGACGGCAAGAGCTTTCCCCTGGCGGGGCTCAGCCACAAGGGCTTCGTGGCGACCGGCTTCGACGGGTCGCTGATCCCCAGCCAGACCGCGCGCATCAGCGTGCGGATCGACGACGCCTGCGGCAAGTTCACCTTCGCCGCCACCGTGACCATCGAGGAGGTCAAGGGCGGGTCGGTGTCCGGCGCCTGGAACATGCTGCCGCCGGAGGTCGAGGCGACCATCCGCAAGTACCTGCAGATCCGCAAGCAGAAGACCGGAAAGTAAAGCGGACGCTGCTCAGTTGGCGGTTTGCAGGCGGGTGTCGCCGACCTTCGGTCCCGTCTTCGCCCCGGCATTGACCAGGGTCGGGGCCATGGCCGGCGTGGCGATCCGGTGCATCCGCTCGATCCATTCTGACAGGGTGACGAACTCGCAGCCCTTCGCGCGCATCGCGGCGATCACGCGGGGCAGGGCGTTGAGGGTGGACGGGTAGGTGGAGTGCAGCAGCAGCACGCTGCCGGTCCCCGCCTCGGTCTTGACATGCTGGACGATGCGGTCGGGGTCGCGGACTTGCCAGTCGCGGGTGTCCACGGTCCACAGCACCGGGCTCATGCTCTCCTCACGGGCGATGGCCAGCAAATCCGGCGTGTAGCGCCCGTAGGGCGGGCGGAACAGCACCGGGTTGGCGCCGAAGCCGCGCAGGATGCGGTTGGCCTCGGCGATCTCGTGGCGCTGCGCCTCGGGGTCCATGGCGCGCAGGTCGGCGTGGGTCAGGCTGTGGTTGCCGATCTCATGGCCGGCGGCGATGAAGTCGCGGATCACCTCGCCCTGGTTCTCGGCGACGCTGGCGACCGGAAAGTAGGTCGCGGGAATCTTCTCGCGGTTCAGCACGTCCAGAATCTGGCGTGTGACCACCCGGTGCGGCCCGTCGTCGAAGGTGAGGGCGCAGAGGTTCCAACCCTCCTCCTTCAGCGTCGCCGGCATGACGTCGAGCGCCGTGTCGGGAATCACCGCGCCCAGCCGGCCCTTGCGGCGTCCGGACTTCTCGATGGCGGCCATGGTGCGGGCGGCCTCCGGCGGGTAGGTGATCGCGACGTCCGTCCTGGTCTCGCCACCGGGGCGGGGCGGGGCGACGTGCGCGCTGTCGGCCGGCGGCTTGATCTCCGGCGCCTGGGGCGACGCCTGGGGCGACGCCTGGGGCGACGTTTGGGGCGATGCCTGGGGCAGGGCGGCCGCGTCGAGGACGAGGCAGCCGAAACCGGCGCCGAGCATGCGGCGGCACAGCGCCGTCACGTCCAGCCCCACGGGGGCGGTGGCCCGCAGGGCGACGCCCTCGCCCTGGCGCCGCGCGTCGAGCGGAACGACCGCCGGGCTGAGTCCGTCCGCCAGATCGGGCGAGCGGCGGCGCAGGCTGTCCCACGCCCACCAGGCATCCCCCTCCCGTTGGAAAAGGCCGAGTTGCAGCAGCGACGGTCCATCCGCGGCGCGGGCGGCGGTGTCGGGCAGACCCGCCAGCGTTCCCGCGGTCAGCGTTCCCAAGGCCAGCGGCAGCGCGAACAGGGCGGAGCGGAGGTGGCGCATGCCCGTGAGGAGGCGGCCCGTAAGGAGGCTGGACGTGGGGGAGCGTCCATGGTCAGGCCGGTTCACGCGTTTATCCTCCGGATGGTCGCCTTCGTCGAATATCACCCCTTCGGGATTAATTCAAACGGCGTGGTTTCCGTTGGTTTCCCGGCTTCGGCCACCCCCGAAGCCGGAACCTTCGGTGTTCCGGTGCGGTTGACGGGAAGCGCGCCCGGTCCGACGCCCGACCCCAGAGGAGGGCGCGGGGAGGCGCGGAACGAGAACCGAAAGGAGGCAGCCCGGATGGCGGATGATTTGGAAAGCCGGATCAGAGCGCGCGCTCACCAGATCTGGGAGCGCGAAGGCCGTCCGGAGAATCGCGCCGCGGACCATTGGGAACTCGCCAGCGAGGAAATCGCCATCGAGGACAACTACCGGGACACCTTGCGCCCGAATCCGGCCCGTGGTCCCGATGACACCGCGGAGCGGACCGAACCGGTCGAACCCGTGCTGAGCATGGAAAGCCAGGGCGAGATGCCGGGCCTCGCCGACCAGGGCGAGGAGTTCCGCATCCCCGGCCGAGCCCGCGACTCCTGACCGCGACCGGCGTCACGCCGCTTTCCTCACGTCGTGCTTGAAGAGGACTTCCCATGGACACGAACCTGGAAATCGCCTTCCACAACATGGACTCCCAGCCGGAGCTGGAGGCCTACATCCGCGAACGGGCGGAGAAGACGGAAAAGCTGTTCGACCGTCTGGTCGGCATGCGGGTCGCCGTGGAAGCGCAGCACCGCCAGCACAAGACCGGCAACGTCTTCGACGTCCACATCGAGCTGATGGTGCCGGGCCAGGACATCGTGGTCAGCCGCAAGCCGAACAAGGCGAAGGAGCGCTACGCCAATCCCGACGCCCGGACCTCGATCCGCGACGCCTTCGAAGCCGCGGAGCGGCAGTTGAAGGAATACAAGGACAAGATGCGCCGCGATGTGAAGGTCCATGATCCGGAGCAGCCCGGCCGTGTCTCGCAGCTCAACCCGACCGAGGACCACGGCTTCATCACGACCAACACCGGGACGCAGCTCTATTTCCACCGGAACAGCTGCCTGAACGTCGATATGGACCAGCTCAGGACCGGCGACCCGGTGAAGTATGTGGAGGCCACGGGCGACACCGGCCCGACCGCCTCCAAGGTCTGGCGCGCCTCCGGGTCCGACACCGAGTTGCGGGCCACGTGACGACAAAGCCCCCGCCGGCCGGCGGGGGCTTTTTCCGTTCGGCGCCGTTCCCGCGGATTAGGCCCTCTGGGCCGGGGGCATCGGGTCGGACGAGGTGGGACCGGCCGGCTCCGGCGCCGCCGTGGGGACGGTGTCCTCGTTCAGGTCGTAGATGTCCGGGTGCAGGCGGACGGCGTCGCGGTCGTCCACCGTCGCGGTCCAGTAGACGAAGCGCACCGGCACCGGCTGGGTCAGCTTGATCCACTGGGGTTCCTGACGGTCCAGCATGCGGTCGAGCCGCGCCGTGGACACATGCTCGGTCGCCAGCAGCGCCTCGGCCATGCCGCGCGCGTCCTCCAGGCGCACGCAGCCGGAGCTGACGGTGCGGATCTCGCGGTCGAACAGCCGTGGCTCGTTGGTGCCGTGCAGGTAGATGTTGTAGGGGTTGGTCATGTTGAAGCGGTACCGGCCCAGCGCGTTGTGGTCGCCCGGCTGCTGGACGATCCGCACGCGGCGCGGCGAGACGTTGCGCCAGTCCACGACGGCCGGCTCCACCGGGGCGCCGTCCAGATAGACCACCGCGTTGGCGATTCCCGGCGTGCCCTTGGCCCGCAGCAGGGGCAGCTTGTCCTCCTTCAGAACGGTGGGCGGCACGGTCCAGGTCGGGTTGACGATGACGTGGGTGATCTGGTCCTGGAGCAGGGGCGTCTCGCGCGACGGGCGTCCGACGATCGAGCGCATGGTCAGCGCCTCCTCCCCGTCACGGACCAGCGTGGTGGTCTGGCTGGGCAGGTTCACCAGGATCACGGTGTCCGGGGACGTGTCGCGGAAGGCGCGCATGGACAGCGCGCTGCGCCGCATCTGGGCGGCGGCCTCCTGCGGGCTGCGGTCCAGCGCCACCCGCGTGCCGCCGCCGACCAGCCCGTCCACCTTCATGCGCTGGCTGAACTGGAAGGCGCGCACCGCGGTGTCCACCTCCTCATCGAACACATCGCCCTGGCGCGCCCGGTCGAGGAAGCCCAGTTCGGCCAGGCGCTGGGTCAGCCGCTCCACGCGCTCGCCGTTGCTGCCCCTTTTGAGAAGCGGTCCGGACCCGATGCGGGTGACGGCGCGCTCCGGCTCCGCCTCCAGCCGCGTGGCGGCGTCGTCCAGGCGGTCGGCCCAGCCGGTCAGTATCTCGCGGTAGGAGGCGGCCTCGGCGGCGGCCGGGGCGGCGGCCGTGCCGGCGATCACGGACAGCGCCAGCGTCAGCGCGGCCAGGACCGGCGCCGGGCGGCGTCGTTGGTCGGTAAGCGTCCGGGATGCGTGCATGATCCGTCCTCGTCTGGCAGGAGGTCCGATCCCCCGTCCGTTCTATCGAATGTAGTACGTGAACCCGCGTCCGGCGAGGCGGGGACGGACCTCCATCGGGTCGGGAAATCGGCGTACGGCCTCCGGCCAGGGACGACCGTCCCGCAGGGCCGGCGCCGGCTGTGGTCGGGGGCCGATTTGTGACCGATTCGGGCCATTTTCGGGTTGATCCCGGTCAAGCCCTAGCCTATAGGAAATAGTCGTTCGCTATGACCGCAATATTTAGGTCTTATCCGAACAATCCATAGGGGGTCGTCCGGCGCTGGAACGGTGCGGCCCGATCACCAAAAGGCATAGGGAGTGATGCTTTTGGGGAATGACGACCGTGCCGCGCCGATGAATGGGCGCGAGACCGGCCGCCGTGGGTTTCTGACCTTCGCCGCCGCGACCCTGACCGCCCTGGCCGTACCGGTCCTGGTGCCCGCCGCACCGGCCCTTGCGGCCCCCCTGGCCGGCGGCGTCCGCCGCCTGTCCCTGCACAACATCAACACCAATGAGCAGTTCAGCGGCGTCTATTGGGCCGACGGCGCCTATCGTCCGGACGCGCTGAAGAAGCTCGACGTGCTGCTGCGCGATCACCGGGCCAAGCAGGTCGGCCGCTACGACCCCCGCCTGTTCGACGTGCTGGCCCGCCTGCACCAGACGCTGGACAGCGACGAGCCCTTCCGGGTCATCTGCGGCTACCGGTCGCGCCGCACCAACGCCATGGCCCGCCGCCGCTCGCGCGGGGTCGCGAAGGAAAGCTACCACACCCGCGGCATGGCCATCGACGTGATGCTGCCGGATGTCGAGCTGAAGGCCATCGCCACCGCGGCCCGCGGCATGGAGGCCGGCGGCGTCGGCTACTACCCGCGCAGCGGCTTCGTGCACATCGACACCGGGCCGGTCCGCACCTGGTGACGGTCGCCCCGTCGTGGGCTGGGGGCCGCGCCGCGGCCGTCATAGGCTGACTTGCCGTACGCCGTGTTCCGGGCGCCTGCCCAGTCGGTAGGCACCCTGGAACCATGGCCCGACGCGCCGGTTGCTCCCATCGGAATTCCCCGAACGAGCAACGCGGAGGGCGACGAAGGCGATGTTCTGCAAACACGATCTGGAACGGCTCCTGACCGTCGATGCCGCCCCGGCGGTGTCCATCTTCCTGCCCACCCACATCGCCGGGCGCGACATCCGCCAAGACGTGATCCGGCTGCGCAACCTGCTGTCCAAAGCCCAGGACCAGCTGTGCGGGAAGCACGGCCTGCGCCGGCCCGACGCCGAGGCGTTCCTCAAGCCGGCCGCCGACCTGCTGGAGCAGAGCGAGTTCTGGCGGCACATGGACCGTGGGCTGGCGATTTTCCTGGCCAAGGGCGTGTCGGCCATCCATCGCGTGCCCGTCGAACTGCCGGAGGAGGTCGTCGTCAATTCCCGCTTCACGCTGCGGCCGCTGCTGCCGTTGCTGGCCGACGACGGGGCCTTCATGATCCTGGCCGTCACGGCGGGCCGTGCCCGCCTGTTCTGCGCGACCCGCCACGGCATCGCGGAGGAGGATGCCGGCCTGCCGCAGGGCGTGGCGGAAATCCATGCCGAAACCAACTACGAGAACAACCTGCACACCGCCCCGCCGGCCCGCCACGCCGACCGCACGGACCGCGGCGGCGTGTCCATGGCCAGGACGCACAACTTCGGCGAAGACCCCGAGGAACTGCGCAAGGCCCACCTCATCGAGTATCTCGGCCGGGTCGGTGGCCGTGCGCGCGACCATCTGAAACCCTTCCGCGGCCCGCTCGTCCTGGTGGCCGACGAGGAAATCCAGGGGCATCTGCGCAGGGACGCGCATTTGCAGGGGATGCTGGAGGACGGGGTCGTGACGAACCCCGACGCCCTGGAGGTCGATGAGCTGCATCGACGCGCCTACGCGGTGGTCCGGCCGATGTTCGACTCGACCCGTCGGACGGCGGTGGAGCGGTTCAAAGCCCTGTACGGCGACCGCAACACGGCGGAACGGACCACGACGCGGGCCGAGGACGTGATGGTGGCGGCGCGCGAGGGGCGGGTCGGTGTCCTGCTGGTGGCCGAGAACGAGAAGGTCTGGGGGCACTTCCGCGAGGATTATCACCGGGCCTTCCCGCTGCACCACGAAACGGACGGCGCCATCGATCTTGTCGAGGAGGCCGCCACCGAAACCCTTCTGCGCGGTGGCGAGGTGCATGTGGTGACGAAGGAGGAACTGCCGTCCGGTGCCTCGACCGCGGCGATCCTGCGCTTCTGATTCCGAACTCCCGACGTTTTCCACCAAGCGGGGCGGCGGCCGGTGATGGTGCCGCCCCGTCTGTGTTTCTGAAGCCTGTGTTTTTCGGGTCTACATTTCCGGGGCCGGCGTCGCGCCGTCAGGTGGGGGCCTTGTTCGGCTTGCCGGTGGGGGCTTTTCCCGCGCGGTAGATGTCCGCCGGGTCCCAGACGGCGCCGTGACGCCGCCGCTTTCCGCCGGGCGCCGCTTCGGCCTTGATGCGCGGCTTGGCGCCTTTCAGGAGCGTCTTGCCGCCCAGCGCAGCGGGGCCAGCCTTCGACTCGGCCTTGGACCCGGCCTTCGAGGAGGACGGAGCCGTCAGCACGATCCCCCCGCCGGCGAAGCGGTGTCTCGGCGCGGCGGTCGACGGCACGGTGTTGGCCGGACCGTCATCCACTTCCTGAACCTCTTCCTCCCGCGCGTCACGCAGGTGGGGCGACAGGGATCCCAGAAGCGAAAGAAGTTCGTCGCCCACGCTGTCCGGTGCGGCGCGCCACAGCCGCAGCATGCGCGCTTCGCGGCGGCTGATCGAGCTGTCATTGGCCCGGGAGTCGTCCGCCGAGGACGCTTTTCCGCCGGGGGCCTGCGAATCGTCGTAGCAATCGAAGAAGAAACTGATGGGAACGTCAAGAACCAGTCCGAGGCGATACAACGTGCCGGCCGAGATGCGGTTGGAGCCGCGTTCGTATTTCTGGACCTGCTGAAAGGTCAGGCCAATCGCTTCGCCCAATTTTTCTTGGCTCATGCCCAGCAAGGTCCGGCGCATGCGCACGCGCTGCCCGACATGTGCATCGACCGACCAGGATTCGGGCGATCCGCGTCGCCCTCTTTTGCGCACCGCTGGTTCGCTCATGGACCCGGAACTCCAATGCTTGCGAATAAATATGTAGGATTTGAGAATGTCGACAAGATTGTTCACACAGAACTTTTCGGCACGCAAGCGGAATCTCTGAAATTACTGCACGCTGGTCATGGTTTGAGCAGATATGAAGGCATATGGTTTCTCCCGCAGCCTTGCAGCCTCCCTTGCAACCCGGTCTGCTGAAGGCGCTGATTGCGGCGCATTGCCTGCCTCGCGCGTGCCGGTTGCGCACCCGCGCATGGCGTCGATTGGGAAAGGAATGATATTACGGGGTGTGGTCGATGGAGTGAATATTCCAAATTGTGGTGATTTCGTCGTCCCGGGATGGTGTGGAAACATTTTGCTAATCAAATTCGGATAGGTCGGAGGAAATAGAGTTCGCGCCACAGTCCGCGCTGCGTCCGAAGGGTCGGGCCGGCATGGATGGTCGGCGGCGATGGTCGGCGGCGACGCTCCCCTGCGCCGCCGGATCGCAATCAAAGGATCAGGTCGATGCAGACAAGCAGTCTGGCGGGGCGCTTCAAGGTCGGGACCCGCATTTACTTTGGTTTCCTTGTGGTGTTGCTGCTGCTGGCGGTGGTCGTCGCCATCGGCGTGCGGGGCCTCGGGGTGGCGCGGTCCGGCTTCGAATCTTACGCGGCGGTGAGCAACCACTCGATCCAGGTCAGCTCCATCGACGCGCAGGTCGCCCAGATGCGCCGCCTCGCCTTGACCTTCAACACCTTCGGCGACCCGAAGGTGGCGGAGCAGGTCCGCGCCGTCCAGGCGACCCTCGTGAAGGACCTGCGGGGCTCCCTGGATGGAACGACCGGCGAGCGCCGCGCCCTGCTGGAGCGGATGAACCAGGTCTTCGCCAGCTACGTGGCCGACTTCAACACGCTGGCGGAGCTTCGCCTGCGCCGCGACCGCCTCTACACCGAGCAGCTCGTCCCGGCGGGAGAGAAGGCGCGCGAGACCGTGTCGCAGCTCGTCTCCACCCTGATCGCCGACGGCGAGCACGAGGCGGCGGCCAACGCCGCCCTCGCGCAGGAGCAGCTTCTGCTGGCGCGGCTTGCCGCGTCGCGCTTCTTCACCAGCCCGAACGAGTCGATCATCGCGGAAGTGTCGGCCCGTGACGACGCCTTCGGCGAGGCCATCCGCCGGGCGACCGAGCGGTTGAGCAACCCGGCGCGCCGCGCCGCCGCGCTGGCCGCCGATCAGCTTGCCGACCGCTACGTCTCCCTGTTCCGCGAGACTGCCGCCGCCATGCTGGAAAACGCCCGGCTGGTCGACGTGATGGGCGCCCGCGGCGTCGAGTTCGCCGACCTTTCCGACCGCACCGTCGCGATCGAGGGCAAGGACCGCGACGCCGTGCTGGCCGAAACCACCGGCAGCATGGACCGCACCCTGTCGGCCAACATGACGATCGCGGCCGGCGCCTTCCTGTTCGGCCTGCTTCTGGCCTGGGCGGTGGCGCGGTCCATCGTCAAGCCGGTGGTGTCGATGACCGAGACGATGACGAACCTCGCCGGCGGCGACCTGACGGTGACCATCCCGGCGCTCGCCAATCGCGACGAGATCGGCCGGATGGCGCAGGCGGTGCAGGTGTTCAAGGACAACGCCATCCAGAAGAAGGCGATGGACGAGGCCGAGCGCGAGCGGCTGGAGGCCGAGCGCCGGGCCGACGAGGCGCAGCGCGCCCGCGAGACGGCCATCGGCGAGGAGATCGCCGCGCTGATCGACGGCGTGTCGAAGGGCGACCTGTCGCGCCGCCTGGAGCTGGCCGGCAAGGACGGCTTCTACCGGACGATGTCGGAAGGCATCAACCGCCTGACCGATACGGTGGAGGCGGTCATCGCCGACCTCGGCGCGGTGCTCAGCGCGCTCGCCCAGGGCGACCTCAACAAGCGGGTGGAGCGCGATTACCAGGGCGCTTTCCAGACCCTGAAGACCGACGTCAACACAACCTCCGCCAAGCTGTCGGAGATCGTCGGCCAGATCCTGCGCGCCACCGACGCGATTTCCGGCGCGGCGTCCGAAGTTTCGCTGGGGTCGAGCGACCTCGCGGAGCGGACGGAGCAGCAGGCATCGTCCCTGGAGGAGACGGCGGCGAGCATGGAGGAGCTGGGGGCGACCGTGCGCTCCAACGCCGACAACGCCCAGCGCGCCAACGGCATGGCCGCCGACGCCCGCACCGCCGCGGAATCCGGCGGGACGGTGGCGGATTCGGCGATCGACGCGATGAAGCGCATCGAGGCGTCGAGCCGCAAGATCACCGACATCATCGGGGTGATCGACGAGATCGCCTTCCAGACCAATCTGCTGGCGCTGAACGCGGCGGTCGAGGCGGCGCGGGCCGGCGATGCGGGCCGCGGCTTCGCCGTGGTGGCGCAGGAGGTGCGCAACCTTGCCCAGCGCTCCGCCCAGGCCTCCAAGGAGATCAAGGGGCTGATCCTCGACAGCGACAGCCAGGTGAAGGACGGTGTGGAGCTGGTCAAGAAGGCCGGCGACGCGCTGGAGGGCATCGTGTCGGGCGTCCAGCAGGTCGCCGGGCTGATCGCCGAGATGGCCTCGGCCTCCTCGGAGCAGGCGGCGGCGCTCGACGAGATCAACGCCACCGTCTCGCAGATGGACGAGATGACCCAGAAGAACGCCGCGCTCGTCGAGGAGACCACCGCGGCCGCCCAGTCGCTGGCCAACCAGGCGACGGACCTGCGATCCCTGGTCAGCTTCTTCAAGCTGGACGCCGCGGCCTTCGCGGCGGCCCCCGCCGTCCATCATGGCGGGGCGTCTCCGGCTCTGCGGCGCAGCATCGCCCCGACCAAGCCGGCGCCGGCCAAACCCGCCGCGCGCAAGGCGGCGGCTCCGGCCCGTCCGGCAGCGGCGGGCAAGGCGGCCTCGGCCACCCTGCAGCGCGCCTCCGCCGACGAGGACGATTGGAAGGAGTTCTGATAAGGGGTTCCGATTGGGGGCACGCTGAAGAATGCGTGCGATGGAAAGGGCGGCGCGGACGTTTGTCAGGGTAGGCCATCACACCGGCCTCCTTCACCAACCGGGAGTGACGAACCCATGACCGCGCGCCGCCTCATCCCCGTAAGTCTCATGGTGCCCCTGTTCCTTGCCGGCGCCCTGTGGGCGGTGCCGGCGGGCGCCGCCGACACGCCGCCCCCGCCCGGCGCCACTCCGCCGGCTCCCGGCGCGCCCAGCACGCCGGGCGAGCAGGCCCGCCAGGGCGTGGAACTGCTGATGAAGGCGCTGGAGGGGTGGGTGCGGCAGGTGCCGATGTTCGCTCCCCCCGAAGTCACCCCGGAGGGCGACATCGTCATCCGCCGGCTCGACCGGTCCCGCCCGGCACCCCCCAATCCAGGACCGGCCGAACCCACGCCGCCGAGGTCCGATCCCCCGGTGCCCAACGCCCCGACCGATCTGTAGGGCGAAGCCGGAAGCCCGATACGTCCTGTCACGCAGCGCTCTGGCGGGGATGGCGGCGTATCGCGGGAGGCCTGAACAGGCTTAACGCTTCCTTAAATCATAGTTAATAGTGGGTTAACGACCGTTCGTGGGCCGAACAGGGGCCGCGAGGGCCGGGCTGCGTGACGCGCTGTATCGGCCCTTCCGCTCCGCCGGTCAGCCGGCGTGCCAGGGGCCTCCCGGACGGGCGAAGCCTTCCACATGATCGCGCAGCTTCTGGATTTGCGACGGGGTGAGGGAGAGGCCGAGCCGTGCGGCGAAGGCGGCGGCCAAGGCGCCGCGCGTCGGGCGTTCCCCCCGGCCCGACAGGGCGCGGTACAGCTCGAACGCCGCGGCGTAGCGCCGCAACGCCTCCGGACGGCGGCGCAACTGGGCCGCCTGCGGGGTGGCGGTCGCCTCCAGATGGGCTTCCAGACGGCGCAGGGCGTCCGCCGCCGTCAGGGCGGGCAGGGGAATGGGCGGCTCCGGCTCCCGTTCGGGCCGGCCGATGGCCGCCTTGGCGCGGTGCCGCCGCTGGCGCAGCCGGTCGTCGTTGCGCAGGCGCTCCGCATAGGCGGGATCGCTGCGCCGCCGCTCGGTGCGGGCGCGGTTGGCGCGGGCGTTGCGCTCCTCCCGGTCCGCGCGGCTCTGCGGATCGCTGAGAAGGAAGGCGAGCTCCTCCGCCGTCAGGCGCAGGGAGTCGGTGTCGGGGTCGTTTTCGGCAGCCATGCCGAAAGCAACGTTTCCGGCGCGGTGATCGATCCATACCACCGAAGAAGGTCACAGACGGTGAGGCCCGTCAGGCCGCGTGGTGCATCTCCCGGCCGTCCGGGCAGGGGCCGGTCTCCACCTGAACCGTGGCGTGGCCGATGCCGAAGCGTCCGCGCAGGGTCTTGACAAGATCGCGCAGCACCGCGTCGCGGTCGGTTCCCGGCGGCACCACGGCGTGCATGGTCAGCAGCGGCCGCTCCGCCGTCAGGGACCAGACATGGACGTGATGGATGTCGGTGACCGCTGGCACCGCCTCGTGCAGGGCGCTGCGCAGTTCGTCCACATCGATGCCGACCGGCGTGCCCTCCACCAGGATGTGGGCGCTCTGCCGCACCACCTCCCAGGCGCCGCGCAGGATCAGCAGGGCGACCAGCACCGAGAGGATGGGGTCGATGGGCGTCCAGCCGGTCGCCAGGATGATGCCCGCCGCCGCCACCGCCGCCACCGAGCCCAGCAGGTCGCCCAGCACATGCAGGGCGGCGCCGCGGACGTTCAGGTTCTCCCGGTCGCCGCGGTGCAGGATGTAGAAGCCGGCGAGGTTGCCCAGCCCGCCCAGCACCGCCACCGCCATCATGGTGCCGCCCAGGACCGGCTGGGGCTCCATCAGCCGCTGCGCCGCCTCCCACAGAATCCAGGCGGACAGCAGGAAAAGGCTGAGGCCGTTGACGAAGGCGGCGAGGACCTGGAGCCGGTGGTAGCCGAAGCTGCGCCGCCGGTCGGACGGGCGCCGCCCCAGCCGGAAGGCCAGCCAGGCCAGCGCCAGCGCCGCCGCGTCGGTCAGCATGTGCCCGGCGTCGGCCAGCAGGGCGAGCGACCCCGACAGGACGCCGCCCACCACCTCCACCACCATCAGGCCGGCGGTCATCAGCAGGACCAGCAGGATCCGCCGCTCGCTGTCGGCCGTCACCCTCGCGGTGTGGGAATGCCCGTGGCTGTGGCTGTGGCCGTGGTCATGTCCATGCTCATGCCCGTGGTCATGGCCATCCTCATGGTCATGATGATCGTGATCGTGGTGCTGGGCACCGTGCCCCTGCGGTCCCTGCGTCACTGGCCTGCCTCCTCGCGGTCATGCTTGGAATCGGACGACGGGGTCAAGATAGGGCCGATGCTGCGCCGCCGTCACGGCGTTTCCGGTCACCGCGATTTCGCTGTCCATCGCAACGGCCCCTCGTGCTAGAGAATGCCTCCGACACGAGACGTCACCCATTTCACAGCAGACGGGACCCGGCCGGCCATGACCCCCAGGCAAGCCCTCCAGCAGCGCCTCGCCGCCCTGGACGCGCATCTCCGCGCGGAAAACCCGAACCTCCTCCCGGTCATCCCGACCTTCCGCAGTTTCGACCGTGTCCTGGTCCGGCTGGGCCTGCTGGGGCCGCACGAGTCGCTGACCACGCGCATTCCCTGGTGGCCGATGATCGCGGTGCTGGGTACCTTCTCGGCGGGCAAATCCACCTTCCTCAACGGCTATCTCGGCGCGCCGCTGCAGAACACCGGCAACCAGGCGGTGGACGACAAGTTCACGGTGATCTGCCACGGGCCGGAAACCCGGCGGGAGGCGCTGCCGGGCACCGCGCTGAACGCCGACCCGCGCTTCCCCTTCTACCGGATCGCCGACGAGATCGAGAAGGTCGCGGCGGGCGAGGGCAAGCGCATCGACAATTACCTGCAGCTCAAGACGCTGTCCGGCGACCGGGCGCGCGGCAAGATCTTCATCGACTCGCCGGGCTTCGACGCCGACGACCAGCGCCGCTCGGTGCTGCGGCTGGTCGACCACATCGTCGAGCTGTCCGACCTCGTGCTGGTCTTCTTCGACGGGCGCCACCCGGAACCGGGGGCGATGCAGGACACGCTGAAGCATCTGGTGGCGAAGACGGTGGACCGCGCCGACGCGCGCAAGGTCTGCTACATCCTGAACCAGATCGACACGACGGCGAAGGAAGACAATCTGGAGGCGGTGTTCGGCGCGTGGCAGCGCGCCATCGCCCAGGCCGGCCTGGTGTCGGGCCGCTTCTACGCGCTCTACGACAGCAAGTCGGCGGTCGCCATCGCCGACGACGCCGTGCGCGCCCGCTACGAGGCGCGGCGCGACGCCGACCTCGCCGAACTCCAGGTGCGCATCAACGAGGTGGAGGTCGCCCGCGCCTACCGCATCGTCGGCATGATCGACAGCCTCGTGAAGGAGCTGAAGGGCGAGATCGTCCCGCAGCTCGCCGCGGCGATGAAGCGCTGGCGCAAGCTGGTGCTGATCGGCGACGCGGTGTGGCTGGCCCTGCTCGCCCTGCTGTTCGGCGGGATCGCCAGCCTCGCCGGCGGGGACACGGTGTCGGCCTTCCTCACCTGGCTGACCCAGTCGCAGCCGGCCTGGGCCGGCGGACTGCCGGTCGGGGTGCTGGCGGCGCTGGTGGTGCTGGGCGGCCTGTTCGGCGCCGGCCACTTCTGGCTGCGCTCCTTCATGGCCCGCCGGGTCGCCCGCAGCCTGCCGGAGCGCTACGGCGACGTGGACCTGAACCTGCAGCAGGGCTTCCTGCGCAACACCCGCTTCTTCCGCTCGATCTTCCGTAAGAAGCCGGTCGGCTGGAGCGGCGGCGCCGAGAAGCGCATCTTCTCCATCCGCGAGGCGGTGGCGGAGCATGTCCAGCGCATCAACGACCTGTTCACCGACCCCGCCGGGCGGCGCAACCGCGCCCCGGCGGAGTGATCGGGCGGCGGCGCGAGAGGGAAGGGAGGCCGGCCATGGTGGGGCGGCGGGGGCTTCTGGCCATGCTCCTGCTGCTGGCGGCGCTCGGTCCCGTCCGGGCGGCGACGCCCGACTCGGCCCCAATCGCCTCCGCCCCGCTCGGCTCAGCCCTGCATCTCGTCACCGGCAACGATTTCGCGCCCTTCACCGGGGAGGATCTGCCGGAGGGCGGCCTGCTGACCGAGATCGTGCGCCGCGCCTTCGACGAGGTGGGGCTGCGCTACGGGGTGCGCTTCATGCCCTGGCGCCGCGGCTACGACGGCGTGCTGGCGGGCAAGTTCCTCGGCACCTTCCCCTATGTCCGCACGCCGGACCGCGAGATGGAGATGCTGTTCTCCGACCCGCTGCTGGAGGTGCGGCAACTCGTCTACCTGTCCGCCCACAGCGGCATGGTGTTCCGCAAGCCGGAGGATTTCCGGGGCCGCACGGTCTGCGCGCCGGTCGGCTACGCCCTGCCGCCGGAACTGGCGGCGCTGGCCGCGGCGGGCGCGCTGACCCGGGAAAGCCCGGCGGATCTGCCGGCCTGCGTGCGGATGGCCGCCTCGGGCCGGGTGGACGCCTTCGTCATCGACGAGTTCACCGGGCGGAGCGCCGTGGCCAAGGCGATGATGGGCGACGAGATCCGCGTCGCCCCCTTGCCCTACGCCCGCGCCGGGCAGCACCTGATTCTCTCCCGTTCGCTGCCGGAGGCGGCGGCGATCCTGGCGGCTTTCAACGCCGGATTGAGAAAGCTGAAGGACGGCGGGGCCTTCGAGGAGATCCTGCGCCGCCACCTGTCCGCCGCGCCGTGAGGCATTTGGCGTCGAAGGGGGCAGAACACGCCGAATGGGCGTAACGTTTGCGCCATGCGGCATTGCCAGCGCGACGCAAAGTGCTATAAACGCGCGGACTCGATCTTGGAAAAGGGGCGTGGCCCGTGGCCATCGACGCTTCCGTTCTGGTCCTGAACGGACCGAACCTGAACATGCTGGGCGTGCGCGAACCGCATATCTATGGCTCCATGACGCTCGACGACCTGGAAGGCGCGTGCCAGGAACGCGCCGAACAGCTCGGGCTGGCCATCGATTTCCGGCAGTCGAACCACGAGGGCGAACTCGTTTCCTGGATTCAGCAGGCGCGGACGGAGCATGACGGCATCGTCATCAACGCCGGCGCCTACAGCCACACCTCCGTCGCCATCATGGACGCGCTGATCCTGTCCGAGCTGCCGATCGTCGAGGTGCATCTCTCCAACATCTACAAGCGTGAGGCCATCCGCCACCACTCGCACATTTCCGCGGTGGCCAAGGGGATGATCTGCGGCTTCGGCCCTCACGGGTATCTGCTGGCGCTGGACGCCATGGCGAATATCCTCGAGCGCGACTAAGGAACACGGGAAAAACGAACACCATGGCAAGCTTCGACATCGACGGCGATCTGGTCCGCAAGCTCGCGGATCTCCTGCGTGAGACGGGCTTGAGCGAGATCGAGTTTGCCGAGGGCGAGAAGCGGATCCGCGTCACCCGCCCGACGGCCGCCCAGACGGTGGCCGTGCACGCTCCGGTCGCCGCTCCCGCTCCGGTCGCCGCTGCGGCGGCGGCCCCGGCCGGCAAGCCCGCCAGCCATCCGGGCGCGGTCACCTCGCCGATGGTCGGCACGGCCTACGCCGCGGCCGAGCCGGGCGGCACGCCCTTCGTGCGCGTCGGCGACACGGTGAAGGCCGGCCAGACCGTCCTCATCATCGAGGCGATGAAGGTCATGAACCCCATCAAGGCCCCGCGGGGCGGCACGGTCGTCGAGATCCTGATCTCCGACAGCCAGCCGGTGGAGTTCGGCGAAGTCCTTATGATCATCGAGTGAGCGGGGATCATCCCTTGGCGATGTTCGAGAAGGTCCTGATCGCGAACCGCGGTGAGATTGCTCTGCGCATCCACCGCGCCTGCCGTGAGATGGGAATCCAGACCGTGGCGGTGCATTCCACCGCCGATGCCGACGCCATGCACGTCCGCCTCGCGGACGAGAGCGTGTGCATCGGCCCCGCGTCGGCCCGCGAAAGCTACCTGAACATTCCGGCGATCCTGTCGGCGGCGTCGATCACCGGGGCGGACGCGATCCATCCCGGCATCGGCTTCCTGTCGGAGAACGCCCAGTTCGCGGAGATGGTGGAGGAGCACGGCTTCACCTTCATCGGCCCGACCGCGGAGCACATCCGCATCATGGGCGACAAGGTCACCGCGAAGAAGACGGTGATGGAGCAGGGGCTGCCCGTGGTCCCCGGTTCCGACGGCCCGGTGCCGACGCTGGAGGAGGCGGAGAAGATCGGCCGCGAGACCGGCTATCCGATCCTCATCAAGGCGGCGGCGGGCGGCGGCGGCAAGGGCATGAAGGTCGCCCGCAACCCCGACCAGCTCAAGGAAGCCTACCAGCTCGCCCGTGGCGAGGCGCGCGCCGCCTTCGGCAACGACGAGGTCTACATCGAGAAGTATCTCGGCAAGCCCCGGCACATCGAGATCCAGCTTCTCGGCGACGAGCACGGCAACTGCGTGCATTTCGGCGAGCGCGACTGCTCCGTGCAGCGCCGCCACCAGAAGGTCATCGAGGAAGCCCCGTCGCCGGCCCTGAACGCCGAGCAGCGCGCCTTCATCGGCGATCTGGCGGCCAAGACGGCGGCGGCCATCGGCTACCGCGGCGTCGGCACGATGGAGTTCCTGTTCGAGGACGGGCAGTTCTACTTCATCGAGATGAACACCCGCCTGCAGGTCGAGCACACGATCACCGAGATGATCACCGGCATCGATCTGGTGCGCGAGCAGATCCGCGTGGCGACCGGCGCCCCGCTCGGCTACGGCCAGGCGGACATCCGCTTCCAGGGCCATTCGATCGAGTGCCGCGTGAACGCGGAGCATCCGGAGACCTTCATCCCGTCGCCGGGGAAGATCGACGGCTACCACGCGCCGGGCGGCCTGGGCGTGCGCGTCGACTCGGCGCTCTACGACGGCTACCGCATCCCGCCGCACTACGACAGCCTGATCGCCAAGCTGGTCGTCCACGGCACCACCCGCAACGAGTGCCTGATGCGGCTGCGCCGGACGATCGAAGAGTATGTGATCGGCGGCGTCGACACCACGCTGCCCCTGCACCAGCGCATCATCGCGCAGCAGGCCTTCATCGACGGCAACTACGACATCCACTGGCTCGAACAGCTGATGGGCATGAAGAAGTAATCGTTTGTTTGGCTGAATGAAAAAGAGCCCTTCTTCCCGATGGGGAGGACGGGCTCTTTTCGTTCGTGTGAGCGCGGGATTCTTGCGGGCAACCAAGTCTTCACGGATTGCGCGGATTTGAGCACGGATGACACAGATTTCTTTGGGCTTGCTCAGCCCTCGCTGATCGAACAGGCCCGCGCTAGGCGCGAATAGAGAAAATCCGCGAAATCCGTGTCAAAATCCGTGCAATCCGTGAAAACCCTGTTGTCCCCCGAGAATCCCGCACCCCACCGTCACGGCGCCGCGGTCAGCAGCGCGTCGCGGCGGCAGCGGTCCACCACCTTGGCGCCGCAGGGCATGAAGGACAGGTCCTTGCTCAGGCACAGCCGCACCTCCGCCACGTCGCGCTTGGAGCAGACCAGCGCCACCGACTCCGGCTCCAGCCCCGGATTGGCCTGGACGAACAGCCGCTCCACCTGGGTCGCGGGGATCGACAGGTCGGATTTCGGAGCCTGGAGCGCCTCGGGGATCTTCACCTTGGCGAAGGCCTTGCGGACCTGCGCGAAATAGTCGGTGACGGGCAGGCCGCTGCAGGTGCCGTGCTTGGTCCATTGGTGCACGATCAGGCCGACGCTGGGCATCACCGGCATGGTGGCGTCCACCACGGCGCGGGGAACCGTGCGGTCGCGGCTGCAGGTGGCCGGATAGCCGCCGTTGCTGTATTGCGGCCACAGGCCGTGGACGATGAAGCCGAACTTGCGCTCCATCCCGCACTGGTCGGGATCGGCGTCGCCCTGATTCTTGGCGCAGTGGGTGGGCGACCAGGACAGGCTGAGCACATAGTAATCGAAGGTGCCGGGCTCCGCCCTGCGCTGCGCCCATGACGCGCCGGTCATCGAGAGAAACGCAACCACCGCGACTGCAATGGCTGACAGAACCATCTTCATGCTGGAATTCCTTCTAAGGGAACGCTCTCCCGTTGCATACCATGGTGGGAGCCACCTGTCGCGCGGAAGTGGTGCGCTGAGATAACGTTGCGGGGGTGAGGGGGCAAACGGCTATAGTGTCCGCGATGATCGAACTGTCCGCATCGCTGCTTCTGCGCGCCTACGCCGCCGGCATTTTCCCGATGGCGGAGAACGCCGACTCCGAGGAGCTGTACTGGTTCGATCCGGAACGGCGCGGCGTCCTGCCGCTGGAGGGCTTCCACGTCCCGCGCAAGCTGCGCAAGACGGTGCGGCGCGGCCCGTTCGAGCTGCGTTTCGACGCGGCCTTCCGCGCGGTGATCGAAGCCTGCGCGGAACCGACCCCGGACCGCCCGAAGACCTGGATCAACGGCGACATCCTGCGGCTCTACACCGAACTGCACGAGCGCGGCTGCGCCCACAGCGTGGAATGCTGGAGCGGTGGCCAACTCGTCGGCGGCCTCTACGGCGTCGCGCTGGGCGGCGCCTTCTTCGGGGAAAGCATGTTCAGCCGCGTCACCGACGCCAGCAAGGTGGCGCTGGTGCATCTGGTCGCCCGGCTGCGGGCGGCGGGCTACACGCTGCTGGACGCGCAATTCGTGACGGAGCATCTGAGCCAGTTCGGCGCCATGGAGATCCCGCGCGCCGAATACCGCCGCCGGCTGGCCGCCGCCCTGGCGGTCCCGACGGACTTCGGCGGCGTCGACCAGGAGGCGGCCGTCACGGCGCTGCTGGGTGCGGACGGCTGAGGGCGGCCCTCGGGGCTTGACTCAGTCGCCCTCGCAGGACAGCACCCAGACGTCGTAGATCGGGTGCTCCATCGCCGACAGGGCGGGGCTGGAGGCGAACATCCAGCCGCTGAACACCGGTTCCGCCTGCTCGCCGGGCTTGTTCTCGATCACTTCGAGGAAGGCGGCGGTCTCCGGCGTCTCGATCGGCGGGTTCTCCTTGCAGGCGCGCAGGGTGATGCGCAGGCTGCCGAGCGCCTTGGTCTCGCCGACCGCGATGGTGAAGGTCGAGGTGCGGGCGGTGATCTTGTCCAGCCCCTGCAGCTTGGCGGCGGGGCGGCTGACCATCTCCTCCGGCACCGGGGCGGCGGCGGTGGGGCCGCTGGTCAGGCTCACGGCCGGAAGGCAGAGCAGCGCGGCCGCCAGGGCCGCGCCGCGAACGCGTTTGCCAACGATCGGGCCGATGAGGCTTTTCGGAGTCGTCGTCACTGGGATCGTCGTCACTGGGGATCGCTTCCGTGATGTCGAACGGCGTGGGCCGAAACCCGACAGCCTTCTAGCCCGGAAGCGTCTCCCCGTCTACTCCGCGCCGGCTTTTACTGGGTGATGCTGCCGCTGGGGCGGGTGCCGCCGTAGGGGGCGTTGGTGGACGGACCGGCGGTGCCCTCCTTCTCCTCGACCTTCTGGGTGGCGGTGCCGCCCGCGGCGCCCGCGGCTCCGCCGACCACCGCGCCGACCGGCCCGCCGACCACGGCGCCCGCCGCAGCCCCGCCCAGAGCGCCGCTGGCGGCCTTCTCCTCGGTGTTGACGCCGCAGGCGGCGGCGAACAGGGCGAGGCCGAGAACCAGGAAACGGGCTTTCATCGCTGATCTCCTCTGTGATGGGTCTGGCGTGATGGGTGTGCCGTATTGGATCCGGAGAAGGAAACGGCAGCGTGGCCGCGGCTGTTCCGAAGGGGGGTGGGAAAAAGTGGATGGCGCAAACGAAAAAAGGGGCCGCGAGGCCCCTTCGTTCGTCGTTTCCGTATGCGGCGCTTACAGCTTGGGCGGCTCGCCGCCCTCCTGTCCGGGCTTGCTCATGTTCTGCAGCGAGAAGATGACCTGACCGAGAAGCTGCTCGATGCCGGGGGTGCTCTGCGTGTACTCGACGCGGCCCTCCGGCTTGAGCATGTCCTCCTCGCCGCCCGGCTCCAGCGACAGGAACTTGCCGCCCAGCAGGCTTTCCGAGGCGATGACCGCCGCGGTGTCCTTGGGCAGCTTGATGTCCGGGTGGATCGACATGTGCACGACCGCCTGATAGCTCTTCGGGTCGAGCGTCAGTTCGGTGACCGACCCCACCTTCACGCCGCTGATCCGCACGTCCGCCCCGCTCTGCAGGCCGGAGATGCTGGTGAAATTGGCGGTGAGGGCGTAGCCGTTCACCTTGCGCAAATCGGCGCTGGTGTAGGCGAAAGCCAGAAAAAAGCCGGCCACGGCGAGGACGACCCCGCCGAGCACGGTTTCAATCACATTGCGGCGCATGAGGGATTCCTAAGGGACCGCGCGGGCGTCTCAGCCCGGAGTCCAGGGTTCGTAGTCGCCGGTGGCGCGCACGCGCTGCCCGCCCGCATACTGGTGCCCGGGCGGCCGGTAGGCCTGGAGCGAGCCGGACAGGTTCGGCAGATGCTCCTTCTGCCACGGCTTGTGGAAGGCGCTGTTGCCTTCCGGCAGCGGCTCCTTCGTGGTGTGGTGCAGCCAGGAATGCCATTCCGGCGGCACCTTGGAGGCATCCGGTTCCCCGGCATAGATCACCCAGCGGCGTTCCTTGACGCCGGCGATCTTGCTCGGGCAGCGGTAATAGGTGTTGCCGAAGCGGTCGGTGCCGACCTTGTTGCCCCGGCGCCAGGTGACAAACCGGATGTGGATGTTCGCCATCCAGGTGATCAGGGAGATCTTCTCGCTCATCGTCGCTCGCGGTCGGTAAGCCATTCGGCCGGACGGGCTGGCCGGTTAAACGCGGGCGGCACTATGACACCCCCGGCCACGCACGTCCACTGACTCCGCAACGTCTTTTCCCGCCTGACGGATTTGCCGTCAGGCGATGCGCCGGTCGGTCAGCAGCAGGCGCAGCGCGAAGCCCAGGAACAGAACCCCCGCCACGCCGTCCAGCACCGCCCGCACCCGCGCGCTCGACAGCGCGCGCCGCGCCGCACCGGCGCTGAGGGCCGCGACCCCCAGCAGGTAGAGGCCGCCGATGACGCCGAGGATCGAGCCGAGGAGGAAGATCTGCAGCGCGACGTGGCCGAGCGCCGGTGCGACGAATTGCGGCACGAAGGCGAGATAGAACAGGATGACCTTCGGATTCAGCAGGTTGGTCAGCAGCGCCTGGAGGAAGACGCGGTGCGCCGGGGCCGACTCGGGCTTGGCGGTGGGCGCCTCTTCGCCGCCGCGGCGGCCGAAGCCGGTCCGCAGGGCGCTCCACAGCGCGCGTCCGCCGATCCAGCCCAGATAGGCGCCGCCGGCGTAGCGCAGCACGTCGAACAGGGCCGGCGAGGCGGCGACCAGGGCCGAGATGCCGGCGGCGGCCAGCAGCGCGTGGATCAGGTTGCCCAGCGTGATGCCGGCGGTGGCGACCACCCCGGCGTTGCGCCCGTCCATCACACTGCGCGACAGGACCAGCAGGGAATCGGGGCCCGGCGCCACCGTCAGGACCAGCGCCGCGACGAGGTAGAGCTGAAGCAGATGCGGATCGAGCGGCAGGGGCATGGGATTTTCTCCGTCAGTCGGGCCGTCAGTCGGGCCAGCGCCGGTGCAGCCAGAGCCATTCGGCGGGGCGCTCGCGAATCCATTGCTCCAACAGGGCGTTCAGGCGCTCCATCAAAATCCGCACATCAGCGTTGCGGTCGCCGCTGTTTGGTGGCTCCACCGGCGGCAGGACGGTGATGCGGAAACGCGCGCCGTCCAGCCGTTCCGTCCGCGCCGGCACCAGCGGGATGCCCAGCCGCAGGGCGAGCTGTGCCGCTGCCGGCGCGGTCATGGCGTCCCGTCCGAAGAAGGGGACGGGCATGCCGTCGTTCATCTTCTGGTCGATCAGCATGCCGACATGTCCGCCCTTGGTCAGCACCCGGATCAGCGTGCGCGCGCCCTCAGGCCCCTTGGGAATGTGCGTGCCGCCGGCGGCCCCCCGCAGTTCGGTCAGCAGCCGGTCGACATAGGGGTTGTTGGGCGCGCGGTAGACCACCGCCAGTTCCAATCCCATCTTGCGGGAGCAGACGGGCTTCACTTCCCAGTTGGCGAAATGGCCGGACACCAGGATGCCGGCCTTGCCGTCGTCGCGCAGGGCGTCGATGTGCTCGCCGCCGACCACTTCGGTCCGGCCGCCGGGGCCATAGGCACCGATAGCGTCCAGATGCGGGTACTCGGCGATGACGCGGCCCAGATTGTCCCACATGCCGAGGATGATCGCGTCAATCTCCGCGGGGGATTTCTCGGGGAAGGCGCGCTCCAGGTTGCGGCGGGCGGTGCGGGTGCTGCGAAGGCGCGGGCCGACGGTCCGTCCGATCCAGCCGCCGAGAGCCGAGGCGCGGTCGAGCGGAAGGGCGCGGAACAGGCCGCAGAAGCCGTGGACGAGGACGGCCTCCAGCGGGTAGCCGACCCGGCGGGTCAGCCAGGACACCAGGGGGCCGCGCGGCTTAGCCATTGGGAACTCCAGTCGGAAGCGCGGTCAGAAGGGGGGCGAGCAGGCGGTCGAGGGCGGCGGGGTCCCGCCAGACGGCGCGCACCGGCACCACCCGGACCAGGGCGCGCAAAGGCTCCGGCAGGCGGACGGCGTCCTTCACGGTGGTGACGGGCAGGGCGCCCAGCGCGGCGGCGCGGTCCACCAGGGCCATCACCTCCTCGGGGCGATAGGGGTGGTGGTCGGCGAAAGCGGCGCGCTCCACCACGCGGGCGCCCAGCGCCTCCAGCGTCGCGAAGAACTTCTCCGGCCGCCCGATGCCGGCGAAGGCGAGGACCGCCTGTCCGGCGAGCGCGCGGGCGCCCTCCACCGGTTCCAGCCGGGCGTGCAGGACGGGCAGGGCGCCGGCCACGCGGCGCTCCACCCCGGCGCGGTCCTCGCCCAGCACCACGACGGCGTCGGCGCGGGCCAGCCCATGGGCCACCGGTTCGCGCAGGGGGCCGGCGGGGACGAGATGGCCGTTGCCGAAGCCCACCGCCCCGTCCACCACGATCAGCGACCGATCCTTGGCGAGGCCGGGATTCTGGAAGCCGTCGTCCATCACCAGGACGGAGGCGCCGGCGGCGACGGCCGCTCGTGCTCCGGCGGCGCGGTCGCGCGCCACCCAGCAGGGACCGTGGGCGGCCAGCAGCAGCGCCTCGTCGCCCACCGCGGCGGAATCGTGGGTGCCGAGATCGACGGCCAGCGGCCCGCGCTCGCGCCCGCCATGGCCGCGGGTGAGGAAGGCGGGGGCGGCCCCGCGGGCGCGCAGGGCCTCGGCCAGGGCGATGCAGACCGGTGTCTTGCCGGCCCCGCCCGCCACCAGATTGCCGACGCAGAGGACGGGCACGGCGGCCCGCTCCGGCCGCCCCGTCGCCATGCGCAGCCGCCCGGCCAGCCCGTAGAGCGCGCCCAGCGGGGCGAGCGCCCAGCCCAGAGCCGCCCCGGCGGCCCCGCCGGACCCGTACCAGAAGCCGGGAGTCCTCATGCCGCCGGCCGGACGCTGCCGACGCCCAGGACGGGGGCGAGCGCCGCCAGCGCGCGGTCGACGATCCGCCGGTTGGTCTCGGTCACCGCCGACGCGCCGGCGGCGACGCGGGCGCGGGCGGCCTCGTCGGTCAGCAGGCGCCCGACCGCGTCGGGCAGAGCCTCCGCCCCGGACACCGGCAGGGCGCCCCCGGCGGCTTCGAGCTGGCGGGTGATCTCCGCGAAGTTCCACATGTGCGGGCCGTAGAGGACCGCGCAGCCGAGCAGGGCCGGCTCCACCGGGTTCTGGCCGCCGTGCGGCACGAAGGACCCGCCCATGCAGACCACCGGGGCCAGCCGGTAGAACAGCCCCATCTCCCCCATCGTGTCGGCGATGTGCACGGCGTCCGCGGCGGCGGGCAGGGCGCCCTCGCCGCGGCGCGAGACGGTCAGGCCGCGCCCGCGCAGCAGCGCCGCGATGTCGGCGCCGCGGTGGGCGTGGCGGGGGATCAGCAGGGTCAGCAGGCCGGGCAGGCGCGGGGCCAGCGCCTCATGAACCGCGGCGGCCAGCTCGTCCTCGCCGGGGTGGGTGCTAGCGAGCAGCCAGACGGGGCGCCCGGCGCAGGCCGCGCGCAGCGTCGCCAGGGCGGCGGGGTCGGCGGGCGGCGGCTCGGCGGAGAATTTCAGGTTGCCGACGCTGACGACGCCCCGCGCGCCCAGCCGGCGCAGGCGGTCGGCGTCCTCCTCCGACTGGGCCAGCGTGACCTGGAAGGTGGAGAGCAGCGGCGTGATCAGGCCCGACGCGCAACGCCAGCGGTTGAAGGAGCGCTCCGACATGCGCGCGTTGACCAGCGCCGCCGGAATGCCGCGCGCCCGCACGGCGCCGAGCAGGTTGGGCCAGATCTCCGATTCCGTCCACAGCACCAGATCGGGGCGCCAATGGTCGAGGAAACGGTCCACAGCCGCCGGCAGGTCCACCGGCACATATTGGTGAAAGGCGCGCTCCGGCAGGCGGCGGCCCATCAGCTCCGCCGAGGTGACGGTGCCGGTGGTCATCAGGACCGTCAGGTCCGGCGTCTCGTCGAGCAGGCGGTCGATGAGGACGAGGACGGAGTTGGCCTCCCCCACGCTGGCCGCGTGGATCCAGGCCAGCCGTCCGGGCGGCCGCGGGCGCGCGGCCGTGCCGAAGCGCTCTCCCCGGCGGGCGGAGTCCTCCTTGCCGGCGGCCAGCCGCCGGTCGAGATACAGACGAACCGCCGGCCCGGCGAGGGTCGTCAGGCCGCGGTAGAGTGACTGAAGCATGCGGGTCGAAACGCCATCCGACAAAACCAACGCGGCCAAGTTTCCCGGCCGCGGTCCCCACCACTTTAGCACGGGGGGCTGTGGCAGAGGTAAGGCTTTGCGCTAGCGCCCATCGGAAGGCTGATGGCCGGATGGGGCCTGCTCGCATACCAGGGTATGACGAATTTGGGGTGTCTTATGATAATTTTGAAGCAATCCGATGCTATCCTGGTGGCGTAGAAACGTTGGCAGCTTCAAGGATGGCGGGCAACGCTCCGGCCATCAACATTTCAGGATGATAACATCATGGCGGGCGTACAGGAACGTGACGGCCAGGAAAACCGGCTCCGGGCCTTCAGCATCACCGAGGCGGACATTGCGCGTCTGCGCGCCAACCGGGACTTCGCGCAGCACCGCCTGCCCTCTCTGCTGGAGCGGTGGCACAGCGCCTTCGCCGCTTGGCCGGAAATCCGCGACGCCCTGATCCTGCCGGACGTGCACGCCGCGCGCGTCGCCCATTGGACCCGCGTGGTTTCGGGCGACCTCGGTCCGGGCTTCCTGGAATCCGCCCATCGGCTGGCCAAGGCATTCTACGACCACGGTGTGCCGGGCTATGCGGTGGCCATCTGCCATCACACGGTGTCCAGCGGCATCGTCCGCGAACTGGGACTCGACGCGGCGGAAGGGCGCGGATCGCTGTTCGGATCGAGAAAGGCGGCGGAGCGGGCGGCCCTGCGCGACACGCTGGGGCGGGTCGCCTGGCTCGACCTCGAAGTGCTGCTGGAGACCTACGCGGCGGCCGAGAAGGAGAGCAAGCGCGCCATTCTGGATCAGGTCGCCGACAGCCTGGAGGGCAGCGTCCGCGGCATCGCCGACAACACGGTGGCCGCGTCGGACGAGATGAAGGGCAACGCCCAGCGCATGGCGCAGATCGCCGCCGCCACCAACCGCCAGTCGCTCGCCGTGGCCGCCGCCGCCGAGCAGGCGTCCGCCAACGTGCAGACGGTCGCCGCCGCGTCGGAGCAGCTCACCGGCTCGATCGCCGAGATCAGCCGGCAGGTCGCCCAGTCCTCGCAGATCGCCCGCGGCGCGGTGGCCGAGGCGGAGCGGACCAACGCCACGGTGAACGGTCTGGTCGACGCCGCGCAGAAGATCGGCGCGGTGCTCCAGCTCATCAACAGCATCGCCGGGCAGACCAACCTGCTGGCGCTGAACGCGACCATCGAAGCGGCCCGCGCCGGGGAGGCCGGCAAGGGCTTCGCCGTGGTCGCGCAGGAGGTCAAGAACCTCGCCAACCAGACCGCCAAGGCGACCGAGGACATCTCCGCCCAGATCGCCAGCATCCAGGAGGTCGCGCGCGGCTCCGCCGAGGCGCTGAGCGGCATCGGCACCACCATCGGCAGCATCAACGACATCGTCATCACCGTTTCCGCCGCGGTGGAGCAGCAGACCGCCGCCACCCAGGAGATCGTCCGCAACGTCCAGGAGGCCGCCCGCGGAACCCGCAGCGTGACCGACACCATCGGGGCGGTGACCAAAGGGGCGTCGGAGACGGGCAGCCTCGCCGAGGACGTGCTGGGGGCCGCCGGCAACCTGCACCGCGAGTCCGACCGCCTGCGCGAGAGCGTGGACCTGTTCATGCAGCGCATCCGCGCCGCCTGATCGGGGGGGCCGGGCCGGCCGCGCACCGGTCCGGCTTCCGTCCCCTGGTCAGGTGAACGGGCGCAGGTTCGCCAGGAACTGCTCGGCGGAGCGCCGCCAGGAGAAGTTCAGGGCATGGTCCCGGCACCGCTCCGGCGGGATGGTCAGGGCGCGTTCGACCGCCC
Organism: Azospirillum sp. TSH58; assembly: GCF_003119115.1. Taxonomy (NCBI): domain Bacteria; kingdom Pseudomonadati; phylum Pseudomonadota; class Alphaproteobacteria; order Rhodospirillales; family Azospirillaceae; genus Azospirillum; species Azospirillum sp. TSH58. The sequence continues at coordinate 2,390,156 of NZ_CP022364.1, forward strand.
CCTTCAGATCCTCGTCCAGGCAGCCGGCGCCGGAGCCGTCGACCACGTCCAGGGGGCCGGGCACCGGGTAGGCCGCCACCGGCACGCCCGAGGCCAGAGCCTCCAGCAGCACCAGGCCGAAGGTGTCGGTGCGCGACGGGAAGACGAAGACGTCCGCCGCGGCGTAGTGCTGGGCCAGTTCCTCGCCATGGCGGGCGCCGGCCCAATGGACCTCCGGGTATCTCTGCTGAAGCTCCGCGCGGGCCGGGCCGTCGCCGACCACCACCTTGCTGCCCGGCAGTTCGAGCCTCAGGAACTCCTCCAGGTTCTTCTCCACCGCCACGCGCCCGACATAGAGGGCGATGGGGCGGGGCAGCGCCAGGAAGCCCTTGGCGCGGGGGCGGAACAGCTCGGTGTCCACGCCGCGGGTCCAGCGCCGGATGTTGGTGAAGCCGCGGGCCGCGAGGTCGCTCTCGATGGACGGCGTCGCCACCATCACCGCCGAGGACGGCCTGTGGAAGCGGCGCACCACGGCGTAGCTGAGCGCCAGCGGCACCGGCGCCCGGTCGCGCACATATTCCGGGAAGCGGGTGTGGTAGGCGGTGGTGAAGGGCTTGCCGCGGCCGAGGCAGTAGCGCCGGGCGGCGAAACCCAGCGGCCCTTCGGTGGCGATGTGGATGCAGTCGGGGCGCAGCGCGTCGATCATCGCGTTCAGCCGGCGCCCCGCGCCCAGCGCCAGCCGGATTTCCGGGTAGGTGGGCATGGGCACGGTGCGGAAGCGGTCGGGGCCGATCACCTCCACGCGGTGTCCCATGGCCTCCAGCTCGGCTTGGACGGTGCCGATGGTGCGCACCACGCCGTTGACCTGGGGCAGCCAGGCGTCGGAGACGATCAGGATGTTCACGCCGCCGCCTTCTCCTTCACGTTCTCCTTGGCCGCCGTCTCCTTGGCCGCCGTCTCCCTGGTCGGGATGCGGGCGGGCAGCGTCGTCGCGGCGCGCCGGCGGATGTCCGCCGCCCAGTCGATGATCTCCAGCCGGCCGCAGGGATGCTCGACCAAGGCGGTGCAGGACTCGACCCAGTCGCCGTCGTTGCAATAGAGGATTCCTTCCATGTCGCGGATTTCGGCGGTGTGGATGTGGCCGCAGACGACCCCGTCCACCTTGCGGCGCCGGGCCTCGTCGCCGAGAGCGGTCTCGTAGTTGCCGATGAACTCGACCGCCGTCTTCGTCTTGTGCTTTAGGAAGGCGGACAGCGACCAGTAGGGAAAGCCCAGCTTGCGGCGCGCCCAGTTGAACAGCGTGTTGGCCTGGAGCAGGACCACGTAGGCGTTGTCGCCGATGAAGGCCAGCCAGCGGGCGTACTTCACCACCACGTCGAAGCGGTCGCCGTGGGTGACCAGGAGCCGCCGCCCGTCGGCGGTGACGTGGATCATCTCCTCCACCACCTGGACGCCGCCAAACTGCAGGCCGGCGTAGTCGCGGGCGGCCTCGTCGTGGTTGCCGGGGATGTAATAGACCTGCACGCCCTTGCGCGCCCGGCGCAGGATCTTCTGCACCACGTCGTTGTGCGCCTGCGGCCAGTACCAGGTCTTGCGCAGGCGCCAGCCGTCCACGATGTCGCCGACGAGATAGAGGTGGTCGGACTCGTTGTGCTTCAGGAAATCGAGAAGATACTCCGCCTTGCACCCCCGCGTGCCCAGATGGACGTCGGAGATCCAGATGCTGCGGTACTGCTTGACGTCGCGTGATCCGCTCATGTCCCGCTCCATCGCCATTTCGGCAAGGGTTCATGGAAACATGTCCCGTATATCGGCCGCTCATTGTCTTGACAACGATTTCGATCATCCGCATCTGTTGGGATCATTGATTTCGGCAAGACTTCTTTTCAGTGAAACAAAGGCGAAAAATGACTTTATCAAAACTGAAACAGGATGGTCACATTGGACGCTGGTGCGGCGGATGGAGGCGAATCGGTGCCTGAGACGTCCAGACCGGCCGCGGCGACCCGGCGTCGTCTTCTGATCATCCACAACCCGGTGGCCGGCGCCCGCCGCGCGCGCCGTCTGGGCGCCGCTCTGGCGGTGCTGGAGCAGCGCCACGGGGCCGTGGTGACGCTTCAGGCCACCGGCGGGCGCGGCGACGCGGAGGCGATGGCCCGCGCGGTGGCCCCCGGTGCCTTCGACGCGGTGGTCGCCGCGGGCGGCGACGGCACCATCAACGAGGTGGTCAACGGGCTGGGCGCGCGCGGCGGGGACTCGGCGATTCCCTTGGGCATCGTGCCGCTGGGCACCGGCAACGTGCTGGCGCATGAACTGGGCCTGCCGCTGGACGCGGAGGGCGCGGCGCGGGTGTTGGCGGAAGGGCGCACGCTGCCGGTGCATCTGGGTGTGGCGAATGGCCGCGCCTTCGCCATGATGGCCGGCGCCGGCCTGGACGCCCGCGTGGTGGAGGGGGTGGACACGCGGCTGAAGCGGCTGATCGGCAAGGGCGCCTACGCGGTGGAAACGCTGGCCCGGATCGCCGCGGGCGGCGGCGGTCCCTACCGTCTGGCGGTGGACGGCGGGGAGCCGGTGGAGGTCGCCTCCGTGATCGTCGCCAGGGGGCATTTCTATGGGGGGCGCTTCGTCTGCGCGCCCGACGCGCGGCTGACCGACCCGCGGCTGCACGTCTGCCTGTTCCCGCGGATGGGGCGGGGGAACGCCCTGCGCTATCTCTGGGGCGTCGCCGCCGGGCGGCTGCCGCGCTTTCCCGACTACCGCATCCTGCCGGCCCGGCGCGTGGTCATCGAAGGGCCGGCGGGGGAGCCCGTGCAGGGCGATGGCGACGTGATCGCCCGTCTGCCGGTGGAGATCGCGCTGGCGCCGTGGATCTTGCCGGTGCTGGTGCGTTGAATATTGTTTTAAGAGTCCGTTAAGGGGTCTCTTGGAAAAATTACTTGGGAACATTCAATAATTACTTCGGTCTCTAAGGATTTAAGGCGCCTGCCGCCCAGGCGGGACCGAAAGGGGGAAGCCATGTCCGCGTCGATCAACGCCCTGTTCTCCGCCACCACGGCCAGCGCCACCGCGACCGCCACCAAATGGAAGCCCGCCGGAGGGGCCGCCGAGGCGGAGGGGACCTGGAAGGCGGCCTCCGACGCCGGGTCCTCCGCGGGCTCCGCGGCCCTGGCCGCCTTGAAGGGCGAGGACAGCGTGGAACTCAGCGGGCTGGCCAAGTCGCTGACCGGCGTGGCGGGGAAGGTTTTTGCCTCCATCGGCTCCAAGGGCCGCGCGATGCTGGAAGACTTCGTCAAGTCCGGCAAGATGACCGAGAAGGACGTGGCGTTGGGACTGCGCCAAATGGCGACCAACGCCGTGAAGGACCGCTTCATCAAGGAGCGGCCCGAGGATGAGGAGGACAAGGCCTGGGCGGAGAGGCTCGGGGCGGCTGAAAAGGCCTTCAAGACCAAGACGGAACGCATGGACAAGGCCATGTCGGCCCTGAACGAGGCGCGCACCGCCGCTTTCACCGCCTTCGGGAAGGACGAGGACACCGAGGCGTTCCAGGCGGCAATGGCTCCGGCCAATGCCCAATTCCGCGCGGAGGCGGCGGACATCGAACGCGAGATGCTCGAGACCGCCGGTGGCGACCCGAACAAGATCAAAGGGAAGTTCTTCGGGTATTTCGTGAAGAAGGGCGAGGAAGCGTTCGAAAAACTGGATTTCGGCGCGGAAGCGGAGGGCGGCGAGAATGGGCTGCTGTCGCCGGACAATGAAAAGGGAAAGGCCGCCGCCAAGCTTATGTATGACCTGGGTTTCAAAGGAAATCTGTACGCAAGGGGTCTCGCGGAGTATGCCGCGGACGTGAACATTCCCGGCATCGGGCGCGGTAAGGTCGACAAGAGCCAACCGATGCCCGCAGAGTATGAGCCCTCTGCCAAGGAGGAGGCCGAGGCCGCCGGCCTGCCGCCGCCGCCCACCACGGTGCTGACCACCAGCCAGACGCCGGGGCTTCAGGGCTTCGCGAAGGTCATCCAGGACGCTCGCGACTCGCTGGACGCCACCTACACGGCGATGGCGAAGGAAGGCAAGGGGGTGAACTACTCCGACCCGACCGGCAAGGACGTGGAGCGGTTGTTCGGCGGCTTCGACCGGCGCAGCCTCCACGCCATCGCCAGCAACAAGGACGGCACCTTCTCCAAGAACGAGCAGGAGGCGGCGCAGTCCATCATGGCCCGTCAGCAGAAGGAGGCGATGGATGCCGCCGACCCTCTGGGCACCGACAAGGCCGCCGCCTACCGCGCCGGGGTGAAGTTCCTCGACGAGGCCAGCCAGGAGGAGAAGGAGTCGGTCAACTGGTCGGTACAGCGCGCCGCGCTCCAGTACAGCTATGAGAAGGCGACGAAGGAGACCGGCGCGCCGATGGAGCGGTTGGGCTACGGCAGTGCGCTTGCCTCCGTGTTGAAGGACGCGCTGGAGGCACAGGACGCGCAGGCCGGCGATGTGATGAAGAGCGTCGGTGGGAAGGCGATGGGCGGGGAGGGCACCGGCTACGTGTCCGACCTGAAGAGCCTGTCGCTGTTCCGGGATTTCCTGCCCAACCTGTCGGTGCGCGGCGCCGGGGGCCCGATGAGCGTGACGGTCTGATATCCCGTCCTTGCCACAGGCCGGCGGCGGCGCTTGCCGCTAATCCGATGGGGGTAGAGCCGCGGGACGCGCTTGCGGCTCACCTCCGGCCGGCAAGGGAATGCGGATCATGAGTGGGGATCGGATGCGGTGCCGGAACGGGCACGCCGCGCTGGCGCTTCTGGCGGTGCTGTCCATCACCGGCCCGGCGCTGGCGGACAAGCCCGACTGGGCCGGCGGTCCCGGCGGAGGGCACGGCAAGCCGCAGGGCGGGCCTTCCTACGATTCCAAAGGGCACGACTCCAGAGGGCACGACCCCAAAGGGTTGGTGTCCCGCGGCGAGGTGACGATCATCCGGGATTATTTCTCCGCCCATCCGGTCGGGGCGACGGCCCTGCCGCCGGGGATCGCGAAGAAGCTGGCGCGCGGCCAGCCGCTGCCGCCGGGCATCGCCAAAAAGCTGGCGCCCGTCGAACTGCGCCAGCGGGTGCCGGTGTGCATGAACGGCTGGGAGTGCATCCTGGCCGGCGCGGACATGCTGATCCTGGATGCGGTGCACGGCACCATCGCCGACATCGTCCGCGGCGTGGTCCGCTGACACGAGGGGGAGGCGCCGGAAGGCGCCTCCCTCTGGGCTTTACAGACCGGCGATGGTCAGCCCGTCGATGCGGATGGTCGGCGCGTCCATGCCGAAGCGAAGTTCCAGGTCGCTGGCCGGCTCCAGGTTCAGGAACATCTCCTTCAGGTTGCCGGCGATGGTCAGCTCGGTGACCGGGTACGAGATCTGCCCGTTCTCGATCCAGTAGCCGGCGGCGCCCCGGCTGTAGTCGCCGGTCACCCCGTTGACGCCCGTTCCCATCAGCTCCGTCACGTAGAAGCCGTTGGGGATCTCGGCCAGCAGCTCGTCGCGGCTCTTGGCCCCCGGGGCCATGTAGACGTTGGCCGGGGCCGGGCCCGGCGGGCCGGAGGTGCCACGGGCGGCGTGGCCGGTCGTCGACAGGCCGAGCTGGCGGGCCGAGCGCAGGTCGAGCAGCCAAGTGGTCAGGTGCCCGTCCTCGATCAGGTTGCGGCGGGTGGTGGCGATGCCCTCCGCGTCGAAGGGGCGGGAGCGCAGGCCGCGCTTCACATGCGGGTCGTCGACGATGGTGATGCCGGCGGCGAAGATGCGCTGGCCCATCTTGTCCTTGAGGAAGCTGGTGCCGCGCGCGATGCTCGGCCCGCTGATCGAGCCGGTCAGGTGGCCCAGCAGCCCGCGGGAGACGCGCGGGTCGAACACCACCGGCACCTTGCAGCTCTTGACCCGGCGCGGGTTCAGGCGGCGGATGGCGCGCTCGCCGGCCTCGCGTCCGATCGACGCCGGGTCGCGCAGGTCGGAGCCGTAGACCTTGCTGTCATAATCGTAGTCGCGCTCCATTCCCGTGCCGGTCCCGGCCAGCACCGAGGCCGAGAGCGACTGCCGCGACACGCCGTAGCGGCCGGTGAAGCCGTTGGACGCGGCGATGGCGATGGTGGAGCGGCTCCACCCCGCGTCGGCGCCCTCGGAATTGGTGACGCCCTCGACCGCCAGCGCGGCCTCCTCGGCGATGCGGGCGCGTTCGATCAGCAGCTCCGCCGACGGCTCCGACGGGTCGCACACGTCGAGGTCGGGGAGGGTGGTGTAGATCTGCTCCGGGTCGGCGAGGCCGCAGAAGGGGTCCTCCGGCACCACGCGGGCCATGGCGACCGCGCGCTCCACCAGCTCGTCCAGCGCCTTGGCGCTGCGGTCGGTGGAGGAGACGATGGCCTGCCGCTTGCCGATGAAGACGCGCAGGCCCAGATCGCCCGACTCGGACCGCTCCAGCTTCTCCGTCTTGCCGAAACGCTGGCTCAGCGACAGGGAGGCGCTGTCGAACAGCACGGCGTCGGCGGAGTCGGCCCCGGCGCCCTTCGCCTTGCGGATCAGATCGTCCAGCAGGGTCAGCACGTCAGGTTGCGAGGTGGTCGAAACGGGCATTACGGTCTCCGCTAGGTCTCCGGCTTGTCTAGCAAATGGGAGCCCGGAGAAGAAGAGGAAGGGGCATATCGCCTCAGGTCGGGCACGGTCCGGGTGCAAACGCGGCGGCGCGCGGGGGGCTGGTGCCCGCCCGCGCGCCGCTTTTCAGTACTTGCGCGTCAGGTCTTGTTTCAGGGTCAGGCCAGCCGGTTCTGCAGGGTGCTGCGGCCGGCGGTCGGCAGCTTCAGGGCGAAGGCGCCGTCGCCCAGCAGGGCCTGCACGCCGAGCAGCACCGTCCAGAACACCGGGAACTCCCAGCCGCCGCCCTGGGCCGAGAAGACCCAGCCGTTGCCGGTGTGCTGGAGCGTCGCACCGATCAGGATCGGCAGCAGGGCCAGCGAGATCCAGCGGGTGAAGACGCCGGCCACCAGCAGCAGGCCGCCGCCGATCTCGCCGAGGATGACCAGATAGGCGAAGAGGCCGGGATAACCGAGGCTCTCGAAGTAGCCGACCGTGCCGGCGATGCCGAAGGTGAAGACCTTCAGGATCAGGCCGTGGGCGATGAAGAGAAGGCCCAGGCTGACGCGCAGCAGGAAGGCGGCGTAGGGGGCGGTGCGGTTGTCGATGGCGGCGGTGTTGGCGTTCATGGCGTGGTCTCCTGGTCTCAGCGTGTGCCCCGCGTCGGGGCCGTTGTCGTCTGAGGCCAAGAATAGCGATGCCTGCGTTCGGGATAATCCGCTTAATCGTGCACTGATTGTTGCTTCAATACGAACGACAGATCACGCCCGGAAGGCGTTGGCCGGATCGTAGCGGGAGGGCAGGGCGAACAGGTCGGCGGTGGTGCCGGCGCCGTGGCGGCGGGCCTTGGACGGGCTGTCGTAGACCACCAGGAGGGCGGGCGGGGCGCCGTCGCGGCGGATGCAGGCGATGCCCTCCGCATGGTCGTCGCCCTTGCCGTAGGGCAGGTTCAGCAGAGGAACCAGCCGGTCGCGCGGGATGACGGTCTCGTGGGTGACGGACAGGGCGTCGGTCCAGCGCCACACGGCGACGGGGCCGTCGAGGTCCATGGTCGGCCCGGCCAGGATCACCAGATCCTCCCCGTCGAAGGACAGTTCGCGGATGCCCAGCCCGTCGAGATCGACGAAATGCTTGCGGTACTTCTCGCCGTTCGTCCCGATGGGGCGCAGCCTCAGGCGCTCCTCGACGTCCGGGTGGTCCTCCACCGCCAGTTCCAGGATGCAGGCCCAGCCGCGCAGCACCGGGCCGCGCAGCCCCAGCCAGACCCGGTCGCCGTGGGCGGCCAGCCCTTCCACGTCGAAGCCGTTCTCCTTGGCGGGAATCGCGACGAAGCGGGCCAGATGCTCGTCCTCCGCCAGGGCCTTGGTCAGCGCGTTGCCGCCCTCGCGGAATTTCAGGCAACCGGCCGCGCGCTTGCCGTCGCGGCGGACCGGCGTGAGGCGCCCGTCCGCCTCGCCGACCAGCGGGATGCGGCCGAGCAGGAAGCGGTTGGGGTCGCAGCGCACCTCCGTCAGCCGCTCCAGCGCCTTTTCGGTGCCGTTCTCCTCGCGCTCCGGCTTCTTGCGGGCCAGCGCGTGGGAGCCGGTGACCCACAGCCAGCCGCCGGCGATGGCCATGCCCTCGATGTCCGCCTCGTCCTTGCCCGGCTCGGTTTCCGGCAGTGCGAAGAACTCCGCCAGGGGAAAGACGGCGTCCTGGCGGTAGAGGGAGCCGCCGTCCTCGGCCATCAGGCGGACGACCCGCGCCCCCTCGTCCGAGGCCACGAACAGGGTGTCTCCCGCCCGCTCCGCCACCGACAGGTCCCCGGCGGTCTCGCCGCCGTCTCGGAAGACCAGACGGGCAGTGGCGATGGGGTTGGCGATCGGGCTGGCGATGTCGCTGGGCATGGCGGGCTCCTTGGCGAAAGCGGGACGTCCCTTAACGCCTCACTTCCAGATCGGGGTCCCGCTGCCCGGAAGACCGTAGGACGCCCATTTGCGCGACACCTCGTCCACCACGCCCTGGTCCATGCGGATCTTCTGGCCCCACTCGCGCTTGGTCTCCGGCGGCCACTTGTTGGTGGCGTCCAGCCCGACCTTGCCGCCCAGGCCGGATTCGGGGCTGGCGAAGTCCAGATAGTCGATGGGGGTGCCCTCGATCACGGTGATGTCGCGGGCGGGGTCCATGCGGGTGCTCATCGCCCACATCACGTCCTTCCAGTTCCGCGCGTCGATGTCGTCGTCCACGACGATCACCCATTTCGTGTACATGAACTGGCGCAGGAAGGACCACACGCCCATCATCACGCGCTTGGCGTGGCCGGGATAGGCCTTCTTCATGCTGACCACCGCGATCCGGTAGGAGCAGCCTTCCGGCGGCAGCCAGAAATCCACGATCTCCGGGAATTGCTGGATCAGCAGGGGGATGAAGACCTCGTTCAGCGCCTCGCCCAGCACCGACGGCTCGTCGGGCGGGCGGCCGGTGAAGGTGGAGAGGTAGATCGGGTTGCGCCGCATGGTCATCGCCGTGACGGTGAAGACCGGGAAGGGCTCGACCGAGTTGTAATAGCCGGTGTGGTCGCCGTAGGGGCCCTCGTCGGCGTATTCGTCCAGGCTGACATGGCCTTCCAGGATGATCTCGGCCTGGGCGGGCACCTTCAGCGGCACGGTCTTGCAGTCCACCAGCTCGACCTTCTTGCCGCGCAGCAGGCCGGCGAACTGGTATTCCGACAGCGTGTCCGGCACCGGCGTGACGGCGGCCAGGATGGTGCCGGGATCGGCGCCCAGGACGACCGCGCAGGGCAGCGGCTCGCGCTTGCCGCCCAATTTGTTCTGGTGGGCCTGCCAGCGGTGATGGTGCTGCGCGCCGCCGCGGTGCTTCAGCCAGCGCATGATCGTCTTGTTCTTCCCCAGCACCTGCATCCGGTAGATGCCGAGGTTGAAGTCGTCCTCGCGCTTGCCGGTCGGCCCCTTGGTGACGACCAGCGGCCATGTGATGAGGGGGGCCGGTTCGCCCGGCCAGCAGCTCTGCACCGGCAGGCGGCCGAGGTCGATCTGGTCGCCGGTCAGCACCACCTCCTGGCAGGGGGCGGAGCCGACGGTTTTCGGCTTCATCGACAGCACGGTCTTGGCGAGCGGGATCAGCTCCATGGCCTCGCGGAAGCCGCCCGGCGGCTCCGGCTGCTTCAGGAAGGCCAGCGTCTCGCCGACGCCGCGCAGCTCGTGCGGCTCGCGGTCCATGCCCCAGGCGACGCGCTCCACCGTGCCGAACAGGTTGACCAGCACCGGCATCTCCGAGCGGGTGCCGTCGGCCTTGATGACGTTCTCGAACAGCACCGCCGGGCCGCCTTCGGCGAGCAGGCGGGTCTGGATCTCGGTCATCTCCAGCGCCGTGGACACCGGCTCCCGGACCACCACCAGCCGCCCGGCCTTCTCCAGCCGGTCGATGAAGTCGCGCAACGAGGTGTAGGGCATGGTCAAAGGTCCGTTCGGATGCGTTGGGTTCGGATCAAGGGGGTGGGAGCGTTAGCATCGGCCTGGAGGCCGCCGCGTCAAGGGGGGATGGCCCACAGCCTCACGCGGGTTCCTTCACGCTGCGCAGGGTACGCTGCGCAGGGCGCGGCGGACGATGCGGCGGGTGGCGTCGGGGTCGGGGCTGTCCGTCTCCCAGCGGGCGCACAGCGCCTGCACCCAACCGGGCTGGCTCTTCGCCGCGTCGTTCAGCCAGTTGGCGACCGAATCCTGGACGTAGCGCGCACCATCCGCCCGCAGCGGGTCGAGCACCGGCAGGCCGCGCGCCGGATCGGTCTTCAGCACGCCGATGTGGCCGCACCAGACGCCGCGGGGGCGTGTGGCCTCGCTGGCGAAGCGGCGCAGCCGCTCCGACGGCTCGGCGGTCCAGGGGGCAAGGAGGGCCAGGGACTCGTCGATGGCGGCGGCGATGTGGGGGCGCAGGGCCAGCCACGCCCATTCGCGCACGCCGAAATGCGGGTCGTCGGCCAGCGGACGGACGCGCTCCAACCGTTCCGCCAATGTCAGGCCGGGGGCGGCCGCCAGCGCGTAGCAGGCCCAGCCGCGCACCGTGTCGGACGGGTGGGCGGCCAGCCGCTCCACGGCCGCCGGGTCGAGGCGCTCGACGACCGCGCTCCCCGCTGCGGCCATGCGCCGGGTCACGCCCTCCTTCGGATCGAAGGAAACGGCGCCCGCGGCCTCCGGAACGGCGGCGGCCAGCAGCACGGCGAAGTCGATGGCGAGCGATTCGGCCAGCGTGGCGGTCTCGCGCCGGCCGGCGTTCAGGTCGGCCAGCACCTCCGGCGGGATGTCGGCCATGCGGGTGGCGCCCTTGCGCGGCGCGGTCGTGGCGACGGTCATGGCTCAGGCCTCCGGCAGCAGGCGCCAGATCGTCGTTTCGCGCATCTCACGGTCCTCCAGCTCCAGGGAGGTCGGGACGCTGTACTGCGCGACCCGCTCGATTCCGCTGAGCGGAACGTAGGCGCGCCCCGGATCGCCCAGCAGGACGAGCGTGCCGGTTGCGGCGATTGCGCGCAGCCAGGCGGTCACCCGGTCGGCCATCGGCTTCTCGTAGCAGACGTCGCCCGCCAGGACGACGTCGATGCCGGGCAGGGGGCGGTCCACCAGATCGGCGCTGACCGCCTTCACCTCGACCCCGTTGGACTCGGCGTTCAGGGCGATGGCGGCCAGGGCGAAGCGGTCGATGTCGCAGGACTGCACGCGGGTCGCCCCGGCCATCATCGCGGCGATGCCGACCAGCCCGGTGCCGGCGGCGAAATCCAGCACCGACTTGCCCGCCACCAGCTCCGGCCGGTCGAGAACCAGCCGCGCCACCGCCTGACCGCCCGGCCAAGCAAAGGCCCAGTAGGGCGGCGGTACATTGGACTCTTTCAAAGAATCCTCCGTAGCTTCCCACAGCGGCGTGATTTCCGTCGCCAGATGCAGGGCGATCTCAGGCAGCAAAGGAGTCCGTGTCACCACCGTGTTGGAGCGGATGAAGTCGATTTGAGAAAAGTTGTTCATAACGGGACTCCCGGCGGGGGCTGCGCGGGCATGGATGATCTATCCACAACCGGTTTTGGTTACATAATTCAAACGGAGTAGACACACCTGCTGTCCCGTGTTACCCGTTCGAAAGGAGAAAAACAAAGGGCATGGGGCTGATATGCGGTCGAAAGGGATTGCACTCTGCGCATCGTTCGCGGCGTTCATCGCTCTCAGCCCGTTCACCATATCCCAAGCCAAGGCCCAGGACGGCGATTGCGTCCGCACGGTGCGCTCCATATCGGATTTCGACATCCGGGGCGATGCCTGGACGTGGTGGAACTCCGCCGCCAACCAGCAGTATGAGCGCGACCAGCGCCCGGCGCTCGGCTCCGTCCTCGTCTTCAAGCGGTCGCAGCGGCTGGGCCGCGGCCACGTCTCCCTGGTCAGCCACATCATCGACCGCCGCACCATCGAGGTCGATCACTCCTGGCTCGACGGCCGTGGCCTGCGCCGCAACATGCGCGTGGTCGACGTGTCGCCGCGCAACGACTGGTCGGCCGTCCGCGTCTGGCACGAGCCGTCGGACCAGCTCGGCCTGCGCGTCTACACCACCTACGGCTTCATCCTGCCCGACGGCGAGGAGGCGGACGTCCGTCAGGCCGATTCCCGCGGTGCCGGCATCGGCAGCACCTTCGCGGTCGCCCCGCAGGGCCGTTCCACGCCCAAGCCCGCCGCCGGGCCGCGCCTGATGGAAGCCTCCCTCAAGGGCCAGGCCATCGTCGTTCCGGGTCGCAAGCCGCAGGTGCTGACCGCGTCCCTCACCCTGTCCGGCAAGGGCACCGCCGCGAAGACGGCTCAGCCGGTGATGACGGTCGCCGTGTTGCCGGCCCGCAAGCCGACCCTGCCGGCCTCCCAGAAGGATGTCGTCACGGTGGCCTCGACCGAGGGCGTCCGCGCCGTCCTGCCGCCACGCAAGCCGGGCTCCACCGACAGCACCGTCGCCGAGCTGACGCGGTAAGGTCTCCCCCGCCTTAGATTTTCCCGGCCAGGAAGGCCGCCAGCACCAGCCAGCCGAACCAGCGGTTCGACTTGAACTTTTTCAGGCAGTCCGTCTGGTCGTCGGGGTTCCAGGTCGCCACCTGCCAGGAGAGCTGCAGCGCGGCCAGCGAGAGCAGCGGCAGGAACAGTCCGCCGAGCCCGGCCAGACGCCCGGCGATGCCGATCCCCACGAAGGTCAGCGTGTAGAAGCCGTAGATCCAGATCTTGCTCTGGTCGCCCAGCCGCAGGGCGGTGGACTTCACGCCGATTCGCGCGTCGTCCTCCTTGTCCTGGTGGGCGTAGATGGTGTCGTAGCCCAGCGTCCAGACGATCCCCGCGGCGTACAGCGCCAGCGCCGGCCATTCCAGATCGCCGCGCACCGCGGTCCAGCCCATCAGGGCGCCCCAGTTGAAGGTCAGCCCCAGGAAGGCCTGCGGCCACCAGGTGATGCGCTTCATCAGCGGGTAGGTGAAGACCAGCGCCAGCGACAGCACGCCCAGCCCGATGGTGAGCAGGTTGAACTGCACCAGCACCGCGAGACCGATCAGGAGCTGGAAGACCAGGAAGGCCAGCGCCTGTTTCACCGACACCTGCCCGGAGGGGATGGGGCGCGTCCGCGTGCGCTCCACCATCGCGTCGAAGTCGCGGTCGAGGATGTCGTTGACCGTGCAGCCGGCCCCGCGCATCACCACCGCGCCGACCGCGAACAGGGCCATCAGCCAGAGGTCGGGCAGCGGCCCCGATCCGGCCAGCGCGATGCTCCACCAGCCGGGAAACAGCAGCAGCCAGGTGCCGATGGGCCGGTCCAGCCGCGCCAGCCGCAGATAGGGACGAGTCGCCGCCGGGGCGAAGCGGTCGATCCAGTCGCCGCGCCGGATGTCGGTGAAATCGCCGGGAGCGGGGGAGGCGGGGCTGGTCATGGCGGACTCGGGAAAGGAAGTGAAGGAAACCGGGGGCAAGGTAGCGGCGGGGGTGGGTCCCCGCAAGGCTGGGCCGTTTCCGCCCCGGAGCGTTATCGCTATAGTCGGCGCCGCACACCGGAGACCTTGCGCCATGTCAGACCAACCGAAGACCCGCCTCTATGTGGACAGCCCCCTCGGCGAGGGGCAGGCGGTGGGGCTCGACCACGAGCGGGCGCATTTCCTGCGCCATGTCCTGCGGCTCGACAAGGGCGACATCGTGGCCGTCTTCAACGGGCAGGACGGTGAATGGCTGGCGGCCATCGACGGCTTCGGCAAGGGCTGGTGCTCGCTCACCGTGACGGTGCAGCGGCGTCTCCAGGCGGCCGGGCCGGACCTCTGGCTGCTGTTCGCCCCGATCAAGCGCGGGCGCATCGATTTCGTCGCGGAGAAGGCCAGCGAGCTGGGCGTGTCGCGCCTGTGGCCGGTCTTCACCCGCCGCACCGACCCCAACCGCGTCAACACCGACCGCCTGCGCGCCAACGCCATCGAGGCCGCCGAGCAGTCGGAGCGGCTGACCGTGCCGGAGATGGCCGACCCGCTGCCGCTGGACAAGGCGCTGGCCGGCTGGCCGGCCGAACGTACGCTGTACCTGTGCGCCGAGGCGGGGAACGTACGCCCCATCGCGGAGGCCGTCCGCGACCGTCCGCGCGGCCCCGCCGCCTTCCTGATCGGGCCGGAGGGCGGCTTTGCGCAGTCCGAACTTGACGAAATTTGCAAACTCCCCTTTGTTGTTCCCGTCGGTCTGGGGCCCCGCATTCTCCGGGCCGACACGGCGGTGGTCGCGGCGCTCGCCTGCTGGCAGGCCCTTGCGGGGGACTGGACGGCGGACGGGGGCGACACCCGACCGCCCTTCCGCGCGCCGGCCGACCCCACCGTCGGGGAGTAAGGGCCGCTCGACGCGCCGCTGTTCCGAGGCGGGCCGTTTGACCCTTTTGCCAGTTTAGACTTTTTGAAAGCGGGAGCTTCCATGTCCGCACCTCCGCAGACGCGTGGTGAACCGATCACCGACCGCCGCCAACTGGCGGCCTATCTGGAATCCGGCAGCAAACCCGCCGACCAGTGGCGCATCGGGACCGAACACGAGAAATTCGCCTACCGCGTCTCCGACCACCGACCGCTGCCCTACGAGGGGCCGGATGGGATCGGCGAACTGCTGACCCGCCTGCAGCGCTTCGGCTGGGACCCGGTGGAGGAAAAGGGCAACCTCATCGCCCTGACCCAGGGCATGGCGAACATCACGCTGGAGCCGGGCGGGCAGGTGGAACTGTCCGGCGCCCCGCTGGAGACCCTGCACCAGACCTGCGCCGAGGTGCACCGCCACCTCGATCAGGTGAAGGAGATCGGTGGCGAGCTGGGCATCGCCATGATGGGCCTCGGTTTCCAGCCGAAGTGGCGGCGCGACGAGATCCCCTGGATGCCCAAGGGCCGCTACAGGATCATGGGCGACTACATGCCCAAGCGCGGCAATCTCGGCCTGGACATGATGATGCGCACCTGCACCGTGCAGGTGAACCTGGACTTCGCGTCGGAAGCCGACATGGTGAAGAAGTTCCGGGTCAGCCTGGCGCTTCAGCCCATCGCCACGGCGCTGTTCGCCAACTCGCCCTTCACCGAGGGCAAGCCGAACGGCTTCCAGAGCTTCCGCAGCCACATCTGGACCGACACCGACCCCGACCGCACCGGCGACCTGCCCTTCGTGTTCGAGGACGGCTTCGGGTTCGAGCGGTACGTGGACTACCTGCTCGACGTGCCGATGTACTTCGTCTACCGCGACGGCACGTACATCGACGCCTCCGGCCAGTCCTTCCGCGACTTCATGCAGGGCCGCCTGCCGGCTCTGCCGGGCGAGGTCCCGCTGATCACCGACTGGGCCGACCACATGACCACCTCCTTCCCCGAGGTGCGTCTGAAGAAGTATTTGGAGATGCGCGGCGCCGACGGCGGCCCGTGGCGGCGCCTGTGCGCCCTGCCGGCGCTGTGGGTCGGGCTGCTCTACGACAGCCAGGCGCTCGACGCCGCCTGGGACCTCGTGAAGGGTTGGACGACGGAGGAGCGCGCCCACCTGCGCGCCGAGGTGCCGCGCCACGCCCTGCGCACCCCCTTCCGCGGCCGCACGGTGCGGGAGGTCGCGCTGGAGGTGCTGGAGATCGCCCGCGGCGGTCTGACTCGCCGCGCCCGCAACGACAACTGGGGCGACGACGAGGCGCATTTCCTGAACACGCTGCTCGACATCGCCGAGTCCGGCCAGACCCCCGCCGACGAGCTTCTGGCGAAGTTCAACGGTCCCTGGGGCGGCAGCGTCGACCCGGTGTTCAAGGAATACGCGTACTGAGAATGAAGCCCTCTCCCCTCTGGGGAGAGGGTTGGGTGAGGGGGCGTGAGGCCCGGTAGGGCGGAAGATACTCGTTGAACTTGGCGCGCCTCCGGCGCCCCCCTCATCCTAACCTTCTCCCCAGGGGGGAGAAGGGATAGGGCTAACCTACCTCTTCCAGGCGATGAGCCGCCGCGCCGCCTCGGCGATGGTTTCCTCCGAGCCGGCGAAGCTGAAGCGCACGAAGCGGAGGCCGCGGGCCGGGTCGAAGTCGACGCCGGGGGTGCAGGCGATGCCCGTCTCGGCCAGGATGCGCTTGCAGAAGGCCTCGCTGTCGTCGGTCATCTCCGTCACGTCGGCGTAGATGTAGAAGGCGCCGTCCGCCGGAGCCAGCTTGTCGAACCCGGCCTTCGGCAGTTCCCTCAGCAGCAGGTCGCGGTTGCGGGCGTAGCGGGCGACATGGCCGTCCAGCTCCTCGGTGCAGCTGAACGCCGCCACCGCGGCGGCCTGCGACAGGCTGGGGGCCGAGATGAACAGGTTCTGGGCGAGGCATTCGACCGAGCGGATCAGGTCGTCCGGCACGATCATCCAGCCCAGCCGCCAGCCGGTCATCGAGAAGTATTTGGAGAAGCTGTTCACCACCAGCGCGCTCTCGCTGACCTCGGCGGCGGTGACGGCCTCCGGCCCGTAGGTCAGGCCGTGGTAGATCTCGTCGGAGACGAGGCGCACGCCCTTGGCGTCGCACCAGTTGGCGAGCGCGGTCAGCTCCTCCCGGCTCAGCATCGTGCCGGTCGGGTTGGCCGGGCTGGCGACGATCAACCCCTGGATGGGCGGATCGAGCTGTTCCAGCAGTTCGATGGTCGGCTGGAACCGGTGCTCCGGCCCGGTCGGCAGCTCCACCGGCTCCACCCCGATCGCGGTCAGGGTGTGGCGGTAAGCCGGGTAGCTGGGCGAGGCCATGGCCACCCGGTCGCCCGGATCGAAGGCCGCCAGGAAGCCGAGCTGGAAGGCCCCGGACGAGCCGGTGGTGACCACCACGCGCCGCTCCGGCACCTCGATCCCGTAGCGGTCGCGGTACCAGCCGGCGATGGCCGCCCGCAGCGCCGGGATGCCCAGCGCTCCGGTGTAGCCCAGCACGTCGGCGTCGAGCATGCGGTGGGCGGCCTCCAGCACGCCCTTCGGCGCGCCGGTCGAGGGCTGCCCGACCTCCATGTGCAGGACCTCCAGGCCGGCGGCTTCCCGCTCGGCGGCGGCGCGCATCACTTCCATGACGAAGAAGGGCGGGATGGCGCCCCGTTTGGAGACTTTGGGTGCTTTGCTCATGATTCCAGACTTTTGTGCGTCAACGCTCGGTTTCGACCAGGATGCCCAGGGCGTGGGCGCGCGGGTCGGCGGCGACCTGGCATTCCTTCCAGCCGCTCTCCATCGAGGTCTGGCAGGTGACGAAGGTGGCGCGGCCCGGTCCGGCCGTGGCGCGGCTGACCCGGATGGCGGCGCCCGGTTCCTTGTCGAGCGCGGCGGGCAGGGCGGCGGTCAGCAGGGCGGCGGGAGCGGCGGCGGGGCCGTCGTTGCCGGCGGCGCTGGCCGCCCCGGCGAACTGGGTGCGTCCGACGATGGCGTTGGTCAGCAGGCCCGGCGCGCCGAAGCCGGCGCCGTCCACCCCGCGGGCGGCCAGCAGGCCGGTGCCCGGCACCATGCGGCCGGCCCCGAAGGGCGCCCCCATCGTGAAGGAGCAGGCGACCCCGTTCTCCTCATGGTCGATCACGACGAGGCCGGCGCCGGGCGCGGAAGCGCCGTTGCCGGTGGCGCCCAGCGCCTGGGCCACGCGGGCCGCGCGCTGGTCGGACGGCAGGTCGGCGGCGGCGTTCCAGGCGGCGGTCAGGGCGGCGCCGTTGCTGGTCTCGGGAAGCTGGGCGAAATGCATCGAGACGATGCCCAGCGGAATCGCCGCGGTGCCGGTCCAGCGCGGCTGGAAGCCGCGGACGGCCGCGGGGTCGATGGCGGCGGCCTGGGCCACGGCACCGCCCAGCGGCCCGCCATACATCGCGGCGATGCCGCTGCGGCGCACCTGCGACAGGGTGGCGGCCAGCTCCGGCTGGCTCAGCGGCGCGCCTTCGGCGAGCGGAGCGCCGGTCGGCAGGAAGACGCGGCGCGCCTCCGGATCGGCGGACAGGCGGGCGCCGGAGTCGGCGAGGTCGCGGGCCAGCGCCCGGCTGACCGGGGTGGAGCGGGCGAGCTGCTCCGCCGGGACCACGGCCTGCTCCCAGCGCATCGCCCCCGTGGCGGCCTGGAGCGCGTAGACGCCGCGCAGGAAGCCGGGCAGGGCGGCCCCGCCGGTACCGGTGGATCGGGGCAGGAAGTCGAGCGTGCGGGTTTCCTTCTTCGCGGCGTCGAACACCACGCAGACGCCGCCGCCGGTCATCCCGACGCGCGACGGCAGGGTGACGGCCATCGCCATCGCCATGGCGGCGGCGGCGTCGCCGGCCTTGCCGCCCTGGGCGATGATGTCGCGCCCGATCTCCGCCGCGCGCGGCTCGTCGGCCGCGACGAAGCTCTGGGCGGGGGCGCCCGTGCGGTATTTCGTGTTGACGCAACCGCCGACGAGCGATGCGGCTATGGCAATCGCGCCCAACCCTTGCCAGATTCGGCGGGTGGAATGGGGCGCCCGGACCGGCATCTTGACCGGCTGCCCGGTGCCCCGGTGTGCGGAGGAAGAAACGGTGCGCAAGCCCAGCAGGCTGGTTTCGGTCATCGCCATGTTTGCCGTGATGGTTCTGTCGTGGTCGCCGCCCGCGGGCGCGCAGCGGCGCCAGGAGATGCAATTCCTGAGCGACGCCGAGACGGAACATATCATCCGCGACATGGCGCGGCCAATCTTCCAGGCCGCCGGCATCGATCCGGACGCCGTGAACATCGTCCTGGTCAACGACAACACCATGAACGCCTTCGTCGCGGGCGGGCAGAACATCTTCCTGCACACCGGCCTGCTGCTGGGGCTGGAGGACGCCGGGCAGCTCATCGGCGTGATCGCCCACGAAACCGGCCACATCGCCGGCGGCCATCTGGTCCGCGGGTCGGAGGCGATGGAGAACGCCTTCCTGTCCTCGCTGATCGGCATGGGCATCGGCATCGTCGGCGGCATCGCCGCGGGCAACGCCGGGGCCGGTGCTGCGGGCGTCATGCTGGGCCAGCATCTGGCGGAGCGCAATTTCCTGTCCTTCTCGCGCAGCCAGGAATCCTCGGCCGATCAGGCGGGCCTGTCCTACATGGAGCAGTCCGGCATCTCGGCGGAGGGGCTGGTCACCTTCCTGGAGAAGCTGGGCGCCGCCGACGATCCGCTGCTGGTGGACCGCGACGCCGGCTACCGCCGCACCCACCCGCTGACCCGCGAGCGCATCGAGACGGTGCGCAACTTCGTGGAGCGGTCGCGCGTCGGCAAGAAGCCGGTTCCCACGCAATGGAACGAGGAGTTCCGGCGCATCCAGGCCAAGCTCTACGCCTACCTCGACCCCAACGGGGCGCTGCGCCGCTACAAGGCGGACGACCCGTCCTTCGTGGCGCGCTACGGCCGGGCCTACGCCTATTTCCGGCGCGGCGAGGTCCGGCAGGCCCTGCCGCTGGTCGACGGGCTGATCGCCCAGGAGCCGAAGAACGCCTTCCTCTACGAGATGAAGGGTGACCTGATGCTGCAGAACGGTCGGGCGGTGGACGCCGCCGCCCCCTACCGCAAGGCGATCGAGCTGGAGCCGGACGCCGGCAGCATCCGCGTCTCGCTGGCCCACTCCCTGATGGAACAGAACGACAGCCGGCTGGCCGACGAGGCGCTGCGCAACCTTCAGGTCGCCTCCAAGACGCAGGCCCAATCCGCCTTCCTGTGGCGGCTGATGGCCCAGGCCTGGAGCATGAAGGGCAACGCCGGCATGGTCGCCTACGCCACCGCCGAGGAGGCCTTCGCCCGCGGCGACAAGCCGATGGCCCGCTTCCAGGCGGAGCGGGCGGAGAAGCTGCTGCCCGCCGGCTCCCCCGGCTGGCTGCGCGCCCAGGACATCCGCGGGCAGGCGGGCGGCAAGTGAGGCTCCCCCCTTCGGGCGGCGCACAGCCGTCTTGCCTGACCCCGCCATCCCGGTCCACAGTACCGCCCCGACTCGCATCTCTTCGATCCGCTTCGGCCAAACGCCACACGAGAGAGTTCGTCATGACCCGCTTCCGCCCCGCCGCCCTGGCGCTCGCCGCCGCGCTGGCCCTTCCGACGGGGCTGCTGGCCCCCGCCCTCCAGGCGCAGAGCCCGATGGACGACGCGCAGCGCAAGGCCGTCGAGGAGGTCGTGCGCGACTACATCCTGAAGAACCCGGAGATCATCCTGGAGGCCGTGGACTCGCTCCAGAAGCGCCAGAAGATGGCCGAGGAGCAGAAGGCCAAGGCGGCGCTGGCCGACAACAAGGCGGCGCTGTTCCAGAACCCCGCCGATCCGGTCGCCGGCAACCCCAAGGGCGACGTGACGGTGGTCGAGTTCTTCGATTACCAGTGCGGCTACTGCAAGGCCGTGCAGGCCGACACCGAGCGCCTGATCAAGGACGACGGCAAGCTGCGCTTCGTCTTCAAGGAGTTCCCGATCCTCAGCCCGGCCTCGCTGACCGCGGCCAAGGCGGCGCTGGCGTCGCGCGGACAGGGCAAGTATCTGGAATTCCACAACGCCCTGATGGCCCACCGCGGCCAGCTCGACGACGACGTGATCCAGCGGCTGGCCAAGTCGGTCGGGCTGGACACCGACAAGCTGAAGAAGGACATGAACAGCCCCGAGGTGCTGAAGGTCATCGCCGCCAACCAGGCGCTGGCCGAGGAGCTGGGCATCCGCGGCACCCCGGCCTTCGTCATCGGCGACGAGCTGGTTCCCGGCGCCATCAAGCTGGACCAGATGAAGGACCTCGTTGCCGCGGCCCGCAAGGGTTGAGGGCGGGACGGGAATTGACGATGACCAAGCCAACCACCGTCGTCTTCGACATCGGCCAGGTGCTCATCGAATGGGACCCGCGGCATCTCTACCGCGAGCTGTTCGACGGGTACGAGGACCTGATGGAGGACTTCCTCGACACCGTCTGCAGCCCCGCCTGGAATCTGGAGCAGGACCGCGGCCGTCCTTGGGACGAGGCGGTCGCCGTCCTGGCCGCCGAGTTCCCCGACTGCCGCGAGCTGATCCGCGCCTATCACGAGCGGTGGGAGGAGATGGTGCCCGGCCCCATGGCCGGGACCCCGGACATCCTGATGGAGTTGAAGGAGCGCGGGACGCCGCTCTACTCCATCACCAACTTCTCGTCGGAGAAGTTCGCGCTGACCCGCAGGCGCTTCGATTTCCTGAACGTCTTCGACGGGATCATCGTGTCCGGCGACGAAAGGCTGGTGAAGCCGGACCCGGCGATCTTCCGGCTCCTGCTCGACCGCTACGGCCTGCAGGCGGCGGACTGCTGTTTCATCGACGACAGCCCGGCCAACGTCGAGGCCGCCCGCGCCATCGGCATGACGGCGCACCGTTTCTCCGGCGCCGCCAGCCTGCGCGCCGAACTGGAGGAGCTGGGGCTTCTGTAGCCCCAGCCTTCCTTACGCCGCGTCGCCCGGATAGCGGATGGCGACGACCTCGATCTGCTCCAGCCCGGCGGGGGTGCGCAGGTCCACCACGTCGCCCTCCTGCGCCTTCAGCAGGGCGCGCGCGATCGGCGAAATCCAGCTCACATGGGCGCGGTCCATGTCGACCTCGTCGGCGCCGACGATGGTGACGGTGTTCTCCGTCCCGTCTTCCCGCGCGTAGGTGACGGTGGCGCCGAAGAACACGCGGTCGCGGTTCTTCTGGAGCGTGGGATCGACCACCTCCGCCGACTCCAGGCGCTTGGTCAGGAAGCGGATGCGCCGGTCGATCTCGCGCAGGCGCTTCTTGCCGTAGATGTAGTCGCCGTTCTCCGAGCGGTCGCCGTTGCCGGCGGCCCAGGACACCACCTCGACCACCTTCGGGCGCTCGACGCGCAGCAGCGAGCGCAGCTCCTCCTGCATGCGCTGGAAGCCTTCGGGCGTCATGTAGTTCTTCACGCCCTTGGGCAAGGGCTTGGGATCGTCGGCCTCGTCGTCGTCGCCGGCGGAATCGTTCTCCCGGGTGAAGGCCTTGCTCATGGTCGGGACCCTTCGCGGTTCGCAGGAAAAGGAAAAGGCGCCGCGAGGCGCCTTTTCCAGTCTTTACGGCGATGAA
Source organism: Azospirillum sp. TSH58 (assembly GCF_003119115.1). Taxonomy (NCBI): domain Bacteria; kingdom Pseudomonadati; phylum Pseudomonadota; class Alphaproteobacteria; order Rhodospirillales; family Azospirillaceae; genus Azospirillum; species Azospirillum sp. TSH58. Next base: position 2,412,252 of record NZ_CP022364.1, read on the forward strand.
GCGCGCGTTCAGCGGCTCCACCAGCCCCGGCGCGGCTTGGCCTCCGGAGCGGAGTCCGCGCTGGCGGGCTCGGACTCCGGCGGTGCGACCGAAGCCTCGGGGGCCTCGGTGACGGCCGGAGCGGGAGCCGCTTCGGCGGGAGCGTCCGCCGCGGTCTTGCGCTTGCGGGCCGGGCGCTTCTTCGGCTCCTCGGCGACCGGGGCCGCGACCGGGGCCGGAGCGGGCGCCGCCTCGGCGGGGGCGTCCGCCGCGGTCTTGCGCTTGCGGGACGGGCGCTTCTTCGCCTCCTCGGCGACCGGGGCCGCAACCGGGGCCGCAACCGGGGCCGCGACGGGCGCCGGCGCGGGAGCGGCCTCGACAGCCTCGGCCTTCGCCTTGCGGCTGCGCGACGGCTTGGCCGGCGCCTGGGCGGCGACCTCTTCCGGAGCCTTGGCCGCAACGGCCTTGGCGGAAGCCTTCGGGGCGGCCTTGGCGCCCTTCGCGGCGCGCTTCGGCTTGGCGGGGGCCGCTTCCGGCTCCGCCGTCACCGCTTGGGCCGTCACCGCCTCGGCGGCCGTCGCCTTGGCGCGGCCACGGCGCGGCTTGCGGGCCGGAGCCTCCTCGGCGGCGGGCTCCGCGGCCGGAACCTCCACAGCGGTGTCCGCCGCGGATTCCGGAGCGGCCTCGGCCGCCGCCGCGCTGGTCAGGACCCAGTCGAACTCGACCGGTTCCATGTCCGCCGGCAGCTCCGGCGGGTTGACGGCGCGACCGGCCTCGACGGCGGTCGGGAAGGACTCGGCTTCCGCCTCGCCCTCGGTGCCGTCTTCCGATTCGGCGGCGGGCAGACCCTCGCCGGCCTCCAGGCCCTCGCGCTGGCGGGACCGCCGGCGGCCACCGCGCTTGCCGCGGCGGCGCTTCTTGCGCTCGCCATTGGCGTCACCGTTGCCGTCGCCGTTCGTCTCGAAGGCGTCGGCGCCGTCTTCCGCCTCGGAGGCGGCCAGATCGGCATCCTCGTCCTCGTCGTCCTCGATGTGGGCGGGGCCGACATCGACGTCGTTGATGACGAACTCCGGCGCTTCGATCTGGGCGCGCTCGATCGCTTCCTCGTCGATCGCCGTCTCGTCGGCGTCGGCGGCCTCGGCTTCGACCTCGTCGCCCTCGGTCGCCTCGTCGGACGCGTCGGCGGATTCGCCGAATGGCGCGCGGCCATCCTCGCGGTCACGCCCGCGGCCACGGCGGCGGCGGCGGCGGCGGCGGCGGTCGCCCTCGCTCTCCCCGGCGGCGTCGGCGCGTTCCGCGACCTCGGCCCCGGCGGCCCCGGCGGCCTCGGCGGCCTCGACGACGGGCGCCTCCTCCTCGGCCTCCTCGGCCTCGGCGGCCAGGATGCGGTCGGTCTCGGCCAGGACGCGCTCGGCGCTGACCAGCGGCACGTCGTCCTCCGGCGTGCGGGCCTTGACGCGCTCAAGCCGCAGATCCGGCGCGATCAGCGTGTCGTCGGCCTGGACCATGACGCGGAACCGGTAGCGGTCCTCGATCTTGGCCAGCTCGCCGCGCTTCTGGTTGAGGATGTAGAGCGCGATGCGGGTCGGCACGAAGACAGTGATCTCCGACGACCGCTTGCGGATGCCCTCCTCCTCGATGGCGCGCAGAACGTGCAGCGAGGCGGACTCCACCGAGCGGATGACGCCGGTGCCGGAGCAGTGCGGGCAACGCTCGAAGTTGGTTTCCAGCAGCGACGGGCGCAGGCGCTGGCGCGACAGCTCCAGCAGGCCGAAGGCGGAGATGCGGCCGAGCTGGATGCGCGCCCGGTCGTTCTTCATCGCCTCCTTCAGGCGGCGCTCCACCGCGGCGTTGTTGCGGGGCTCCTCCATGTCGATGAAATCGATCACGATGAGGCCCGCGAGGTCGCGCAGGCGGAGCTGGCGCGCCACCTCGTCGGCGGCTTCGAGGTTGGTCTTGTAGGCCGTTTCCTCGATGTTGCGCTCGCGCGTCGACTTGCCCGAGTTGACGTCGATGGAAACCAGCGCCTCGGTCGGGTTGATGACGATGTAGCCGCCGGAGCGGAGCTGCACCACCGGGCTGTGGATCGCGTCGATCTGCGTTTCCACCTGATAGCGGTGGAACAGCGGGATCGTGTCGTCCTGGTACTGCATGACGCGCTTGGTGTGGCTCGGCATCATCATGCGCATGAAGTCGCGCGCGGTGTTGAAGCCGGCGCTGCCCTCGACCCAGATCTCGTCGATGTCGTCGGTGTAGAGATCGCGGATCGAGCGCTTGATGAGGTTCGCCTCCTCATAGATGAGGCAGGGCGCGGAGGACTTCAGCGTCTGGACGCGGATGTCGTCCCACAGGCGCAGCAGATATTCGAGGTCGCGCTTGATCTCCTGCTTGGAGCGTTCCAGCCCCGCGGTGCGCAGGATGACCGCCATGCCTTCCGGAATGTCGAGATCGGAGAGGATCTCCTTCAGGCGCTTGCGGTCGGCGGGGTTGGTGATCTTGCGGGAGATCCCGCCGCCGCGGCCCGTGTTGGGCATCAGCACGCAGTAGCGGCCCGGCAGCGACAGGTAGGTGGTCAGCGCCGCGCCCTTGTTGCCGCGCTCCTCCTTGGTCACCTGGACCAGCATGACCTGCCGGCGCTTGATGACCTCCTGGATCTTGTAGCTGCGCAGCGGGCGGGTGCGGCGGCGGTGGGCCTCCTCGACCTCGTCCCCGCCGATGACGTCGGGGCTTTCGGCCTGGGCGGCGCCGTCCGGCGCCTCATCCGACTCCGCGGACTCATCCGAACCGGCGTCCGTGGCGAAGGCCGGGACGTCGCCCTCGAACCCGTCGCCCTCGGCATCCGCGTAGGAGCCGGGCATCGGGGAGTTCTCCTCGACCACCACCTCCGGGCGGATCGGCTCGGCCATCACCGCGCCGTCGGCGGCGGCCTCGGCGCGGGCCTCGGCCTGCTCCTCAAGCCGGCGCTCCTCGGCCAGCAGGGCCTCGCGGTCGGCGATCGGGATGCGGTAGTAGTCGGGATGGATTTCCGAGAAGGCCAGGAAGCCGTGCCGGTTCCCGCCATATTCCACGAAGGCCGCCTGAAGCGACGGCTCGACCCGGGTCACCTTGGCAAGGTAGATGTTGCCCTTGAGTTGCTTCCGGGTGGCGATTTCGAAGTCGAGGTCTTCGAGTCTGTTCCCATTGACCACGGCAACCCGGGTTTCCTCCGGGTGCGTGGCGTCCACCAGCATGCGCTTGGCCATACAAGATCCCCATGACGCCCCAGGCCGCCCGCGCGACGGACAAGCCGCCAGGGCGCGTCATCGTTGTGTGCGAAGCCTGCGGAACCGGCCCCTAACCCGTCGAACGGCGCTGACGAAGCAGCCAGGACGGGTCGGGCTTCGGCCTCCGGGTTACGGCCTTGCGGCCGGCACCAGCTTCGAGGTTTCGTCCCAATCCACCGGCAACCCAGAAGCGTCACGCCCCGGACCGCGCCCGATGATGTAAATTTCGGCCGTGGGGGTCCGCGGGCGACGCCCACAGTCACCCCGGAGAGAAACCTCTCGGAAGAGTGGGCTGGTGGGTCGCGGTATGTCGCAGAGCTACCATAGACAAGCACGAAACCATGCACAACGTGGAATTCGGCGAAAGTTGCGGTCCACAGCATCCGGTTCGGCGGCATTGCCCCGGGCCGGGCGATGGCCGGGGCGGTGTTGCACGAACGGCACCCTCGCCGACAATTCCGCCACGCCCCCGGACGCCGCCGTTGAGCGCCTTGATTTCGCTGCGCTATAGCTGACGGCTGGCTTTGCCGGTTTGTGGTTTCTGATGGAACGGATGCCCCGATTGCTCGCGATTGTCGCCGCGCTGGGCGCCCTTCTGGGGGCGGCCGTCCTGCCGTGCGCCCCGGCGCAGGCCCAGACCACCGCGGCGCTGCCCTTTCCGCCGCCGGTGCAGGAGCGGGTGTCCGTCCTGAACGCGCGGCTGGGCCTGCATCCCGACAAGACGCGGCTGGTTCTGGAACTCACCGACTCGGTGCCCTTCACCGTGTCGGTGCACGGCTCGCCCTACCGGGTCGTGGTCGATCTGCCGGACGTGAGCTGGCCGGGTGGCAACACCGTCATGGCGGGCAAGGGCGTGGTCGCCCGCTACCGCTTCGAAGGGCGCGACGGCGGCGCCTCCCGCCTGGTGGTGGAGACCGACGGCCCGGCGCGGGTGGTCGAATCCTACCTCATTCCGCCGCGCGACGGCTTCAAGCCGCGCTTCGTCCTCGACATCGCCCGCACCACCCCGGCGCAGTTCGCCGCCGCCGCCCCGGTCGCCGCGACCACGGCCCCCCGCCGGCGAGCCGCGAGGCGGCCCGCCCGCCGGCGCGCAAGGACCCCATCGTGCCGGTCGCCGCGGCCCTGCCGCCGCCGGTTCCGCCGCGGGCGGCGCCGGTGCCGGAAAAGCCGATGATCGTCGTCGATCCCGGCCATGGCGGCGTCGATCCCGGCGCGGTCGGGGTCGGCGGGGTCTATGAGAAGGACATCACGCTGGCGATGGCGCGGGAGCTGAAGCGCCAGCTGGAGGGCAGCGGCCGCTACCGGGTGCGGCTGACCCGCGACAAGGACGTGTTCATCCGCCTGCGCGACCGCGTCGCCATCGCGCGGGAGGCCAACGCCGACCTGTTCCTGTCGCTGCACGCCGACAGCATCGGCTCCGCCAACATGCGCGGCCTGTCCATCTACACCCTGTCCGACCGGGCGTCCGACCGCGAGGCGGAAATGCTGGCCGCCAAGGAGAACCGGGCCGACGCGCTGGCCGGCATGGACCTGTCCTCCGAGAACGATCTGGTCGCCACGATCCTGATCGACCTCGCCCAGCGCGACACGATGAACCACTCCAAGCGCTTCGCCAACATGGCGCTGGAGCATCTCGGCCGCGAGGTCAAGCTGATCCCCAACAAGCCGCACCGGCAGGCCGGCTTCGCCGTGCTGACCGCGCCGGACATGCCGTCGGCGCTGGTCGAGATGGGCTATCTGTCGAGTCCCCAGGACGTCAGCCTGCTGAGCAAGTCGGCCCACCGCGAGAAGCTGGGCCGCGGCATGGTCCGCACCATCGACGCCTATTTCAAATGGCTGACCGGGGCGCAGAAGAGCTGAGGCTCGGTTGAACCGAAGCCGCAGCCATGCGGGCGGAGGCGGGCGGGCATACGCGCCGCCCCGTCACCACTTTCTTGCATGCGCCTTGTGGCCGTCACATTTTCCTGACAAGGCTGCGAGGGAGTCGGACTGCCGCCCCTCGCGGTGTAGGATGCCGCCCCTCGCGGTGTAGGATGCCGCCCCTCGCGGTGTAGGATGCCGCCCCTCGCGGTGTAGGATGCCGCCCATCGGACGGTTCCGCGTCTTCCCGGCCTCTGTCCCGGACGAAGACGGCGGGGCCGCCGCCATGCCTGTCTGGGAACCGTCATGCGCTTTATTCTGTCCGCCCTGATGGCCGTCGTGATCCTCGCCCTGGCCGGGGTGGGGGGGCTGGTCTACATGCTGGACCATTACGATCACGAACTGCCGGACTACACCAAGCTCGCCAACTACGAACCGCCCGTGACCACCCGCGTCCACGCGGGCGACGGGCGCCTTCTGGCGGAGTTCGCGTCGGAAAAGCGCGTGTTCGTCCCCATCGACGCCATGCCGAAGCGCGTGACCAACGCCTTCCTGTCCGCCGAGGACAAGAATTTCTACGACCACAAGGGCATCGACCCGGTCGGCATCGCCCGCGCCATCCTGACCAACGTGGAGAATCTCGGCCGCGACCGTCGGCCGATGGGCGCCTCGACGATCACGCAGCAGGTCGCCAAGAACATGCTGCTGACCAACGAGGTGTCCTTCCAGCGCAAGATCAAGGAAGCGATCCTGGCGATCCGCATCGAGCGGGCCTTCAGCAAGGACCGCATCCTGGAGCTGTATCTGAACGAGATCTTCCTGGGATACCGTTCCTACGGCGTGGCGGCGGCGGCGCTGAACTACTTCAACAAGGCGCTGGACGAGCTGGACATCGAAGAGGCGGCCTATCTGGCGGCCCTGCCCAAGGCGCCCAGCAACTACCACCCGGAACGCCAGCGCGACGCCGCCATCGCGCGGCGCAACTGGGTGATCGGGCGCATGGCCGAGGACGGGCACATCACCCCGGAAGAGGCCAGGATCGCCCAGTCCAAGCCCCTGGTCGTGCGCAAGCGCGAGGAGCAGGAGTATGTGACGTCGGAGTATTTCGCCGAGGAGGTCCGGCGCGAGCTGGTGAAGCTCTACGGCGAGCAGGCGCTCTACGAAGGCGGCCTGTCGGTCCGCGCCTCGATGGATCCGGTGCTCCAGCAGGCGGCGACCAAGGCGCTGCGCACCGGGCTGGTCCAGTACGACCGCCGCCACGGCTACCGCGGGCCGGTCGGCAAGATGGAGAATTTCGACAACTGGGCGAAGAAGCTCGCCTCCATGGCGCCGCCCCCCGGCTCCGAGGGCTGGCATCTGGCGGTGGTGCTGAAGGACGACGAGGCGGCGGCGCTCGACATCGGCCTGCCGGACGGCTCGCGCGGCCGCGTGCCGCTGGCCGAGCTGCGCTGGGCGCGGGCGCAGCGCGACGACAACCGGCTCGGCCCGGAGATCCGCCGCCCCTCCGACGTCGCCAAGCTGGGCGACCTGATCCTGGTCGAGGCCGCCGGCAAGGATGAGAAGGGCAAGGAGCCGCCGGCCGGCACCTACGCGCTGCGGCAGGTCCCGGCGGTGCAGGGCGGTCTGGTCGCGCTCGACCCGCACACCGGCCGCGTGCTCGCCATGGTCGGCGGCTTCTCCCCGCACATGAGTTCCTTCAACCGCGCCACCCAGGCGATGCGGCAGCCGGGCTCCTCCTTCAAGCCCTTCGTCTATCTGACGGCGCTGAACCAGGGCTTCACCCCGTCCTCGCTGGTGATGGACGCCCCGTTCGAGTACGACCCCGGCCACGGCCAGCCGGTCTGGCGGCCGGAGAACTACAGCCACGAGTTCTACGGCCCGACGCCGCTGCGCGCCGGCATCGAGAAGTCGCGGAACGTCATGACCGTCCGTCTGGCCCAGGCCGTCGGCATGGACAAGGTGAAGGCGCTGGCCGAGAATTTCGGCATCACCGACAACCTCCAGCCCTACCTGCCGATGTCGCTCGGCGCCGGCGAGACGACGGTGCTGCGCCTCGCCACCGCCTACGCCATGCTGGCCAACGGCGGCAAGCGGGTCAGCCCGACCTTTATCGACCGGGTGCAGGACCGCAACGGCAAGACCATCTTCCGCCACGACACGCGCCCCTGCGCCACCTGCAACCAGGTGCCCTGGAGCGACGGGCTGACCGTTCCCGCCGTCGCCGACACGCGGGAGCAGGTGAACGACCCGCGCACCGTCTACCAGATGGTCTCCATGCTGGAGGGCGTGGTGCAGCGCGGCACGGCGACGAAGCTGCTGTCGCTGGGCAAGCCGCTGGCCGGCAAGACCGGCACGACCAACGACAGCCATGACGCGTGGTTCATGGGCTTCTCGCCCGACCTCGTGGTCGGCACCTACATCGGCTTCGACCAGCCGCGCTCGCTGGGCGCCCGCGAGACCGGCGGTTCGGCGGCGGTGCCGGTGTTCAAGGACGTGATGGAGGTGGCGCTGAAAGACCAGCCGGCCACGCCGTTCCGCGTGCCGCGCGGTCTGCGCCTCGTCCGCGTCAACCCGGAGAACGGGCGCCTCGCCCAGCCCGGCGAGCGCAAGGCGATCTGGGAGGCCTTCATCCCCGGCACGGAGCCCAACCCCGACCAGCCGCAGATGGTGCTGGACGGCTCGGCCCATGCGGCGGACGGCGGCTGGACCGGTGGGGTCCCCGGCGGCGATCCGGCGGCCCAGCAGCAGCCGGGCGGCTGGGGCGCTCCGGCGGCTCCGCCCTCGGCGGCGACGGTGGGGACCGGCGGCCTCTACTGACCGGCGTGTTCTGAAAAGAAGAAAGCCCCGCTTCCCGGTCCGGGAGGCGGGGCTTTTCCTTTATGCGGCGTTTCAGGGACGCGCGGCGGTGTGGGTGTCCGTGCGGATCTGGGCGATGGCCTCGGCCGGGGCCGTGTCGGTGGGGCAGTCGGCCAGCGGACGCAGCCGGTCCTCCATCCGGGCCAGCATCAGGCGGACGCCGTCCTGGTTGATGTGCAGGGCGTCCACGAAATGGGCCTCGTCCTCGACCTCGCGGCGGGTGTCGATGACCGGCACGTCGGGCGGCAGGCGGGCCTTCAGATCCTCGAAGAAGGCGTCGAAGTTGGTCACCTTTGCGATGTAGCCGGGGAAGAAGGGCGTGATGACCACGGCGACCCGCGTGCCCTTCTCCCGCGCCGTGCCAATGATGCGGTCCAGCGCGTCCCAGTTCGGCTGGAAGCCCTCCATCCGCTCCGTCGGCGCCTTTTCGAGCTGGGCCTTGAGGAAGGGCGACATGGTGCCGCTCAGCGTCCGGTCGCCGGTCGGGTGCAGCCCGTCGAAGGCCAGCCGGATCGTCTGGTTGTTGTTGAAGATCAGCGTGTTGAACAGCTTGTTGGAGGCCCACATGGTGGCGTCGACCTGCCGGATGAAGCCGTCCACCCGCTCCGAATAGTAGGCCAGCAGCGGCAGGTCGGCGAGAGCCTTGGGATCGTCGACCACGCTCGTCGGCTCGACCAGCAGCAGGCGGGGGGCGCCGTGCCGGTCCAGGTAATCCTCCCACAGCAGGTCGCCGACCGTGGTGGGGGCGCCGCCCATGCCCAGGTTCAGCACCCGCCCGCAGGTCAGCGCCTGCACCTCCTCCACCGGGAAGTGGTTGTCGGCGCGGGAGTTCCCCAGGATCACCACGTCGGCGGGCGGCCCGTTGCGGTAGACGGTCATGAAGCGGTCCGACGACTGGAGGAGCGTGTCGCCCATCCAGGACGCCACCGCGCGGTCCATGGCGACCACCATGCCCAGGATCAGTCCGACGACGGCCAAAAGGCGGATCATGGTTCGGGCTCCCTCAGAACTGGAAATAAATGAAGGATCGGTTGGCGAAATTGCCGAAGAGCAGGAGCATCAGGATCAGCGTGGCGCAGCCGGCCGAGCGGACCACGACGTTGACCCCGGCGTAGCGGCGCCCGGCCCCGAACTCGATCATCGCGTCGATCATCAGCACGACGAGGCCGAACAGGGCGACGCGGACCAGATAGCTCATCTGCTGCATGCCGCGCGGCAGGCTGAAGTCGCCCTCGGCGATGATGCCCAGGATGGTCCGCACCGTGTGCATGTCGTCGGCGCGGAAGGGCAGCCAGGTCAGCGTGATCAGAAGGAAGACCAGCCCGACCGTCAGCAGCTTCCCCGCCATCAGCGGCGCGCCGCTCAGCCGCAGCGGGCTGCGCCTGGCCAGCCAGCGCAGGCCGTCCTCCGCCGCCATCAGGGTGGCGTGCATGGCGCCCCACAGGATGAAGGTCCAGGCGGCCCCGTGCCACAGGCCGGACACGAGCATCACGATGGTCAGGTTGCGGATGCGCAGCCAGTGGGTGCGCCCGCCGCCCATCGGGATGTAGACGTAGTCGCGGAACCATGTGGACAGCGAGATGTGCCAGCGCCGCCAGAAGTCCTTCATGCCCATGGCGAAGTAGGGGCGGGCGAAGTTCTGGCAGAGCGTGTAGCCGAAGATCTGCGCCAGACCGATCGCGATCAGCGAGTAGCCGGCGAAGTCGCCGTAGATCTGGAGCGAGAAGCAGATCAGCCCGATGACGTGGTTCAGCGCGTTGAAGAACTCCGGCTGGGCGAAGCGCGCGTCGACCACGGCGGCGGCGTTGTCGGCCAGCCCGAGCTTGAGGAAATAGCCCCAGATGATCTTCTCCAGCCCGGCGAAGCGGAAGGCGAAGCTGACGTCGTGGCGGGGGCCGTCCTGGATCTGGGGCAGCAGGTCGCGCGCCCGGACGATCGGCCCGGCGACGAGCTGCGGGAAGAAGGCGACGAAGGTCGCGTAGCGCAGCAGCGACCGCTCCGGTTTCTCCAGATGGCCGAGATAGAGGTCCAGCGTGTAGCTGAGATTCTGGAAGGTGTAGAAGGAAATGCCGACCGGCAGGATGATGGACAGCGTGCGGTGCCCGACGTCGAGGCCGAGCGAGGCCAGCGCCACCTGCGCGCTGTCGATGAAGAAGTTGAAGTATTTGAAAAAGAACAGGATCGCCAGATTGGTGGCGAGGCTTATCTGCATGAAGATGCGGGCGGTGGCCCGGTTCGGCGCGTCGGCGATGCGCAGCCCGCAATAGAAGTCGAGCAGCGTCGTGCCGGCGAGCAGCAGGCAGAAGCGGTAATCCCAGAAGCCGTAAAAGATGTAGCTGGACACCAGCAGCAGCGGCGTGAACAGCCGCGTCCTGGCGAGCATCATGAAGCCCGCCGTGAAGGCCGTGATGAACAGCAGGAACCCCAGGCTGGTGAAGTTCATCGGGGGGCCACGCTATTGTTGTTGGGGAACGGGGGCGCCGATAGCGCGCGCCCGCCGGGTGACGGGCACGAACGTCGGTGACGCTATCACGGGGGGCTGCCACTTATTCGCGCCGCGAAAGTGGTTTTGCGGCGCAAAAACGGTTTCATCCGAGTGGGTTGGTGGGATGCCCCGGTGACGGGGCCGCGCTCCGGCGGGTTACCGTTCCGGATCGGTCCAGCGTCGCGGAAGCCGTGGACCCTGTGGAATAAGAGGGTGCAAGGCCGCTCCCAACCCGCTACATAAGGGCCAAGACACTGGTTCAACTCTGGCTGACGAGGAGGCACTGCGATGCGGGCCGAGATCGAAGCGGCCGCCGGCGAGATTAGAGAATCGCTGGCGCTGCTGAGGAGGCATCTTTGACTGGGATAACGCGCTGCGTCGTCTCGACGAACTGAACGCCCACGCCGAAGACCCCAAGCTGTGGGACGACCCGTCCCGCGCGCAGACCATCATGCGCGAGCGCACCCAGCTCGAAACGTCCGTGAACGGCTACCGTGCCCTTGAGCGCGACCTGTCCGACAGCCTGGAACTGATCGAGATGGGCGAGGCCGAGGGCGACGCGACCGTGGTCGCCGATGCTGAGGCCCAGCTCTACGCGTTGCGCGACCGCGCGGCGAAGCTCCAGATCGAGAGCCTGCTCTCGGGCGAAGCGGACGCCAACGACTGCTTCATCGAGGTGAACGCCGGCGCCGGCGGCACGGAGGCCCAGGACTGGGCGCTGATGCTGATGCGCATGTACCTCCGCTGGGCGGAACAGCACGGCTACAAGACGCAGTGGCTCGAGGAGAGCCCCGGCGAAGAGGCCGGCATCAAGTCCGCCACCGCGCAGATCAGCGGCCACAACGCCTATGGCTGGCTGAAGACCGAGGCCGGCGTGCACCGTCTGGTGCGCATCAGCCCGTTCGACAGCCAGGCGCGCCGCCAGACCAGCTTCGCTGCCGTCTCGGTGTCTCCGGTGATCGATGACAAGATCAACATCGAGATCAACGAGAAGGACTGCCGCATCGACACCTTCCGGGCGTCGGGCGCCGGCGGCCAGCACGTCAACAAGACGGACTCGGCGATCCGCATCACCCACCTGCCCACGGGCATCGTGGTGGCCTGCCAGCAGGAGCGCTCGCAGCACAAGAACCGCGCCAAGGCGTGGGACATGCTGCGCGCCCGCCTGTACGAGCGGGAGCTGAAGATCCGCGAGGACGCCGCCGCCGCTCTGGAAGCGACCAAGAGCGACATCGGCTGGGGCCACCAGATCCGTTCCTACGTCCTGCACCCCTACCAGATGGTGAAGGACCTGCGGACCGAGGTGGAGACCTCGCAGAGCCAGGCGGTGCTGGACGGCGACCTGGACATGTTCCTGGAAGCCGCTCTGGCCGCGCGGCTTAAGGGGCAGAGCGACGACGCGGCGGCGTGAGTGCGGGTGGGGGTAGGTCTTGCCCCCACCCCGGCCCTCCCCCGCTGGGCGGGGGAGGGAGTTAAATCCCCTCCCCTGCGATAGCGGGGGAGGGTTAGGGTGGGGGCAAACCACCCCCCTATTTTTATCCCTTGGGAAGAAACGCGGCCTCTGCGTTGTTGATCTCCGCAACAAGAAACGGAGAGAGACCATGAACCGCAGCCTGTTCGCCGCCTTCCTGGCCGCCACGGCCTTCGCGTCCCCGGCCTACGCCGCCTGTCCGACGGACAGCATGACGCCGGACATGTATTTCGCCTATGTCGAAGGCATCCAGAAGACCCTGACCGAGCAGGGCTTCCGTCCCGGCGTGATCGACGGGAAGATCGGACCCAACACCCGCTCCGCCATCCGCGCCTACCAGAAGGCCGCGAAGCTCCCGGTGGACGGCTGTCCGACGCAGGAGCTTCTCGACCACATCAACTTCTCCCAGCCGAAGGTCTACGGGCCGGGCAAGCGGTAAAAAACCCTGCCGTTACTTCACGAAGGTCAGGTCCATGACGGACTTGGCGTCCAGCGCCTTGTCCACCTGACCTTCGGACTGCCAGAACTTCACCTGGTTGACGATGTCGTCGACCAGCAGCTTGCCCTTCGGCTCGACATAGGGCAGGCCGGCGGCGACGACCTCGGGCTTCTGCTTCGTCGCCTCGGCGATGATCGCCAGCAGCTCGTCGTAGCCGGGGCCCTTCACCACGGCGCCCGACGCGTCCTTGGCGTTGAAGGCGGCGTGGTATTCGGCCAGCCCGGTCAGATAGGCGCTGACGAACTTCTCGGCCAGCGGGCGGCGCTGGGCGACGGTCTTCGGGCTGGTGAAGAGGGCGCCGAGCTGCCACGGCGTCTCGTCGCCGACCCAGCCCAGGATGGTGCCGGAGCCTTCGGCGGCGAGCTGGCGGGCCACCGTCACCGGGGCGATCACCGCGTCCACCTGACCGCCCTTGAAGGCGGCGACCATCTTCGGCACGTCCTGCATCGCCACCATGGTCACGTCCTTGACCGCGAAGCCGTGCTTCTGGCCGAGCAGGCCGACCATGTAATGGAAGGTCGAGCCGACCGTGGTGATGGCGATGCGCTTGCCCTTGAGGTCGGCCGGCTTGGTCAGCCCGGCGTCGTGCGCCGCCTTGGTCGCCACATAGGCGCTGAGCTGGAATCCCGGCTCGTCGCGGCTCTGCGCCGCGATCATGGTGACCGCACCCTTGGCGGCGAGGTTGTAGAAGCCCGCCGTCAGGCCGGTGACGCCGAAATCGACGTCGCCCGAGGCCACCGCCACCGGCACCTGCTGGGCCGAGGTGAACATCTTCAGATCGACGTCCAGCCCTTCCTTCTCGAAATAGCCCTTCGACTTGGCGATGAAGATCGGGCCGGAGGAGGCCAGCGCCAGCACGCCGATGGAGGTCTTCTCCAGACCCTGCGCCTCGGCGGCGGGCGTTCCGGCCAGCGCCAGGGCCGCAGCGCCCATCACACCCAGAACCGCCCGGCGGCCCCAACGCACGACAGTCATTCTCAGTCTCCCTTTCTCGATGTTCATTCTTCTCACCGCCATTTCAGCAGGCGGCGTTCCAGGATGGACAGCACGGTCCCGATGCTCAGGCCGAGCAGCGAGAGAACCAGCACGCCGGCCAGGAGCTGGTCGGTCAGCATCAGGTTGCCGGCGGTCAGGACGAAGGCGCCGATGCCGTACTCCGCCCCGATCATCTCCGCCGCGACCACCAGGATCAGCGCGATGGAGGCGGTGATGCGGAAGCCGGCCAGGATGCCGGGCAGGGCGCCGGGAAGCACGATCTTGCGCAGGATCGACGCCCAGGGCAGGCCGAAGCTCTGCGCCATGCGGATCAGGTTGCGCGGCACCGAATCGATGGCGCTGTAGGTGGCGATCACGGTCGGGAAGAAGACGCCGAAGCCGATGGTGGCGAACTTCGACGGCTCGCCGATGCCGAACCACAGGATGAACAGCGGCAGAAGCGCGATCTTCGGGATCGGGAAGAAGGCCGAGACCAGCGGCACGCCGACCGCCCGCGCCACCGAGCCGATGCCCATGGCGAAGCCCACGGCCATGCCAGCCACCGTGCCCATGACCCAGCCCACGCCGATGCGCATCAGCGACGCCTTCAGGTGCTGCCACAGCGACCCGTCCTGCGCCATGGCGGCCAGCGCCGAGGCGACGGCGCTCGGCGGCGGCAGGAACAGCTCGCTGACAAGGCCGAAGCGGTTGGTGGATTCCCACACCGCGATCAGCAGCACGAAGGCGAGCAGCGCCGCCCAGCGGTGCCCCTTGACCGTGAAGCCGCCGCCGCGGAAGCGGACGGGTTGCGCCGGAGCGGCGGAACGGTCGGTCATCGGGAGGCTGGTGCTGGTCAAAGGGGTGTCAGGCATCGGCGATCTCCCGGTCGGCCAGTTGGGCCTCGGCCCGGATCAGGTGCCACAGCTGGTCGCGCACCTCCGCCAGATGGGCCTGGGCGGAGGGCTCCAGCCGCTGGTCGCGCGGTTCCTCGATGGTCACGATCTCGCGCAGGCGGCCGGGACGGCGGCTGAGCACGACGACCCGGTCGGCCAGCCGCAGCGCCTCGTCCAGATTGTGGGTGACGTAGACGGCGGTCGTCCGCTCGCGCTGCCAGAGCGACAGGAAATCCTCCATCAGCAGCTCGCGCGTCTGGGCGTCGAGCGCCGACAGCGGCTCGTCCAGCAGCAGCATGGCCGGGCGCACGGCCAGCGCGCGGGCGATGCCGACGCGCTGGCGCATGCCGCCGGACAACTGCTTGGGCAGCGCCTTGCGGAAGTCCCACAGCCCCATGCGGCGCAGGCCGGACTCGATGCGCTCCCGCCGCTCCGCCGCCGACAGCGGATGGTGTTCGAGGACAAGCGACAGGTTGTCCTCGACGCTGCGCCAGGGCAGCAGGGCGAAGTCCTGGAAGATGAAGGTGATCGGGTTCAGGCAGCCGTCCGGCACCTCGCCCGCCACCGCGATGGTGCCGGAGCTGGGCGCCACGATGCCGCCGGCGATGCCGAGCAGGGTGGACTTGCCGCAGCCCGACGGGCCGATGACGGCCAGAACCTCCCCCTCCTGCACCGTCAGGTCGATGCCGTCCAGCACGACGAGGTCGTCGTAGCGGTGGCACAGGTCCTTGATGATAAGCCTCATTGTCCCTTTTCCGTGGCCTTGCCGGGATTTGCCCCCGCCCAGGCGATCAGCAGTTCGTCGCGCGAGGTCAGGCCCGCCTCCGGCAGCGCGTGGTTCACGACGGCCTTGGCGGCGCCGCCGGTCGCTTCCGGCAGGCGGTTCTCCCACATGGCCTGATGGAGCGTGGGCAACTCGTCCCAGTTACCGAGGTATGTCGTTGGCACACGGACCGCCCCCGACGCAATGACGCGGTTCAGCCCTGCGATTTCCGCAGCGTTCGAAAGATGCGTGCCGACGATGGATGCCGATGGCATCAGGATGCGGCGCTGGCGCATCCACACCTGTGGCGCGTAGAAGCTGTAGCGGCGACCACTCATCTCCCCACAATAGACGACGCGGCCCGTGTGCGGCTTCACGAGCATGGTGGAGACGGCCAGCGTGTCGCGCCGCGCCCGCTCCACCACCACGTCGGGCATGCCGCGCGGGTTGTCGGCGGCGCGCAGGATGCGGCCGACAGCCTGGCCCAGCGGCTTGAAGGTGTCCTCGGTGAACAGCCGCACGGCCTCCTTGAAGGCGGCGGTCTCGCGCTGCGGGTCGGGCAGGTCCGGCATGGTGTCGGGCCAGTCGAAATGCGGCACGCGGCGCGTTATCTCGGCCAGCGACACCGCCCCGGCCAGCGCCTCGCCATAGCCGAGCGACAGCACGAAGTCGCGCTCGGAATCCCGGTCGGTGACGACGCAGACGCGGGCGCCGGACTCGCGCGCCGCCTCGATCGCCGACAGCGCCATGTCGTCGCGCAGCCCCACCGCCCCGGCGCCGTAGAAGACCAGCACGGCCTCGCCGGGGCGCAGGCGGGCGCGGCGCAGCATGTCGGCGGGCTCGGCGGAACCGGGCTTGCCGAGGAAGGTCATGTGATAGCCGCTGGAGGCGCCGAAGAAGGTCAGCGCGCCGCCCTCGGCCAGCGACTGGAAGGTGCGGGGGAAGGTCGTCTCGCCGGCGTGGCTGACCGCGTAGTCCACGAGGTTGCCACCGTTGGCGGCGCGCAGCGCGTCGAGGTAGGGGCGTCCGGCCTCCTCCCACGCCGCCCACTGCGCGGGGTCGGCGGGGATGCGGGTGAAGGCGGCCTCGGCGACGGAGCGGTCCACCGCCTCCGCCCCGCGGGCGCGGATGGCGGCGGCGCGGCGCTCCGACGACACCATGCCGGTCACCCTCATGCGCCGGGCCAGCGCCAGTTCCACCGTCCAGGCGCCGGTGCCGCCCGCCGCGCCCTCCACCAGCAGGCGCTTGCCGGGCTGCACGTCGAGCGCGGTGAACAGCGCGCGGTAGCCGGTCCCGGCGGCAAGCATGTAGCTTCCCGCCTCCTCCAGCGCGAGGCCGGGCGGCAGCGGGAAGAGCTGCGGCCCGTCGGCCAGCATGAATTGCTGGTGGCTGCCGTCCGGCGACTGGTAGCCCTGGATGTGGAAGTCGGTGAACATGGGATCGGCCCCGGCCTCCGGGTCCAGCAGGTCGGAGACTCCGGAATAGACGGCGACCAGATCGCCGACGGCCAGCCGTCCCTGTGCCTGCAACGCCTCGCCCATGCGCACGACCATGCCGACCCCGCCGGAGCCGGTGACGTGCACGTCCTCGTCATGCTCGTCGAACAGGGAGATGGGGATGCCGGTGAGCGCCCAGACGTCGTTGTAGTTGACCTCCGACGCCAGGACGTAGACGAGCGCCTGGTTGGGGCCGGGCTCGGGGACCGGGATGACGACCTCGGCTTCGGCCTGCGCCGGGTCGCCGTGGGCGGCGGCGCCCGTTTCCAGATCGCGGACGACGGCCTGGGCGAGCTGCCAGCGGGGCAGGGGCGTCGCGCCGGGGACGAAGGGGCTGCCGATGGGCAGCACGCCGTCGCGGCTGTCGCGCCGCGGGCGGGCGGGCAGGGGCGGGGACTTCTTCTCCAGGAAGAGGGCGATGCCTTTCTTGGCGCCGTTGTCGGGGTCGAGGAGGAAGCGGGCGAAGGCGTCGATCTCGGCCTTGGTGCCGGCGTCGAAGCCGTCGCTGAGGCCGGTGTCGACCAACTGGACGATGGTGTCGGCGACCGGGCCGCGGCCGACGGAATGAGCTTGGCGGAGGAGGCGGGCGCATTGCCCCCACCCTCCCGCTTCGCGGGCCCCTCCCTCCCCCGCTGCGCAGGGGAGGGTTTTGTCGGCGGGCGGCGGAGTTCCCTCCCCTGCGAAGCGGGGGAGGGTTAGGGTGGGGGCAAGTGCGGCCGTGGGGGCAAGCGCGGCCTCCCGCGCCATGGCCTTCGCCAGCGTCAGCGCGTCGTCCGCGCCGCGCGCCACCACATCGACCAAGCCATAGTCCAGCGCCGTCTCCGCGTCGATCTGGCGTCCCGACAGCAGGATCTCCAGCGCCCGCCCGTACCCACGCTCCGGGTCCTTGCGCAGGAGCAGGCGCGGCAAGCGCTGCGTGCCGCCATAGCCCGGCGGCAGGAACAGGTTGATCTCCGGCTGGCCCAGCCGGGCCCGCGGGTCGGCCACCCGGACGTGGCAGGCCATCGCCAGCTCGCAGCCGCCGCCGAGCGCCACGCCGCGGATCGCGGCGAACACCGGCTTGTCCAGCGCCGCGAGAGCGTGGAAGACGGCGTGGGCCTTGGCGGGCAGGGCGCGGGCCTCGCCCTCGTCCTGCACCTCGTCGAGAAGCTGGCGGATGTCGGCGCCGGCCACGAAGTTGCGGCCGGTGCCGGTGATCACCACGGCGCGCACATCCGCCCGGCGGGCGAGATGGGCGACCAGCGTGTCCAACTCGTCGAGCAGGCGGTCGGACAGGGCGTTGACCGGCGGGTTGTCGATGGCCACCGTCGCCATGCGCACGCCCTCGGCCAGCCGGTCGTACTGCACGGACAGGAAGCGCTGCCGCTCGATGAGGGTCTGTTCCTCCGCCCGCTGCTGGCCGCGCGTCCAGGCGGCGATGCGCGCCTCCAGGTCGGTCAGGCACTCCGGGTTGCGCAGGGTGGAGGTGTCGCCCAGCGGCTCCCCGTTCATCATCGCCGTCAGGAAGCGGCGCATGTATTTGCCGGAGCGCGTCTCGGGAAAGGCCGGGACGGCGAGGATGTCGGAGGGGACGGCGACGGCGCCCTTCTCCTGCCGCACCAGATCCTTCAGCCGGCGCTCGTCGTCGGCGGTGAGGTCACGGCCCTTGGCGGGAAGGACGAAGGCGACCGGGGTCAGCCCCTTCTCGCGGTGGGGGGCGCCGACCACGATGACGTTGCCGACCGGGCTGTCGGGGTTGATCTGCTTGTCGCGCAGGATCGCGCCCTCGATCTCCTCAGTGCCCATGCGGTGGCCGGACACGTTGATGACGTCGTCGGAGCGGCCGTGCAGGCTGAAGCTGCCGTCCTCGTACTTGCGCGCGAAGTCGCCCTGCAGATAGGCCCAGACCGGCTGGCCGTCGGCGTCGCGGAAGCGCCCGAAATAGGTCGTCACGAAGCGGTCGAAGTCGCCCTTCCAGCCGGGTTTCCCGACGTTGTCCGCGTCGCCCCAGATGGTGCGGGTCAGGTAGGGATAGGGAGCGGTGACGACGATCTCGCCCTTCTCCTCCGGCTCGGCGGGGCGGAAGGCGACGCGGCCCGCGGCGTCCGGCTCGCTTTCGGGCACCCAGACGTCGCCGAGAACCCAGGGCAGGGGGTAGGTGTGGGCGTCGGCGCGCAGCGGCTGGTCGGGGTTGCCGTAGGGGTGGGTCCAGACGATGCCGCCATGCTCCGTCGCCCAATAGCTGTTGATGTATTGCGGCGTCATCACCGCCATGCCGAAGGCCTGGACGGCGGGGCTGGTCGGCTCCGCGCAGAAGGTGGCGACGCGCAAGCTGCCGCGGTCGTAGCGCTCCACGTCGGCGCGGTTCTCCGGGTGGGTCATGACCGTCTTCAGGAAAGTCACGCCCGCCTTGAAGATGGTCACCTTGTGCCGCTCGATGATCGAGGCGAAGCGCCCGGCGTTGGGGAAGACCGGCGCCCCCTCCGTCACGATGCCGGGGATGCGGGCGGCGAGGCTGGCGGTGATGAGGTAGCTCTGCCCGGTGATCCAGCCGGGATCGGCGACGACGTAGATGACGTCGCGGCCCGGCAGGGCGTCGAAGCTGACCTTCATGGTGTGGGCGAGGCCGGCGACGTAGCCGCCATGGACATGCACCACGCCCTTCGGCTTCCCGGTGGAACCGGAGGTGTAGATGATGAACAGCGGATACTCCGCGTCCACCGGCACGCAGGGAACGGCCTTCGCCACGGCGGCGTAGAGCGCCCGGTCGTCCAGCGCGCGCAGCGCGTCCATGCCCGGAAGACCGGCGGCGGCGCACAGCTCCGCCTCGGCCGTCGCCAGCAGATCGTGCGCCCAGACGTCGCGTCCCTCGGTCCAGGGGATGTCGGGCAGGCCGGCGTGGCGGACGACGATCACCGCTTCGACCCGCGGCGGGGCGGCGGTCAGGGCCTCGGCGACGCTGGCGCGCAGGTCGGCCACGGTGGCGGCGTCGAGCGTCCCGGCGCGGTCCAGCGCCCGGCCCAGCTCGCGCATCACGTCGGCGGGGGCGACGGTGATCTCGCCCTCCAGCCCGCGGCGCACCGGCTCCATCAGGGCGTCGTCACCGAGCTTGGCGCGCAGCACCTCCGCGGTGATGCGCAGCGCGATGGGCAGGGCGACGAAGCGGTCGAGCGCCGGGTCGCTGTAGACCTCCTTGAAGGGGGCCATCTCGGCGTTGCGGCTGGCGCCGTCGGCGGTGATGACGACGCGGGCGCCGGCGTTCTCGATGCGGTCGGACAGGGTTTTATCCGAGAAGCCGCCGAACACGGCGGTGTAGATGACGCCGATGCGCTTCGCCCCTTCCGTCCAGACGATCTGGTCGAGGATGTTGGGCATGTTCAGCGCGATGCGGTCGCCCTGGCGGAGGCCGAGACCGCGCAGCGCCAGCGCGGCCAGGGCGGAGCGGATCAGCAGCTCGCGCCGGGTCAGCGTGACATGATGGACCGGGCCGCCGCGCCCGCCGTTGGCGGCGGCGTCCCAGCGGTCGCCCTCGTACCAGTAGGCGGTCTCGGCCCCGTGGCCGGACAGGACGTGGCGGTCCACCTCGTTGAAGGCGGCGTTGGTCAGTCCGCCCGCGAACCAGCGGTAGAAGGGGGCCTCCGACCCGTCGAACGCCTGGGTCCATGGCGTCCAGTCCACCCGCTCCGCCGCCTCGCCCGTCGCCGCGTTCCAGCCGCGCCACACGCCGTCGGCATCGCGCATCAGCCAGTGCGCGCCGTCGAACCAGTGGATCGTTTCCGCGGCGATGGCGCCGTGGAAGGCGCCGGGATCGGCCGCGCAGGCGGCGCGCTGGCTCCGCCAATCCGCGGCGGAGCGGATGGGGTTGACGGCGACGTCCTGCGGCAGCGGCGGCTGTCCGGCGGAGTCCGCGACGGCGTGGTCCATGGGTTTCCTCCCGATCGGGCATTTCTTCTTTGGCGGCCACGTCTTTTGCGCGGCGGGCATCACTATAGCGCGGCGCCCTGCATGGGCCGCAATGGCGCCGTGCGCGGCGGGGGTATGCCGTATACGCGGCTTTCGGTCATACTCGGTGCAATCAAGAGCGATGGGAGGAAACGGCATGTCCAAAAACGACGCGCCAGCGAACGATTCGGTGACCTTCGCGGTCAGCCACCCCGATCCGGCGGACTTCAAGCGCGACGGGCTGCGGCCCTTCTTCGAATACCGCGACCTGGGCATCCGCGCCGCCACGGCGGGCAAGGCGAACGCCCACGTCATCCGCGCCCGTCCCGGCGAGCCGTCGCACGGCGGCTGGCACCGGCACGCGCTGGATTTCCAGATGGTCTACGTGCTGAAGGGCTGGGTGAGGTTCGCTTACGAAGGCGTGGGGGAGGTGCTGCTGCAGGCCGGTTCCTGCGTGCACCAGCCGCCGGGCATCCGGCATGTCGAGATCGCGCATTCCGACGATCTGGAGATGCTGGAGATCACGCTTCCCGCCGACTTCCCGACCGAGGGCGCCGAACCGCCCACCGCCGACTGACGCCGCGGCATCCGCCAAAAAAGTGCCGGTCGCACCCGTCGTGAAAACGACGGTGCGGCCGGCCAGATGCTTTGGAGGAATCGCCGCCATGGCCACAGGGAACGACGCGGCCACGGGACGCTTCGCTGCAAAGGAAAGCAATGCCCGTGCCAGCGCTCGGGCGGGCTCCCGAGAGCCGGTTTTCCGCGCCTTTGGGGAGGGCCTCCGGACCGCACCTGTCTGGAAGACTGGACAGGTGCCCGGAACGCCGGACAGGCGGCTGGGCGCCGCTGTTCTGGCATGTTGGGCGCGTCGGAGGTATTAGGACGGGTTGCTGCGGCGTGATGAGGATGCGGACGGGATGCCCGAGGTCGAGATCTCCCGCGAGGACACGGGGCAGGCGGCGGTGTTCGAGGCGTCGCCCTCCAGCGTGCCGCCCCAGCGCTTCGCCCATCTGCTCTACGCGGCGATCCTGCTGGCCGGCTTCGTCGTGGTCGCCGAGCTGACCCTGGAGCCGGCGGCCTCCATGCTGCGCTGGCTGGGCATGCTGTGCGCGATCCCGCTTCTGCTGATGTGGGTGATCACGCTTCTGCGGGCGGCAAGGCGCAGCGCCGTCCGGCTGGTCGTGGCGCCGGAGGGGCTGACCGCCCATGGGCAGCTGATCCCGCACAACACCATCCGCGGCGTGGCGCTCTACCCGCCGCAGGGCAAGCGCCCGCTGTTCGTGGCGCGCATCCAGACGATGACCCCGCAGCAGCACGAACGCGAGCTGGCGCTGGCCGGCGGGGATGTGGACATGGAAGAGGAGAAGCCGGGAAAGGGGCGGCGTCCGCGCGCCGGCTACCGGCTGCTTCTGCTGCGCCGGAACCATCTGCCGGCGCTGATCCTGGTGCGCGGCCTCACCCTTTCGGGCGGCGAGACGCTGATGGCCGGGCTGGCCGCGGAACTGCGCCGCCACAGCCGGCCAGGCTGACAGTCCTCAGGATCTTTTTCGGCGCGCGGGCAAGCGCCCCTCCCGCCGCGGGGCGGGAGAGGACCGCGCTGGAGAGACGCCGGAAAGACGTGGCTCAGCGACGGGCCGTCGGGGCTGCCGGCAGGTCTTCTTCCAGGATGACGACGTGCAGGGCGTAGGAAACCTCACCCTCGTCCACGTCGCGGTGCAGGGTGCCGACGAACTCGTCGCCCAGCATGACCTCTGCGGACTGGCCGGCCTTCTCGGGCGGCTGGATGATGATCTTGTCGTTGCCGAGCGTCTTGCGCAGATAGGTCTGCACACGGGCGATTTCGGTTTCGGTCATCTTGGCGACCGTCGGCTTGGCGGGCGGCATGGCATGATCCCTGTGTTGTCGAAGGGGTCATATAGAAACCTTTCGGGCAAAGGGAAAGCACAACATCGCCCCGGATCGCGCATTCGCCGCGCGGCCCGCCGCAGGCCCCGTCTTTCTTGCGGATGGCCATGCCCCCGCCTGTGGGAAGCCCTTAGCCGGTTTTGTCCTCTTGTTCCGGGTGGCGCGGCCAAATACTGGACGGATTGGAACGTGTGAGCGTCCTCGCTCCGCCGTCCGGTGACCATGGCATGGGGTGACCATGGCTGCGCGCCTTCGCCGTTTCGTCTCCTGCCGCTTCGTCCTGGCGATCACCGCCGGCCTGCTGCTGGCCGTGGCGGCGTGGGTGGCGCCCGGTCTGGCGGCGACCGCGCCGGAGCAGCGCATCGCGCTCGTCATCGGCGTCGGCGCCTACCGCCACGCCACGGAACTGCCCAACCCGCGCAACGACGCCCGCGCCATGTCGGCGGCCCTGCGCAAGCTGGGCTTCGCGGTGGAGGAGCGCTACGACCTCGACAACCGCGGCATGGCCGAGGCGCTTCGCGGTTTCGGCATCCAGGCGGCGCAGGCCGACGTGGCGCTGCTCTATTTCGCCGGCCATGGCATGCAGGTCGGCGGCACCAACTTCCTGATCCCCGCCGACGCCCGGCTGGAGCGCGAGCGCGATCTGGTCTACGAGGCGCTGCCGCTGAACCTGCCGATGGGCGAGCTGGCCCAGGCGCGCAAGCTGGGCATCCTGATCCTGGACGCCTGCCGCAACAACCCCTTCGCCGACCGGCTGGTGCGGTCCGGGACCAAGCGGACGGAGGTGCATTCCGGCTTCGCCCGCGTGGACGACACGCCGACCGACACGCTGGTCGCCATGGCGACCCGCGCCGACGCGGTGGCCGAGGACGGACAGGGCGACCACAGCCCCTACACCGCGTCGCTGCTGAAGAATTTCGAGGTGCCGGGGCTGGAACTGAGCCTGTTCTTCCGCCGGGTGCGCGACGACGTGATGCAGATCACCCAGGGCCGGCAGGAGCCGTTCCTCTATGGCTCGCTGGGGGCCGCCCCCTTCTACTTCAACCCGCTGCCGGAGAACCGCCCGCCGCAGCTCGCCGACTTCAAGACCCTGGAGGTGTTCGACCGCGGCGGGACGGAGGGGCTCGGCATCGCGCGGCCCAGCGACCCCGACAACGACCAGCTCTTCGCCCAGGTGACCGGCCTGCCGCGCGGCGGCGGGGTGCGCATCGGCGACCGGGTGGTGCTGATCGGCGACTATCTGACGCTCGACCAGCTCACCGCCGCGACCTTCCGGGCCGACGCCACCCATCTCGGCGACGCCGGCAGCTTCGAGTTCGCGGTGATGGACGGGCGCGGCGGGGTGGCGCGCGGCGCCGTGCCGATCCTCATCAAGCCGAGCAACCGCCCGCCGGTCGCCGTCGCCGAGCGCAGCGTTCGCGCCGTGGTCAACAGCCTGCGGCTGGAGGTTCCCACCGACCCGGACGGCGACCCGCTGACCTTCACCGTCAGCGCCGTCCCGGAGCGCGGCAAGGTCCGCGACGGCACCACGCCGCTGAAGCCGGGCGACCGGCTGGCGCCGGAGCGGCTGACCGCCCTGACCTTCGATCCGGAGCGCGCGCCGGCGGGCCGCGCCGGGGTGTTCAGCGTGCTGGTCGAGGACGGGCGCGGCGGGCGGACGACGATGAGCGCGCTCCTGGAGGTGGAGGAGGCCGGCGCCGCCCCGCCGCAGGCCGATCTGGAGGAGTCGCTGTGGCGCCGCGTGCGCGACAGCCGCGACGCCGACGCGCTGGACGCCTTCCTGCGGCTGTTCGGCACCGGTCCCTTCGCCGCCCCGGCGCGGGACCGGCTGAACCGGTTGCGCGCCGAATCGGCCAAGGTCGCGGCGGCCGCCTCGGCGGGCGGGGCGGGGAACAGCGGGGCGTCGAGTGGTGCGGGGAATGGGCCGGGCAACGGGGCGTCCGGCGGCAAGGCGTCTCCACCGCCCGAACTCCAGCTCGACACCGCCGGGGAGGGGATGTACGTGGCCGTCGCCGACGCGGAGCTGCGCGCCGGGCCGGACGCGCGGTCGGAGCGGGTCGGCGCCCTCGCCAAGGACGGCGCGGTGCGGGTGCTGGGCCGGGTGGCCGACGCCGACTGGTACCGGGTGGCCCTGGATGACGGCGCGCAGGGCGGCGTGCAGGGCTTCGTCCGCGGTCCAGCGCTGCGCCCCGCCGGGCCGGAGGACCGTCAGCGGCTGGCGCTCGCCGCACCGGTCCAGCCGGGGGGCTCGCAGGGGCGGGCGCAGGGCAACGGCAGCAGTTTCCAGGATTGCCCGGAATGCCCGCCGATGATGCGCATTCCCGCCGGCAGCTTCGTCATGGGCAGCGAGCGTGGCGACCCCAGCCAGCGCCCGCCCCACCGCGTCACCTTCGCCAAACCCTTCGCCATCGGTGTCTACGAGGTGACCGTCGCCAACTGGCGGGCCTGCGTGGAGGGAGGCGGCTGTGCCGCCATGCCGCGGATGCGCAATCCCTCCGACGACACGCCGGTCCACAACATCCATGTCGAGGACGCGCTGGCCTACACCGAGTGGCTCAGCCGCAAGACCGGCCAGCGCTACCGCCTGCCGAGCGAGGCCGAGTGGGAGTATGCGGCGCGCGGCGGCAGCGCGGCGCGCTTCGCCTGGGGGGACAGCCTGACGCCGGGGGCGCGGCTGGCCAATTGCCGCGATTGCGGCGGCGGCGCCGACCGCTCCCTGCCGGCGGCGGTCGGCAGTTTCCAGCCCAACGCCTTCGGTCTCTATGACACCAGCGGCGGCGTGGCGGAGTGGGTCGTCGACTGCTGGAACCCCGGCTACAAGGGCGCCCCGACGGACGGCAGCGCCTGGACGGAGGGCGATTGCCGCAAGCGGGTGCTGCGCGGCGGTTCCTGGCGGGACGGGCAGGACGCCATCGCCGTCACCGCCCGCATCGGCTACGACGCCGACGTGCGCTATTTCGCCGACGGGCTGCGGGTGGCCCGCGACCTGAACTGACTCCGCTCCCGTTCGTTGGTGGGACGCACCGTCTGCGGAAGGGACCGCGGCGCCCCCGAAATTGCAGAAATTGGTGCTGGGCCAATGCGCTAGACTTGGCCGTTCAAGGCTTGTCGATCCGCGGACCGGACGGCCCGAAAACGGGAGGCCGGCGGCCGCTTCGACCAAAATCATTACAGCCGCCGCGGCCCGGGACTCCCTAAAGGGGTGGTCAAAGAGAAAATCAGGTGGAGGGTATCGACGTGTTGCGCTGGCCCCGGAGCGCCGTTTGGAAAGTTGCGCTGGTCCTGGTGACGGCGAACGTTGCCTTTGCCCCCCTGGCGTTCGCCGACGACAGGCGCGTCGCGCTGGTGATCGGCAACGCGCAGTACCAGGAGGGCGGTCCGGCCGCCGGGGTGGGCGCCAACGCCGCGGTCGTCGCCGACGCGCTGCGCCGCGCCGGCTTCACCGTCACCGCCGCCGAGAACCTCGACCACCGCGGCATGGTCGCGGCGCTGAGCCGGTTCCAGGACGCGCTGGGGCAGGCCGACCTGGGCTTCCTCTATTACTCCGGCGTGGCGCTGAGCTTGTCGGCCAAGGGCTTCCTGGTGCCGGTGGACGCCAGGCCCGGCTCCGAATACGACGTGATCTTCGACACCATCGAGCTGGACTACGCGCTGAAGGAGATCCAGCGCAGCGGGCGCAAGGCCGTCGCCGTGTTCGACCCGGTGCCCTCCCACCCGCTGGCCGACAAGCTGGCCTCCGCGATGGGCGAGGAGGGGCGGTCCGTGAAGCCGGCGCTGGCGGCTCCGGCGGCGCTCGACAACCTGTTCGTCGTCTACTCGCACCGGCCCGGCACGCCGCCCGCGACGGCGGCCGGCAAGGGGGCGGACTCCTTCTCCACCGCCCTGGCGCAGGAGATGGTCAAGCCGGGCGTGCCGCTGCGCGACGCGCTGGCCGAGGTCGCCCGCACCGTCGTCGGACGCACCCGCGGGACGCAGCATCCCTGGCTCCAGGACCGGTTGGGCACGGACCTCGTGCTGGTCCCCGGCCCGCGCGCGCCGTCCGCTCCCCTCGTCGCCCGGACGGAGGAGGCGCCTCCCGCCGAACCGAAGTCTGTCGAATCCAAGCCAATCGAATCCAAGCCAATCGAACCCAAGCCGCTGCCGCAGAAGCCGGAAGAGAAGCCGGCGGCCCCGGCGGTCGCCGAGGTCGAGGTGGACCCGCTGAACGAGAAGCGGGTGGTGACGCGCGACACCAACCTGCGCGCCGGTCCCGACACCAAGGCGGCGGTCGTCGGCACGCTGCGCCACGACAGCGAGGTTACGGTCACCGGGCGGACCCGCCGGAACGGCGGCTGGCTGCGCGTCGAGCAGGATGGCAAGACCGGCTTCGCCTTCGCCAGCAACCTCGCCAAGCCGGAGGAGGTGCCTGTGGCCTCCGCCCAGCCGCCGGCGCAGCTCCAGCAACCGCCCCAAACCCAGCAATCTCAGCCCGCGGCGTTGACGCCGGGCGTCTACACGGTGGCGCGCGACGCCAACCTGTTCGCCCGCCCGGTGCTGGGCGCCCGCAGCCTGCGCGATCTGGAACAGGGGCAGCGGGTGACGCTGCTCCAGGCCGCCCCCGATTCCGGTTGGGTGTTGGTGCGGGATTCGTCGGGTCAGGAGGGCTATGTCACCACCGGGACGCTGGCGGGCCGGTCGGGCGAGGCGGTGTCCATGGGTGGTGCGGCGGGCGGTGCGGCGCCCAGCGCCTACCCGCCGCCCACGGTGGTCCGCAACGACGTCGATCCAGTGGCCGGCGCGCTGTCGGGAACGACCGGCCCGACGAGGCTGGCCGCTCTTCCCGAGGGCGGCGGGGAGAGCGCCGCGGGGCGCTCCACATCGGGCGCGGACCCGGCCCTTGCCGGGCTGGCCGAACCCTACCGCGACGCCGTGCAGGCGGGCCGCAACGCCGCCGCCCGCGCGTCGCGTTCCGCCACCGCCGGGCGCGGGGCCGAGGCGAAGGCGCGCGAGGCCCAGGCCGCCGCCCGCCGCGCCGCCGGTCAGGCCCGCGGCGGGGAGTCGGGCTACGGGGTGCACCGCTTCCCCAACGGCGACGTCTATGAGGGGTCGTGGAACCGCGGGCTGGGCAACTTCGCCTTCCAGGGCACGATCAGCCGGAACGGCGTCGGCGTCTACCGCTTCGCCAACGGTCAGGTCTATGAGGGGGAGTGGAAGGACGACCAGATGTCCGGCTACGGTGTTCTGGGCTTCCCGTCCGGCGACCGCTTCGAGGGCACCTTCGTGAACGCCGTACCGAACGGGCCGGGTGTCTACCGCTTCGCCAACGGCGACTCCTACACGGGCGAGGTCCGTCAGGGTCGGGTGGACGGCCATGGCGAGCTGGCCTTCACCAACGGCGAGCGGTTCAACGGGGTGGTGGTGGACCGCCTTCCGGCGGGGCCGGGTGAGTTGTCGATGCGCGGCGGCACCCGCCATGTCGGGCAGTTCCGCGGCGGCATCCAGGACGGTCCGGGAGCGGCCATCGACTCCACCGGCGCGATGCAGCCCGGCATCTGGCGCGGCGCGACGCTGTTGAGCCGCTGAATTCCCAGCCCTCTCCCCTCCGCTCACGCGCAAACTTCGTTTGCGCTGACGCGACAGGCGGACCGAAGGTCCGCCGAAAGCGGGGAGAGGGTGCCCGCGAAGCGGGCGGTGAGGGGGGTGCCCATGGCGGTACGTCCGGCAAACGCGCAACCCCCTCACCCTAACCCTCTCCCCGGAGGGGAGAGGGGACTTCATAGGCAATGAGCCTGCCGGGAGAGGGAAGGCGTCTTTCCGTTTCGGCTGATATGCTCCACATTGGAACGCATTGCGGCTCGCCCTCCGGCCGCGCCATGCGAGGACCGGCCTGGATGGACACGCTGACCGACCCGAAGAAGACCGTTTCCGCGACCAAGCCGGCCAAGTCTGTCGGAGATAAATCCGTCCCGGCCAAGCCGGGCAAACCCGCGAAGGTCACCCGAGACCCGGAGGGCACCCGCGCCCGCATCCTCGCCGCCGCGACGGAGGAGTTCGCGCGTTACGGGCTGGGCGGCGCCCGCGTGGAGCGGATCGCCGAGGTCGCCGGCACCAACAAGCGCATGCTCTACTACCATGTCGGCAACAAGGAGAGCCTGTATCTGGCGGTGCTGGAGGGCGCCTACGCGCACATCCGCGCCACCGAACGCACGCTGAGCCTGGAGACTCTGGACCCGCCCGCGGCGATCGCCCGGCTGATCCATTTCACCTGGCAGTATTTCCTGGACCATCCCGAGTTCATGGCGCTGCTGAACATCGAGAACCTGCACCGGGCGGAGCTGCTGAAGACCTCCGACAAGGTGCACGCCATGCACTCGCCCTTCGTGCAGATGATCGCCGACGTGCTGGCGCGCGGCGTCGCCACCGGGATCTTCCGGGCCGGGGTGGACCCGGTGCAGCTCTACATCTCCATCGCCGGGCAGTCGTACTTCTACCTGTCCAACGTCCACACCCTGTCGGTCATCTTCGGCCGCGACTTGCTGGCCGAGGAGGCCAAGGCGGAGCGGCTGGACCATATGGTGGAGCTGATCCTGTCGTCGCTGCGGGCGTGATCCGGCAGGTGGTTTCATCATGAATAATCCGCATGCCTGACCATCTGTCCTACCTCTTTGGCAGGGTTGACCGCCTTGCCGCGCCGGGCTTACTTTTAACCAGCCGGTTAAAAGAGCGCCTCACGTCGGCGCCGCAACGACCGGGGGAGGAGGAGCGATGGCTGTCGATGCGGCGGCTCACGGGAATGCGTCCCGTGGCGGTCCCGCTTCGGGAACGGCGACGCGCAAGGCTGGGGCGGGTGCCTCGCTGCTGCGTCTGCTCAATTCCGGCTGGTTCCGGCCGGTGCTGTTCCTGGTGGTCCTGACCGTCCTGTGGGACCTGTCGGTGCGGATCTTCGCGATCCCGCCCTATCTGATACCGAAACCGGGCGACGTGGCCTTGGCGCTCGCCGCGGACTGGGACCAGCTTCTGGCGGCGTCGGTGCCGACCACGCTGGCGACGCTGGGCGGCTTCGCCCTGTCGGTGCTGTTCGGCATTCCCATCGCCATGCTGATCGCCGGGTCGAAGACGGTGGAATCCTACGTCTACCCGCTGCTGGTCTTCTCGCAGTCGATCCCGAAGGTCGCCATCGCGCCGCTGTTCGTGGTGTGGTTCGGCTTCGGGCTGCTGCCCAAGGTGATCTCCGCCTTCCTGCTGGCTTTCTTCCCCATCGTCGTGTCGGCGGTGCAGGGCTTCAAGTCGGTGGACGGCGACATGATGGACCTCGCCAAGTCCATGAAGGCGACGCGCCTTCAGACCTTCCGCATGGTCAGCCTGCCGCACGCCCTGCCGGCCATCTTCGCCGGCCTGAAGGTGTCGATCACGCTGGCCGTGGTGGGCGCCGTGGTGGGCGAGTTCGTCGGGGCGAATTCCGGCATCGGCTTCGTCCTGCAGCGCTCCATCGGCAACTTCGAACTTCCCCTGATGTTCGCGGCCCTGGTGGTGCTGGCGCTGATCGGGGTGGTGCTTTTCTGGGTCATCGACGTGATCGAGCGGCTCGCCATCCCCTGGCACGCGAGCCAACGCCACAACTACATCCCGACGTCGTAACGCCGACAACAAAACCAACAGCGACGCCGGACACTTTTCGGGAGGAGACGAGATGAAACGGACGCTCTTCGCGGCGCTCTGCGCCCTCACGGCCACGACGCTTCCGGCCCAGGCCGCGGACAAGGTCGTGCTGATGCTGAACTGGTACGTGTATGGCGAGCACGCCCCTTTCTACTACGGCAAGGACAAGGGCCTGTACGAGGCCGAGGGCATCGACCTGGAGATCCAGGAGGGCCGCGGGTCGGCGGTGACGACCCAGGCGGTGGCCGCGAAGACCGTCGATTTCGGCTACGTCGACGTGCCGACCATGATGAAGGCGGCGGTGAAGGGCGCCCCGGTCACCTCGCCCGGCGTGCTGCTCCAGACCAGCCCGATGTCGGCCATGGGCTTCACCGACAAGAACATCCGCAAGCCCGAGGATATCAAGGGCAAGACCGTCGCCATGACGCCGGGCGACAGCATGTCCCAGATCTGGCCGCTGTTCCTGAAGAAGACCGGCCTGAAGGACAGCGACTTCCGCGTCGTGTCGGGCGACGCCCAGACCAAGCTGAACGCCGTCATCAACGGGCAGGCGGACCTGCTGCTGGGCTACGTCATGGACCAGAGCATGAAGATCAAGGACGCCACCGGCAAGTCGGTGACGCCGATCCGCTTCGCCGACTACGGCGTCAACATGGTCTCCTCCGGCATCATCGCCCACACCGAGACGCTGAAGGACAAGCCGGACCTCGTGAAGCGCTTCATGGCCGCGACGACCAAGGCGGTCGAGGGGGCGGAGAAGAACCCGAAGGAGGCCGTGGCCGCCATCCTCAAGGCCAACCCCAAGGGCGGCCAGGAAGCCACCCTGCTGGAGGGCTTCGAGCTGACCACGCCGCTCTACCGCACGGCGGAGACCAAGGGGCAGCGGCCCTTCCGCGTCACCGACGCCAACATGGCCGAGACCGTGGACCTGCTGGTCGAGTACGGCGGACTGGACGCCGCGGCGAAGAAGAACCCGAAGGCCTTCTACACCCGCGATTTCCTCCCCGATCCCGCCGCGGCGGGCCAGTGAGGCCGGACGGACAGGAGAGCAGGGACATGGCTCAGCCCCAGTTGAAAGTCGTCGGATCGGCCGAAACGGCCCGCCTGTCGCAAAAGACCCTGATCCAGATCGACGGCGTGACCAAGACCTACCGCAGCCGCGACGGGGAGGTGCCGTCCCTGCGCCCGATCACCTTCGACGTGCGGGACGGCGAGTTCCTGGTGGTGGTCGGCCCGTCCGGCTGCGGCAAGTCCACGCTGCTGAAGCTGGTCGCCGGCCTGCTGCCGGTCAGCGAGGGCGCCATCACCATCGAAGGCACCACGGTGACCGAGCCGCACGACGACGTGGGCATCGTGTTCCAGAGCCCGGTGCTGCTCGCCTGGCGGACGGTGCTGCGCAACATCATGATGCCGGTCGAGGTCCGCGGCCTGCCGCGCGACAAGTACCTGGAGCGCGCCCGTGCGCTGATCCGCATGACCGGGCTGGAGGGGTTCGAGAACAAGTACCCCTGGCAGCTCTCCGGCGGCATGCAGCAGCGCGCCTCGCTGTGCCGGGCGCTGGTCCACGACCCGAAGATCCTGCTGATGGACGAGCCGTTCGGCGCGCTCGACGCCATGACGCGGGAGAAGATGAACGTCGAGCTGCAACGCATCCAGCACGAGACGGGCAAGACCGTCCTGCTGATCACCCACTCCATCCCGGAGGCGGTGTTCCTGGCCGACCGGGTGATGGTGATGTCGGAGCGTCCCGGCGCCATCGCCGCGACCTACGAGGTGCCGCTGCCCCGCCCGCGCTCGCTGGACGTGATGGGCCACCCGGTCTTCATCGAGCTGACCCAGCGCATCCGGGCGCATTTCAACGCCCAAGGGCATCTGGACTGAGGGGGCGGTGATGGCGAAGGACTTCCCCCACCCTGACCCTCCCCCGCTGGGCGGGGGAGGGGAATTGTCCCTCCCCCGCCCAGCGGGGGAGGGAAGGGGCCCGCGAAGCGGGAAGGGTGGGGGCATCGCACCCCTCCTCACCATCCGCGCCATCGAGCTTTATGAACGCCCCGTCCGCTTCGTGAAGCCCTTCCGCTTCGGCAGCGTGACGGTGGAGGCGGCCCCCCAAGCCTTCGTCCGCGCCCTGGTCCATGTGGCCGGCGTCGGCGAGGCGTGGGGCGGCACCGCCGAGATGATGATGCCGAAGTGGTTCGACAAACGCCCGGACCGCAGTCCGGACGAGACGGTGGACGGCCTGCGCCGCTCCCTGCGCCTCGCCCGCGACGCCTACCGGACGGACCGCGCCGACACCGCCTTCGGCCACCATGTCGCGGCTTACGAGACGCAACGGGCGGCCTGCCGCGCCGCCGGGCTGCCCGACCTGACCGCCGCCTATGGGCCGGCGCTGATCGACAAGGCGGTGCTGGACGGGCTGCTGCGGGTTCTGGATACCGATTTCTTCTCCGGCATGCGGGACAACCGCGCCGGGATCGACGCGCGGCTGACGCCCGATCTGGCGGGGTTCGACCTGGACGGTTTCCTCGCCGGGCTGGAGCCACGGGCCTCCGTGGCGCTTCGCCACACGGTCGGGCTGCTCGACGAGCCGGAGGCCCTGCGCGTCCTGCTGGCGCGGGAGCGGCTGGGCCGCTTCAAGATCAAGCTGGGCGGCGACCCGGTGGCCGATCTGGCGCGGCTGGCCGCGATCGCCGGCGTGCTCGACGCGGCGGCGGGCGACTATCGCGCCACGCTGGACGGCAACGAACAATACGCGGACGCCTCCGCGCTCGACGCCTTCGTGGCCGGGCTGGAGCGCGACCCGGCGCTGGAGGGGTTCCGCGGGCGCCTGCTCTACATCGAGCAGCCGGTGGCGCGGGAGCGCGCGCTGGAGGCGCCGCTGGGCGCGGCGGCCGGGCGCATCCCCTTCATCATCGACGAGTCCGACGACGGCTACAACGCCTTCCCGCGCGCCCGCGCCGCCGGCTACCGCGGCGTGTCGTCCAAGTCCTGCAAGGGGCTCTACAAGGCCATCCTCAACCGGGCGCGCTGCGACGCCTGGGGGGCACCGCACTTCGTCGCCGCGGAGGATCTGACCTGTCAGGCCGGGCTGGCGGTGCAGCAGGACACGGCGTTGGTCGCGCTGCTCGGCATCGCCGACGCGGAGCGCAACGGGCACCAGTACGGAAACGGCTTCGACGGAGCGCCGGAGGCCGACGCCTTCCTCGACGCGCATCCCGGCTTCTACACCCGGCGGGACGGCGTTGTCCGCCTCGCCACGGCGGGCGGCAGCCTGCCGACCGAAACCCTGGCCGTCCCCGGCTTCGCCAGCGCGGCGCAGCCCCGGTGGGACCGCCTGTCCCCTCTACAGAACGAATAATCCCCTAGGGAGTCCCCGACATGAGCACGAAGCGCCTTGGTATCATCATGCATGGCGTGACCGGCCGCATGGGCATGAACCAGCACCTGATCCGGTCGATCCTCGCCATCCGGGCGCAAGGCGGCGTCACGCTGTCCGACGGGTCCCGCGTCATGCCGGACCCCATCCTGGTCGGGCGCAACGCCGAGAAGATCCGCGAACTGGCCCAGCGCCACGGCGTCGAGCGCTGGACCGACAATCTGGAATCGGCCCTGGCGAACCCGGACGACACGATCTTCTTCGACGCCGGCACCACCCAGATGCGCCCGACGCTGCTGGAAGCGGCGATCCGCGCCGGCAAGCACGTCTATTGCGAGAAGCCCATCGCCACCAACCTGGAGGAGGCGCTGCGCGTCGTCCGGCTGGCCGAGGAGGCCGGGGTGAAGAACGGCACCGTGCAGGACAAGCTGTTCCTGCCCGGCCTGCAGAAGCTGAAGATGCTGCGCGACAGCGGTTTCTTCGGAAAGATCCTCTCGGTGCGCGGCGAGTTCGGCTATTGGGTGTTCGAGGGCGACTGGCAGCCGGCGCAGCGCCCCTCCTGGAACTACCGCGAGGAGGACGGCGGCGGCATCATCCTCGACATGGTCTGCCACTGGCGCTACGTGCTCGACAACCTGTTCGGGCAGGTCAAGAGCGTGTCCTGCCTGGGCGCCATCCACATCCCGGAACGCTGGGACGAGCAGGGCAAGCGCTATCAGGCCACCGCCGACGACGCGGCCTATGCCACCTTCGAGCTGGAGGGCGGCGTCATCGCCCACATCAACTCCTCCTGGGCGACGCGGGTGTACCGCGACGATCTGGTGACCTTCCAGGTGGACGGCACCCACGGCTCGGCCGTCGCGGGCCTGAGCGACTGCGTGATCCAGCCGCGCCAGGGCACGCCGCGCCCGGTGTGGAACCCGGACCAGAAGCAGACCATGGACTTCTACGCGACGTGGCAGCCGGTGCCCGACAACCAGCCGACCGACAACGGCTTCAAGACGCAGTGGGAATCCTTCATCCGCCATGTCGTCGAGGACGCCCCCTTCGACCACGGCCTGATCGAGGGCGCCAAGGGCGTGCAGCTCGTCGAGGCCGCGCTGAAGAGCTGGAAGGAGCGTCGCTGGGTCGACGTTCCCTCGCTGACCGCCTGACCGGAGACTCCGTCCATGGCACTGACCATCAAGCTGCCGCGCGCCGACCGCTCGCTGGAAAGCTACGAGGTCGCCCCGGCGCGGGGCTTCCCCGCCCGCACCGACCGGCCCTTGAACCGCGTGGCCTACGCCGCCGCGCACATGGTGGCCGATCCGCTGGCCGACAACGACCCCTGGCTGACCCCGGCCATCGACTGGGACCGGACCATCGCCTTCCGCGAGCATCTGTGGGACCTCGGCTTCGGCGTCGCCGAGGCGATGGACACCGCGCAGCGCGGCATGGGGCTGGACTGGAACGCCTCGCTGGATCTGATCCGGCGCTCCCTGACCGCGGCGAAGGCGCGCGGCAACGCGCTGATCGCCTGCGGGGCCGGCACCGACCATCTGGCGCCGGAGGACGCCCGCTCGCTCGACGACGTGATCCGCGCCTATGAGACGCAGGTCGCCGCGGTCGAGGATCTCGGCGGGCGGGTGATCCTGATGGCCTCCCGAGCGCTCGCCCGCGTGGCCAAAGGGCCGGATGACTATGTCCGCGTCTACAGCCGCATCCTCTCCCAGGTGCGCCAGCCGGTGATCATCCACTGGCTGGGCGACATGTTCGACCCGGCGCTGGCCGGTTACTGGGGAACCAACGACTTCCCGGTGGCGCTCGACACGGCGGTCGGAATCATCAACGACTTCGCGGCCAAGGTGGACGGGGTGAAGATCTCCCTGCTCGACAAGGACAAGGAGATCGTCATGCGCCGCCGCCTGGTCCCTGGCGTGCGCATGTACACCGGCGACGACTTCAACTACGCGGAGCTGATCGCCGGCGACGCGGAGGGTCATTCCGACGCTCTGCTGGGCATCTTCGACGCCATCGCCCCGGCGGCGGCGGCGGCGCTCGCCGAGCTGGCGGCGGGCGAGGAGGGGCGTTTCCACGAGATTCTGGAGCCGACCGTCCCGCTGTCCCGCCACGTCTTCAAGGCGCCGACCCGCTTCTACAAGACCGGGGTGGTCTTCATGGCCTACCTGAACGGCCACCAGGACCATTTCACGATGATCGGCGGGCAGGAGGGCACGCGCTCCACCCAGCATCTGGCGGAGATCTTCCGGCTGGCCGACAAGGCCGGGCTGCTGCGCGACCCGGAAGAGGCGGTGTGGCGCATGGCCGACGTCCTGGCCGTGCGCGGCATCGAGGCGGTGTGAGCGCCAGCCCCTCTCCCCCCTGGGAAGAGGGGGGCGCCGAAGGCGCCGGGTGAGGGGGTTCTCGGGGGACCGGACGCTCAGGCATCGCGGGCCCCCCTCACCCTGACCCTCTCCCCAGGGGGGAGAGGGGACGAGAATGATGGGAGATTCCAGATCATGCGCGACTTCTCCGGCGATCATCGCTGGCTGTCCATCAACACGGCCACGGTGCGCAAGCAGGGCGACCTTCTGCAGATCTTCGACGCCTGCGCCCGTCAGGGCATCCGCGCCGTCTCCCCTTGGCGGGACCAGGTGGCCGCGGTGGGGCTGGACCGCGCCGCGCGGGCCGTGAAGGAGTTGGGGCTGCAACTGTCCGGCTATTGCCGCGGCGGCATGTTCCCCGCCGATCCCGACCGCCGCGCCGAGGTCCGCGACGACAACCGCCGCGCGGTGGACGAGGCGGTGGCGCTGGGCGCGCCCTGCCTCGTGCTGGTGGTCGGCGGGCTGCCGCAATTCTCCCGCCCCGGCTCCCCGCCGTCCAAGGACATCGCGCTGGCCCGCGCCCAGGTGGAGGACGGCATCGCCGAACTGCTGGAGCACGCCCGAAGCGCCGGGATGCCGCTCGCCATCGAGCCGCTGCACCCCATGTACGCCGCCGACCGCGCCTGCGTGAACACGATGGGCCAGGCGCTCGACCTTTGTGACCGGCTGGACCCGCAGGGAACCGGAGCGCTGGGAGTGGCGTTGGACGTGTACCACGTCTGGTGGGACCCGGAACTGGAGGCGCAGGTCCGCCGGGCGGGCCGGAGCCGCCTGTGTGCCTTCCATGTGTGCGATTGGCTGGTGCCGACCGCCGACCTGCTGGAGGATCGCGGCATGATGGGCGACGGAATGATTGATATACCAATGATCCGTGGATGGGTGGAAGCCGCGGGATTCCAGGGCTATTCCGAGGTCGAAATATTCTCGCGCCGCTGGTGGGCACGACCTTTGGATGAGGTGCTGTCGGTCTGTGTCGAACGGCATCGGTCTTCGGTGTGAGGCGCCGCCTAAAAACAAGTCAATCCGGCAGAAATGAGCAAAATTTGAGCATTAAACGGAGGCATGCATAATTCGTAAGCGAATGCTGGGCTGTGACGCGCTGCGGATTCCCTGATCCGGCCCTTCGGCGGCGCGTCGTGGCATCACATTTGCGAAGGACACCCCCGGGCGCCTGAGGCGGGCGCCAGACCAAAGAACGGGGGGTATTCACAATGTTCAAGTCGGGGTTCACGTCGGGCTTCAAGACCGGTCGCACCCTTGCGGCGGCCGCCGGTCTTGCCGTCACGTTCGCCGCGGGCTTCGCCGCCCCGGCGTCGGCCCAGGACACCATCAAGGTCGGCATCCTCCATTCCCTGTCGGGCACCATGGCGATCAGCGAGACCACGCTGAAGGACGTCATGCTGATGCTCATCGAAGAGCAGAACAAGAAGGGCGGCGTTCTCGGCAAGAAGCTGGAGCCGGTCGTCGTCGATCCCGCCTCCAACTGGCCCCTGTTCGCCGAGAAGGCGCGCGAGCTGATCAGCAAGGACAAGGTGGCCGCGGTGTTCGGCTGCTGGACCTCGGTCAGCCGCAAGTCCGTCCTGCCGGTGTTCGAGGAGCTGAACAGCATCCTGTTCTACCCGGTGCAGTATGAGGGCGAGGAGTCCTCGCGCAACGTCTTCTACACCGGCGCCGCCCCGAACCAGCAGGCGATCCCCGCCGTCGACTATCTGGCGGAGAAGGAAGGCGTGCAGCGCTGGGTGCTGGCCGGCACCGACTACGTCTACCCGCGCACGACCAACAAGATCCTGGAAACCTACCTGAAGTCCAAGGGCGTGAAGTCCGAGGACATCATGATCAACTACACGCCGTTCGGCCATGCCGACTGGCAGAACATCGTCGCCGACATCAAGAAGTTCGGCTCCGCCGGCAAGAAGACCGCCGTCGTCTCGACCATCAACGGCGACGCCAACGTCCCCTTCTACAAGGAACTGGGCAACCAGGGCGTCAAGGCGCAGGACATCCCGGTCGTCGCCTTCTCCGTGGGTGAGGAGGAGCTGGCCGGCATCGATACCAAGCCGCTGGTCGGGCATCTCGCCGCCTGGAACTACTTCATGTCGGTGGACACGGCGGAGAACAGCGACTTCATCAAGAAGTGGCAGGCCTTCACCAAGAACGACAAGCGCGTCACCAACGATCCGATGGAGGCCCACTACATCGGCTTCAACATGTGGGTGAAGGCGGTCGAGAAGGCCGGCACCATCGACAGCAACGCCGTGATCGACAGCCTCGTCGGCGTCGCCGTGCCGAACCTGACCGGCGGCTATTCGGCCATGCTGCCGAACCACCACATCACCAAGCCGGTGCTGATCGGCGAGGTGCAGGAGAACGGCCAGTTCGAGACCGTCTCCAAGACGCCGGGCCTCGTGGCCGGCGACGAGTGGTCGGACTTCCTGCCGGACAGCAAGGACCTGATCTCCGACTGGCGCGCCCCGATGTCCTGCGGCAACTTCAACGTGAAGACCGGCAAGTGCGGCGGCAAGGGGTCGTGAGGACCGTCTGAACGCCTTTCGGTAACTGTCCTGCGTGATGCCCCCTCCCTGACCCTCCCCCGCT
Organism: Azospirillum sp. TSH58; assembly: GCF_003119115.1. NCBI lineage: Bacteria > Pseudomonadati > Pseudomonadota > Alphaproteobacteria > Rhodospirillales > Azospirillaceae > Azospirillum > Azospirillum sp. TSH58. Next base: position 2,450,587 of record NZ_CP022364.1, read on the forward strand.
GGGCGGGGGAGGGGACTATGGCTCCCTCTCCCGCCCAGCGGGGGAGGGAAGGGGCCCGCGAAGCGGGAAGGGTGGGGGCAACGCCCTCTTCAAGAAAAACGACTTCCGACACATCACAGGAACCGCGATGCACCGCGCATTCTGCTGGCTGCTGGCCGCGTTTCTGGCGCTGGCCGCACACGCCGCCTTCGCCGCCGATCTGGCCCCGCTGGTTCGCGGTTTGGGCGCCGGCAGCTACGCCGAGACCGAAAAGGCCCTCGCCGGGCTGGCCGAGACGGGCGATCCCGCCGTCGTGCCGGTGATCGAGGCCCTCCAGGCCGGCGACCTGCACGTCCGCAAGGCGGACGGCGCCGTGGTCGTTGCCAAGCGCGCCGGCGGCGGCTACGCCCTGACCGACCCGCTGACCGGCGCCGCCATCGGCGAGGCGGACCGCAACGCGGTCGAGAAGATCCGCATCAACAACGCCCTGCGCCGCACGATCAGCGCGACGCTCGGCGCGCTCACCCTGATGAGCCCCGACGCCAACACGCGCCGGCAGGCCGCCGAGGCGGTGTTCAAGAGCCGCGACGTCAACGCGCTGGACGCGCTCAACACGGCGCTGGCCAAGGAATCCGACGAGCGCGTGCGCCGCGCGATGACCCAGGCGCGGGCCTCCGTCCTGCTGGCCGGGGACGCGCCCGACGCCGACAAGGTCGCCGCCGTCGCGGTGCTACAGGAGCGCGGCGACCAGGACGCGCGGGCCCTGCTGAACGGCGCCGCCAATACGGGAAGCGACGCGGTGAAGGACGCCGCGACGAAGGCCATCGCGTCGGTGGAGCAGCGGCTGGCCCTGTGGGGCGCGGCGCAGAATTTGTGGTACGGCCTGTCGCTCGGCTCGGTGCTGCTGCTGGCGGCGATCGGGCTGGCCGTCACCTTCGGCGTCATGGGCGTCATCAACATGGCGCATGGCGAGATGGTGATGATCGGCGCCTACGCCACTTTCCTGGTCCAGGAGGCCTTCCGCCAGTGGGCGCCGGGCCTGTTCGACCTCTCCATCCTGGTGGCGCTGCCGGTCGCCTTCCTGGTCTCCGGCGCGGTCGGCGTCGCCATCGAGCGCAGCGTGATCCGCTGGCTCTACGGGCGCCCGCTGGAAACGCTGCTGGCGACCTGGGGGCTGTCGCTGGCGCTCCAGCAGGCGGTGCGCTCCATCTTCGGGCCGACGAACCGCGAGGTCGGCGCACCGTCCTGGATGTCCGGAGCCTTCGAGCTGGGCGGGCTGACCATCACCTACGGGCGGCTGTGGATCGTCGTCTTCGCCTTCCTCGTCTTCGGCGCGCTGCTGGTGGCGCTGCGCAAGACGTGGTTCGGGCTGAGCATCCGCGCCGTCACCCAGAACCGCAGCATGGCCAACGCCATGGGCATCCGCACGGCGCGGGTCGACGCGCTGACCTTCGGGCTCGGCTCCGGCATCGCCGGGCTGGCCGGGGTGGCGCTGAGCCAGATCGACAACGTCAGCCCCAACCTGGGCCAGGGCTACATCATCGACAGCTTCATGGTCGTGGTGTTCGGCGGTGTCGGCAACCTGTGGGGCACGCTGGTCGGCGCGCTGGCGCTCGGCGGCGTCAACAAGTTCCTGGAGCCCTACGCGGGCGCGGTGCTGGGCAAGATCCTGGTGCTGATCTTCATCATCCTGTTCATCCAACGGCGTCCGCGCGGCCTGTTCGCGCTGAAGGGCCGGGCGGTGGAGGCCTGATCCGATGCTGACCCGTTTCTTCCTGATGGGCCTGGACAAGAAGGCCGGCGTGCTGCTGACCGTCCTGGCGGTGCTGGCCGTGGCGGTGCCGGTGATGGCGCTGGGCACCGCCCCGGACTCGCCCTGGCACCTGTCCACCCACACGGTGGCGCTGCTCGGCAAGTATCTGTGCTTCGCGCTGCTGGCGCTGTCGCTCGACCTCGTCTGGGGCTTCGTCGGCATCCTGTCGCTGGGCCACGCCGCCTTCTTCACGCTCGGCGGCTACGCCATGGGCATGTACCTGATGCGGCAGATCGGTTCGCGCGGCATGTACGGCAATGCCGACCTGCCGGACTTCATGGTCTTCCTGAACTGGACGGAGCTGCCCTGGTACTGGCACGGCTTCGACCAGTTCTGGTTCGCCGCGATCATGGTGATGCTGGTGCCGGGCCTGCTCGCCTTCGCCTTCGGCTGGTTCGCCTTCCGCTCGCGAGTCACCGGCGTCTACCTGTCGATCATCACGCAGGCGCTGACCTTCGCGCTGATGCTGGCCTTCTTCCGCAACGACATGGGTTTCGGCGGCAACAACGGCCTGACCGACTTCAAGGAGATCCTGGGCTTCGACATCCAGGCCGCCTCGACCCGCGTCGGGCTGTTCGTGGCGACGGTGGTGGCGCTGGCGGCCGGCTACATCCTGGCCTCGGCCGTGGTGGCGTCCAAGCTGGGCAAGGTGCTGATCGCCGTGCGCGACGCGGAGAGCCGGGTGCGCTTCCTCGGCTACGAGACGGACCGCTACAAGCTGTTCGCCTGGACGCTGTCGGCCGGCATGGCCGGCGTGGCGGGGGCGCTCTACGTGCCGCAGGTCGGCATCATCAACCCGTCGGAATTCTCTCCCGCCAGCAGCATCGAGGCGGTGATCTGGGTCGCCGTCGGCGGGCGCGGCACGCTGGCCGGGCCGGTGCTGGGCGCGGTGCTGGTGAATTTCGGCAAGAGCTACTTCACGGCGGCGCTGCCGGAACTGTGGCTGTTCGCGCTGGGCGGCCTGTTCGTGCTGGTCACCCTGTTCCTGCCCAAGGGCATCCTGGGTCTGGCGGCGCAGCTTCGCGACCGGCTGCCGGCGCGCGCCACGGTCACCGCCAAGCCGGCGGACCAGAAGGGAGTCTGAGGGACATGAGCACGGAAGACACCCTGCTGTATCTGGACGGCGTGTCGGTCAGCTTCGACGGGTTCCGGGCGCTGAACAACCTGTCGCTGGTCATCGGGCCGGGCGAGATGCGGGCGATCATCGGGCCGAACGGCGCCGGCAAGACGACCATGATGGACGTCATCACCGGAAAGACCCGCCCCGACACCGGCACCATCCTGTTCGAGGGCCGTACCGACCTGACCAGTCTGCGCGAGCCGGCCATCGCCAACCTGGGCATCGGCCGCAAGTTCCAGCGCCCCACCGTGTTCGAGATGCACACGGTCTGGGACAATCTGGAGCTGTCGCTGAAGGCGCCGCGCCGCCCTCTGAAGACGCTGACCTATTCGGCGACGCGGGAGGACCGGGCGCGGATCGAGGAGATCCTCGACATCACCCGCCTGTCGCCGCGGCGCGACCGCCCGGCGGGCAGCCTGTCGCACGGCGAGAAGCAGTGGCTGGAGATCGGCATGCTGCTGGCCCAGGACCCGAAGCTGCTGCTGGTCGACGAACCGGTGGCCGGCATGACCGACGCAGAAACGGAACAGACCGCCCATCTGCTGAAGGACATCGCCGGCAAGCATTCGGTGATCGTCGTGGAGCACGACATGGTCTTCGTCCGCGAACTGGGCGTGAAGGTCACGGTGCTGCACGAGGGCTCGGTGCTGGCCGAAGGCTCGCTCGACACGGTGAGCGCCAACAAGCAGGTCATCGACGTCTATCTGGGCCGGTGACCGAACCACATTCCCCTCTCCCTTCCGGGGAAAGGGTTTGGGTGAGGGGGCGGCCGAAGGGCGGAAACGCAGCCTCATTGCAGAGCTTTTCCGGCCTGCGGCCGCCCCCTCATCCTAACCTTCTCCCCAGGGGGGAGAAGGGATTCAGGAGAAAGCAAAGATGCTCGACATACGGTCTGTCGATCTCCATTACGGTGCGGCGCAGGCGCTGCGCGGCGTGTCGCTGACGGCGGAGGTTGGGAAGGTCACCTGCCTGCTCGGGCGCAACGGCGTCGGCAAGTCCTCGCTGCTGCGCGCCATCGTCGGGCTGAAGCCGGTGACCGGCGGAACCATCGCCTGGGACGGCGGCGACATCACCAGGCTCGCCCCGTCGGAGCGGGCGCGGCGCGGCATCGCCTACGTCCCGCAGGGGCGCGAGATCTTCCCGCTGCTGACGGTGCGGGAAAACCTGCTGACCGGCTACGCGCCGCTGAAGCGCGCCGACCGCTCCATCCCCGACGAGGTGTTCGAGCTGTTCCCGGTGCTGAAGTCCATGCTCGACCGGCGCGGCGGCGACCTGTCGGGCGGGCAGCAGCAGCAGCTCGCCATCGGGCGGGCGCTGGTGACGCGGCCCCGGCTGCTGGTGCTGGACGAGCCGACCGAGGGCATCCAGCCCTCCATCATCAAGGACATCGGGCGGGCCATTTCCTACCTGCGCGACAAGGGCACCATGGCGATCCTGCTGGTCGAGCAGTATTTCGAGTTCGCCCGCGATCTGGCCGACGACTGGGCGGTGATGGAACGCGGCGAGGTCATGCTGGCGGGCAGCCGCGACGGGCTGGAGGAGAGCGAGGTCCGGCGGTACCTGACCGTCTGACTCGTCTGCTTCCGGGGGCATCCTCGCGAGGGCGGAGCTTCGGTTCCGCCATCCTGTGCTTCCCGTGGCGGGCACCGGAAACGCCGCCGTCGCGAGGATGGCACCCCTGCGCTTTGGGGAGCTTGGCGCGGAACCGCGATGCGCTACCATCGCTGCCAGTCACTCACACCGAAGGCAGTTCCGAATGTCGAGCGTCCTGTCAGCCGACCCCGTTCTCCAGCAGGTTGACCGCAGTTTCGAAGACTCCCTGGGCCGCCTCTGCGACCTGTTGCGCATCCCCAGCGTCAGCACCGACCCGGCCTACAAGGGCGACGTGCGCCGCGCCGCCGATTGGCTGGCGCGCGAGCTGAGCGGGCTGGGCTTCGACGCCTCCGTGCGCGAGACGCCCGGCCATCCCATGGTCGTCGCCCATCATCCGGGGCCGGGCGGTGAGGGTGTGCCGCACATCCTCTATTACGGCCATTACGACGTGCAGCCGGCGGAGCCGCTGGAGCTGTGGAACAGCCCGCCCTTCGAGCCGGCCATCGTCGAAGCCGAGCACGGCCGGCGCATCGTCGCCCGCGGCGCCGTGGACGACAAGGGCCAGGTGATGACCTTCATCGAGGCGTTCCGCGCCTGGCACGCCGTGCACGGCACCCTGCCGATCCGCGTGACCGTCCTGCTGGAGGGCGAGGAGGAGACCGGCAGTCCGAACCTGCTGCCCTTCCTGAAGGCCAACGCGGAGGAGCTGAAGGCCGACGTCTGCGTCATCACCGACACCAACTCCTGGAACATCGACACGCCGGCCATCACCACCCGGCTGCGCGGCCTGCTCTATGTCGAGGGGACGCTGCATGGGCCGAGCCACGACCTGCATTCCGGCATGTTCGGCGGCGCGGTGCTGAACCCGATCAACGCGCTGACCCGCGTCCTCGGCCAGATCCACGACGAGGACGGGCGCGTCCGCTTCCCCGGCTTCTACGACGACGTGGCCGAGCCCACGGACGAGGAGAAGGCGATGTGGCGCGACCTCGGCTTCGACGAGAGCGCCTTCCTGGCCGGCGTCGGGCTGAAGACCCCGGCGGGTGAGGCCGGGCGCAGCGCGCTGGAGCGGCTGTGGTCGCGCCCGACCTGCGACATCAACGGCATCTGGGGCGGCTACACCGGCGAGGGGTCCAAGACGGTCATCGCCTCCAAGGCGTCGGCCAAGCTGTCCTGCCGCCTCGTACCCGCCCAGGACCCGGAGAAGATCCTGGCCGGCATCCGGAGCTTCCTGGAGGAGCGCACCCCGGCGGACGGGCGCTGGGAGATCAAGGTGTTCGGCCGGTCGCCGGGCGTCCAGGTGCCGACCGACAGCCCCTATCTGCGCGCCGCCATGGCGGGTCTGGGCGACGTCTACGCCAATAAGCCGGCGCTGGTCGGCAGCGGCGGCTCGATCCCGGTCGGCGGCTACATCCGGCAGGCGCTGGGCTTCGACTCGATCTTCGTCGGCTTCGGGCTGGAGGATGACCGCATCCATTCGCCCAACGAGAAGTTCGAGGTGACGTGCCTGCACAACGGCATCCGCTCCCACGCCGCCATGCTGGCGCGTTTCGCCGCTCTCTGAGCCGCAGTTTTCCCACACGTTTCCGTCGTTCAGCCCGCGGCTGCGCCTTTCGCGCCCGCGGGCTTTTTCATTGCCAATGGCGCTCTTGCCATCCCTGACCCCTGCAGTGAAATGATCGGGCTCCAGGAAAGAAATTTTATTCACTCATCAAATAACGAAAGCAAAAATAAAAAGAACTTAGCTTTCGTAACTCTTTAATCCGCTGTTAAGTTTGTCGGCTGTAATAATCATTCGTTGGACAATCGGTGATTTCTGAATTTTTATTAAAGAATATTTTTGAAGCGGTCTTGGGGTGGGTCAATAATTCAAATTATCTCGTTTTTTTGGAGCGATTGAACGTAGAGGGGCGCGCTGAGGGAGCGCTCCTGTGGATTTGTTATAGAATTATCAAGGGGAGTGAGGGATGTCGGTGATGTCGAACATATCGATAAGAATGAAAATTACAGTTTCATTCTTGTTCATGATTGCGTTCACTTTTACCCTGGGGGTTTTCAGCGTAGATCGCATTTCAAGCGTCAATGACGCGGCAAGGGACATCCGTGATAACTGGCTGCCCAGCGTCGGCGAAGTCGCTCGGCTGACCGATTATTTTGAATTCTATCGAATTCTGGAGTCCGCCCATATTCTTGCCTCCGAGGCTGATCAGAAAGCCGAGGAGGAAAAAACTCTGCAGACGGCTCTGGAGAATTTCAAGGATGCCGCCCGCAAGTACGAGAAAATGCTGACGTCCGGCTATGAGACGGAGACGTTTCAGAAGCTGATGGGGCATTGGGAGCGCTACCTGAACCTGAGCCAGGAGAAGCTGCTTCCGCTGTCCCGTGCCAATCGCTTCGACGAGGCGGCCCTGCTTTTCCGGGGTGAATCGCGGGTCGAATTCCGCAAGGCCCAGACGCTGATGCGTGACCTGATCCAGTTCAACGTCCGCAACGGCCGCCTTGCCGCCGATCAGGGCGAGGCGGTCTACGGTTCCAGCAAGACCTTGCTGATCATTGCCATAGTGGTGGCGACGGTCCTCAGCGTCCTCATGGGGCTGGCGATCGTCGCCGGCGTCTCCAAGCCGATCCAGCGGCTGACCGGGGTGATGAACCGTCTGGCGGGACGTGAACTGACCGTCGCCATCGACGGCGTCGACCGCAAGGACGAACTGGGGGCGATGGCCCGCGCCGTTCAGGTCTTCAAGGACGGGCTGATCGAGGCGGACCGCCTCGCCGCCGCGCAGGCGACGGAACAGGCGGCCAAGCAGCGCCGGGTGGAAGCCGTCGAACGGCTGGTGAACCGCTTCGGGGACTCCGCCGCGGCCTCCCTGCGCACGGTCGCCGCCGCCGCGTCGGAGTTGGATGCGACCGCAAACAGCATGACCTCCATGGCCGAGCGGACCAACATCCAGGCCACCGCCGTCCAGGCGGCGGCGGAGCAGACCAGCGCCAACGTCCAGACCGTCGCTTCCGCGGCGGAGGAGATGGCCAGCTCGATCCGCGAGATCGGGACGCAGGTGGCGCGCTCCTCGGAGATCGCCGGGCAGGCGGTGGAGCAGGCGACCCGCACCAACGAGACGGTGCGCGGGCTGGTCGAGGCCGCCCAGAAGATCGGCGAGGTGGTCAGCCTCATCACCAACATCGCCAGCCAGACCAACCTGCTGGCCCTGAACGCGACCATCGAGGCCGCCCGGGCGGGCGAGGCCGGCAAGGGCTTCGCCGTCGTGGCCGGCGAGGTGAAGCATCTCGCCTCCCAGACCGCCAAGGCGACCGACGAGATCGCCGCCCAGATCGCCGCCATCCAGGGCGCCACCGACGGCGCGGTGCGCGACATCTCGGCCATCGGCGGCATCATCAGCCAGATCAACGACATCTCCACCGCCATCGCCGCCGCCATCGAGGAGCAGAGCGCGGCGACCAACGAGATCTCCCGCAACGTCCAGGAGGCCGCGGCGGGCACCCATCAGGTCTCGGGCAGCATCACCGAGGTCACGATGGCGGCGGGCGAGACCGGTGCCGCCGCCGGTCAGGTGATGAGCGCGTCGGGCGAGCTGGCCCGCCAGTCGGAAACGCTGCGCAAGGAGATCGAGAGCTTCCTGACGGAGATCAAAGCCGCCTGAGCGGACGGCGGTTCGGCAGGATCGACACGCGAAAACGGCGGACGTCCCTGGGGCGCCCGCCGTTTTCGCATCTGGCGTTTCGCGTCCGGCGTGCCGGTCAGTGCGGCTTCAGCGCCTCGACCACCTGCATGTGGCCCTGCAGCGCGCCGAGGGTGAGGGCGGAATTGCCGGCGGTGTCCATGCGGAACGGGTTGGCACCGCGCTCCACCAGCATCCGGGCGACGCGGTCGTGGCCGTTGTTGGCGGCGTACATCAGGGCCGACCAGCCGTGGCTGGCCACCCGGTCCACCGACACGCCGCGGTCGACCAGGATCTTCACGACACCGTCGTGGCCGCGGGCCGCGGCGGCCATCAGGGCGGTCTTGCCGTCGTCGTTGGTGGCGTCGAGTTCCGCCCCGGCGGCGGCCAGCGCGTGGATCACCGCCTCATGCCCGCCCCAGGCGGCGTACATCACCGCGGTGGCGCCATCAGCGGTGCGCAGCTCGGTCTTGGCCCGGCGGTCGATCAGCAGCCGCACCGCGTCGGTCAGCCCCTGTTCGGAGGCCAGCATCAGCAGGGTCTTGCCGTTGTCCACACGCTTGTTCGGATCGGCGCCGCCGTCCAGGGCGCGCTTCAGCTCGTCGGTGCGGCGCATCAGGGCGATGGCGCCGTCGCGGCTGTCCAGTCCGGGCCGGACCTCGGCGGTGGCCGGGGGCGCCGGCGGGGTGCCGGGCGCCGCAGAGGCGGCACCGGCGGAGGCGGCGCCGGCGGAGGCGGTCGTCGCGGGAAGCACGCGCCCTTCGCCGGCCGCCTTGATGCGGTCGCGCAGGTCGCCGGTGTTGGGGGCGACGATCAGGGCGCGCTCGTAGAAGCGCCGCGCCTCGTCCCAATTGCCGTCGCGCTCCGCCAGCGCGGCCCAGCGGCGGTAGGTGTCCTCCATGGTCGTCAGCAGGTCCTGGATCTCCGGCGTCGCCGGGGCGATCTCGCGCAGGCGCGACACCGTCTCGTAAGCGTTGTTGTTCGGCGGCGTGGTCAGGAGCTTGGCGGCGATCTGCCGGCGGGCCTGATCGACCAGGGTGCGGACGCGCGGGTTCAGGCCGTTGTCGCTAGCGGAGAAGGGCGTGGACGCCGTGGGGGCCGCGGGCTGCGGCATCGCCGGAGCCGCCATCTGGGGCGCCGGCTCGTCGACCAGCGGCGGCAGGGTGGCGGAGCCGGTCGGGCCTTCGCTCTGCTCCGTGCGGTACTCCGTCGCCCGCGGCTTGGGCGGCTGGGCGTGCTCCGCGGCCAGCGGGTCGGCGGCCGGAACCGGCGGCTTCGGCATCTGGGCCGCCGGAGCGACGGGCGGCTGCTCCGGCTTCGCCGGCGGCGCCGGATCGAGCCTGGCGACGGTCGTCGGCGGGGCCGCCGCCGGGGCGGCGGCCTGGGCTGGAGATTGGGCTGGCGGCTGGGCGGCCGGCGGGCTCGCGGTGCGGGCGGCGGGCGGCAGGGCGTCGGCCCTGGTCGGCGACGGGCCGGCGACCGGAACACCCGCCTCGGCGGGGAGGGAGGCGAGGTAGGGGTTCTGCGGCCGGGCGAGCGCCAGCGTGTCGGGGCCGCGGCTGCCCAGGCTGGGCTCGTCGGCGAAAGGATTGTGCACCCGCTCCGTCACGAAACCGCGGAGGTCCTGCCAGCCCTGGCGGGCGTAATCGAGCGCCCGTTCGGGCGTGGCGCTGGGCACGGCCAGGGTCACGCCGGCCCCGGCAGCGCCCAGCAGGATCAGGGTGGTGATCGCCGCCCCGGCCAGCGCGGCGCGGCGGCGCGGGCGCTTGACCGGCAGATCGGCGACCGTGCCGCCGGTTTCGGGGATGGTCCAGCCGTCCGGCGCGTCCCAGTCGTTGGCGGGCCAATCGTTGGCGTCGCGCTCCGCCGCGCGGCGCGGCGGCGGGGGCGCGGCCCGCGGCGGCGCGGCCACCGGCCCGGTGGAGGGATTGGCGGCAGGCCCGGCGGATGGCCCGGCGGATGGAATCGCGGCGGTGGGCGCGACGGACGGGCCGGCGCCGGGCGTCATGCGGTAGATGACGCCAAGCTCGCGCACCGCCTCGGCCAGTCCGGGACGGGCCAGGGTTCGCTCCATTTCCGGCGTGCCGCAGAGAAGGACCTGGAGGAAACGCCCGCTCGGCGTCTCGGAGCGGGTGAGGTCGATCAGGTCGGCCAGCGCCGGGGCGGCCAAAACGCCCGCGTTCTCCACCGCCAGCAGTCCGGTGCCGGCAAGGTCCAGCCGCTCCTCCAACTCCTCGATCAGCGTGTCGAAATCGCGGTCGTCGCTGTCGGAGGGCAGGGCGGCGTCACCGGCGGCGGACACCAGATCCTCGACCTGCGCCCCGGCGCTGGCGGCGACCGGAAGCACCAGGGCCCCGTCGGAGCCGACCTGCTCGACGAGCTGATGGAAGACCGCCGCCCGTCCGGACCCGGCTTCGCCGACCAGCACCAGAAGCCGCTTGCGCGCCAGCAGGGCCAGCAGAAGGCCGTCGAAGACCTCCGTCTGGTCGGGGCGCAGGCCGGCGGCCTGGGGTTGGGGCTTCGCCTTCGCCGCGGAGCGATTCGAGGATGGCGTGGCTTTCGGAGCGGAACGGTCCATGGGGGCGCGCGCAATCCAATTGATGGGACGTTACACTCCTGACTCTAGTGGTCCGCCGTCGTCCTGCGACGGTGCAAAGGGACGGGACCGCCACCTCTTATGGAGGAGGCGCGCGTCGGGATGGCTGATTCGGGCGGAGCGCTGCGCTATAGGGGGGACTGCTTTTTCCACCTCCGTTCATTCTCCACCCGCGCTTGGGAGTCCCTCATGGGCATGGGTCCGATGCGTATCGGCGTCGATCTGGGCGGCACGAAGATCGCCGCCACCCTTCTGGCTCCCGACGGGGCGGAGTGGGCGCGGCACCGCGCCGACACGCCGCGCGGCTACGCGGAGACGCTGGAGGCTCTGGCCGCCGCCGTGGCGGCGCTGGAGGACCGGGCGGGGTGCCGGGACGCCACGGTCGGGCTGTGCCTGCCCGGCATCGTCGACGGCGCCGCGGGCACCGTGCACGCGGTCAACCTGCCCTGGCTGGACGGGCGGCCCTTCGCCGCCGACCTGTCGCGGGCGCTGAACCGTCCCGTGCGGATCGCCAACGACGCCAACGCCTTCGTCCTGTCGGAGGCGGTGGACGGGGCGGCGGCCGGAGCGCCGCTGGTCTTCGGGATCATCCTGGGCACCGGGGTCGGCGGCGGGATCGTCGTGGACCGGCGCATCCTGCCCGGCGCCAACGCCCTGGCCGGCGAATGGGGGCACAACCCGCTGCCCTGGCGTACGGCGGAGGACGGCCCGCCGCTGCCCTGCGGCTGCGGGCGGGAGGGCTGCATCGAGACCCTGCTGTGCGGCGCCGGTCTGGCACGCCTGCACCATTGGCGCACGGGGGAGGCGCTGACCCCGCCGGAGATCGCCGCCCGCGCCCGCTCCGGCGACGGGCAAGCCCGGGCGACGCTGGACCGCCATGGCGATGCGCTGGCCCGCGCGCTGGCCGCCGTCATCAATCTGCTCGACCCCGACGCGGTGGTGGTCGGCGGCGGCCTGTCGGACCTGCCGGGGCTGTACGAGGCTGTGCCGGCCCTGTGGGGGCGCTGGGCGCTGAGCCCGGCCCCCCGCACCCGCTTCCTCCGGGCGCGCCATGGCGCCGAAAGCGGTATGCGCGGCGCGGCATGGCTTTGGCCCACCCGGTGATGCCTTTGGCAGGTCGCGCCGAGTTGGCGCGGCTTTTGCTCTATTCCTTCCGACACGGAAGGGAGAAGGCCCATGTTCGGCTTCATATCGGGGTTTCAGAAGGCGCGGCGTGGGGCTTCGCTGCAAACTGCAAATCAGAATGCCTATCGCAATATGCGGAAGGCGTCGCCATCGCATCCTGCGAACGGCGTAATGGCCAAACGTCAGTTGGAGGAGGCCTGCGCCCTTCTCCAGGATGCCGCCGACGACCTGGAATCGGTCCTATCGGGCATGCCGATCCCCGCCGGGCGGGCCGACCTGAACGAGGCGATCGGAACGATTATGGAGACGTTGCGGTTGGTCGCCTCCGCGCATGGGCGGCTGGAACACCCGCAGATGCATGGCGGCGCCCTGGCCGACTGAGGGAGCGGCCGAACCGGTGGGTCAGAAACGCGAAAGGGCGGCTCCGCCGAGGAGCCGCCCTTTCGCTTGTCCGGCAATCCGGACGCCGATCACTCGGAAACGGTCTGCCAGAAGAAGAACACGACGGCCAGAACCATCAGGGCGACGTCCATGGGTAACTCTCCTCGATGCTGCGTGTGAGGGTCGAAATTCTGCGGCCTCTATACGACAGTTTTGCGCGCGCGTGCAGGGGGTGTTTCACGAAACGGCCATTTTGCCGCTGATCCAGGTCTCCCGCACCCGCAGCCGCTCGTCGAGATGCACGAGGTCGGCGGCCAGACCGGGCCGGATGCGGCCGCGCCGCCCGGCCATGCCCATGAAATCGGCCGGATAGGCGGAGGCCATGCGCAGCGCCTCGTCCAGCGGGATGCCGACACGCTCCACGGCGTTGCGCACCGCCGTCGCCATGTCCAGGGCGGATCCGGCCAGCGTGCCGTCGGCGGTGACGCAGCGGCCGTCCTCCACCCGGATCGCCTCGCCGTAGAGCGGAAAGCCGTTGGCCGAGCGATCTTCGCTAGCGCCGACCGGCGGCATCGCGTCGGTCACCAGGAACAGCCGGCCGCGGGCCTTCGCCTTCCAGGCCAGGCGGACGGAGGCGTCATGGACATGGTGCCCGTCGACGATGATCCCGCACCAGACCGTGTCGTCCTCCAGAGCGGCCCCGACCATGCCGGGCTCGCGCGAGCCGAGCGGGCTCATGGCGTTGAACAGGTGGGTCACCCCGGTGATGCCGGCGGCGAAGCCGGCCTTCGCCTGCGCCCAGGTGGCGGCGCTGTGGCCGGCGGCGACGCGCAGGCCGGCGGCCGCCAGCCGGCGGATCGGCTCCGGCGGAACCGTTTCCGGCGCCAGCGTGACCAGGGCCGGCAGGCCGGAGAGGCCGCCGAGCAGGGCGAGGTCGCCCGCGTCGGGGGGCGCGATGAAGCGCGCGTCGTGGACGCCGCGGCGCTCCGGCGCGATGTGCGGGCCTTCCAGATGGATGCCGAGCACGCCCGGCATTCCCTCCGCCAGCGCGGCGCGCACGGCGGCCACGGCGGCGGCGCGCTTGTCGGCCGAATCGGTGATGAGGGTGGGCAGCAGGCCGGTGGTGCCGAACCGGCGGTGCGCCCCGGCGATGCGGCGCAGCGTCGGCAGGTCGGGCGTGTCGTTGAACAGCGCGCCGCCGCCGCCATTCACCTGGAGGTCGATAAAGCCGGGGGCGAGGATTCCGCCGCCGAGGTCCGTCACCTCGGCCTCCGGCGGAATCGCCTCGGGCGCGACGACGGCGACGATGGTCGGCCCGTCGATCAGCAGGGCGGCACCCGCCAGCACCGAGTCGCCGGTGTGGAGCGTGGCGTTGACGAGCGCTTTCAGCGGCCGGTCGTCGGCGGGGCTGTGTGCGAGGCTCAATTCGGCACCCGATGGGCTGCGGCGGGGGATCGGCGGTGGGCCGACAGGAAAACCCGGCGCGGCCCACGGCGCAAGGGGGCGTCGCGCGGCCAAAGCCCTTCTTTTCCTAAGGACTATGGCGCTGGATTTGTTGGGGTATGGTGCTTGTTAGGGATTGCCAGAGGGGACAGGTTTCTGGCAGAAAAAAGGCCGCTGACGAACAGCGGCCTGAGTTTAGGGAGGAAACGCCCAAGAAGGGCGAAGCAGCAATCTCTTGCTGCGCTGCAAAATTAACAAAGATCTCAGGTGGGTGCAAACCCCGAAGCAATGGCCCCCATGCGGGGCCGTTGCTTTTTGCGGAGCCGCTGTGACCGGAGTGTCACAATATTGGCTGGTGCGATAGCATTGCTGGTTAACGCATCGGCACCCCGCATCAGGCTCCCCATCTGGACCCCATCTGGACCTGGGCGCGCGCTTTTCCGTTGTTCCGATCGTGCGATGGCGCCACAGCGCCCACATAGGATGCACCAGGACAACAAAAGGAGAGCCGCCCGTGACCGACCAGCCGTTCCCCGCCTCCACCCAAGGCAAACCGTCGGCGCTCGTCCGGTTCGATGCCTTCGCGGCGATGCTGGGCGACCGGCGGCCCGCCGTCTTCCTCGACTATGACGGGACCCTGACGCCCATCGTGGAGCGGCCCGATCTGGCGATCCTCGACGAGTCCGTGCGCGCGGTGATCCGGCGGCTGGCCGGACTGTGCCCGGTGGCGGTGGTCAGCGGGCGCGACCTGGACGACGTGGCCCGCCATGTCGGGATCGACGACCTGATCTACGCCGGCAGCCACGGTTTCGACATCCGTGGCCCTGGACTGCGCACCCAAATCGGCGAGGAGTATCTGGGCGACCTCGACGAGGCCGAGGCGGAGCTGTTGCGCCGTCTGCACGGGGTCGAGGGCGCGCTTGTGGAGCGCAAGCGCTTCGCCATCGCCATCCACACCCGGCGGGTCGCCCCGGACCGCAAGGCGTCGGTGGGCGACGCGGTGCAGGGCGTCGCGGCGGCCTTGCCGAAGCTGCGCGTCACCGGCGGCAAGGAGATTCACGAACTGCGGCCCAACGTCCCGTGGGACAAGGGCAAGGCGGTCCTGTCGCTGCTCGACACCCTGGGATTGGCGGGGTCGGAGACGCTGCCGCTCTATCTCGGCGACGACGAGACGGACGAGGACGCCTTCCGCGCCTTGGCGGCGCGTGGCGAGGGGCGGGGCGCCGGCATCCGAGTCATGGACCCGCCGGCCCCCAGCGCCGCCGGATGGAGCCTGAAGGACCCAACGGAGGCCGGCGCCTTTCTCGACCGTCTGGCCGCCCGGCTGGCGGAGGGGTGAACCGGCCCTCCGCTCCCCGTCGCTTTTCGGCCGAAAAAGGGGTAGGGTGGTCACCGGTCAATCGGCCGGTCAATCGGCCGGTCAATCGAGAGGTCTCACCATGGACATCGGCGCGCTCGGCGCACCGCGGATGCCGTCCCTGCCCGACGCCCAGGCCTCCGCCCTGGCGGGGCTTCAGGGCGCCCAGTCCCGCGCCGACGAGGCGGGGGCGCAGCTCGCCGCCGGCAACCTCGACCCGGCGGTGGTGGTCAGCCTGTCCGCCGCCCAGACCGATTTCGCGGCCAACGTCAAGGTCATGCAGGCGGCGCAGGACAACACCAAGCGCGTCCTCGACATGCTGGCGTGAGTTTTCACACCGCCAGATAGGCCCGGCGCACCGCCTCGTCCTCCAGCAGGGTCCGCATCGGGCCTTCGAAGCGGATCTGTCCTTTCTCGATGACGCTCGCCCGGTCGGCGACCGCCGCGGCGAAGGCGAGATTCTGCTCCGACACGAGGATCGACAGCCCCTCCGCCTTCAGGGCGCGCAGGGCGTCGGCCATCTGCTGCACGATGCGCGGGGCCAGACCCTCCGACGGCTCGTCGAGCAGCAGGAGCGACGGGTTGCCCATCAGCGTGCGGGCGAGCGTCAGCATCTGCTGTTCGCCGCCGCTCATCCGCCCGCCGCGGCGGCCCCGCATCTCGGCGAGGTTGGGGAAGAGGGCGTAGAGCCGCTCCGGCGTCCAATGGGGAGCGCCGTCGCGGGGCGGCTGGCGGCCGACCTCCAGATTCTCCTCCACCGTCAGGTCGGTGAAGACGCGCCGGTCCTCCGGCACGTAGCCGAGGCCGAGCCGCGCAATGCGGTGCGGCGGCAGGCTCGACACCTCGCGCCCATCGAAGGCGACCGCCCCGACGCGCCGGTCGAGCAGCCCCATGATCGCCTTCATCGTCGTGGTCTTGCCGGCGCCGTTGCGGCCCATCAGGGCGACCACCTCGCCCCGCTCCACCGACAGGTCGACGCCGGTCAGGATGTGCGCCCGCCCGTACCAGGCCTGGAGCCCGCGCACGCTCAGGAGAGGCTGGCCGGTCATGCCGCACCTCCCAGATAGACGGCCTGGACGCGCGGGTCGGCGCGCACGGCGTCGGGCGTGCCCTCGGCGATCAGTTGGCCGCGGTCGAGCACGATGATGCGGGTGGCGTGGCCGAACACGACGTCCATGTCATGCTCCGTGAACAGGACGGCGAGGCCGCGCTCGCGGACGAGGGAGGAGGTGAGCGCCATCAGCTCCTGCCGCTCGCCGGGGGCCATGCCGGCGGTGGGTTCGTCCATCAGCAGGATTTTCGGATCGCCGGCCAGCGCCATGGCGAGTTCGACGCACTTGAGGTCGCCGTAAGCCAGCACGCCGCAAGGGCGTTCCGCCTGGGCGCCCATGCCGACGCGCTCCAGCAGGGCCATCGCCTCGTCGCGGAACCCGGAGGCCGCCGGGGTCCACAGACCGAACAGACGCTTGTGGACCGAGAGCAGGACCATCTGCACATTCTCGCGCACCGTCATCGAGGCGAAGGTGGCGGTGATCTGGAAGGTGCGCCCGACGCCCATCCGCCAGATGCGGCGCGGCGGCAGGCCGACGATGTCCACCCCGTCCAGCCGCACCGTGCCCGCGTCGGGCAGCAGCTGGCCGTTCAGCAGGTTGAAGCAGGTGGTCTTGCCGGCCCCGTTCGGCCCGATCAGCGCCAGAACCTCCCCGGCGTCCAGCGCGAAGGACACGCCGCGCACGGCCTGCACGCCGCCGAAGGCGCGCTGGAGATTCTCCACGGCGAGGCGGCGGCTCATGCGTCCCTCCCACGGGTCCACAGGTCGCGGACGAAGCCGGCGACGCCCTTGGGGAAGGCCAGAACCAGCACCAGGATGATGGCGCCCAGGACCAGCCGCCACCAGTCGGTCCGGCTCATCGCCTCGGTCTCCAGCAGGTGGAACAGCGCAGCACCCACCACCGGGCCGCTCAGCGTCTGGATGCCGCCCATCAGCACCATGACCAGCGCGTCCACCGACACCGGCACGGCCATCAGGGTGGGGAAGACGCTGCCCTTGGCGAAGGCGTAGAGCCCGCCCGCCAGACCGGCGGCGGAGCCGGCCAGGGCGAAGCTCAGCCACTGGTGGCGGCGCACGTCGATGCCCACCGATTCGGCGCGCAGCGCGGAATCGCGCCCGGCGCGCAGCGTGTAGCCGAAGGGCGCGAAGGCGGCGCGGCGCAGCAGCAGCAGCGCGCCGCCCGACAGCGCCAGGGTCAGCCAGTAATAGGCGGCCTTGCCCGCCGCCCAGTCCGGCGGCCAGACGCCGAGGATGCCGTTGTCGCCGCCGGTGAAGCCGTACCACTGGAAGGTCACCGACCAGACGATCTGCGCGAAGGCCAGGGTGAGCATGGCGAAATACAGCCCCGACCGCCGCACGCAGAACCAGCCGGCGGCCAGCGCCCCCAGCCCGGCGAGCAGCGGGGCGGCGGCCAGCGCCAGCGGCATGGGGGCGGCCAGATGCTTGACCAGCAGGGCCGCGCCGTACGCCCCCAGTCCGAAATAGGCGGCGTGCCCGAAGGAGACGAGGCCGCCCAGCCCGATGAGCAGATGCAGGCTGGCCGCCAGCAGCGCCAGGATCACCACCTCGGTCAGCACGATCAGCGCGTAGTCGCCGGCGACCAGCGGCACCGCGGCCAGGAGAGCGAGCAGCAGGGCGGGCGCCCAGCGCGCCAGGCCGCCCGCGGCGACCAGCGGCGGGCCGGGGCTGGCGGCGGTGGGCGGCGCATCCTCCGCCCGGCCGAGCAGGCCGTAGGGGCGGATGACCAGCACCACCGCCATGAACAGGAAGACCAGGACCAGCGTGATCTGCGGGAAGACCAGGATGCCGAAGGCCTGCAACTGCCCGATCAGCAGCGAGGCGACGAAGGCGCCGGTCAGGCTGCCCATGCCGCCGACCACGACGACGACGAAGGCCTCGACGACGATGGCCATGTCCATGTGCAGGTTCACCGCCTCGCGCGGGACCTGAAGGGCGCCGCCCAGCCCGGCCAGCGCCGATCCGAGGAACAGCACCCCGGTGAACAGCCGCGCCGGGTCCACGCCGAGCGCCGAGGCCATGTCGCGGTCCTGCGTCGCCGCGCGGACCAGCGTGCCCCAGCGCGTGCGGTTGAACAGAAGCCAGAGCAGGCCGAGCACCAGCGGCCCCAGCCCGATCAGCACGAGGTCGAAGAGCGGGAAGGGCTGGTCGAGGATGTCCACGGAGCCCCGCAGCCCCGGCGCCCGCCGGCCCAGCAGATCCTCCGATCCCCAGATCCAGGAGGCGGCGTCCTGCACCACCAGCACCACGCCGAAGGTGGCGAGAAGCTGGAACAGCTCCGGCGAGCGGTAGAGGCGGCGCAGCAGCCCCACCTCCATCAGCGCGCCGAGCAGCCCGACCGCCAGCGAGGCGGCGGCCACCGCGCCCCAGAAGCCCAGCGGCGTGGTTCCCCAGCGCTCCACCAGCGTCCAGCCGAGATAGGCGCCCAGCATGTAGAAGGAACCGTGCGCGAAATTCACGATCCGCGTCACGCCGAACACGATGGTCAGCCCGGACGACACCAGGAACAGCGTCGCCGCCGTGGCGAGGCCGCTGAGGAACTGCACGAGATAGAAGGACATCGGCTCTTTTCGGCAGGGTCTGCGGGAGCGAGGTCCTGCCCCCTCCCTAGCCCTCCCCCGCTTTGCAGGGGAGGGGACTAAATTTCCCTCTCCTGCGGAGCGGGGGAGGGAAGGGGCCCGCGGCGCAGCCGTGGGAAGGGTGGGGGCAAGACTCCGCCCTTACTCCGGGCGCATCTTGCGGACGGCCTCGTCGGACGGCAGATAGTCCGCGCCGTCGGCGTAGCGCCAGCCGGTCATCACGCCCTGGCCGTTCTTCACCGTGGTCTTGCCGACATAGGCGCCCATGGTCGCCTGATGGTCGAGCGCGCGGAAGGTGATCGGGCCGAAGGGGCTGGAGAGCGGCAGGCCGGACAGCGCGTCCACGACCTTCTCCGGATCGGTGGAACCGGCCTTCTCGACGGCGGCGGCGATGGCCTTGAAGGTGGCGTATCCGACGACCGAGCCCTGGCGCGGCGGCTCGTTGAAGCGCTTCGCATAGGCCTCGCGGAAGGCCTTGTGCTCCGGCGTGTCGATCTGCTCCTGCGGGTAGCCGGTGACGATCCAGCCCTCCGGCGCCTCGTCCTTCATCGGGTCGAGATATTCCGGCTCGCCGGTCAGCAGGCTGACGACGGTGCGGTTGCGGAACAGGCCGCGCCCCTCGCCCTCGCGCACGAACTTGGCGAGGTCGGCGCCGAAGGTGACGTTGAAGATGGCGTCGGGCTTCGCCGCGGCCAGCGCCTGCACGGTCGGCCCGGCCTCCAGCTTGCCCTGGGCCGGCCACTGCTCGGCCACGAACTCGACGTCCGGGCGCTTCTCCGACAGGAGCTGGCGGAACCACTGCACCGCCGACTGGCCGTATTCGTAGTTGGGGGCGACGGTGGCCCAGCGCTTGGCCGGCAGCTTCGCCGCCTCCTCCACCAGCATGGCCGCCTGCATGTAGGTGCTGGGGCGCAGGCGGAAGGTGTAGCGGTTGCCCTTGGTCCAGGTGATGGCGTCGGTCAGCGGTTCCGCCGCCACGAAGGGCACCTTGTTGCGCGCGGCGAAGTCGGCCACGGCCAGCCCGACATGGGAGAAATAGGTGCCGGCCAGCAGCTCGACCTTCTCGTTCGACAGCAGCTCCTGCGCCACGCGCACGGCGTCGTCCGGCTTGCCGGCGTCGTCGCGGGAGACGACCTCCAGCTTGCGTCCGCCGAGCAGGCCGCCCGCCGCGTTCACCTCCTCGACCGCGAGCTGCCAGCCCTGGCGGTAGGGGACCGTGAAGGCCGGCAGGCCGGTGTAGCTGTTGATCTCGCCGACGCGAATCGGCTGGCCGCCGGATTGGGCCGGAGTGGATTGAGCCGGAGCGGATTGGGCGTGGGACGCCGACGGCGCGGCGATCCACAGGGCGGTGGCGAGGGCGGCAGCGCCCGGCGCAAGCAGGAGATGGCGGCGGTTCATGGTCGGCGGTATCCCGGCGCGGTTGGCGGCTGCGTGAACGCATGGAACGGCAGCGTGAACGCAATGTCTGCGTTCATAGCAAACCCACCGCAAAAGTCACCGTTCCGTTGCGCCGCACCAAGCCGGTTTTCACCAGACCGGTTTTCACCAGACCTGTTTTTCGCGGACCGGTGCCGGAGCCGCCGGCCTCACATCAGGCGGGAGAGGAGCATGAGGAAGGTCGCCTGCTCCTCCGGGGTCAGCGGGTCCAGCGTGCGGTGATGCGCCCGGGTGGCGTTCGCCAGCAGGGTGCTGACCAGCGATTGGCCGGCGCGGGTCAGGCTGACGCTGGTGCGGCGCCGGTCCTGCGGGTCCGGCTGGCGCTCCACCAGCTTGCGCTCGACCAGACGCAGGATCACACCCTGGGTGGTCGCCGGGTCCATGAAGGTCAGCCGGCCGAGCTGGTTCTGCGACAGCGACCCCTCGGTCCGCAGCGTGACCAGGGCGCCCCACTGGGTCGGGGTGAGTTGGGAGTCGCCGATCATGTCCATGAAGATGGAGGACGCGCGCTGGTGGGCCCGGCGAAGGCGATAGTGCGCCTGCCCGGTCAGCAGGTAATCGTCGGTCGGAGGATGGGCGATCTGATCCATGGGCGCACACGAGCGTTGCGGAGCCGGACCGTTTCCGGTTGCGGCGGGTGTCGGCGGAACACCGTGCGACAGGTTCGGCGCCGAACCCGGGGAATGTTCCCGGGCTTGCGCCAAATGCAGCAGGCTTCGCTTTGAAGCCTAGGGGTGGAAGTCGCAATAGGCAACGCTCGTTGCTGCGGCATAGAGCCACAGTCTAAGCCCCTTCACTATTTGCAATGAAAAGCACTCGCGAACGAAGATGAGTCGCGCGTTTCAAGAATCTTGCCGGGGGACTAGGCTGCAATCTGCATATGCGGGTGTGTTTTGGTCCTACCAGAGGGTTGCCCGTATTTCGATTATGGGTTTTGTTTCGGCGGGTAAGTGTTCGGTGGCGGAGTCCTTTCGCGGTCGGACTTCGGCAGGTCGCCATCGGGTGGCGGAACACTCCCCGGTGTGTAGGGCGGCATCACGACATCGTCACCCGGGTGGCGCGGTGATTTGGGCGGCGGGGGAGTGGTCAGGGTTCTGGTCATGCTCGGCGCGTCCTCATGGTTCGGGTTGGCGCGGCTCCGGACCGCCCTTGCGTGAACGGATGCCGCCGATGGCTGGTTCCCGAACCGGGGGCGTGTGCCTTCGTGGTCGTATGACCTTAGCTCTAATGATGCGGGCGTATGGCAATAGAGTGCCCGTCTGACGCAAGTCTTGTTGCGCCAACAACACAGGGGCGGGCAAAAACCACGGCTGAACGGCTTCACTGTTGCACGGACATCACGCCATGAGTTGTCTTTGCAGCGACTGTCCGCTTCTGCCGGAGCGGCGAATGCACATTCCGAGGCCATTCGGCCGCCCGATACGAGCCACTGATTTCAGCCTTGCGCGGTGACCCATGAAGCCCAGCTCCCTGTCCTTCCTCGCCCTCGCGCTCGCGCCCACCGTGCTGACGGCGCTGCCCGCGGCCACGCCGGTGGGCGCCCAGGAACTGCAGCCCGGTGAAACCGTGCTGGAGCGCCGCCGTCCGGAGGTCGAACAGCTCGGCATCCGCGCCGGATCGTTCCGTATCCTGCCGCGCATCGAGACCGGCCTGACCTATGAAAGCAACGTCTTCGCGACCGAGAACGACACCCGCGACGACTTCATCTGGGTCACCCAGCCGCGCGTCGACGTGCGTTCGGATTTCAACAACCACGCCCTGAACTTCTCGGCCTCCGGCAACATCGGCCGCTTCTTCGACTACTCGTCGGAGAACTACGCCGATTACCGGGCGCAGGTGGACGGCCGCTACGACATCACCCGCGACAGCTCGGTCAGCGGCCTGCTGTTCAGCCGCCGCGACCACGAGGGGCGGTCCGACCCGAACTTCGACGTGTCGCTGGGAACCGGCACCGTGGTGCCGCGCTTCGCGGAGCCGGTGAACTACTTCACCCACGGCGGCGAGGCGTCGTTCAACCAGCGCTTCAACCGCCTGCGCGTCCGCCTGACCGGCGGGGCCCAGTACACCTCCTACCAGGACGCCGAGCTGACCAGCGGGCGGACGGAGTCGCAGGAGGACCGCGACCGCTGGAGCTACACGGGCACCGCCCGCGCCGGCTACGAGTTCATCCAGGGTTACGAGGCCTTCGTCCAGGGCTCCTACAACTGGACCCGCTACCGGCTGACCCCGGATTTCGGCGGCGTCAACCGCGACTCGGACGGCTACGAGGTCGTCGGCGGCCTGTCCACCGACCTCACCGGCCTCATCAACGGCGAGATCTATGCCGGCTATCTGAGCCGGACGTACGACGATCCGACGCTGAAGGATTTCGGCGGTCTGGCCGTGGGCGGCCGCCTGAACTGGTCGGTGACCCAGCTCACCTCGGTCACCGGATCGCTCAGCCGTCAGGTCCGCGAATCGACCTACGCCCGCGGCAGCCAGATCGCGTCGAGCTACAACCGCACCGTCGCCGCCGTCGGCGTGGATCACGAGCTTCTGCGCACCCTGCTGCTGAACGCCCGCGTCCAGTGGCGCCAGGACGACTTCAACGGTGTGGACCGCACCGACGACGTCTACACGCTGGGGGCCGGCGCCAGCTACCAGCTCAGCCGCTATGTCTTCGTGAATGGCGGTTATACTTACGAAAAGCGTAACTCGAACCTCAGTGGTTTCGATTACTCCGACAATCTGGTCTATCTGCGCGTCGGCGCTCAGATGTAATCAGTTCGTCTGAAGCATGCACAGAGGGGCGCTCATCTGCCGATGGGCGCCCCTTTTGCATTTCCGCCTATACGGTGACGCGAATCCTTTTCCTCCGTTGGCGTTACTTCCTCTCCACTTTTTCCCAAGCGCGTGCGAGTTGCTAGTCTCCCTCCGTGACCGCTCAGGGTTCGGCCGCTCCGTCCACGGGCTGGCGGGCCCGATGTCCTCACGAGCTATGGAGAAGGGTTAGGGATGAATCGACGTAACGTGTTCCGCGCGCTCGGAATGACCGTGGTCGCCGCCGCGATGGTCGGCTGCGCCGGTGGCCAGGATGCCCCTCTCGAACCGCCGGGCGTCGCCCAGATGACGGATTACCGCCTGGGGGCCGGCGACGCGCTGCGCGTCATCGTCTTCGGCGAGGAGCAGCTCTCCGGCGAGTTCCGCGTCGACGGTTCGGGCAAGGTCGCCATGCCGCTGATCGGCGAGGTGACGGCCCGCGGCCACACCCCGCGCGAACTGGAGACCGACATTTCCAAGCGCCTGTCGCAGGGTTACGTCCGCGACGCCAAGGTCAGCGTCGAGGTGCTGAACCACCGGCCCTTCTTCATCCTGGGCGAGGTCCGCAACCCCGGCCAGTACCAGTATGTCAACGGCATGACCGCCCTGTCCGCGGTGGCGATGGCCGGCGGCTACACCTACCGCGCCAAGGAGGACTACGTCCTGATCACCCGCGGGGCCGATCCCAAGAAGGAGCTGCGCCGCGCCCCAATCACCACCCCAGTGATGCCCGACGACGTGCTGCGCGTGCCGGAGCGTTATTTCTGATCGGCGCCGGGTTCCGAACACTCGCCAGACGGTCCATCAGACGGCCCATTTGTTTCGGAAGACTGGGGCAGCCGCCCCGCCACCATTCGACGCCATGACGATGTCCCTCTTCCCGCCGGGAGGAGGGACATTTTTTGTGTCCCGAGGTCGTCGCCGCAGCGCTCACCCGTCGTCGCGGGTGCCCTCGCCGAAGGGGAGATCGCCCTTGCGGAAGGCGTCGGCTCCCTTGGAGTGGCCCGAGGGCGCGCGGGCGTCGGGAGCGGCGGCATCCTGAGCGCTGGCGGTGGGGGGTGGCCGGGTGCCCGCCGCCTCGTCGTCGGTGCCCAGCGGGGCCGCCGCGGGGTCCGAGGCGGGGATCTTGTCGCCGGTCAGGCCCTTGTCGATGGCGTCGCGCAGGCGCTGCGCCCCGGCGTTGGGGGTGTCGGGCTTGTCCATGGGGGAACCCTGGGTCGGTTGCGTGGAAGGATCGTCCCTTCTCCCAACCGGGGCCTGGAGGCACGGTTCCGCCCGGACGGGGCGGCGCGGCCGTTTCAGGAGCGCAGGGCGTCCCGGTCGGCCTCGTCCAGGCTGTCGAGCCAGTCGTCCATGGAGATCATCGGCGGCTCGTCGCCGGCCCGCCGGGTGGCCTCCACGAGCTCGGTGTCGGCGGTGTTGGAATGGACGATGAACCACAGCATCAGCCGATTCGCGTCGTCGTCGGTCAGCGGATCGCCACGCTCGGCGGTCTCGATCAAGGCATCGATGCCGGCGAGGTAGTGGCGGTGGGCGTGCTCGTGCGGCTCCCGCCGCTCGGCGGTCAGAACGGCCATCTCCGCCGCTTCCGTGGCGAAATGCTCGGCCACCTCGCGCCGGAGCGCGGTCAGCTCCGCCAACCCGACCGGACCGCCTGCGGTCATCGCCGACAGGAGATCGAGGATGGCGCCGTGCTCCGCGTCGATGACGCCGGAACCGGTCGGGATCAGGGAGCCGATGGACGGGTGGTGTGGCATGGAGATGATTGAGGATCAGTCCGACGACGGATGAGCAGGTGGCGCTGGTGGCCTCGCTGAGTCAGTTTCCGGTTTGTCTTTTTAGCTCAGTGGGTTGTCTCGCGGATGAGGTTGGTTGGCAGTTGCCCAAACGCTTAGCAGGTCCAGAACTGGAGCCAGGATGATCGCTTATAGCACAGCAAGTACCTAATCAGCATCATAGACTGTGGTGGAAAGTTTCTAATGGACGTTTCAAACGCGGCACGGGGATCACATTTTCTTCTTTGAGTGGATAAATTATCATCATAAATTATTAAAAGTTGGAGAAAGGGCGGCACCAAGCTGAAAAAGGCCGATGGCTGGGTGCCGACGCAATGGGCCATTAGGAGATGAGAAAATGGATAGAAACGCGATTGTCAGGTCGATGATAGATACTAACGGATACGGCCTGGAGATCGGAGCAAGTTATAATCCTGTACTACCCAAGAAGAATGGCTACAATATACGCATAGCCGATTATGCAAGCCATGATCATCTCCGAGAGTTGCATGGTCTAGGTCCCGATTATATTGAAGATGTAGATTATGTGACGTTTGGTGGTCCTGTATCTAAGGCGGTTGGTGACGAAAAATGCTTCGACTACATCGTTGCATCGCATATGATTGAGCATTGCGTTGATTTTATCGGCTTTCTTAAAGATTGTGAGACGTTGCTGAAGCCAGAGGGTGCGCTTGTTTTAGTTGTTCCGGATAAAAGAAACTGCTTCGATCTCTTCCAGTCACTCTCTAGTGTGGGTGAAATGCTGGATGTTCATTTGAAGCAACCGAAAAAGCACGCATCGGGAAAGCTCTTTGATCATATGGCTTATGCAGTGGGACGCAATGGCCACATCGTGTGGCCACATGGCTGTCCCGTTGAGTTGGATTTTATTCACACCCTTCCGGAAGCTCTTGCTGCGTTTCACTCAGCGGAAGCCAGTGATGCCTATAATGACTGCCATTCATGGCGCTTTACACCGAGCAGCTTTCGCTTGATCATCAATGATCTCCATGAAATTGGAGCGGTGAGACTAAGAGAAAATTGCTTTTGCGAAGGCAATGGCCCAGAATTCTATGTTAGCTTAAGTTTTAATGGCAATGGAATTCCATTGAAACGAATTGACTTGTCCAAAAAAATCATCAGAGAAATTTCAGAAATTATTACAGATTAAACTGTTATTGCCGCGCTTGCGTTAATAGTTTCAGGTTCTGTCTGACAGCCTGCTACAGCGGAGGCAGTGCTGTATCATGGCAAGCTTGAGCATAGCCATGTAGTCGACGGCGAGCTTGTGGTGTCGGGTGGCGACGGATCGACAGCCTTTCAGCCATCCGATGCCGCGCTCGACGGCGTTTCTACGTCGGTAGGCCTCACGGTCGAAGTGGGGCGGGCGCCCTGGCCGTTTGCGTCTGCGCTTGTCGTCGCGCATGGCGATGACCGGTTGAATGCCGCGCCCGCGCAGGTGCTGGCGAAACCAGTTGGCGCTGTAGCCTCTGTCGCCGGCCAAGCGCCGCGGTCTGGTTCGCGGGCGCCCGCGCCGGGAGGGCAGGCGCACCGCCTCCAGAGTGGCGATGGCGAAGGGCAGTTCCTGGCGTTGCCCGGCACTGAGTACAGCCGCCAGCGGCAGGCCGTTGGCATCGGTCACCAGATGGACCTTGGTCCCGAAGCCACCATGCGAGCGGCCGAGCGCATGGTCGTCTGGTTCCTCCGCGGCCCCTTTTTTCCGCCGCCGGCCGATCGCCTGGCCCGGATGTTGGTGCCATCAATGCACCACAGCTCCGCATTGATCCGCACCTCCTCATCCAGTTGCAGGCGCACGCGATCGAACAGTTCGTCACGCCGCCACCGGACGAAGCGGTCGTATACGGTCTGCCTCCGCCCATAGCGCTCCGGAATGTCATGCCACCGTGCCCCGGTGTTCAGCTTCCACATCAGCCCGTTCACCATCTGACGATGATCGCGCCAAAGGTCACCGCCCCGCGGACCGGAGCACGGCATCAAATCCGCAATCCGCTCCCACTGTCCGTCGCTCAGCTCGTAACGACGCAGTCCTGTCTGTCGCTCTGCCATTCCTGCCATGTCGGGCCCATCAGACCGACGTCAACTGGCCGTCAGACAGAACCCAAGCAAGCACAAAAGCAGTCTTCGCGTACGGTTGATCGGCGGCCACGGAACCAATGGCATATGGAAGTCCCGCGCAAGAACAGACCAGAGCCGAATTCTACAGTTGAGCCTGAGAGGCTGAAGGGTGCGAACTGTTGAACAGAGTCTCCGCTTTTTGGAGGCTCCCATGAGCAGAGCTCTGGATGTGTTGCCGGGTTGGCCGGCGCGGCTCGATGAGCTGTTCGGCCGCATTTCTGGTGAGTTCTCGCGTGCCGAGCCGCGTCGGCAGGCCCGCAAGTACCCGGAAGGGCTGCTCGGCGGCGCCAAGCGCAAGAACGGCTGGCAACTGGCCGAACAGATCGGCGACGCCCGGCCCTGGAGCACGCAGCGGGTGCGCAGCCATGTGCTGTGGGACCAGGATCGCGTCCGAGACATATGCCGCGCCTCCGTCGTCGAGCAACTCGGCCGTGATGGTGTGCTCATCGTCGATGAAACCGGCTTCCTCAAGAAGGGCGAGCACTCCGTGGGCGTAGCCCGGCAATACTCCGGCACCGCCGGGCGTACCGATAACTGCCAGGTTGGCGTGTACCTGGCCTACGCCACCGACCGCAGCCACGCGCTGGTCGACCGTCGGCTCGACCTGCCCGAGGGCTGGCTGGACGACGCGCATCGGCGCGAGGGCCGCATCCCGGCCGACGTGGCGTTCGCCACCAAGCCGGCGATGGCGCGGGCGATGATCGCGCAGGCCCTGGATGCCGGCGTGCCGTGCGGCTGGGTGGCGGCGGACGCGCTTTAAGGCTCGGACAAGAGCCTGCGCGTGCTGCTGGAGCAGCGCGGGATTCCCTACGTGCTGGCGGTGCGCGGCAACGAGGTGATGAACGTCCTGACCGCTGAGCGCAAGTTCCTCCATCTCAAGGCCTCGGCCTTGGCCGGCCTCGTGACCGAGGATGGCTGGAAACGGCTGAGCGCCGGCGTCGCGCCAAGGGGCAGCGCTATTCCGACTGGGCCCGGTTGCGCCTGTTCCGCTTGCAGGACCCGCCACCTCATCACCGCCTTCCAGAGGCAGTGTCCACCCGGGCTCGCCCTGATCCTCAGTTGGTCGGTGTGGCGGCGAACCCATCAGGCCGTCGCCCGGTCGTATCACTGGGGCCGCCATTTCATGACCGAGCAGCCTCAACTGTAGGACTAAGTGGCTGCCGTAACACAAACAGGATGGGTGAAGCCCCTCCGCAGCGGCCTCTAACCCCTTAAATTCATTGGTGCCGGTTGCAGGGCTCGAACCCGCGACCTTCGGTTTACAAAACCGCTGCTCTACCAACTGAGCTAAACCGGCGTGCCGCCCGGCCAGACCGCGGCGGGCGCCTACACTAGCGTCCCCCGCGGTGCGCGGCAAGCCTCACCTGTGCGGCGCGCTCGGCGACGTGTCAGCGCAGCCGGGCGACCTCGTAGAGGGCGACGGCGGCGGCGTTGGACACGTTCAGGCTGCCCACCGGCCCCTGCGTCGGCAGGCGGGCGATGACGTCGCAGCGCTCCATGGTCAGGCGGCGCAACCCGGCGCCTTCCGCCCCCAGCACCAGCGCGGTGCGGCCCGTCAGGTTGCATTGGGCGAGCGTGCTCTGCCCCGACTCGGCGAGGCCGACGGTCCAGAAGCCGGCCTGCTGGAGGTCGGCCAGCGCGCGGGCGAGGTTGGTCACGCGCACCAGCGGCACCGACTCCAGCGCGCCCGAAGCGCTCTTGGCCAGCACGCCGGTGGTCTCCGGCGCGTTGCGTTCGGTCACCACCACCGCCTTGGCGCCGAAGGCCGAGGCGGAGCGCAGGATGGCGCCGACGTTGTGCGGGTCGGTCACCTGGTCGAGGACGACGATGAGCGCCGACGGGTCCGAATCGGCCTCCGCACAAAGGTCCTCGATCCCGAACTCTTCCAGAGGGGCTACGTCCACCGCCACGCCCTGGTGCACGGCGCCCGGCGGCAGCATGCGGTCCAGGTCGTTACGGTCGGCCGGCATCAGGCTCGGCCGCTGAAGCCCGCGGGCCTTGGCCTGGGCCAGCACCGGCTCCAGCGCGGCGCGGCCCGCCTCGGTCGCGATCAGGCGGTGGATGCGCCGCTCCGGGTTCAGCCACGCCGCCGAAACCGGGTGCAGGCCGTAGAGCAGGACGCCCTGCGCGCCGCGCCCGGAGGGGCGGTCGCCGCGCGACTCGCGGTGGGACGGAGAGTGGCTCTTGGCCGGGGCAGGGGGCTGGCCGTGGGGCGCGGATGGCTTCTTCGAACGGGTCATGGTGTCCGGCTGGAGGGGGCGGGGCTAAGCCCGCCGCGGTTATTCACAGTTTTCTGGTTTGGACTGCTTCAGACGTGTTGACAAGGCCTGAAAAATTCTCATAGTGCCGAACTCCGCGGCGGGCATGTCCCGCAGCGGGCCTGAGGAAGGGTGGCCGAGTGGTTAAAGGCAGCAGACTGTAAATCTGCCCGCGTACGCGTACGCTGGTTCGAATCCAGCCCCTTCCACCACTACATTCCACGGCTTGTCCGTGATCGCAGTTCCCGGTCGATAGCGCCGGGCGGGGCGTGGCAGGCGGGTGTAGCTCAATGGTAGAGCAGAAGCCTTCCAAGCTTACGACGGGGGTTCGATTCCCCTCACCCGCTCCAATCCCCCCGCGCTAAGGGAAATGTCGGTCTCGGCCGGGCCATTGTGTGCGTCCGGAACGTCGGGAACGAAAGACCAAAGCGATGGCGAAGGCAAAGTTTGAGCGGAACAAGCCGCACTGCAACATTGGCACGATCGGCCACGTCGACCACGGCAAGACGTCGCTGACGGCGGCGATCACGAAGGTGCTGGCCGAGAGCGGCGGCGCGACCTTCACCGCCTACGACCAGATCGACAAGGCGCCGGAAGAGAAGGCCCGTGGCATCACGATCTCGACCGCCCACGTCGAGTACGAGACGACCAACCGCCACTACGCCCACGTCGATTGCCCGGGCCACGCCGACTACGTGAAGAACATGATCACGGGCGCCGCGCAGATGGACGGCGCGATCCTGGTCGTGTCGGCCGCCGACGGCCCGATGCCGCAGACCCGCGAGCACATCCTGCTGGCCCGCCAGGTCGGCGTGCCGGCGCTGGTGGTGTTCATGAACAAGGTCGACATGGTCGACGATCCGGAGCTGCTCGAGCTGGTCGAGATGGAGGTGCGCGAGCTGCTGTCCTCCTACCAGTTCCCGGGCGACGACATTCCGATCGTCAAGGGCTCGGCGCTGTGCGCTCTGGAGGACCGTTCGCCGGAGATCGGCCGTGACGCCATCCTCAAGCTGATGGCCGAGGTCGACCAGTACATCCCGCAGCCGGAGCGTCCGAAGGACCGTCCGTTCCTGATGCCGATCGAGGACGTGTTCTCGATCTCGGGCCGCGGCACGGTGGTGACCGGCCGCGTCGAGCGTGGCATCGTCAAGGTCGGCGAGGAAGTCGAGATCGTCGGTCTGAAGACCACGGTGAAGACCACGGTGACCGGCGTCGAGATGTTCCGCAAGCTGCTCGACTCGGGTGAGGCTGGCGACAACATCGGCGCGCTGCTGCGCGGCACGAAGCGTGAGGACGTCGAGCGCGGCCAGGTTCTGGCCAAGCCGGGCAGCATCACGCCGCACACCACCTTCAAGGCCGAGGCCTACATCCTGACGAAGGAAGAGGGTGGCCGTCACACGCCGTTCTTCACCAACTACCGTCCGCAGTTCTACTTCCGCACGACCGACGTGACGGGCATGGTGAAGCTGCCGGAAGGCACCGAGATGGTGATGCCGGGCGACAACATCTCCATGGAAGTCGAGCTGATCGCTCCGATCGCCATGGACGAGGGCCTGCGCTTCGCCATCCGCGAGGGTGGCCGGACCGTCGGCGCCGGCGTCGTCGCCTCGATCATCAAGTAAGTTGAGGAGTCGATCCCGCCGCCGTTCCCCCATGGTTCGGCGGCGGGGTTGATCCCTGTCGATTTCGGCATGCCGGCCGATAAAAAGGCTAGCAAGCCACGCGGCTATGCGCTATAAGCTCCGCTCCCCGCCGGGGGTAGAGCCTGCGGCGATAGGAGTGTAGCTCAATTGGTAGAGCACCGGTCTCCAAAACCGGGGGCTGGGGGTTCGAGCCCCTCCACTCCTGCCACGCCGTACCGAACAAGAACGGGTCGCTGACCGCGCCCTACACGTCGCACCGGAGCCCGCACGGTCTACGATGGCAAAAGTGAACCCCGCAGAATTCGCGCGCGACGTCCGCCGCGAGGTGGCCAAGGTCACCTGGCCGACCCGCAAGGAAACCGGCGTGACGACCGCCATGGTGTTCGTCATGGTGGTGCTGGCTTCGCTGTTCTTCCTCGTCGTGGATCAGGTGCTGGCCTTCGCCGTCCGTATGATCCTTGGGCTGGGAGCCTGATCGCCATGGCCGCGCGCTGGTACGTCGTTCACGTCTATTCGGGCTTCGAGAAGAAGGTTTCCCAGGCCATCCGCGAGAAGGCGGCGCAGAAGGGTCTGGAAGACAAGTTCGAAGAAATCCTGGTGCCGACCGAGGAAGTGGTCGAAGTGCGCCGGGGCTCCAAGATCAACACCGAGCGGAAGTTCTTCCCCGGCTACGTCCTCATCAAGATGGATTTGACGGACGAGTCCTGGCATCTCGTGAAGAACACGCCGAAGGTCACCGGGTTCCTGGGTGGCGGCGGCAAGCCGCAGCCGATCAGCCAGCGCGAAGCCGAGCGGATCATTCATCAGGTGCAGGAAGGCTTTGAGCGCCCCAAGCCCTCGATCACCTTCGAGGTGGGCGAGCAGGTTCGTGTGAGCGACGGCCCCTTCACCTCCTTCAACGGCATCGTCGAGGAAGTCGACGAGGAAAAGGCCCGCCTCAAGGTGGCGGTGTCGATCTTCGGCCGCTCCACGCCGGTCGAGCTGGAATACACCCAGGTCGAGAAGGTCTGAGACCAACAGTTTTCCCGGGGCACATGATGAACAGTCATGTGCTCCTTTCTGCTGCGGAAGGCCCGCCATAGCCGCACCGCAAAGCCCCGCGACGCCGGACAGCGTATCGAGGCGTCGTATCTGGAGGTTGTGACATGGCAAAGAAAATCGTCGGCTTCATCAAGCTGCAGGTTCCGGCCGGCAAGGCGAATCCGTCGCCGCCCATCGGCCCGGCGCTCGGTCAGCGCGGCCTGAACATCATGGAGTTCTGCAAGGCGTTCAACGCCAAGACGCAGGACCTCGAAGTCGGTATGCCGATCCCGGTGGTCATCACCGCCTACGGCGACCGTACCTTCACCTTCGTCACGAAGACCCCGCCGGTCAGCTACTTCCTGAAGAAGGCCGCTGGCATCGACAAGGGCTCGCAGACCACCGGCAAGGGCGCTTTCGCCGGCAAGATCACGAAGACCCAGATTCGTGACATCGCCGAGAAGAAGATGAAGGACCTGAACGCCCACGACGTCGAGGCGGCCGCGAGCATGATCGCTGGTTCCGCCCGCTCGATGGGCCTCGAAGTGGTGGAGGGCTGATCCCATGGCGAAGCTCGGCAAGCGTCTGACCGATTCCTACAAGAAGGTCGACCGCGAGGCGCTCTACTCCCTGGAAGGCGCCGTCACCCTGCTGAAGGGCCTGCCCAAGGCGAAGTTCGATGAGACCATCGAAATCGCCATGAACCTGGGCATCGACCCGCGTCACGCCGACCAGATGGTCCGCGGCGTCGTGAACCTGCCGAACGGCACCGGCAAGACCGTGCGCGTCGCCGTGTTCGCCAAGGGCACCAAGGCGGACGACGCCCTGGCCGCCGGCGCGGACATCGTCGGCGCCGACGATCTGGCCGAGAAGATCCTGGCCGGCAACATCGACTTCGACCGCTGCATCGCGTCCCCGGACATGATGGGCGTCGTCGGCAAGCTCGGTAAGGTCCTCGGCCCGCGCGGCCTGATGCCGAACCCGAAGCTGGGCACCGTGACCCCCGACGTGGCCGGCGCCGTCAAGGCCGCCAAGGCCGGCGCCGTGGAGTTCCGCGCCGAGAAGACCGGCATCGTGCACGCCGGCGTCGGCAAGGCCAGCTTCTCGGAAGAGGCCCTGGTGCAGAACATCCGCGCCTTCGTGGATGCCATCACCCGCGCCAAGCCGACCGGTGCCAAGGGCCAGTACCTGCTGAAGGTCTCGCTGTCCTCGACGATGGGCCCGGGCCTGAAGCTGGATCTGTCCACTCTGGCCGCCACGGCCTGAGTGACCTGAGTTTCGCCGCCGGCTCCCTCGGGAACCGGCGGCGATCGGGTGTCCCTGCGGGGGCGCCCACCCTGTCCAAGACCGCTGGTGCCCGCGTTTCTCCGGAGACAGAGGCTTAAACCCGCCAGAGCAGACAGGAGTTGAACCGTTAACCACGCGGGCCCGCCCGCGGTTCAGGAACGGCTCGAACTTCTGGGACAGGTTCGCCGGGGCTCCCGACCGCAAGGGAAGGGGCCTCTCGTAAACCTCTGTGCAAGGAGGCGATCCGTGGATCGTACACAAAAAGAAGCGACGATCGCGGACCTGCAGTCGAAGCTCCAGGACACGGGCCTGGTGGTGGTCACCCACCATCTGGGCCTGACGGTGGCGGAAGTCACCGACCTGCGTGGCAAGATTCGGGCCGCGGGCGCGAGCTTCAAGGTGACGAAGAACCGGCTCGCCCGCCGCGCCCTTCAGGGCACGCAGTTCGAAGGTCTGGACGGTCTCTTCAAGGGGCCGACCGCGATCGCTTACTCGAAGGACCCCGTGGCGGCCGCCAAGGTGGTGGCCGACTACGCCAAGACCAACGAGAAGCTGAAGATCGTCGGTGCCGCTCTCGGCGACCAGATCCTCGACGTGGAGGGAGTGAAGGCTCTCGCCACGCTCCCGTCGCTGGACGAACTGCGCGCCAAGCTCGTGGGCATGATCCAGACCCCGGCGACCCGTATCGCCGGCGTTCTCCAGGCTCCGGGCGGCCAGGTCGCCCGTGTGCTGGCGGCCTACGCGAAGAAGGACGAGGCGGCCTGAGCCGCACCCGTCTAGCTGTCTACCCATCCCAGAACATCGAGTTGTTGGAGCATCAAAATGGCTGATCTGCAGAAGCTGGTCGACGATCTCTCGGCCCTGACCGTCATCGAGGCCGCCGAGCTGTCGAAGCTGCTGGAAGAGAAGTGGGGCGTCTCCGCCGCCGCTCCGGTGGCCGTTGCCGCCGCCGGTCCGGCCGCCGCCGCCGCCCCGGTCGAAGAGCAGACCGAGTTCAACGTGATCCTCGCCGATGCCGGCGACAAGAAGATCAACGTGATCAAGGAAGTCCGCGCCATCACCGGCCTGGGCCTGAAGGAAGCCAAGGACCTGGTCGAAGGCGCTCCGAAGCCGGTCAAGGAAGGCGTGTCGAAGGACGAGGCCGCCAAGATCAAGAAGCAGCTTGAAGAGGCCGGCGCGAAGGTCGATATTAAGTAAGACCGTCTTGCTGCGACGGATAAGACATATCCACGCCGGACGGCGGCTGGTCCCCGAGGGGGCCCGCCGCCGCACGGCGTTTTCTGCCTTCCACCGGACCGGGTTTCTCGGTCCGGCTCTTTCCGTCCCTGCATAAGGGGCGGGCCGCGCGATCATCGCCGCGTCGCGGCGAGCACCCTGGTTCGCGTGCTTCTGGTCGAGCGTACTCACGATTCTGACGTTTGGGGACATCCATGGCCAAATCCTTTACGGGTCGAAAGCGTGTTCGGAAGAGCTTCGGGCGCATCCCGGAAGTCACCCAGATGCCCAACCTCATCGAGGTGCAGCGCAGCTCCTACGACCACTTCCTGCAAATGGACGTCCCGCCGGAGAAGCGGGCCAACCTGGGTCTGCAGGAGGTGTTCCGGTCGGTGTTCCCGATCAAGGACTTCTCCGACCGCGCCGTCCTCGACTTCGTGAAGTACGAGCTTGAGCAGCCGAAGTATGACGTCGAGGAGTGCCAGCAGCGCGGCATGACCTTCGCCGCCCCGCTGAAGGTGACCCTGCGCCTCTCCGTCTTCGACGTGGAAGAGGACACGGGCCTGCGCTCGATCCGCGACATCAAGGAGCAGGACGTCTATATGGGCGACATGCCCCTGATGACGGCCAACGGCACCTTCATCATCAACGGCACCGAGCGCGTCATCGTCTCGCAGATGCACCGCAGCCCGGGCGTCTTCTTCGACCATGACAAGGGCAAGACCCACTCGTCGGGCAAGTATCTCTTCGCCGCCCGCGTGATCCCGTACCGCGGCTCCTGGCTGGACTTCGAGTTCGACGCCAAGGACCTCGTCTACGTGCGCATCGACCGCCGCCGCAAGCTGCCGGCCACCACGCTGCTGTTCGCCCTGGACGGCGCGGAGACCGAGGCGCTGCGCGCGGAGCGCAAGGCCCAGAAGAAGGACCTGCTGCCCTACGAGGCGCAGGGCATGGCGAAGGAAGAGATCCTCAATTTCTTCTACGATACCATCACCTACACCCGCGCGTCGGGCGGCTGGAAGACCCCCTTCAACGCCGACCGCATGAAGGGCGTGAAGGTCGCCTCCGACCTCGTGGACGCGACCTCCGGCCAGGTCGTCGCCGAGGCCGGCACCAAGATGACGCCGCGCCTGATCAAGAAGCTGGTCGAGGGCGGCCTCACCGAGCAGCTCGTCTCCACCGAGGAGCTGACCGGCCGCTACCTCGCCGTCGACATCATCAACGAGCGGACCGGCGAAGTCCTGTTCGAAGCCGGTGACGAACTGTCGGCCAGCGACCTCGACAAGCTGGAGAAGGCCGGCGTGGACGAGCTGCCGGTGCTGGCGATCGACCACCTCAACGTCGGCGCCTACATCCGCAACACGATGGCCGCCGACCGCAACGCGTCCCGCGAGGACGCGCTGATCGACATCTACCGCGTCATGCGTCCGGGCGAGCCGCCGACCCTGGAGTCGGCCGAGGCGCTGTTCGCCGGCCTGTTCTTCGACAGCGAGCGCTACGATCTGTCGGCGGTGGGCCGCGTCAAGATGAACGCGCGCCTGAACTTCCAGACCGAGGACAGCGTCCG
This sequence comes from Azospirillum sp. TSH58, assembly GCF_003119115.1. Lineage (NCBI taxonomy): Bacteria > Pseudomonadati > Pseudomonadota > Alphaproteobacteria > Rhodospirillales > Azospirillaceae > Azospirillum > Azospirillum sp. TSH58. The sequence goes on from NZ_CP022364.1 coordinate 2,486,456, forward strand.
CGTCCTGCGCAAGCAGGACATCATGTCGATCCTCAAGGTCCTGGTGAACCTGAAGGACGGCCGCGGCGAGATCGACGACATCGACCATCTCGGCAACCGCCGCGTCCGCTCGGTCGGCGAGCTGATGGAGAACCAGTACCGCGTCGGCCTGCTGCGCATGGAGCGCGCGATCCGCGAGCGCATGAGCTCGGTCGAGATCGACACGGTCATGCCGCACGACCTGATCAACGCCAAGCCGGCGGCGGCGGCGGTGCGCGAGTTCTTCGGTTCCTCGCAGCTCTCGCAGTTCATGGACCAGACCAACCCGCTGTCCGAGATCACGCACAAGCGTCGTCTCTCGGCCCTCGGCCCGGGCGGTCTGACCCGCGAGCGCGCCGGCTTCGAGGTGCGCGACGTGCACCCGACGCACTATGGCCGCATCTGCCCGATTGAGACGCCCGAAGGCCCGAACATCGGTCTGATCAACTCGCTGGCGACCTACGCCCGCGTGAACCAGTACGGATTCATCGAGAGCCCGTACCGCAAGGTGCGCGACAGCATCGTCACCGACGAGGTGGTCTACCTCTCCGCCATGGAGGAGGGCCGCTACGTCGTCGCCCAGGCCAACGCCGAGCTGGACGCGGACAACCGCTTCGCCGCCGACCTCGTGTCGTGCCGGCAGGGCGGCGAGTACCTGATGTTCCGCCCGGAGGCCATCGACCTGATCGACGTGTCGCCGAAGCAGCTCGTCTCCGTCGCCGCGGCGCTGATCCCGTTCCTCGAGAACGACGACGCGAACCGCGCGCTGATGGGCTCGAACATGCAGCGTCAGGCGGTGCCGCTGGTCAAGGCCGACGCGCCGCTGGTCGGCACGGGCATGGAGGCCACGGTGGCCCGCGACAGCGGCGTGACCATCGTCGCCAAGCGCAAGGGCATCGTCGACCAGATCGACGCGACCCGCATCGTGGTCCGGGCGACCGACTCGTCCGACGCCACCGCGCCGGGCGTGGACATCTACAACCTGCTGAAGTTCCAGCGTTCCAACCAGAACACCTGCATCACCCAGCGTCCGCTGGTGAAGGTGGGCGACCGCGTGGCGGCCGGCGACATCATCGCCGACGGCCCCTCGACGGAGCTGGGCGAGCTGGCGCTGGGCCGCAACGTGCTCGTCGCCTTCATGCCGTGGAACGGCTACAACTTCGAGGACTCGATCCTCATCAACGAGCGCATCGTCAAGGACGACGTCTTCACCTCGATCCACATCGAGGAGTTCGAGGTCATGGCCCGCGACACCAAGCTGGGCCAGGAGGAAATCACCCGCGACATTCCGAACGTCGGTGAGGAAGCCCTCAAGAACCTCGACGAGGCGGGCATCGTCTACATCGGCGCCGAGGTCCGTCCGGGCGACATCCTGGTCGGCAAGGTGACGCCGAAGGGCGAAAGCCCGATGACTCCGGAAGAGAAGCTGCTGCGCGCCATCTTCGGCGAGAAGGCGTCCGACGTCCGCGACACCTCGCTGCGCCTGCCGCCGGGCGTCGCCGGGACGATCGTCGAGGTCCGCGTCTTCAGCCGCCGCGGCGTCGACAAGGACGAGCGCGCCCTGGCGATCGAGCGGGCCGAGATCGAGAAGCTGGCCAAGGACCGCGACGACGAGCGCGCGATCCTGGAGCGCAGCTTCTACACCCGCCTGAAGGAGGTCATCCTCGGCCAGACCGCGCAGTCCGGTCCGAAGGGCATGAAGGCCGGCACGGTGCTCACCGACGCCGAGTTGGCGAACCTGACCAAGGGCCAGTGGCGCCAGATCTCCATCGCCGACGAGCAGGTGATGGAGACGGTGGAGAGCCTGGGCAAGGTCTTCGACGACTCGATCCAGGCGCTGCAGAACCGCTTCGAGAACAAGGTCGAGAAGCTGCAGCGCGGCGACGAGCTGCCGCCGGGCGTGATGAAGATGGTCAAGGTCTTCGTCGCGGTGAAGCGCAAGCTGCAGCCGGGCGACAAGATGGCCGGCCGCCACGGCAACAAGGGTGTGGTGTCCCGCATCCTGCCGCAGGAGGACATGCCGTACCTGGAAGATGGCCAGCCGGTCGATCTGGTGCTGAACCCGCTGGGCGTGCCGTCGCGCATGAACATCGGTCAGATCCTGGAGACCCACCTGGGCTGGGCGTCGGCCGGCCTCGGCAAGCAGATCGGCCGCGCCATCGACCAGTACCGCCTCGCCATGAAGGGCCGCGGCGACGCCGCCCAGACCATGGAGGGCCTGCGCATCACGCTGAAGGAAGCCTACGGCCAGAAGGTCTACGACGACCAGATCGCCGACATGACCGAAGGCGAGCTTCTGGAGCTGGGCGGCAACCTGCGCAAGGGCGTCCCCTTCGCCACGCCGGTCTTCGACGGCGCGCGCGAGGAGGACATCTGCCAGCAGCTGGAGAAGGCGGGCCTGGACCGCTCCGGTCAGGTCACCCTGATCGACGGGCGCACCGGCGAGGCCTTCGACCGCAAGGTGACCGTCGGCTACATCTACATGCTGAAGCTGCACCACCTCGTGGACGACAAGATCCACGCGCGCTCGATCGGTCCCTACTCGCTGGTCACCCAGCAGCCGCTCGGCGGTAAGGCCCAGTTCGGCGGACAGCGGTTCGGTGAGATGGAAGTGTGGGCGCTCGAAGCCTACGGCGCCGCCTACACGCTGCAGGAGATGCTCACGGTCAAGTCGGACGACGTGTCCGGCCGCACCAAGGTCTACGAGGCGATCGTCCGCGGCGACGACAACTTCGAGGCGGGCATCCCTGAGTCCTTCAACGTTCTGGTCAAGGAGCTGCGCTCCCTGGGCCTGAACGTCGAGCTGAACCAGCGGTCGTACTGAGCCCAAGAGACTTGAACCCGCCAGAGGAGGGGCCATGTTGGCCCCTTCCGGCGGGAACTGCCCTTAACCGACAACGCGGCGCTGCCAGCGGGAGACGGTCATGAACGAGTTGATGAACATTTTCGGCCAGGTCCAGGGTCCCCAGAGCTTCGATCAGATCCGCATTCAGATCGCGAGCCCCGAGCGGATCCGGTCCTGGTCGTTCGGCGAGATCAAGAAGCCGGAAACCATCAACTATCGCACTTTCAAGCCTGAGCGCGACGGCCTGTTCTGCGCCCGCATCTTCGGCCCGATCAAGGACTACGAGTGCTTGTGCGGCAAGTACAAGCGCATGAAGTACCGCGGCATCATCTGCGAGAAGTGCGGCGTCGAGGTGACGCTGTCGAAGGTCCGGCGCGAGCGCATGGGCCACATCGAGCTGGCTTCGCCGGTCGCTCACATCTGGTTCCTGAAGTCCCTGCCGAGCCGCATCGGTCTGCTGCTCGACATGACGCTGAAGGATTTGGAGCGCATCCTCTATTTCGAAAACTACGTCGTCATCGAGCCGGGCCTGACCCCGCTGAAGCTGCACCAGCTTCTCAGCGAGGAAGAGTTCGTCTCCGCCCAGGACGAGTATGGCGAGGACGCCTTCACCGCCTCCATCGGTGCCGAAGCGCTGCGCATCATGCTGTCGGCGCTCGACATGGAGGAGGAGAAGAAGACCTGCCGCGAGGAGCTGCGGGACACCTCGTCCGAGGCCAAGCGCAAGAAGCTCGTGAAGCGCCTGAAGCTGATCGACGCCTTCCTGTCGTCGCAGTCGCGTCCGGAATGGATGATCCTGGAAGTGATTCCGGTGATCCCGCCGGAGCTGCGCCCGCTCGTCCCGCTGGACGGCGGCCGCTTCGCCACGTCCGACCTGAACGACCTGTACCGCCGCGTCATCAACCGCAACAACCGTCTGAAGCGGCTGATCGAGCTGAAGGCGCCGGACATCATCGTCCGCAACGAGAAGCGCATGCTGCAGGAGGCCGTCGACGCGCTGTTCGACAACGGCCGCCGCGGCCGCGTCATCACCGGCGCCAACAAGCGTCCGCTGAAGTCGCTGTCCGACATGCTGAAGGGCAAGCAGGGCCGCTTCCGCCAGAACCTCCTCGGCAAGCGCGTCGACTACTCGGGCCGTTCGGTCATCGTGGTCGGTCCGGAGCTGAAGCTGCACCAGTGCGGCCTGCCGAAGAAGATGGCGCTGGAGCTGTTCAAGCCCTTCATCTACGCGAAGCTGGAGCTGTACGGCCTCGCCTCCACCATCAAGGCCGCCAAGCGGATGGTCGAGAAGGAGCGTCCCGAGGTGTGGGACATCCTTGAGGAGGTCATCCGCGAGCATCCGGTGATGCTGAACCGCGCGCCGACGCTGCACCGCCTGGGCATCCAGGCCTTCGAGCCGACGCTGATCGAAGGCAAGGCGATCCAGCTCCACCCGCTGGTCTGCACCGCCTTCAACGCGGACTTCGACGGCGACCAGATGGCCGTGCACGTCCCGCTGAGCCTCGAGGCCCAGCTGGAAGCGCGCGTCCTGATGATGTCGACCAACAACATCCTGTCGCCCGCCAACGGCAAGCCGATCATCGTGCCGTCGCAGGACATCGTGCTGGGTCTCTACTACATCACGATGGACCGGCCGGGCGAGGTGGGCGAGGGCATGACCTTCGCCAACGTCGGCGAGATCGAGCAGGCGCTGGACGCCAAGGTCGTGACGCTGCACGCCAAGGTGAAGGCCCGCTACAAGGGTGTGGACGAGAACGGCGACGAGAAGATCTCCATCGTGGAGACGACTCCGGGCCGCATGCTGCTGTCCGAGATCCTGCCGCGCAACCCGGCGGTGCCCTTCTCGCTGATCAACCGCCTGCTGACCAAGAAGGACGTCGGCAACGTCATCGACGCCGTCTACCGCCATTGCGGTCAGAAGGAGACGGTGATCTTCGCCGACCGCCTGATGAAGCTCGGCTTCGGCCACGCCTGCCGCGCCGGCATCTCCTTCGGCAAGGATGACATGGTCATCCCCGAGGCGAAGAAGAAGCTGGTCAACGACAGCAAGGAGAGGGTGAAGGAGTTCGAGCAGCAGTATCTCGACGGTCTGATCACCCAGGGCGAGAAGTACAACAAGGTCGTCGACGTCTGGTCGGAATGCACCGAGAAGGTGGCGACGGAGATGATGAAGGTCATCTCCGACACCGCCCCCGGCAAGCCGGTCAACTCGGTCTACATGATGGCCCATTCCGGCGCCCGCGGTTCGGCCGCCCAGATCCGCCAGCTGGCGGGCATGCGCGGCCTGATGGCCAAGCCGTCGGGCGAGATCATCGAGACGCCGATCATCTCGAACTTCAAGGAAGGCCTGACCGTGCTGGAGTACTTCAACTCCACCCACGGCGCCCGCAAGGGTCTGGCCGACACCGCCTTGAAGACGGCGAACTCCGGTTACCTGACCCGTCGTCTCGTCGACGTGGCCCAGGACGCCATCATCGTCGAGACCGATTGCGGCACTCTCAAGGGCATCACCGTCAAGGCGGTGATCGACGGCGGCGAGGTCATCTCCCCGCTGGGCGACCGCATCCTCGGCCGCACCGTCGTCGGCGACCTGATCGACCCGCTGAACGGCGAGCTGATCGTGCCGAACGCCGGCCTGATCGACGAGGCCACGGTTGACCGGATCGAGCGCTCGGGCATCGACAGCGTCATGATCCGCTCGGTCCTGACCTGCGAGACCAAGGATGGCGTCTGCGCCAAGTGCTACGGCCGCGATCTGGCCCGCGGCACGCTGGTCAACGTCGGCGAGGCGGTCGGCGTCATCGCCGCCCAGTCGATCGGCGAACCGGGCACGCAGCTCACCATGCGCACGTTCCACATCGGTGGTGCTGCGCAGCGCGGTGCGGAGCAGAGCCAGGTGGAGGCGGCGTTCGATGCCACGGTGCGGATCAACAACCGCAACGTTGTCATCAACTCCTCCAACATCCCGGTGGTCATGGGCCGCAGCACCGAGGTGATCCTGCTCGACGACCAGGGCCGCGAGCGGGCGCGTCACCGCGTTCCGTACGGCGCGAAGCTGCTGGCCGACGAGGGCGTGAAGGTCGAGCGCGGCCAGAAGCTGGCCGAGTGGGACCCCTACACCCTGCCGATCATCACCGAGCGCGAGGGTACCGCCCACTACGTCGACCTCGTGGAAGGCATCTCCATGCGCGAGGTGATGGACGAGGCGACCGGCATCTCGTCCAAGGTCGTGGTGGACTGGCGCCAGCAGCCGCGCGGTGCGGATCTGAAGCCGCGCATCACGCTGCGTGACGAGCGGGGCGAGATCATCACGCTCGCCAACGGTCTGGAGGCCCGCTACTTCATGTCGGTGGACGCCATCCTCTCGGTCGAGAACGGCGCCCATGTCCGGGCCGGCGACGTGCTGGCGCGTATCCCGCGCGAGTCGTCCAAGACCCGCGACATCACGGGCGGTCTGCCGCGCGTGGCCGAGCTGTTCGAGGCGCGCCGTCCGAAGGACTTCGCGATCATCTCGGACCTCGACGGCCGCGTGGAGTTCGGCAAGGACTACAAGACCAAGCGCCGCATCGTCGTCCGCAACGACGAGACGGGGGACGAGCGCGAGTATCTGATCCCGAAGGGCAAGCACATCTCCGTGCAGGAGGGTGACTATGTCGAGCGCGGCGACCTGCTGATGGACGGCAACCCGGTGCCGCACGACATCCTGTCGGTGATGGGTGTGGAGGCTCTGGCCAACTACCTGATCAACGAGATCCAGGACGTCTATCGACTGCAGGGCGTGAAGATCAACGACAAGCACATCGAGGTGATCGTCCGCCAGATGCTGCAGAAGGTCGAGATCACCGACGCCGGCGAGACCACATTCCTGGTGGGCGAGCAGGTCGACCGTCAGGAGTTCGACGAGGAGAACGAGAAGACCGTCGCCGAGGGGCTGAAGCCGGCCGCCGGCCACCCGGTCCTGCAGGGCATCACCAAGGCGTCGCTGCAGACCCGGTCCTTCATCTCCGCCGCGTCGTTCCAGGAAACCACCCGCGTCCTCACCGAGGCGGCGGTGTCGGGCAAGACCGACAACCTGGAAGGCCTGAAGGAGAACGTCATCGTCGGCCGCCTGATCCCGGCGGGCACGGGCTCCGTCGTCAACCGCCTGAAGCAGATCGCCGCCGAGCGGGATCGCGCTCTGGCGGAGGGCGAGGGCGTGGAAGGCGAGGCTCCGGCCCTGCCGCATCCGGGCGAAAGCACCGCGGCCTGAGGCTTCGGCGCATAGGGTAGGGAAGGGGGCGCGTTCCGCAGGGGACGCGCCCCTTTCTCATTCCGCCCGATGCGGTTAGGATCGTTCACTCCACGCATCGGAGCGTCCGAGATGACCGAGAAAGCGCTCAGCTTCGGCCTGCTGCTGTTCCCCAACGTCACCCAGCTCGATCTGACCGGCCCCTACGAGGTGCTGGCCCGGGTGCCCGGCGCCCGGGTCCATCTGCTGTGGAAGACGCTCGATCCGGTGCGCTCCGACACCGGCCTGACCATCCTTCCCACCGTCACCCTGGCAGAGGCGCCGCCGCTCGACCTGATCCTGGTGCCGGGCGGTGGCGGTATCAACGCGCTGCTGACCGACGAGGAGGTCCTGGACTTCCTGGAGGAGCGGGCGTCCAGCACCCGCTACCTCGCCGGGATCTGCACCGGATCGCTGGTTCTGGGAGCCGCCGGCTTGCTGGACGGGAAGCGGGCGGGCACGCATTGGGCCTCCCGCGACTTTCTTTCGGCCTTCGGTGCGACTCCGGTGGCCGAGCGCGTGGTGGTGGACGGAACCCTGTTCACCGGCGGCGGCGTGACCGCGGGAATCGACGTGGCGTTGCGGATCGTCGGCGAGCTGATCGACGAGACGGCCGCGAAGCTCGTCCAGCTGTCCATCGAGTACGACCCGCAGCCGCCCTTCGATGCGGGATCTCCGGAGCGGGCGGGCGAGCGGGAGACGGCCGATCTCCTCGCCCGGATGCGTCCGATGCTGGAGGCGCGGGCGGCCGCGGTGGCGGCGGGTGCGAACGCTTTGCAACGCCGTCGGTCCGGCCGGGCCGGCTGACGCGAAAACCTCGTCGAAGCGCGTGACGAACGGTCATCTGCGCGCTTGACGGGTCCATGGCGGACCCATATAGTCCGCGAACTTCAAAAGGAGCCTCGGGAAGGTCTTTCGTCCATCCCGCCCGGCATCCGGCTGAACCCAAGCGACATAGCCGAACGACAGGGTCCTTGCGGACCGTTCCGACGGCGTTCGACCATTGGGCCCGCTCGAAGCCCTTCAGGCTTCGCAGGCGGGCTTTTGCATCGTCCGGTTAACGCCGGGCGACTTTCCAATCGGTCCGGCTCCGCCGGCCGAGTGACCTGAAGGGATGAAGGGCAGATATGCCGACGATCAACCAGTTGATCCGTAAGCCGCGCGAGCCCTTGGCCGCGCGCAATAAGGTTCCCGCGATGGAGGCGTGCCCGCAGAAGCGTGGCGTCTGCACCCGCGTCTACACGACCACGCCGAAGAAGCCGAACTCGGCTCTGCGTAAGGTCGCCCGCGTTCGCCTGACGAACGGCTTCGAAGTGACCTCCTACATCCCCGGTGAAGGCCATAACCTCCAGGAACACTCGGTGGTTATGATCCGCGGCGGCCGTGTGAAGGATCTTCCCGGCGTTCGCTACCACATCATCCGCGGCACGCTCGATACCCAGGGCGTGAAGGACCGTAAGCAGCGTCGTTCGAAGTACGGCGCGAAGCGTCCGAAGTAAGGAGTATTCACGATGTCCCGTCGTCGTCGCGCCGAGAAGCGTGAGGTCCTGCCGGACGCCAAGTATGGCGACCGCGTCCTGACCAAGTTCATGAACTGCCTGATGCTGGACGGCAAGAAGTCCGCCGCCGAGCGCATCGTCTACGGCGCCCTCAGCCGCATCGAGGCCAAGACCAAGAACGAGCCGGTTCAGGTCTTCCACGACGCCCTGCTGAACGTGAAGCCGCACCTCGAAGTGCGCTCGCGTCGCGTCGGTGGCGCCACCTATCAGGTTCCGGTCGAGGTCCGCACGGATCGCGCCCAGGCCCTGGCCATCCGTTGGCTCATCGGCGCCGCCCGCGCCCGCTCGGAAAACACCATGACCGAGCGTCTGTCGGGTGAGCTGCTGGATGCCGCCAACCAGCGTGGCACCGCCGTGAAGAAGCGCGAAGACACCCATCGTATGGCGGAAGCCAACAAGGCCTTCTCGCACTACCGCTGGTAAGGCACCCACCGGCCCAGGTGCTTGTCATGCCCCGTTCCCATCCCCTGAACCGTTACCGCAACATCGGCATCATGGCTCACATCGATGCCGGGAAGACCACGACCACCGAACGGATTTTGTACTACACTGGAAAGTCGTACAAAATCGGCGAGGTGCACGAGGGCACCGCGGTGATGGATTGGATGGAACAGGAACAGGAACGGGGCATCACCATCACCTCCGCGGCCACGACCTGCTTCTGGCGCGATCACCGCATCAACATCATCGACACGCCGGGCCACGTCGACTTCACGATCGAAGTCGAACGCAGCCTGCGCGTGCTCGACGGTGCGGTTGCGGTGTTCGATTCCGTCGCGGGTGTGGAGCCTCAGTCCGAAACCGTGTGGCGGCAGGCCGACAAGTACGGCGTGCCCCGCATGTGTTTCGTCAACAAGCTGGATCGCACCGGCGCGGACTTCTTCCGCTGCGTCGCCATGATGAAGGAACGGCTGGGAGCCTTCCCGCTCGTTCTCCAGCTTCCGATCGGGTCCGAGGCTGGCTTCGTCGGCGTCGTCGATCTGGTCGCCATGCGCGCCATCGTCTGGAAGGAAGAGACGCTGGGCGCTGAATTCTATCACACCGACATTCCCGACGCTCTGAAGGACGCCGCGGCGCATCATCGCCAGGCGCTGCTCGACGCCGTTCTGGAACTCGACGACGCGGCCATGGAGGCCTATCTCGAGTCCGGACAGGAACCGTCCGAGGAGACGCTCAAGGCCTGCATCCGCAAGGGCACCATCGGCCTGCGCTTCGTGCCGGTCCTCTGCGGTTCGGCCTTCAAGAACAAGGGCATCCAGCCGATGCTGGACGCCGTGGTGGACTATCTGCCGGCCCCCGTGGACGTCGGGGCGGTCAGGGGACACCGCATCGGCAGCCCCGAGACGGACGAGCGCGCACCGGACGACGCTGCTCCCTTCTCCGCGCTCGCCTTCAAGATCATGAACGACCCCTTCGTCGGGTCGCTGACCTTCGTGCGCGTCTATTCCGGCACCGTCGCCTCCGGCACCGCCGTGCTGAATCCCGGCAAGGACGAGAAGGAGCGCATCGGCCGCATGCTGCTGATGCACGCCAACAGCCGAGAGGAGATCGACGAGGCCTACGCCGGCGACATCGTCGCCTTCACCGCGCTGAAGAGCACGACCACCGGCGACACGCTGTGCGATCCCGCCAAGCCCATCGTCCTGGAACGGATGGAGTTTCCGGAACCGGTCATCGAGGTGGCCGTCGAGCCGAGATCCAAGGCCGACCAGGAAAAGATGAGCATGGCGCTGTCCCGCCTCGCCCAGGAGGACCCGTCCTTCCGCGTGGCCGTCGACCATGAAAGCGGTCAGACGATCATCAAGGGCATGGGCGAACTGCATCTGGAAATCATCGTCGACCGCATGAAGCGGGAGTTCAAGGTGGATGCGAACGTCGGCGCGCCGCAGGTGGCGTACCGCGAGACCATCACCAGGACCGCCGAGATCGACTACACCCACAAGAAGCAGACCGGGGGCACCGGCCAGTTCGCCCGGGTCAAGCTGGTCTTCGAGCCGCAGCCCGCCGGCAGCGGCTTCGTCTTCCAGAACAAGGTCGTCGGCGGGGCCGTGCCCAAGGAGTTCATTCCAGGGGTGCAGAAGGGGCTGGACGCCTCGCTGCACAGCGGCGTGGTCGCCGGCTTCCCGGTTATCGACCTCAAGGTGACGCTGGTCGACGGCGCCTTCCACGACGTCGATTCCTCGGTGCTCGCCTTCGAGATCGCGACCCGTGCGGCCTTCCGCGAGGGCATGCAGAAGGCCGGCCCGATGCTTCTGGAGCCGATCATGAGGGTTGAGGTGGTGACGCCCGAAGACTACATGGGCGACATCATCGGGGACCTGAACAGCCGCCGCGGCCAGATCACCGCCATGGACCAGAGGGGGAACGCCCGCTCGATCCTGGCGATGGTTCCGTTGGCGTCGATGTTCGGCTATGTGAACACCCTGCGCTCGATGAGCCAGGGGCGCGCGCAATACACGATGCAGTTCGACCACCACGAGCCGGTGCCGCAGACCATTGCGGAGACCATCCGCGCCAGGATGGCCTGAAACCGCTGGAACGACAAAGAGACGGAGAGCACACACCATGGCGAAGGCAAAGTTCGAGCGGAACAAGCCGCACTGCAACATCGGCACGATCGGCCACGTCGACCACGGCAAGACGTCGCTGACGGCGGCGATCACGAAGGTGCTGGCCGAGAGCGGCGGCGCGACCTTCACCGCCTACGACCAGATCGACAAGGCGCCGGAAGAGAAGGCCCGTGGCATCACGATCTCGACCGCCCACGTCGAGTACGAGACGACCAACCGCCACTACGCCCACGTCGATTGCCCGGGCCACGCCGACTACGTGAAGAACATGATCACGGGCGCCGCTCAGATGGACGGCGCGATCCTGGTCGTGTCGGCCGCCGACGGCCCGATGCCGCAGACCCGCGAGCACATCCTGCTGGCCCGCCAGGTCGGCGTGCCGGCGCTGGTGGTGTTCATGAACAAGGTCGACATGGTCGACGATCCGGAGCTGCTCGAGCTGGTCGAGATGGAGGTGCGCGAGCTGCTGTCCTCCTACCAGTTCCCGGGCGACGACATTCCGATCGTCAAGGGCTCGGCTCTGTGCGCGCTGGAGGACCGTTCGCCGGAGATCGGCCGTGACGCCATCCTCAAGCTGATGGCCGAGGTCGATCAGTACATCCCGCAGCCGGAGCGTCCGAAGGACCGTCCGTTCCTGATGCCGATCGAGGACGTGTTCTCGATCTCGGGCCGCGGCACCGTGGTGACCGGCCGCGTCGAGCGTGGCATCGTCAAGGTCGGCGAGGAAGTCGAGATCGTCGGTCTGAAGACCACCGTGAAGACCACGGTGACCGGCGTCGAGATGTTCCGCAAGCTGCTCGACTCGGGTGAGGCTGGCGACAACATCGGCGCGCTGCTGCGCGGCACGAAGCGTGAGGACGTCGAGCGCGGCCAGGTTCTGGCCAAGCCGGGCAGCATCACGCCGCACACCACCTTCAAGGCCGAGGCCTACATCCTGACGAAGGAAGAGGGTGGCCGTCACACGCCGTTCTTCACCAACTACCGTCCGCAGTTCTATTTCCGCACGACCGACGTGACGGGCATGGTGAAGCTGCCGGAAGGCACCGAGATGGTGATGCCGGGCGACAACATCTCCATGGAAGTCGAGCTGATCGCTCCGATCGCCATGGACGAGGGCCTGCGCTTCGCCATCCGCGAGGGTGGCCGGACCGTCGGCGCCGGCGTCGTCGCCTCGATCATCAAGTAAGATCGCGCTCCGCGGAAGGGGGTCGGCCTTCGGGCCGGCCCCCTTTTGCATAGCCGATCCGCGAAAATGCGGCGTGACGCGCCGAACCGGTGCAAACCCGTCACCCTCCTGTCACAGGGGGGAAAATGTGGGTTGACACCGGGGCGCCTAGGGCATACACGTTACTCCCTCTGGAATTTGGGTTGGTAGTAGGCACGTCCGGCCTAGACGCAGCCCGATCACGAACGGCACCGCAAGCTCCACTTGCACCGGTTGCTGCCAGGAACATCCATCCGCATTGCGATGCGGGGGATGTTCCTTTTCGTATCGGCCGTCAGATCGGACAGACGAACCGCCGCCCACCGCTTCGGTGAGCCGGCGCAGGTTCGCCTGCCGCCGCGGGTCCCCGGGGGACAGATTTTGGGGTGCCGGTGGCGCAGTCGCGTCACCGAAACGAGGTGCAAGGGACGTTTGGACATGGACAGCCAGAACATCCGCATCCGCTTGAAGGCGTTCGATCATCGCGTGCTCGACCAGTCGACCAGCGAGATCGTCAACACCGCCAAGCGGACCGGTGCTCGGGTGCGGGGCCCGATCCCGCTGCCGACGCAGATCGAGAAGTTTACGGTGAACCGCTCGCCGCACGTCGACAAGAAGTCGCGCGAGCAGTTCGAAATCCGCACCCACAAGCGTCTGCTCGACATCGTCGATCCGACGCCGCAGACGGTGGACGCGCTGATGAAGCTCGACCTCGCTGCCGGTGTGGACGTCGAGATCAAGCTCTAATTCGTTGCTGTTGAGGGACCTCTCCCTCTGAGGATGTCCCTGGTTAGGAGATAAAGAACAATGCGATCCGGTTTGATCGCGCAGAAAGTCGGCATGACCCGCGTCTTCACGGACGATGGGCAGCACGTGCCGGTGACTGTGCTGAAAGTCGACAGCTGCCAGGTCGTCGCCGTTCGCACCGAGGACAAGGATGGCTACACCGCCGTCCAGCTCGGCGCAGGCGCCATCAAGGTGAAGAACGTCACGAAGCCGCAGCGCGGGCATTTCGCCAAGGCGCGCGTCGAGCCCAAGCGCAAGCTGGTCGAGTTCCGCGTCGACGCCGACGCGCTGATCGAGGTCGGCGCCGAGCTCTCGGCTGCGCATTTCGTCCCGGGCCAGTTCGTCGACGTCACCGGCACTTCCATCGGTAAGGGCTTCGCCGGTCCGATGAAGCGCTGGAACTTCGGTGGTCTGCGCGCGACGCACGGCGTGTCGGTGTCGCACCGCTCGCACGGTTCGACGGGTAACCGCCAGGACCCCGGCAAGGTCTTCAAGAACAAGAAGATGGCCGGTCATCTCGGCGACGAGAAGGTCACGGTTCTGAACCTGAAGGTCGTGTCGGTCGATGAGGACCGCGGTCTGATCTTCCTCAAGGGTGCCGTTCCGGGCGCCGAGGGAGCTTGGCTCCGCATCCGCGACGCGGTGAAGAAGAAGGCTCCGGAAGGTCTGCCGTTCCCCGCCGGGATCAAGGCTGCGCCGGCCGCTGAAGCCGCCGCCGAGCCGCAGGAGTGATGGCCATGAAGGCGACCATTAAGAACCTGAACAACGAGACCGTCGGCGAGATCGAGCTGGCCGACGAGGTCTTCGGCCTTCCGTCCCGCACGGACATCCTGGCCCGCATGGTCAACTGGCAGCTGGCCAAGCGCCGCGCCGGTACGCACAAGACCAAGACGGTCAGCGAGATCTCCGGCACCGGCAAGAAGCCGTACCGCCAGAAGGGCACCGGCCGCGCCCGTCAGGGCTCCATGCGCTCCGCCCAGTTCCGTGGCGGCGCGACCATCTTCGGCCCGGTCGTCCGCTCGCACGAGCACGATCTGACCAAGAAGGTCCGCAAGCTGGCCCTGAAGACCGCGCTGTCCACCAAGGCCGCGGAAGGCAAGCTCCTGGTGCTCGACGCCGCTTCGGCCGAGACGCACAAGACCAAGGAACTGGCTGTCCGTCTCGCTTCGCTCGGCCTGACCTCGGCTCTGATCATCGATGGCGCTAACCTGAACGAGAACTTCGCTCGGGCGTCGCGCAACATCCCGCTGATCGACGTGCTGCCGGAGCAGGGCGCCAACGTCTACGACATTCTTCGCCGCGATACGCTGGTCCTGACCCGCAACGCGGTCGAGCAGCTGGAGGCTCGCCTGAAATGAGCAAGCAGTCGAAACCTGCGGTGAGCCAGGAGCGGATGTACGACCTCATCCTGGCTCCGGTGATCACCGAGAAGTCGACGATGGCGTCGGAGCACAATCAGGTGACGTTCCGCGTGCCGCTGTCGGCGACCAAGCCGGAGATCAAGTCGGCTGTCGAGGGGCTGTTCAACGTGAAGGTGACGGCGGTCAACACCCTGGTTACCAAGGGCAAGACCAAGCGCTTCCGCGGGACCATCGGCCGTCGCTCGGACTTCAAGAAGGCCGTCGTGACCCTCGCCGAGGGGAACAAGATCGACGTGACCACGGGCATCTGAGCGGGAGTGTGATCCGATGGCTCTGAAGCAATATCGCCCAATTACGCCGTCGCTCCGCCAGCTGGTCATCGTCGACCGCTCGGAGCTGTGGAAGGGCAAGCCGGTCAAGACCCTCACCGAGGGCCTGACCAAGTCCGGCGGCCGCAACAACACCGGCCGCATCACCGCGCGCCGGATGGGTGGCGGTCACAAGCGCGTCTACCGTTTGGTGGACTTCAAGCGTCGCAAGTTCGACGTCCCGGCGACGGTTGAGCGCCTGGAGTACGATCCGAACCGTACGGCCTTCATCGCCCTCATCAAGTATGAGGACGGCACCCTGTCCTACATCCTGGCGCCGCAGCGCCTGAAGGTGGGCGACACGGTGATCGCCGGCGAGAAGGTGGATGTGAAGCCCGGCAACGCCATGCCGCTGAAGAACATCCCGGTCGGTTCGGTGCTGCACAACGTCGAGCTGAAGCCCGGCAAGGGTGGTCAGCTGGCCCGTTCGGCCGGCACCTACCTGCAGCTGGTCGGCCGCGACGGCGGGTACGCCCAGCTGAAGCTGCCCTCGGGCGAGCTTCGCGTGGTCCGCGGCGACTGCATGGCCACCCTGGGTGCCGTGTCGAACCCGGACAACATGAACACCAACAAGGGCAAGGCCGGTCGCAGCCGTTGGCTGGGCATCCGTCCGTCCGTCCGTGGTGTCGCCATGAACCCGATCGACCACCCGCACGGTGGTGGTGAAGGCCGCACCTCGGGTGGCCGTCATCCGGTCACGCCGTGGGGCAAGCCGACCAAGGGCAAGAAGACTCGTCACAACAAGAAGACGGATGGCCTGATCCTGCGCCGCCGTCATTCGAAGTAAGGAGGGCGGACGATGGCACGCTCCGTTTGGAAGGGCCCGTTCGTCGACGGCTACCTGCTCAAGAAGGCGGACAAGTCGCGGGCCTCGGGCCGCAACGAGATCATCAAGATCTGGTCGCGTCGCTCGACGATCCTGCCGCAGTTCGTGGGTCTCACGTTCGGCGTGTACAATGGCCACAAGTTCCTGCCGGTTCTGGTGACCGAGAACATGATCGGCCACAAGTTCGGTGAGTTCGCTCCGACGCGCACCTTCTACGGGCACGCGGCGGACAAGAAGGCGAAGAGGAAGTAAGCCATGGGCAAGCCCTCCAACCCCAGCCGTATCGCGGAGAACGAGGCGATCGCCTCCAATCCGATGATCCGCACCAGCCCGCGCAAGCTGAACCTCGTCGCCCAGCTCATCCGGAACAAGGATGCCAGCAGCGCCGTGGCCGAGCTGACCTTCTCCAAGCGCCGCATCGCCGGCGAGGTGAAGAAGGTCCTCCAGGCCGCGATCGCCAACGCCGAGAACAACCATCAGCTCGATGTGGACCGCCTGTACGTCTCCTCGGCGACGGTCGGCCGCGCCCTGGTGATGAAGCGCTTCCACGCCCGTGCCCGTGGCCGCGGCGCGCGGGTCGAGAAGCTGTTCTCCAACCTGACGATCATCGTGCGTGAGCGCGAAGCCGCCGCTGCCGAAGGGGCCGAGTAAGATGGGTCAGAAAGTCAATCCGATCGGGCTGCGCCTCGGCATCAACCGGACCTGGGACAGCCGTTGGTTCGCCAAGCGCGACTACGCCAACCTGCTGCACCAGGACCTGAAGCTGCGCGGCTATCTGCAGGGTCGCCTGCAGCAGGCCGGCTGCTCGCGCGTCATCATCGAGCGTCCGGCCAAGAAGGCCCGCGTCACCATCCACTCGGCCCGTCCGGGCGTGGTGATCGGCAAGAAGGGCGCGGACATCGAGAAGCTGCGCACCGAGCTGTCGAAGATGGCCGGCGGCGAGGTGAGCCTGAACATCATCGAGATCCGCAAGCCGGAGATCGATGCCAAGCTCATCGCCGAGAACATCTCCAACCAGCTCGAGCGCCGTGTCGCCTTCCGCCGCGCCATGAAGCGCGCGGTCCAGTCGGCCATGCGTCTGGGCGCCCAGGGCATCCGGATCAACTGCTCCGGTCGTCTCGGCGGCGCTGAGATCGCCCGTCTGGAGTGGTACCGCGAGGGCCGCGTTCCGCTGCACACCCTGCGTGCGGACATCGACTACGGCACCGCGACCGCGAAGACCACCTACGGCACCTGCGGTGTCAAGGTGTGGGTCTTCAAGGGCGAGATCATGGCGCACGACCCGATGGCCCAGGACAAGCGCATGGGCACCGAACCGGTGTCGACCGATGGCGAGCCGCGTCGCGAGCGTCGCGAGCGTGGTGACCGTGAGGAGCGTGGGGGCCGCGGTCGCGGCGACCGTGACCGCTCCGAGCGGGCTGACCGCTAGTAAGGGGCACGAGCGATGCTTTCTCCGAAGCGTACCAAGTACCGCAAGGCCCACAAGGGCCGCATCCACGGCAACGCGAAGGGCGGCACCCAGCTGAACTTCGGCTCCTTCGGCCTCAAGGCCCTGGAGCCGGAGCGCATCACGGCCCGTCAGATCGAGGCGGCCCGCCGCGCGATCACCCGCGCTATGAAGCGTCAGGGCCGCGTGTGGATCCGCGTGTTCCCCGACCTGCCGGTCTCCACCAAGCCCGCCGAAGTCCGCATGGGTTCCGGTAAGGGCACGCCCGAGTACTGGGCGGCCCGCGTTCATCCCGGCCGCATCCTGTTTGAGCTGGACGGCGTGCCCGCGGATGTGGCAAAGCAGGCGTTCGCCCTGGCGGCCGCCAAGCTGCCGATCAAGACCAAGCTGGTGACCCGCCTCGGCGGCGGTGAGGAGGTGGCGGCATGAAGCCCGTCGACGTTCGTGCGAAGAGCACCGAGGAGCTGAACGATCAGCTCCTCCAGCTCAAGAAGGAACAGTTCAACCTGCGTTTCCAGCGGGCCTCCGGCCAGCTGGAGAATACCGCGCGGGTGCAGGTGGTGCGTCGCGACATCGCGCGCATCAAGACGATCCTCGGCGAGCGTACGCGCTCGGCCGAAGCCGGCAAGTAAGGAGGGCTACCTATGCCTCGCCGCGTTCTGCAGGGCACGGTGGTCAGCGACAAGGGCGACAAGACGGTTATCGTCCTGGTCGAGCGCCGCGTCATGCACCCCGTGTACAAGAAGTTCATTCGTCAGTCGAAGAAGTACGCCGCCCACGATGAGGGCAACCAGTTCAAGGTCGGCGATACCGTTTCGATCATCGAATGCCGCCCGATCTCCAAGCGCAAGCGCTGGACGGTCGTGCTTGAGTCCGCCGCCGTTAGCGGCGCCGCGTAAACGGAAGGGTACAAACCATGATCCAGATGCAAACCAACCTGGAAGTCGCCGACAATAGCGGGGCGCGCCGGGTGCAGTGCATCAAGGTGCTTGGCGGGTCCAAGCGGAAGGTGGCCACCGTCGGCGACGTCATCGTCGTCTCGGTCAAGGAGGCCATTCCGAAGGGCCGCGTCAAGAAGGGCGACGTGCATCGCGCCGTCATCGTCCGCACCGCGAAGGAACTGCGCCGGGAGGACGGATCCGCGATCCGTTTCGACCGCAATGCCGCCGTGCTGATCAACAAGCAGGGCGAGCCGATCGGCACGCGTATCTTCGGGCCGGTCACTCGTGAGCTTCGCGGCAAGAAGTTCATGAAGATCATCTCGCTGGCGCCGGAGGTGCTGTGATGGCCGCGAAGATCAAGACCAAGGACAAGGTCGTCATCCTTGCCGGCAAGGACAAGGGCAAGACCGGTGAGGTCCTCAAGGTCATCCCGGCGGAAAACCGTGTCGTCGTGCAGGGCGTGAACGTGGTGAAGAAGCACCAGCGTCCGAGCGCCACCTCGCAGGGCGGCATCGTTGAGTTCGAGGCGCCGATCAACGTCTCGAATGTTGCTCATGTCGACCCCAAGGACGGCAAGCCGACTCGCGTCGGTTTCAAGATCCTTGAGGATGGCCGCAAGGTGCGTGTCGCCAAGCGGTCCGGCGAAGTCATCGACGTGTGAGGACCGGACCAATGGCTGCACGTTTGAAGGAAGTGTACGACTCCAAGATCCGCGCCGCGCTCAAGGCTGAGTTCGGCTACGCGAACGACATGGAAGTTCCGCGGATCGAGAAGATCGTCATCAACATGGGTGTCGGCGAGGCCGTCGGCGACTCCAAGAAGATCCAGAATGCGGTGAGCGAACTGACGGCGATCAGCGGCCAGAAGCCGATCGTCACGAAGTCCCGCAAGTCGATCGCGCAGTTCAAGCTGCGTGAGGGCATGGCGATCGGGTGCAAGGTCACGCTCCGTCGTGACCGCATGTACGAGTTCCTGGATCGCCTGGTCACGATCGCGTTGCCGCGTGTCCGCGACTTCCGCGGCATCCCCGGCAACAGCTTCGACGGCCGTGGCAACTATGCCATGGGCGTGAAGGAGCAGATCATTTTCCCGGAGATCGACTACGACAAGATCGATCAGATCCGCGGCATGGACATCATTTTCGTCACCTCGGCGAAGACCGACAAGGAGGCCAAGGCTCTCCTGAAGGCCTTCGACATGCCGTTTGTGGCCTGATTGGCTGGAGCACGACCCCATGGCTAAGACCAGTGCCATCGAGAAGAACAAGCGTCGCACCAAGCTGGTGAAGCAGTTCGCCAACAAGCGTGCCCGCCTGAAGGCCATCGCTTCCGACCGTTCCCTCCCGCCGGAAGAGCAGTTCGCCGCCCGCCTCAAGCTGGCTGAGCTGCCGCGCAACTCGTCGAAGGTGCGCATCCGCAACCGCTGCGAAATGACCGGCCGTCCGCGGGCGTTCTATCGCAAGTTCAAGCTGTCCCGCGTCACCCTCCGTGAACTGGCCTCGACCGGCCAGATCCCGGGGATGGTGAAGTCGAGCTGGTAAGGAGGGTCGGAAAATGTCTTTGAGCGATCCGCTCGGCGATATGCTGACCCGCATCCGCAACGGTCAGCACGCCCGCATGTCTGTTGTGCAGAGCCCGGCGTCGAAGCTGCGCAGCAA
Organism: Azospirillum sp. TSH58; assembly: GCF_003119115.1. Classification (NCBI taxonomy): domain Bacteria; kingdom Pseudomonadati; phylum Pseudomonadota; class Alphaproteobacteria; order Rhodospirillales; family Azospirillaceae; genus Azospirillum; species Azospirillum sp. TSH58. The sequence goes on from NZ_CP022364.1 coordinate 2,506,305, forward strand.
CGTGCTTGAGGTTCTCAAGCGCGAGGGTTACATCCGCGGCTACTCCGAGGAGGAGCTGCGCCCCGGCATCAAGAACCTGAAGATCGAGCTGAAGTATCACGAAGGCGAGCCTGTGATTAAGCAGATCGCCCGCGTGTCGAAGCCCGGCCGCCGCGTTTATTCGAAGATCACCGATCTGCCCCGCGTCTTCAACGGCCTCGGCATCGCGATCCTCTCCACGCCGCGCGGCGTGATGTCGGACAATGAGGCCCGCGCCGCCAACGTCGGCGGTGAAGTCCTCTGCCGCGTGTTCTAAGGGGGACCCTTCGATGTCGCGCATTGGAAAGCATCCCGTGCCGGTTCCGGCTGGTGTTGACGTTTCCGTCAACGGCCAGCAGGTGTCGGCCAAGGGCAAGCTGGGTTCGCTCAGCCTGACCCTCATCGACGACATCACGGCCAAGCTGGAAGACGGCAAGGTCGTGGTCGCCCCGGCGAACGACAGCAAGCGCGCCCGCGTCATGTGGGCAACCTCGCGCACCCTGATCAACAACATGGTCACGGGCGTCAACCAGGGCTTCACCATCAACCTCGAGATCAACGGCGTCGGTTACCGTGCCGCCGTGCAGGGCAAGGAGCTGGTCATGCAGCTCGGCTACTCGCACGACGTCAAGTACCCGATCCCGGAGGGCATCACCATCAAGTGTGACAAGCCCACCGCGATCTCGGTGTCGGGCTTCGACAAGCAGAAGGTCGGTCAAGTCGCCGCGGAGATCCGCGGTTGGAAGAAGCCGGAGCCCTATAAGGGCAAGGGCATCAAGTACGAGACCGAGACGCTCATCCGCAAGGAAGGCAAGAAGAAGTAAGGTCCGCCATGCTCAAGCCAAAGCAACTCCACGAGCGCCGCAAGCAGCGCGTGCGCGCGCAGATTGCCAAGAAGGCCGGCGGGCGGGCTCGCCTCTCGGTTTTCCGGTCCAATCTGCACATCTACGCCCAGATCATCGACGACGAGAACGGCCGCACGGTCGCCTCGGCGTCGTCCGTGGAAAAAGAGCTGCGCGAGCAGCTCAAGCACGGTGGGAACGTCGAAGCCGCCCAGAAGATCGGTGCGCTCATCGCCGAGCGCGCCAAGGCGGCGGGCGTCACCGAGGTCGTGTTCGACCGTGGTGGCTACATTTACCACGGCCGGGTCAAGGCCCTGGCTGACGCCGCCCGCGAGGGCGGGCTGTCGTTCTAAGGAGGCTCCGAAATGGCACGTGAAAGAGGCGAGCGGAGCGACCGTGATCGGCAGCCGCGCGATCGCGACCGGGAAGAGAGCGAGCTGATCGAAAAGCTCGTCGGCATCAACCGCGTCGCCAAGGTTGTGAAGGGTGGCCGTCGCTTCGGCTTCGCCGCCCTGGTGGTTGTCGGTGACGGCAAGGGCCGCGTCGGCGTCGGATCGGGCAAGGCCCGTGAGGTGCCGGAGGCGATCCGCAAGGCGACCGACCAGGCGAAGCGCGGCATGATCCGCGTTCCGCTCCGCGAAGGCCGCACGCTGCACCACGACTCCAACGGTCACTTCGGTGCCGGCAAGGTCGTGCTGCGCACCGCTCCGGCCGGTACCGGCATCATCGCCGGCGGTCCGATGCGCGCGATCTTCGAGGCCCTGGGTGTGCAGGATGTGGTGACGAAGTCCATCGGCACCTCCAACCCGCACAACATGATCAAGGCGACCTTCGACGCGCTGTCGCAGGTTTCCAGCCCGCGCAGCGTCGCCGCCCGCCGCGGCCGTCGCGTGAGCGACATCCTCGGCAAGCGTGAAACCGGCGCCGCCGGTGCGCAGGAGGCTTGATCATGGCCGAGAAGAAGACCGTCATCGTCACCCAGACCGGCAGCCCGATCGGTCGTAAGCACGACCAGCGCGAGACGCTGGTCGGTCTGGGTCTCAACAAGCTGCACCGGACCCGCGAGCTGGAGGACACTCCGGCCGTGCGGGGCATGATCGCCAAGGTCGCGCACCTGGTCCGCGTCGAGAACGAGGGCTGAACCCATGACGAAGCTGAACGATCTCCGGGACAACCCCGGTGCCCGTAAGGAGCGCATGCGCGTCGGCCGCGGTATCGGTTCGGGCAAGGGCAAGACCGGCGGCCGTGGCGTCAAGGGTCAGACCTCGCGCACCGGCGTGGCCATCAACGGCTTTGAAGGCGGCCAGATGCCCCTTCACCGCCGCCTTCCGAAGCGCGGTTTCCGCAACATCTTCGCGAAGGAATACTCGGTCGTGAACCTGGGCCTGGTCCAGAAGTTCATCGACGCCGGCAAGCTCGACGCCAGCCAGACCATCGATGCGGTGGCTCTGGAAGCGGCGGGCGTCACCGGCAAGGTGAAGAAGGACGGCATCCGTCTGCTGGGCAAGGGCGCCCTGACGACGAAGGCCAGCTTCACCGTGGCCGGCGCCTCCAAGTCGGCTGTGGAAGCGGTCGAGAAGGCGGGTGGCAGCGTCACGCTGACCGCGTCCGCCGCCGAAGCCGCCGAGTGATCGGAAGCCCGCGCTTGCGCGCGGGCACCTTCCGGCACTAAATGAAGCGAAGTTGCGAGGGGCGGCCTGCATCCTGCAGGACCGCCCCGTTCGTGCATTAGGGACAGGGATACGACCCATGGCATCAGCGGCCGAGCAGCTTGCCGCGAACATTAATTTCGGGGCCTTCTCCAAGGCGACCGAGCTGAAGAAGCGGATCTGGTTCACCCTTGGTGCCTTGATCATCTACCGCCTGGGCACCTACATCCCGATTCCGGGCGTCAACCCGCAGATCCTGGCCGATATTTTCCGGCAGCAGGGCGGGGGCATCCTGGGCATGTTCGACATGCTGGCCGGCGGCGCGCTGCACCGCATGACGATCTTCGCGCTCAACATCATGCCGTACATTTCGGCCTCCATCATCGTGCAGCTTCTGACCGCGGTGTCGCCGCAGATGGAAGCGCTGAAGAAGGAGGGCGAGTCGGGCCGCAAGAAGCTGAACCAGTACACCCGCTACGGCACGGTGCTGCTGGCGACCGTGCAGGCCTGGGGCCTTGCGGTCGGGCTTGAGGCGATGACCGGCGCATCCGGAGCCGCGGTTCCCGAGCCGGGGCTGTTCTTCAAGATCGCCACGGTCATCACGCTGGTCGGTGGAACGATGTTCCTGATGTGGCTGGGCGAACAGATCACCGCCCGCGGCATCGGCAACGGCATCTCCCTCATCATCTTCGCCGGCATCGTCGCCGAGCTGCCGCGCGCTCTGGTCAGCACGCTGGAGCTGGGCCGCACCGGCGCGCTGTCCACGCTGTTCATCGTCTTCCTGCTGCTGATGGCGGTGGGCGTCGTGTTCTTCATCGTGTTCATGGAGCGCGCGCAGCGCCGTCTGCTGATCCAGTACCCGAAGCGGCAGATGGGCAACCGCGTGTTCGGCGGCGAAGCGTCGCACCTGCCGCTGAAGCTGAACACCGCGGGCGTCATTCCGCCGATCTTCGCGTCGTCGCTGCTTCTGCTGCCGCTGACCGCGGTCGGCTTCGCCGGCGGCGAGGGTCCGGAGTGGCTGCAGACCGTCACGCGCTATCTGGCGCACGGCACGCCGCTCTACATGATCCTGTATTCGGCGCTGATCATCTTCTTTTGCTTCTTCTACACGGCCATCGTCTTCAACCCCGCGGACACGGCCGAGAACCTGCGTAAGTATGGCGGCTTCATTCCCGGCATCCGTCCGGGCAAGAACACCGCGGACTACATCGACTATGTGCTGACCCGTCTGACGGTGATCGGCTCCGCCTACCTTGTGGCGGTTTGTCTCCTCCCCGAAATCCTGATTTCCCAGCATTCGGTTCCGTTCTATTTTGGCGGCACCAGCCTGCTGATCGTGGTCACGGTGACGATGGACACGGTCGCGCAGATTCATTCCCATCTGCTGGCCCACCAGTATGAGGGGCTGATTAAAAAAGCGAAGCTTCGGGGGAGAAAGTAATGAATCTCATTCTGCTCGGACCGCCGGGCGCCGGGAAGGGGACCCAGGCGCGGCGTCTCGAAGACACACGCGGACTCGTCCAGCTTTCCACGGGCGACATGCTCCGCGCGATGGTCGCCGAGGGCGGTCCGCTGGGGCAGCAGGCGAAGGACATCATGTCCGCCGGCAAATTGATGCCGGACGCGCTGATGGTCGAAATCATCGCTGAGCGCATTTCCAAGCCGGATGTCGCCAATGGCTTCATCCTCGACGGTTTCCCGCGCACGGTCGCCCAGGCCGAAGCGTTGGACAGCATGCTGTCGGAGAAGGGTCTCAAGCTCGATCATGTCATCGAGATGAAGGTCGTCGACGACATCCTGGTGGAGCGCATCACCGGCCGTTACACCTGCGCCAAGTGCGGCAAGGGCTATCACGACGTCTTCGAAAAGCCGAAGGTCGAGGGCGTCTGCGACGTCTGCGGCAGCACGGAGTTCAAGCGTCGGGCCGACGACAACGCCGATACGGTGAAGACCCGTCTCGCCCAGTATCACGAGCAGACCGCGCCGATCCTTCCCTACTATCAGAGCCGCGGTGTTCTGAAGACGGTGGACGGCATGGCCGAGATCGACGACGTGACCAAGCAGATCGAGGGCATCCTGGCCGCCTGACCGGGATCGTCACGGTTCGCTGAACAGAAAAAGCCGCGGGGTTCTAAGAACCCCGCGGCTTTTTTCATGCGCCGATGATGGAGCGGGGAGGGCGGTCCTCCCCGGTTGCCTTGGCTCTATGGGTTGGCGTCGGTGTCGGGGCGGGACAGGTCTTCCGCCTTCCGGCTCAGGTCGTTGTAGCGGTCGAGCACCCAGCCGAGGTGATCGGTGGCCGCCGCCGCGGCGGCATCGGCGTCGCGGCGCCGGATGGCGTCATAGATGGCGCGGTGATGGTCGATCATCAGCGCCTCGCGGCCCAGCGCGAAGGGCTCGGTGTGATGGTACTCCATCATCTGGCCGAGGATGTCGCGGATGGTCGCCAGCAGATGCAGGTAGACCGGGCTTCCCGCCGCCTGGGCGACGGCGAGGTGGAAGTCCATGTCGTCGGCCGCCTGCTTGCCGTCGCGGCCCGTCTCGCCCATTGCGGCGAGGACCCGCCCGATGTGGTCGATCTGTTCCTGGGTCGCGCGTTCGGTGGCGCGCCGGGCCGCCCAGCTTTCCAGAGCCTGCCGGATTTCCACGAGATCGCAGAGGTTGGCGTGCTTCACCCGGACCATTTCGGTCAGGGCACCGTCCATGGCCCCGGCGGAGGACACCACCCGGGTGCCGCCGCCCTGCACGGCGGTCAGGAAGCCCTGGGTCTTCAGCTTCTGCAGGGCCGCGCGCACCGACACCCGGCTGACATGGAGCTGCTCGGCCAGCTGGCGTTCACCGGGCAGGCGCTCACCCGGAACGAGTTCGCCGCGGGCGATCCGTTCGAGGATCCGCTCCGCCACCCATTCGGAAATGCGCTGGGAGGAGGCCGGTACGTGGTGGGGTTCTTCGGTGTCGGACACGGTGGCATGCCCTTTCATCAGCAATCGGTCATAGGTCGTACCCGAGTCGGGCAAATCACGTCAACTCGCATCCGGACGGCGGCGTATGGTGCGCGTCGCCCGTGGCGCTTTATCGGCTCCCGCGGCGCGCCACCAGGATTCCGGCCAGCACGATGGTCCCGCCGACAGCCTGGAACGCCCCGAGCGGCTCGGCGAGCAGCGCCCAGGCCAGCACCGCCGCCGCCGCCGGCTGGAGCAGCAGGCTGACGGAGGAGAAGGCGGCGGGCAGATGGGCCAGCGCGTAGGCGATCAGGCTCTGGCCGCCGGCGTGGCTGACCAGGGCGAGCCCGAGAAGCACGCCCCAGCCGCCGAGCGAGCCGGCGATCAGGCTTTCGCCCGACAGCAGGGCGATGGGCAGCAGGGCGAGGCCGGTGACCACGCCGCTCCAGGTCATGATGGTGGCGGTGGAGAACTCCGACCGCAGGCGGCCGACCATCAGGAAGTAGCCGCTGTAGAACACCGCGGTCAGCAGCCCCAGTGCGTCGCCGAACAGATGGTCCGGGCTCAACTGCAGGCTCTGCCCCATCAGCACGATGGCCCCGCACAGGGCCAGCCCAAGGCCGGTGAGGAAGGTGCGGCTGAACCGCTCCTTGAACACCAGCCAGGACACCAGCGTCACGAAGATCGGCGCGAAATTGGCGAGCAGCGTGGAGTTGGCGACGGAGGTGTAGCGGATCGACCAGTGCCAGATGGCGAGGTCGCCCGCGAAGAACAGTCCCGCGGCGGTCAGCCGGGCGTAGTCGCTGAGCGACGAGGGCTTGCGGGACCGCACGCCGCCCTTCGGCTCCATGGCCATCCAGACCCACAGGGCCGGGATGGCGAAGGCCAGGCGCCAGAAGGCGGTGGCGCTCGGCCCCAGTTCGGAGAGGCGGACGAAGATGGGGGCGAAGGCGATTCCCAGCGCCCCGGTCAAGAGGGCGATCAGTGCGATCCGTTGCGCGGCGTCAGCGCGCGCGGCGGGGGCGAGGGTGCTGGCGTCCGGCATGGCGTCCGTTATAACGGACGCAACCTGCGCGCGCCACGTCCCCCCGCCGCATGGCTCATCTGCGGAAGGCCCGGATTGTGGGACATTGCCTTTGTCTCGGGATCATCCACCGGTCCGGGCCGTTGCCATCGGACCAGCCGGCGGGAACTTCCGCCGCGACCGAGACCCTGCAATACTGTGCCATCATGACGCAGCGATTCCCCAGCAAGCCCGCCGAACATCCCCGACCGGTGACCCTGCCGTCGCCGCCCCGCGCCGCGCCGGCCGCGCCGCTGCTGGGGCCTGACGATCCGCCGCCGGTCACCGTCCTGCGCCCGGAGTCGGACAGTCCCGTTCTGCTGCTGTGCGACCACGCCTCGCGGGCCATTCCGAAGGCGCTGGGGACGCTGGGGCTGGACGAGGCGAATCTGTGCCGGCACATCGCCTACGACATCGGCGCTGCGGAGGTGACACGGCGGCTGTCGGCGCGGTTCGGCGCGACGGCGGTGCTGTCCGGCTATTCCCGGCTGGTGATCGACCCGAACCGCGCGCTGGACGATCCCACGGCGATTCCGGTGGTCAGCGACGACGTGGTGATCCCCGGCAACCGGGCCTTGGACCGGACGGAGGAGGAGCGCCGGGTCGAGGCCATCTTCCGGCCCTATCACGAGGCCGTCGCCGCCGAGGTCGCCCGGCGGCGGGAGCGCGGGCAGGTGCCGGTGCTGCTGTCGATCCACAGCTTCACGCCCGCGATGCGCGGAGTCGCCCGGCCCTGGCACGTCGGCATCCTGTGGGACCACGACCCGCGCATCCCCATTCCGATGATCGAGCGTCTGCGCGCCGAAGGGCGCTGGTGCGTCGGCGACAACGAGCCCTATTCGGGCCGGACCACGCTGGGCGGCACGGTGGAAAGCCACGCCACCCCCGCCGGTCTGCCCAACGTCCTGGTCGAGGTGCGTCAGGACCTGATCGCCACGCCGGAAGGGGCGGAGCTGTGGGCGACGGTGCTGGGCGATGCGCTGGAGCCGATCCTGGCCGACCCCGATCTCTACCAGATCAAACTGTTCCCGCGGGAGTGAGCGTTCATGGAGCCGGCCTTCACGCTGGGGCTTGAGGAAGAGTATCTGCTGGTGGACCGCAACTCGCGGGACATCGCGCGCAACCCGCCGGACGAGATGCTGGCGGCCTGCCAGGAGCAGGCGCCGGGCCAGATCCATCCGGAATTCCTGCGCTGCCAGATCGAGGTCGGCACGCCGGTCTGTTCCGATCTGAAAGAGGCGCGGGCGGAGCTGGCGCGGTTGCGCGCCACGGTGGCCGGGGTGGCGCGCGCGCACAATCTGGCGCCCATCGCCGCCTCCACCCATCCCTTCGCCGCGTGGGAGCCGCAGAAGCACACCAACCGCGACCGCTACAACATGCTGGCCCGCGACCTGGGCGCTCCGGCGCGGCGTCTGATGATCTGCGGCATGCACGTCCATGTCGGGATCGAGGACGACGATCTCCGGATCGACCTGATGAATCAGGTCCGCTATTTCCTGCCGCATCTGCTGGCGCTGTCGACCTCCTCGCCCTTCTGGCGGGGGCAGGACATGCAGCGGAAATCCTACCGGCTGGCGGTGTGGAACGAGTTGCCGCGCACCGGCATGCCCGACAGCTTCCAGAGCTTCGGCGAGTACCAGCAGCAGGTAAATGTGCTGGTCAACGCCGGCATCATCGAGGACGCGAGCAAGCTGTGGTGGGACATCCGCCCGTCCCAGCGCTTCCCGACTCTGGAGATGCGGATCACCGACGTCTGCACCCGCCTGGACGACGCGGTGACGGTGGCGGCGCTGTTCCGCTGCCTGCTGCGGATGCTGTGGCGGCTGCGGCTGCGGAACGTGACGTGGCGGCCCTACAAGAACCTGCTGATCGGCGAGAATCGCTGGCGCGCCCAGCGCTACGGCCTGGACGAGGGGCTGGTCGATTTCGGGCGCGGCACCATCGTTCCCTACGCCGACCTGATGGAGGAGCTGATCGAGCTGACCCGCGAGGACGCGGAGCGGTTCGACTGCGTGGCGGAGGTCGCCAACGCCCGCGACATCATCCGCCGCGGCACCAGCGCCCACCGACAGGTGGCCATCTACCGCGAGGCGCTGGAGCAGGGCGCCACCGGCTGGGAGGCCCTGGCCCAGGTGGTCGATTGGCTGGCCGAGGAGACGATGGTCGGGGTGGAGTGAATTGCTTCGAAATCCGGGGCAACTTTCGGAAACCCACTACTTGACCTTTGCGTCATCCAGCCATACCCTCCCCGCAAATCAGCTCACCGAGTTGAGCAGGGCAGGCAAAAAAACGAAGCAGCAGGGGCCGCTCGCACCACGGGCGGCCCTTACCTTTTTCAGGGGGAAGGGAATGGCCGACGCCAAGTTCCTCAAGTTCGACACGCTGAGCCTGCACGCTGGCCAGAGGCCCGACCCGGCCACCGGGGCGCGGGCGGTGCCGATCTACCAGTCCACGTCCTACGTCTTCGACGACACCGACCACGCCGCCTCGCTGTTCAACCTGGAACGGCCGGGGCACATCTATTCCCGCATCTCCAACCCCACGGTGGCGGTGCTGGAGGAGCGGCTGGCGGCTCTGGACGGTGGCGTCGGCGCGGTCTGCACGGCCAGCGGCCAGGCGGCGCTGACGCTCGCCATCATGACGCTGATGGACGCCGGCGGGCACATCGTCGCCTCCTCCTCGATCTACGGCGGCAGCCGCAACCTGCTGGCCTACACCCTGCCGCGATTCGGCATCACCACGACCTTCGTGAATCCGCGCGACCTCGACGGCTTCCGCGCGGCCATCCGGCCGGAGACCCGGCTGCTGTTCGGCGAGGTGCTGGGCAATCCGGGACTGGAGGTGCTCGACATCCCCAGCCTGTCGGCCATCGCCCATGGGGCCGGCCTGCCGCTGATGGTCGATGCGACCTTCGTCACGCCCTATCTGTGCAAGCCGCTGAGCGTCGGCGCCGATCTGGTCATGCATTCCTGCACCAAGTGGCTGGCCGGGCACGGCGTCGCCATCGGCGGGGTGGTGATCGACGGCGGCACCTTCGACTGGGAGGCGTCCGGCAAGTTCCCGACCCTGACCGAGCCCTACGCCGGCTATCACGGCATCGACTTCGCGGAGGAGTACGGGCCGGCGGCCTTCGTCATGCGCGCCCGCGCCGAGGGGCTGCGCGACTTCGGCGCCTGCATGAGCCCGATGAACGCCTTCCAGATCCTCCAGGGCGTGGAAACCCTGCCGCTGCGCATGAAGGGCCACATCCACAACACCCGCAAGGTCCTGGGCTTCCTCGAATCGGAGGCTTACGCGGAGAACGGCAGCGTCGCCTGGGTCACCCATCCGGAACTGCCCGACCATCCCGACCACCGGCTGCGCGCCCAACTCCTGCCGCACGGCGCCGGGTCCATCATCTCCTTCGGGATCAAGGGCGGGCGGGAGGCCGGGCGGCGCTTCATCGAGAAGCTGGCGCTGTTCTCCCACCTCGCCAACGTCGGCGACGCCAAGTCGCTGGTCATCCACCCCGCCAGCACCACCCACGCCCAGCTCGACGCCGAGGCGCTCGCCGCCGCCGGGGTGGGGGAGGACATGATCCGCCTGTCCATCGGGCTGGAGGATTGCGACGACCTGATCGACGATCTGCGCCAGGCGCTGCGCGCCGCGACGAAGGCGTGAGGAGGCTGCCATGGACCTGACCGTCAACGGCCAGAGCGTTTACGCCCACACCGGCGGGCGGCCCTTCGACCCGCTGCTCCCGGCGATCGTGCTGATCCACGGCGCCGGCATGGACCACACGGTGTGGAGCCTGCAAAGCCGCTACCTCGCCCATCACGGTCGGTCGGTCCTGGCGGTGGATCTGCCGGGCCATGGCCGCTCCGCCGGGGCGCCGCTTCCCTCCATCGAAGAGTTGGCGGATTGGATCGTGGCGCTGCTGGACGCGGCGGGCGTGGCGAAGGCCGCGCTCGCCGGCCATTCCATGGGAGCCCTGGTGGCCCTGGAAACCGCGGCGCGGCATGGCGACCGCGTCGAATCGCTGGCCCTGCTGGGGGTGGCGGAAACGATGCCGGTCCATCCCGACCTGCTGGCCGCCGCGGCGCTGAACGACCCGTCCGCCATCGAGCTGGTCATCGGCTGGGGGCATGGCCCGCGCGGGCATGTCGGCGGTGCGGCGGCGCCCGGATTGTCGCTGGTTCCCGGCGGGCGCCGGCTGATGCAGCGGGCGCGGCCCGGCGTGCTCGGCGTCGATCTGGGGGCTTGCAACGCCTACGTCCGGGGCGGCGAGGCCGCGGCGGCGGTGTCCTGCCCGGCGCTGTTCCTGCTGGGCGGAGTCGACCGCATGACACCGGCGAAATCGGGCAAGATGCTTGCCGCCAAAGTCAGTGGTTCCGAAGTTATTCAGCTTTCCGGCATAGGCCATATGGTTATGACGGAAGCACCAAACGCAACCACAGATGCTTTTGCGACTCGGTTTTCTGCGCGCTAGGCCTGCTGTTTCTTCGTTGATTACAGCGCCATCATGAATCGTTAACAGATTCACGTCTTACTGTTCTGCGTTGGAGTGGCGATGCGGAATGGTGAACTGTGCGGAGTCTTGAGCGGTCTGTTCATGCCCTGATGGAGGCTGTTGGCGACGTCGTCGCCGTGCTGTCGCCGGACGGGCGGTTCGCCGAGGTGGGCGCCGCGTCGCTGCGCGTGTTCGGCACTCCGCCGGAGGCGCTGCTGGGGACCGCCGTGCTGGACCGTGTCCATCCGGAAGACCGCGACGAGGTCGCCCGCTGCCTCGCCCGACACGGCCACCGGGCCTCCGCCACCCCCATTGGCCCGTTCGCCTGCCGGCTGCGCCACGCGGCGGGGGGATGGCGCCGCATGGAGGTGACGGCGTTGAACCGGCTGGACGACCCCGACATCCGGGGGATCGTCCTCAACGCCCGCGACGTGACCGACCGGGTGGAGGCCGAGCAGCGGCTGCGGGCGAGCGAAACGCTCTACCAGACGCTGGCCCGCTCCGCCCCGGTCGGCATGTTCCAGACGGATCGCGACGGCGCCATCGTCTCCGCCAACCCGCGCTTCGCCGACATCGCCGGGCTGTCGCCCGACGCCCTGCACGGTCATGGGTGGCGCGCCGTGCTGCATCCGGACGACCGTGCACGGCTGGAGGCCGACTGGGCGGAAGCGTGGGCGTCGGGGCAACCAATTCTGCTGAACCTGCGCTTCCGCGGGGCGGATGGCGGGATCACCCACGCCCTGTGCCAGGTCTCGCCGCTGGCCGACGCGGACGGACGGGTGCAGGGCTGGGTCGGCACGCTGACCGACATGACCGAATATGTGCGGACCGCCGACGCGCTCCTGATGGCGGAGGCCCGGACCAACGCCATCGTGGACGCCGCGGCCGACGCCATCGTCACCATGGACGGGGAGGGCATCGTCCACAGCTTCAACCCGGCGGCGGAGGCGATGTTCGGCATTCCCGCCGCGGACATGCTGTGGAGCCGGATCGACCGGCTGATCCCGGACATCGTCGGGCTGCTTCAGGATGGCGGGCTGGCCGTCTACCAGCCGGGCGGCCAGGCCCAGGGCGCCGGCGCCGTGCGGGAGGCCGAGGCGGTGCGGGGCGGGGGCGGCCGCTTCCCCATCGAGCTGTCGGTGAGCGCGGTCGAGACGGGCGGGCGCCGCGTCTTCACCGGCATCATCCGCGACATCACCGCGCGCAAGCGGGCCGAAAGCGACCTGATCGCCGCGAAGGAGGCCGCCGAATCGGCGGACCGCGCCAAGTCGACCTTCCTCCAGATCATGAGCCACGAACTGCGGACCCCGCTGAACGCGGTCATCGGCTTTGCCCAGGTGATCGAAATGCGGCTGCTCGGCGCGCAGGAGGTGGACCGTTACATCGACTATGCCGGGTCGATCCGCCAGTCGGGCGAGCATCTGCTGGCGATCATCGACGACATCCTGGACATCACGACCATCGAGGCCGGCGGGCTGCGCCTGAACGAAACCCCCATCGCTCCGCCCGCCCTGGTGGGGGAGGCGCTGAATCTCGTCGCCATCCAGTCGGGCAAGCGCGGCGTGCCGATCCACATCGAGCTGGAGGATGGCCTGCCGATGCTGTCCGGCGACGCGCTGCGCCTCCGGCAGGTGCTGGTCAACCTGCTGTCGAACGCCGTCAAGTTCTCCAATCCCGGCGAACCGGCCGTCATCCGCGCCCGTCGCGCGGGGGATGGCGGGCTGGAACTGTCGGTGACGGACACCGGGATCGGCATCGCGGCGGAGGATATTCCGAAGGCGATGACCCCCTTCGCCCAGGTCGACCAGTCGATGGCGCGGCGCTACGAGGGGATGGGGCTCGGCCTGTCCATCTCGAAACGGTTGGTCGAGGCGCATGGCGGCACGCTGCGGGTCGACAGCGCGCCGGGGCGGGGGACCACGGTGACGGTGGCCCTGCCGCCGGGCCGGATTGTGGCCGACGCATGAGCAGGACGGCGGCCTCCGGCGGACACAAAAACGGCGCCCCGGTTTCCCGAGGCGCCTTTCGGACACGCGGTGCTCGGACCTGTGGAGGTTCGCCGTTACGCGGCCTGCTGGGTCAGCGCGGGCTTCGCCGCGCCGTTGGTGCCGATCTGGATGGTCCGGGGCTTCATCGTTTCCGGCACCTCGCGCACCAGATCGATGTGGAGCAGCCCGTTCAGCAGATTGGCGTTGCCCACCTTGATGAAGTCGGCAAGCTGAAAGCGGCGCTCGAAAGCGCGGCCGGCAATACCCCGGTAGAGGAATTGGCCGGTCTCCTGTTCCTTCTTAGCTTTCCCTGTGACCACCAAAGAGTTCTGCTGAGCGGTGATCTCCAGGTCCTCCGGGCCAAAGCCGGCGACGGCCATGGTGATCCGGTAAGCGTCGTCGCCCGTCTTCTCGATGTTGTAGGGCGGGTAGGACGCGGCGGCCTCGTCGCCGGTCATCGCGTTCTCCAGGAGACGCGAGAGGCGGTCGAACCCGACGGTCGAACGGAACAGGGGCGAAAGGTCGTAGGAGCGCATGACATATCCTCCAAATGAGCGATACAGCGATCGGAGACCACGATCATCGTCGGTCCCCCGGTTTGCGGTTCCGGCGAACCCCAACTGGGCGTCCGCCGACACCGCGACAGATAAGCGAGCCCCCCAGCCGTTCAAGAGGGGGGCTTTCAAGAGCGCGCTTTTTGAAATTCGCCGGTCCGCGCCGCCGTCCAGTGGGCGGGCGGTGGGGGACCACAACCACTCATCGATTGTTAATCAGTTGCGGCGAGGCTCGGAATCGGGCCATTCGGCCGCGGGAGGGGTACGGCCGTGATGGAAACACCGACCTTCTTCAACGGGACTTATGATGAGACGATGGCGCTGCTGATCGAGGCGCGCAATTACATCGCCTATCACGACGCCGTCAGCCATCGGGCGCTGCCGCCCCAGGTCCGGCTTCAGATCTCGTACGAATCCATGCGGGTGACCAGCCGCCTGACCCAGGTGATGGCCTGGCTGCTGGCGCAGAAGGCCGTCCATGCCGGGGAGATGACCCGCGAGCAGGCGGCGAGCGACGACTTCGCCCTGTCGGGCGGGGACATCTGCACCGATCCCTCCGGCCCCGACAACGAGCAGCTTCCGGAAGGCCTGCGCAGCCTTCTGGAGCGCAGCCACCGGCTCTACATGCGCGTCGCCCGGCTGGACGAGCGCGCCCGCGACGCGGTGGCGCTGGCCGGCTGACGGGCCGGCTTCCCGATAAACCGCAAGCAGAAGCCGCAAACGCGAAAAGGGCGCCCGGCGAACCGGACGCCCCTTTTCGTTTTGCGGGCGAAGAAGCTTACTTCTTCAGGCCGAAGCTCGCGAAGCGCTTGTTGAACTTGGCGATCTGGCCGCCCGTGTCCAGCAGCTTCTGCACACCGGTCCAGGCCGGGTGCGACTTCGGGTCGATGTCGAGGCGCAGCGTATCGCCCGGCTTGCCCATCGTGGAGCGGGTCTTGAACGTGCTGCCGTCGGTCATCACCACGTTGATCTCGTGGTAGTCGGGATGGATATCAGTCTTCATGGCCGGGGTTCCTGCAAAGCGAGCGCGGTCTATAGCAAAGCATGCGGCATGATGCAACCGCGTTCCTTCGCCGGAAAGGCGGCCGGTCCTTAAGGCTCTCCGCTGTGCTGTGCCGCCGTGCCTGCCTGGTTCAATCCGCCGACCGCACCATACCTTGTTCATAGGCCCCCCCCTTGCTATATGCCGGGTTTGCCCCCGTGCACCATCCGCACATTGTCCTGCCGCTGGGGAGCCCCGGTGTCCCGTCATTCGTCGAAGTCCGATCCGGTGTCCGAAGGGACGCCTTCCGCCGCAACGCGCCGCCGCAACCTGTCGCCGCTTCGCCGGCTGTTTCCCTTCCTGTGGCCCTACCGGCTGCAAATCCTGGGTGCCATGCTGGCCCTGACCGTCGCCGCCGGAACCGTGCTGGGGCTGGGGCAGGGCATGCGCGTCCTGGTCGACCAGGGCTTCGTCGCGGGCGATTCGGCGCTGCTCGACCGGGCGCTTCTGGTCCTGCTGGTGGTCATCGTGCTGATGGCCGCCTCGACCTTCGGGCGCTTCTATCTGGTGAGCTGGATCGGCGAGCGGGTGGTGGCCGACATCCGCCGCGCCGTCTACAACCACGTGGTGAAGCTGTCCCCCGGCTTCTTCGAGACCACCAAGACCGGCGAGATCCTGACGCGCCTGACCACCGACACCGAGGTGCTTCAGACCGTGGTCGGCTCCTCCGTCTCGATCGCGCTGCGCAACACGTTGATGTTCGTCGGCGGCACGGTGATGCTGCTGGTGACCTCGCCGAAGCTGGCCGGGCTGGTGTTCCTGGGCGTGCCGGTGGTCATCCTGCCGATCATCATCCTGGGCCGGCGGGTGCGCGCCCTGTCGCGGGCCAGCCAGGACAAGATCGCCGACCTCGCCTCCTTCGTCGAGGAGACGCTGGGCGCCATCCGCACGATGCAGGCCTACACGCACGAAACCATCGACCGCCGCCTGTTCGGCGCGCGGGTGGAGGACGCCTTCGCCACCGCCCGGCGGCGGGTGACGGTGCGCGCGATCATGACGATGATCGTCATCGTGCTGGTGTTCGGTTCGGTCGGCCTGATCCTGTGGATCGGCGGGCACGACGTGCTGGCTGGGCGGCTGACGGTGGGGCAGCTCTCGGCCTTCGTCATCTATTCCGTGGTCGTCGCCGGTTCGGTCGGGGCGATCAGCGAGGTGGCCGGCGACCTTCAGCGCGCCGCCGGCGCCACGGAGCGGCTGTTCGACCTGCTGGACACCGAGCCGGAAATCCGCGCCCCGGCCGTCCCGCGCGCCCTGCCGGAACCGGCGCAGGGGGCGCTGTCCTTCCGCGACGTGCGCTTCCACTACCCGTCGCGGCCGGACTGGGCGGCGCTGAAGGAGTTCTCGCTGGAGATCGAGCCGGGGGAGACGGTGGCGCTGGTCGGCCCGTCGGGCTCCGGCAAGTCCACGGTGTTCCAGCTTCTGCTGCGCTTCTACGACCCGCAGGCCGGGGCGGTCACCCTGGACGGGGTGGACGTCCGCGACGCCGACCCGGTGGAGGTGCGGCGCCGGCTCGGCCTCGTGGCGCAGGACCCCGTGGTCTTCTCCGCCAACGCCTGGGAGAACATCCGCTACGGCCGTCCGGACGCCACCGACGCGGAGGTGCTCGCCGCCGCCGAGGCCGCCCACGCGCTGGAGTTCCTGCAGGCGTTGCCGGAGGGGCTGGACACCTTCCTGGGCGAGAAGGGCGTGCGCCTGTCCGGCGGCCAGCGCCAGCGCCTGTCCATCGCGCGGGCCATCCTGCGCGACCCGCCGGTGCTCCTGCTCGACGAGGCGACCAGCGCGCTCGACGCGGAGAGCGAGCGCATGGTGCAGGACGCGCTGGACAAGCTGATGACCCGGCGCACCACCATCATCATCGCCCACCGGCTGGCGACGGTCCTGAACGCCGACCGGATCGTGGTGATGGAGCAGGGGCGCGTCGTCGCCACCGGGCGCCACGCCGATCTGGTCCGCGAGGGCGGCCTCTACGCCCGCTTGGCGGCGCTCCAGTTCGACCGCGCGGCGGACGAGGCCGGGCTGGTCGGCGGCTGAGGAGCCCTCCGCCGTTCGGACGCCGAATCGGGAACCCGTCCGCGCGTGCGGCGGTTGTCGGGCCATGTCCACCGACGCGGCGCATTCTCACTCACCGGCACGGGCGGCAGCGGGCCTCCCCTGGGCGGGGTACCTGCTGGGCTTCGGGCTGGGCGGCTTCTTCGACGGAATCCTGCTGCATCAGGTGCTGCAATGGCATCACCTGCTGTCGGCGGTCGAGTCCTCCGCCGTTCAGGACATCCGTGTCCAGATCCTGGCGGACGGGCTGTTCCACGCCGCGATGTACGTCGTCGCGGCCGGCGGCCTGTGGCTGCTGTGGCGGAGCCGGCGCCGCTTCGCCGAACCGGGGGCGGACCGCCTCCTGTTTGCCAACGCGCTGATCGGCTTCGGCGTCTGGCACATCCTCGACGGCGTTCTGTCCCACTGGATTCTCGGCATCCACCGCATCCGCATGGACTCGGCGACCCCGCTGCTCTGGGACCTGCTGTGGTTCGTCGTTTTCGGCGTCGCTGTCGTCGCGGCGGGCTGGCGGCTGCGGCGCGGCGGGGGAGGCGGCGGTGGCCGCGCCGCGCCCGTCGCCCTGGCGCTGGCGGTCCTGATCGCCGGGCCGGTCGCCGCCCTGCCGCCGCCGGGCGTGACGACGGTGATGGTGCTGTTCAAGCCCGGCACGACGGCGCCGGACGTGTTCGCCGCCGTGGCGGCGGTGGACGGGCGGACGGTCTGGCAGGACCCCTCCGGCCAGCTCTGGGCCATCGATCTGGGCGAGCAAGGCAACCCGACGGCGCTCTACCGGCACGGCGCCCTGCTGGTCAGCAACACGCTTCTGCCGACCGGCTGTCTCGACTGGTTCCGGACCTGACGCGCCGCCTTCCGGTCACGCCACGCCGAGGCGGTGCAGGGTGGGCAGCCGCAGGCGGGTGAAGCGGTCGAACCGGGCGCGCAGCTCCGCCACATTCGCCTCATCGCCATCGAGCCGCGCGCCGTCGCGCGACAGGGCGAGTCCATCCGCCGACAGCGCTTCCCAGGCGGTCGCCGCCGGGTCGGCGCCGGTGCGCCGGGCCAGCAGGAACAGCGCCTCCAGCCGCGACACCGCGACGCCGGAGCCGAGGACGGGCGACGCCAGCGTGTCCAGCGCGTCGTCGCGGCGGTTGCGGTCCAGGATGGCGGCGTTGAAGCGGTCCGCCTGGAGCGCGCGCGCCGCCTGACCGGTCTCGGGCAGGGCGGGCGCCACCAGGGCGAGGCTGGTCAGGATCATCAGCGCGCGCAGCACGGCCTCCTCGCCATGGCGAGCGAGGGCGGGCAGGGCGGCCAGCTCGGCGAGCGTGGGCGTGCCGGTGGCCAACGCCTCGGCCAGCGGGCCATGCAGGTCCTGCGGCAGCGGCACGCGCCCGACCGGGGCCAGCACCACCTCCGGCAGATCGTCGGGCGGCACCAGAAGGGCGAAGCGGGTGGCGCGCAGCCGGTCCCGCCGCTCCGCCGGGGTCAGCCGTTCCGCACCCTTCACGAACAGGTCGCGGCGGAAGGCGCGGTTGGTCAGCAGGTCGCGCAAGGTTTCGCGGTAAGCCGGGTCGCGCGCCTCGGCCAGCAGGGACAGGGCGTCCGGCGGCAGGGACAGCTCGTCCATCTGCTCCATCGGGACGGCGGGGGCGGCGAAGTCCAGCTTGGCCGCGGCCAGCTCCCGCGCCACGTCGGCGTGGTAGAAGGCCGTCCAGTCGCGGTTCAGATATTCGTGGGCGATGTAGTTGGGCGACTTGCGCTTCAGCGAGTCCAGCCGCGCCGGCAGCGCGTCGGCCTGGGCGAACCAGCCGGCGTTCAGGGCGGTCAGGCGGCTGGCGAAGGCCACGGCCTCCTCGATCCGCTCCGGCAGCGGGCCGGTGCGGTCGGCGCAATGCTCGACCAGGACGCGGCGCATCGGCATGTAGGCGAGCGTGCCGGGCAGGGCGTTGTAGCTGACGAAGACCAGCCCGCCGGGCTTCAGCCGCCGCTTCAGCAGGTCCACCAGGATCGCCCGGTTTTCTGCGCTGACCCAGGACCAGACGCCGTGCAGAGTCACGACGTCCAGGTCCTTGGCCCCGCCCTGGGCGTACTCGGCGAAGCTCTCCTCCAGGAAGGCGGCGTTGCCCAGCCCGGCCTCGGCGGCGAGCCGCTGGGCACCGGCGATGTGGCCGGGGTTGAAGTCCACCGCCTCGAACCGGGCGTCGGGATGGCAGCCCGCCAGGACGGCGCTGCTCACCCCGTGGCCGCAGCCGATCTCCGCGCAGGCGAAGGACCCCGCGAGGTCCATCGGAGGCCGCCAGCCGCGCAGGGTCAGCGCGAAGGACAGCAGCGCCGGCGACAGTTCCCGGTAGAAGGCGTGGATGTAGCCGATCCCGCCCACATAGCCCTCGGTCCAGCCCTGCATGATCCCCAACCCCTCCGTCATCCGCTGGGGAAGGGTGATAGCGCCGGGCTTGGCAGGCTGTCAAAGAAGGCGGCCAAAGAGGGCGGTCATGAAGGGTGAATCCGCAGCCGGAACGAGCCCCGCAAAAAAATGCGATCCTATCCATTTTGGTATCGACAAGCCCCGGACCCTTCGCTATAAACCGCGCCACACCGGCCGGGACGACGGCTTGGCCGGACAGGAACCCTAGTCGATACGGTCAGGCACCCCCTGACGCAGAGACGAAGGCTCCGGTGCCGGTGTGAACGAAAAGTGATGGGCGCATAGCTCAGTTGGTAGAGCAGCTGACTCTTAATCAGCGGGTCCAAGGTTCGAGTCCTTGTGCGCCCACCATCACTTTCCGGATCGAAAGGGATCACTCCCAGGACCCCTTTCACGCCGCCGGGCATTCCAATGCTCGGATGGGAATGGGCGCATAGCTCAGTTGGTAGAGCAGCTGACTCTTAATCAGCGGGTCCAAGGTTCGAGTCCTTGTGCGCCCACCATTCCCTCAGAGCGGCACGACAGCGATGCACACAAAAGGGCTGCCCTCGGGCGGCCCTTTGTGCGTTTGGGGCTCTGCTTACGCCATCAACTCCTACCGGCGCCGGGGCGGCAGGGGACGAGCAGGTTCGCGGTCATCTGCTGCACGATCTCGCCATCCTGGTTGAGGGTGGTGGTGCGCACGCGGGCGATGCCGCGGTCGGGGCGCTTGGCCGATACGCGGACCTCCAGGATCTCGCTTTCGATGCGCAGCACGTCGCCGGGGCGGGTGGGCTTGGGCCAGCGGATGTCCTCCACCCCCATCCCGACGAAGCCGCCGGCCAGGGCGCCGTCCCCCGTGACGATCATCCGCATGGTCAGCCCGGCGGTGTGCCAGCCGCTGGCCGCCAGCCCGCCGAAGACGCTGTCCCGCGCCGCTTCGGGGTCGAGGTGGAAGGGCTGCGGGTCGAACTGCCGCGCGAAGGCGACGATGTCCTCCTCCGTCACGGTCACCGGGCCGCCGGTGAAGCGGTCACCGGCGGTGAGGTCGTCAAGATAGCGCATTGGTCGGCGGACTCCCGTGGCTGGCTGCACCGTCGCTTTGCGTTAACCTTTGCGGGGCGGGAACGAAAACGATACCTGCCACGTAAAAATTGCAAAGCAGCCGGGACGCAAAATGTCGGGGCGGAAAACGCCCGCCGGCAGGGCGCCGGGACACAAAACAACGACGCCGCAGGGCGGGCCTGCGGCGGTCTGGTCCGGTCGGACGGCGAGCGGAATCGCTTATTCGGCGGCGGTGCTGGCCATGCGGCTGCGCACGGACGGCGGCGGCTGGTTCCCGCGATAGTCCTGCAGCCGCGTGGCGCGCAGGCCCCGCATGCCGTGGCTGTCGATCAGCCGTTGCCAGGACAGGAATTCTTCCACGGACAGGGTGTAGCGGCGGCACGCCTCCTCGAGGCTGATCAGCCCCGAACGCACGCCGGCCACGACCTCCGCCTTGCGCCGCATCACCCAGCGCTTGGTGTCCGGAGGGGGAAGATCATTTTCTGTCATCGGCCGTCCTGCTGGACCGATGACCGACGCTCCACTGGAGCCATCGTCGCTCATTTCAAGCTCGCGAGATGACATGCGCGGACGCTCCACCATCAGCAGTGTATTCCACGATTTGGTGGTAACCTACCCCTTCTCCGCTTAACAAAAGCCTAAACGATAGGGTTAATGTTTTAAGCATAAAAGGCGTGGCGCATAGGTCCATCCGGACCCATGCCCATGCCTTTGCCCATGCGTTCGGACGACGCCTATGAGGGTTTTGAGAAGGCCCTCAGTACACTTTGGAGAGCTTGGACAGCGGAACCTCGACGCTGCCCACGGAGACCACCGTTTCGCCGTCCTTGTTGGACCCGATGCCGTTGACCGTGCCGAAGGTGAAGGGGGTCGCCTTGATGATGTCGTCCTTCTTCTCGGACACCGGGGCGATGTTCAGGCGGTACTGGCCCGGCTGGACGGCGTTGCCGCCGTCGTCCTTGAAGTCCCAGTTCACGACATGCTTGGTGCCGGCGGTGGTCTCACCGGTCATCGACCGGACGACGCGGTTCTTGCTGTCCAGGATGTCCACGCGCACCGACTTGGCGGACTTCTCCAGCTCGTAGGCCAGCGGGGCCGCCGTCATGCCCTGGGTGTAGTCGAAGCTGTCGCCCTCGAAGGTCACCGTGCGGCCCAGATAGGCGAGGTTGGTCGAGTTGGTCGAGGCGTTCTGCAGCTTCAGCAGCTTGTCCAGGCGGCTGTTGGTCCCGATGTTCTGCTCCACGTTCGCGAAATCGACCAGCTGTTTGGTCATGTCGTTCGTGTCCATGGGCTTCAGCGGGTCCTGGTTCTGCATCTGCGTGGTCAGCAGCTTCAGGAAATGCTCGAAATTGTCACCCAGCCCCTTCACCGCGGTGTCGAGCTTCTGCTCGTCGGCGGTCTTGGTGGTCTTGGTGGAGGTGTCGGTCTTCGTCTTGGTCTGGTTCAGATTCCAGCTGCTGCCGTAGTCGGTGTTGGTGGTGGCCATGGTCGTGGTCCTTCGCTGGAATGGCTGCGGCTGGTCTGAATCAGGCTTGGATGTCGACGCGGCCCGGGGCCAGCGTCAGGGTGTAGGCGGCCTGCGCATCCTCCACTTCGCCGGTGCCGCCGCCGAGGCCGCGGCCCCGCCGGCCCGAGCCGCCCTGCCGTCCCGAATCCTGGAACGACTGGCCGCCTTCACCGCGCAGGCTGAAGTTGAGGCTGTTGCTGTCCGCCTTCAGTCCAGCGTCTTGCAAGGCGCGTTCCAGGTTGCGGCTGTCGCGCTGCAGCAGTTCGAGGGTCTGGGCCTTTTCCACGGCGACCGACGCGGTGACCCGCCCGTCCTGGCCGATCTCCAGCTTGATGTCGATGCGGCCCAGCTCGGCGGGGCGCAGGTTGATGGTGAACTGGTCGTTGCCGTCCGACACGTTCTTGGTGATGTGGACGGCCACCTGCTCCTGCACGCCCATCGGCAGGCCGGCGGACCCGCGGGACGGGCGAAGCTGGGTGGTGGTCAAGCCCGTGTCCACGCCGCTCGCCGTGTGCACGCCCTCGATCCCGGCGAAAACCGGGTGCGTGGGGGTGGTGGGGTGCGACGCGCCGTCGGTCGGCGGGGCGGCGTCCGTTGCGGCGGCGGACGCGGCGGCGGTCAGGAACGCGCTTTGCCCGGCAGGCTTTGCCGGGTCGGCAACCGGTGCCTGGGGCGCCGGCGGCTGCGTCAGGGCGGCGTTGCCGCTCGGGTCCTGGTTGCCGCGGTTGCCGGCGTTGGCTCCGGCATCGCCGTCCGCTCCGGTCCGGGTCGCGCCCTTGGCCTTGGCCGCGGCGAGATCGGTCAGGGATTGCGGCAGCGGCGCGCTGTCGTCGTTCGGCAGGTCGGCGAGGGGGAGGGCGCCGGAGGGCAGCGCGTCGGCGGCCTGCGCCGGCTTGTCCTTGGCGGCGGCGTCCCCGGCCTCGGCGTGGGGGGCGGGCACTTCGGTCGGCGGGCCGCCCGCCGGGCCGGCCGTCACCGGCACGGCGTCCGCCATCGTCGGGGGCGTTTCCGCGACCGGCTTGGCCGTGGCCGCGGCCTTCACGGAGCCGTCGGAGGCGGCCTTGGCCGTGCCATCCTGATGAGGGGTGGCGGTGGCTGCCAGGGCAGCGGCCAAAGCCGCTTCAGCGGCGGCGGCGTCAACGGCCGAAGGAGCCTCCGCATCGTCCGGAGTCGGGGTGCCGGGGGGCGTGGTCCCGGCCGGGGCCGCCGCATCGGTCGCGCCGACGGCCGCCGCGTCATCGCTCTTGTCGGCCTCGCCATCCGGCGTGCCGATGGCCACCGGGGCGACGGCCAGCGACAGGGCGGCCTGCGTGTCGGTCAGGGTGGTGGACTGGTCGGCGGTGACCAGCTCCACGGTGGTTTCGGTCACCGTGACGGTCAGGTCGAGGATCACGGCCTCGCCGTTCCCATCCTCGGCCGCCTGATCGCCGGCGCCGTCCTGCGTGGCGCCATCGCCCATCGCGCCGCTGGACTCCTCCGGCGGAGTCTCCTCCGCCATGTCGGCCAAGGAGGCGGCATCGGCGGGCATCGGCTTGGCGGCGGTGTCGTCCGGCGCCGCCTTGGCGCCGGCGGCCTTCGGGTCCTTTGCCGCGTCCTTCGCTGCATCCTTCGCTGCGGCGTGGTTCGCGGCGGCGGCCTCGCGCCGCTCTGTGCGCGTCGCGTGGGCGGAGTCGCCGGCCTTGGCCGCGTCGGACGCGCGGGCGTCCCTCCGCTCGGCGGTGCGCTGGGCCTCGTCCTTGCGGGCGGCACGGGCGTCGGCCTGGGCGGTGGCTTCGGAGGCTTGGCGCGGCTTGGCCGGTTCCGCCCGGATGGGGTCGGGGCGGGACGGCGGACCGCGCTCCGCAACCTTGCGGTCGGCGGCCCGGTTGGCGGCCGCCTGGTCGGCGGCTCCCGCCGCGGCGGTGCGCCGGTCCTGCGCCGCGGCCTCCGCCTGGATCTGATCGCGCTTGCGGGTGGCGGCCTCGCTGATCAGCCGGTCCATCATCGAGGCGAACTTGTCGCTTCGCGGGGCCGTGTTCTGGCTGGAGGAGGTCTGGCCCCGGACCAGGCTTTCGAACGCGGAGGGCGCGATGTTCGTTTGGATGGCCATGGAAGGGATTCCCCGAAGCGGACAGGTGCACCCCATCCGGAAGCAACTAACGGGCCAGTTTCAGGGCGGGGCCGGCCTGTCCATCCGCGCCTCCGCGCCCGGCAGTTCCGTCCGCAAGGCGGCAATTTCCGCCGGGTGACCGGCGCTTCTTGCCGGACCCGGCAACGCCGAAGGGCCGCCCGGTCGGACGGCCCTTCCTGCGGATACCGGCGGTTCCGATGCGGGTCAGAGCCGGGTGTTCAGGGTGGCGGAGGTGGACGGCCCATGGCTCGGCGTGACGTAGGTCGCGCGGGGCGGCACCGGGGCGGTGCCGTAGGCGGGGGTGGTGGTCTGCCGGGCGCGGTTGATGGCGCCGACCACCGTGTCCACCAGGATCTTCTGCGCCGCGCTGTTCCGGCGCAGCGCGTCGGCGTTGGCGGCGGACGCCTCGTACAGGCCGCGCGTGGCCTCGCGCAGCTGGGCCTTGGCCTCGTCGGGCAGGGCGGCCATGCCCTCGCGGTCCACGCGCAGCAGGCGCGACACCTCCTCGTAGACCAGCATCATCGGCTGCTTCTCGCGCCCCAGCCGGGCCAGCTCGGCGCTGGTGCAGTGGCGCATCACGGCCTCGGTCTCGCGCGCCAGATGCGCGCTCAGCCGGTTCATCAGCTCGACCAGCGCGGCGGCGCGCTCCTCCGCGTTCTTGGGCAGATTGGCGGCGGGAGCCTTGGACGGCTGCGGGAAACGGACGTCGACCTTATCCATGGTTGCCCTCCTGTGCGCGTAGAAGCTCGCGGTAAACCTGATCGGCGATGCCGAACCCGCCGCTGCGGGATACCTGCTTGCCGTACTCGTTGGTCAGCATGGAGCGGAACATCTCCTCGGCATGGCCGCCGCCGAAATTCTGGTCCACCTCGATCCCGTCGAACATGTGGCCCAGCATCTGGGAGACGAAGACGCTCTCGAACTCGTTGGCGGACTGGCGGATCTTGGCGCGGATCGCCGGGTCCACCTTGCCTTCCGCCGTGTTGGGATCGGCCAGATCGGTCCGCACCGCCGTCCGGACGCCCGCCTGGGCGCGCTCGGCGGCGGCGGGCAGGCGCGGGGGCGGAAGGCCGGGAAGGGAAAGCGTCGTATCCATCAGATCACCTCGATCTCCGCCTGCAGGGCTCCGGCGGCCTTGATCGACTGAAGGATGGCGATCATGTCCCGGGGACCCACGCCAAGCGCATTCAAGGATTGTACCAACTCCTGGAGCGTCACCCCGGAATTCATCACGGCGAGGCGGTTGTTCGACTGGTCGTCCACCTGGATGTCGGTGCGCGGCACCACGGCGGTCTGGCCCTGGCTGAAGGGGCCGGGCTGGCTGACCTGCGGCGTCTCGGTGACGCGGATCGTCAGGTTGCCCTGGGCGATGGCGACGGTGGAGATGCGGACGTTCTCGCCCATCACGATCACGCCGGACTTCTCGTCCACCACCACGCGGGCGACCTGGTCGGGGGTGACGCGGAGCTGCTCGATCTCGGTGATCAGGCCGACGATGTCGCCGCGCCGCGCTTCCGGCACGCTCAGCAGGACCGAGGACGGGTCGGTGGCCTGCGCGCGGTTGCCGCGGAGCTGGATGTTGATGGCGGTCGCCACGCGCTGGGCCGTGGTGAAGTCCGGGTTGCGCAGCGACAGGCGCAGCACCGGCAGCTCGGCCAGCGAGAACTGGATCTCGCGCTCGACGATGGCGCCCGAGGAGATGCGGCCCGAGGTGGGGACGCCGCGCGTCACGCTGGCCCCCTGGCCCTGGGCGGAGAAGCCGGACACCGCGATCGGCCCCTGGGCCACGGCGTAGACCTCGCCGTCGGCGCCCAGCAGCGGCGTGACCAGCAGCGTGCCGCCGAGCAGGCTCTTCGAATCGCCCATCGCCGACACGGTGGCGTCGATGCGCGTGCCCTGGGCGGAGTAGGGCGGCAGGGTCGCCGTCACCATCACCGCCGCCACGTTCTTGGTGCGCAGGTTGGTGCCGCGGGTGTTGACGCCCATGCGCTCCAGCATGCCGACCAGGCTCTGCTCGGTGAAGGGCGAGTTGTTGAGGCTGTCGCCCGTGCCGTTCAGGCCGACCACCAGGCCGTAGCCGATCAGCATGTTGTCGCGCACGCCCTCGACGTCCACCACGTCCTTGATCCGCGCCGACGACGCCGAGGCCGGCGCCGACAGCGCGAGCAGCGCCGCGGCCAGGGCCGCCAGCATCGCGACCGCACGCAGCAGGACGGCGGCGCGGGGCAGGACGGCATGGCGCAGGGCGGCATGACGCAGTGCGGCGCGGGGCAGGGCGGTGGCGGTCATGGCGGGGACACTCCTCAACGGCTGTCCCTTCCTATACAAACGGCGTGCCAGAGCCGCGGGCGGCAGGCGAAGGGTAGGATCGGCAAGGGGAAGCGGCGGCGGCGGATGAAAAGGCCGGAAATTGGCACCGCGTCCAACCGCTTTATGTCACGGAAGCGGGGCAATTTTTGCCCGATTGCGGCAAACCTTGACCAGATGTTAAGGTGCTTCCATCTAGAGTATCGCGCTTTTCCGAAACCGGTTGCACGGAACATGAAAGTCGAAGGCCCCGGAAAACTTCGCGGCAGCAGCTCGGTCCGGCGCACGGGGAAGGCCGAAGGCTCGTCCGGTGCGTCCTTTTCCAAGCAGCTCGTCGGCGAGACCAACACCGCCCAAGGCGTCCACGCCGCGGCGCCGCTGGCCGGCATCGCCAGCGTGCTGGCGTTGCAGGAGGTGGACGACGCGACGGCCCGCGCGTCGCGCGGCAAGATGCGCGCCGAGGAGATGCTCGACAAGCTGGAGGAGATCCAGCACGGGCTTCTCGCCGGCACGCTTCCGGCGCAGAAGCTGATGGACCTCGTGAAGGTGGTGCAGTCGCGCCGCGTCCATGTGGACGATCCGCGGCTGGCCGACATCCTTGACCAGATCGACCTGCGCGCCCAGGTCGAGCTGGCGAAGCTCACCCCCTGAGCGCCTTTTCCGGCTTCGTCGCCCACGGCCCCGGTCCTAGGACCGGCTTTTCGGCATCGGCCGTACGGCCATCGCCGAACCTTTCACAAAACTTTGCTTCTCCAAGGGCTTGTTCGCGCTTCGAT
Source organism: Azospirillum sp. TSH58 (assembly GCF_003119115.1). Taxonomy (NCBI): domain Bacteria; kingdom Pseudomonadati; phylum Pseudomonadota; class Alphaproteobacteria; order Rhodospirillales; family Azospirillaceae; genus Azospirillum; species Azospirillum sp. TSH58. The sequence goes on from NZ_CP022364.1 coordinate 2,533,089, forward strand.
AGGCGAAGCGCAGGGTTGCGGTTGCCGATGCGCCTACCTATACTCCGCGCCGCCCGGATCACCCTTTTGCGTTGGATGCTCTCGGATGTCGTCTCCGCTTCTGCCTAAGAACTACACCCCGTCGGAAGACGAGGAGTTCATGAATCCCGTGATGCGGGAATATTTCCGCCAGAAGCTGCTGCGCTGGCGCGCGGAGCTGCTGGCCGAATCCAGCGAGACCCTGAGCAGCCTTCAGGAAGGCGGCATCCAGGAACCGGACATCGCCGACCGCGCGTCGGCGGAGACCGACCGGGCGCTGGAACTTCGCACCCGCGACCGCGAGCGCAAGCTGATCTCCAAGATCGACGCGGCGCTGGAGCGGTTGCAGGATGGGTCCTACGGCTATTGCGAGGAAACGGGGGAGCCCATCTCCGTCCGCCGCCTCGACGCCCGTCCCATCGCGACGCTGAGCCTGGAAGCCCAGGAGCGGCACGAGCGCATGGAGCGCACCCAGCGCGACGACTGACGCGGCGCTCGCCCGCGTCACTGGCCGCGCTTCTTGGACAAAAGCCCCCTCCGATCCCGGCGGGGGCTTTTTGTCCGTGTGCTGGCATGTCGCGGCGGTCATCACTGCCGGACCGGCCATGGGCTCCGCGACATCCTGGCTGGTTGCATCCCGGCTGTGGGCTGGGGAATGGGCGGCCCGCCCCTCTGTCGGAGCTTGGTTCGCTCGGGCCGGCCGCGGGCCCGCTGCAATGAGCCGTCAAACTACCGGCCCCGGCCGGTCCCGGCCAGCCTGGGAAACGGCTTGCCACTCCCTGCCGCCCCCAACCACCAAAAGACGAACGTCTTTCGATGACGCCTCGCCCTTCGGCGTGGCGCATTTGCGCCTGCCGAACCGCTCCGATAAGCGCCGGCGCTCCGCCGGGATGACCCCACGCCACTCCGAGCAAGCGAGTCGCGACGCGGAACCGGTGGCGGGGCGCTGAGGGGGGCAGGAAGGAGGCGGCAGGAAGGGCGCGGCAAATCCAGCCGGGCTGCAGAAACTGCCTGACCGTGCGCGTGGGGAACGGCCGGGGCCTCTGACCACCGCTCCGGAAGGGAGTGGTGTCCCTTCCGGAGCGGTGGACGGTGCTTTCCGGCCCCGCGATTCCGGCCCCGCGTTCCCGGAACGTCTTAGAAGGGCATGATGATGTCGAAGAGCTGCTGGCCGTAGCGGGGCTGCTGCACGTCGGTGATCTGGCCGCGTCCGCCGTAGGAGATGCGGGCCTCGGCGACCTTCTCGTAGCTGATGGTGTTCTGCGCGGTGATGTCCTCCGGCCGGATCACGCCGGTGATGATCAGGTCGCGCACCTCGTAGTTCACCCGGACCTCCTGGCGGCCCTGGATCACCATGTTGCCGTTGGGCAGGCTCTGGGTGACCAGCGCCGCCACCTTCAGGGTGATCTGCTCCTTGCGGTTGATGGCGCCCTTGCCGTCGTTCGAGGTCGAGCTGGAGAGGTCGAGCAGGCTGTCGGCGCTCACCCCGTCGGGAAGCGCGCGCTGCAGGGCCTTGCCTTCGAAGCCGAGGAAGCTCGGCATGCCGGCCTTCTCGGAGTTGCCGCGGGTGCGGGTGGTCTGGTTGTTGAGCTGGGCCTGATCGTTGATCTGGATGTCGACGGTCAGCAGGTCGCCGACCTTGGCCGCGCGCTGGTCCTTGAAGAAGGCCTTCGCGCCGGTCCGCCACAGGGAATTCGGGTTGCGCTCCGTCGGCAGCGGGGTGGGCATCGGCAGGCTGACCGGCTGGTAGCCGGGCTGGGCCTGCGGGTCCTTGATCTTGGTGAGCTCGGGAGCGGAGCCGATGTCCGCCACGCGCGACATGGCGTTGCAGGCGGGGAGGCCGGCGGCGACGGCGGCGAGCAGAGCGAAGCGGAAGGCCGTGCGGACCGTGGTCTTGGGGGCGGTCATTCGGAAGGCGGGCATGGGAGCTTTCTCCTTACTTCGCAATCACGCCGGGCTTTGCCACGGCGACGATGTTGGGGCCGGCGACGGTCGCTTCGAGGATGCGGTTCGACTGGGTGTTGACGACGCGGATCACGTCGCCCCGGCCGCCGTCCTGCAGGGCCTTGCCCTGGACCGACAGGGTCAGGTTCTCGGTGGCCAGCGTGATGGTGACCAGCGCCCCCTTGTCCACGACCCGGGGCGACTGCAGGTCGCGCAGCCGGACCGGCTGGTTCACGGGAACGCCGCGCCGCGGCGTCAGGCCGATGAGCTGGGCGTCGGTGGCTGCGATGTCGCTGCCGGCGAGGTCGGCGCGCACGTCCTGCCAATCCACGTCGCCGGGGCCGATCACGTCGCCGGGCGCGATGCGCCGCGACAGCACCGGCACCTGCACCACGCCGTAGGCGCGGCCCGACACCGGAAGGCGGACCACCGGGCGGGTGTCGGCCACGATCATCTCCGCGGCGAAGCGGCCCTGCACCGGGTTGTAGTAGAGATTCTCCACCGTCAGGCTGCCGGCGCCCGCCGGAGCGCGCAGCTCCACCGCCCGGTTGTCCAGCTCCATCTGCAGGCGGCCCGTGGTGATCTGGCGGGACAGCGCGTCCGACAGCGCCGCCTCGACATGGGCCGGGCTGTAGACCACCGCTTGCGGCGCCGCGGTCGCGGAGGCCGTGCCGTCCATCGTCTGGGCGAGGGCCGTCGGGCCGCCGGCGAGGGCGGCGGCGAAAAGGGCGGTGCCGAGGATGCGGAGGGCGGGGCGGGACATGGCGGAAATTCCTTGCGAGAACGGGCCTTACGACGGAGTCGGGATCAGCGGAGCTGCGAGGCCTGCTGCATCATCTCGTCGGTGGTCTTGATGACCTTGGAGTTCATCTCGTAGGCGCGCTGGGCGGAGATCAGGGTGGTGATCTCCTGCACGATGTTGACGTTGGAGGTCTCCAGCGCGCCCTGCACCACGCGGCCGAAGCCGGGGGCGCCGGGGTTGCCGCCGACCGCCTCGCCCGACGCGCCGGTCTGCAGGAACAGGTTGTCGCCGACGGCTTCGAGGCCGGCCGCGTTGGCGAAGGTGGCGAGCTGGATCTGGCCGACATTCTGCTGGGCCACCTGGCCGTCCAGCTTCACCATCACCTCGCCCGACGCGTTGATGGCGACGTCCACGGCTTCCGCCGGGATGGTGATGGCCGGCTGCACCGGATAGCCGTCGGCGGTGACGATGATGCCCTCCGGCGACAGCTTGAAATTGCCGGCGCGGGTGTAGGCCGTGTCGCCGCTGGGGAGCTGCACCTGGAAATAGCCGGAGCCGTTGATGGCGACGTCCAGCTTGTTGTCGGTGACCGTCAGGTTGCCCTGCTCCAGCACGCGGGCCACCGCGGCGACGCGCACGCCCGCACCCACCTGCACGCCGGTCGGCACGATGGTGCCGGCGTCCGACGAGGTGGAGCCGATGCGGCGGAGGTTCTGGTAGAGCAGGTCCTGGAATTCGGCCCGCTGCTTCTTGAAGCCGGTCGTCGTCGCGTTGGCGATGTTGTTCGAGATGGTTTCGACGTTCAGCTGCTGGGCGATCATGCCGGTGGCGCCGATGGCGAGGCTGCGCATGGTCCTTACTCCTTAAACGCGGTCGATCAGGCCGTGCGGCCCAGCTTCTGGATGGCGCTGCGGATGCGCTCGTGCTCGTTCTCGATCAGCTTCTGGTTGGACTGGTACTGGCGCTGGATCTCGATCAGCGCCGTCATCTCGACCACCGGCTTCACGTTCGAATTCTCTAGCATTCCCTGTGCCACCTTCGTGTCGGCGGGGGCCGCCTGCGGCTCCTCGTCGCTGACGTAGAGGCCGGCCCCGACCTCGGTCATCAGCTGCTCGTTGCGGAAGGTGACGATGTTCAGCCGGCCGACCTGACCCAGCTCGGTGGAGACGGTGCCGTCGCCGGACACCATGATGTCCCTGGTGCCGTTCGGGATGGCCAGGGGCTGGCCGTTGTCGCCGAGGACCGGCAGGCCGCCGCCGTCGACGATCTGGCGCTGGTCGTTCAGGCGGAAGTTGCCGGCGCGGGTGTAGCGCGGGCCGCTCGCCGTATCGACGGTGAAGTAGCCGTGGCCGGTCAGCGCCAGATCCAGCGGGTTGCCGGTCTGCATCATCCCGCCGGCCGAGAGGTCGCGCACCACGGCGCGGTCCTGCACGAAGCTGATCTGCTCGTGCATGCCCGGACGCTCCAGGAACTCCGTGAACAGCATGCGCTGCTGCTTGAAGCCCGTGGTGTTCATGTTCGCGATGTTGTTCGAGATCACGTCCAGCTGGCGGCGCAGGGTCATCTGGCGCGACAGGGACACGTAGATCGGGTTTTCCATCGGCGGCCTCTTTCCATTCGGGCCGGGGGAGCGTCCCGACCGGCGCAAATGGCAATGCACGGTGCGTGCCAGCGGCGGAGAGTGCCGGAAAGACCACGATGACGGTCGGTGGCGCTGGCGGGGAAGCGTCTGCCGGGCAAGAACTGCCGGTGGGCTGGCAAGGGCTGCCGCCCGACGCCGGGCAAAAGCGTCCCGTTTCCGCGGCGCGGACGGCGCGCGGTTCGCAAGGCCGCTCCCTCCGCCGGAAGCGGGCGGACGGTCGGCGGACGAGGCGGGGCAGGGCGGTGCGGAAGGGGGGTGCGGGCGTGGCTCGGGCGTTCGCTCCTCGGTTGACGGGGATCTCCGGCGATGCCCCAATCAAGAACCGTGCCGCCGCCTGTGGTTGCGCTTCTGTCACAGCCCCGGACCGTGCCTGAAAGGCTTTGTTAACTATCCGAAAGATAGGGTTGCTGGGCTGGTAAGGCCACGCTCCGCCACCGCTCGCGCTTAGGATTCCATGACCGCGCACGCTGAAGACGACGTTCCGACCGATGGCCTGCCGCGCAAGAAATTCAGCGGCAAGAAGCTGGTCCTGTTCGTCATCCTGCCGCTGGTGCTGCTGATCGGCGCCGGGGCGGGCGTGTATTTCAGCGGCCTGCTCGATTCGCTGCTCGGCAAGAAGGAGGAGCACGCGGAGGTGCCGGCGGAACCGGCGCAGCCCGATCCGCACGCGGCCCCGGTCTTCTACGACCTGCCGGACATGCTGGTGAACCTGAACAGCGCCGGCAAGCGTCCGGCCTTCCTGAAGATCAAGATCTCGATCCAGCTTGCGAAGGGCGAGGACATACCGGCGATCGAGCATGTGCTGCCGCGCATCATCGACAACTTCCAGGTCTATCTGCGCGAACTGCGGCTGGAGGATCTGAAGGGGTCGGCGGGCATGTACCGCCTGCGCCAGGAGCTGCTGATGCGGATCACCGCGTCCGCCCACCCGGTGAAGGTCAAGGACGTTCTGTTCAAGGAAATGCTGGTCCAGTAGGGGCGGCGGAAACGGGCCATGAGCAACACCGAGGAACTGAGCGAAGAAGAACGCCTTGCCGCCGAATGGGCCGCCCTCGCCGAAGACGGCGGCGACATGGGCGACATGGCGGACATGGGCGGCGGCGGTTCGACCCGCGTCCTGAACCAGGACGAGATCGACAGCCTGCTCGGCTTCGACCAGGGCGGGGCCGGGGACGGCGACAACTCCGGCATCATGGCGCTGGTCAACTCGGCGCTGGTCAACTACGAACGCCTGCCCATGCTGGAGGTGGTCTTCGACCGCCTCGTCCGCATGATGTCCACCAGCTTGCGCAACTTCACCTCCGACAACGTCGAGGTCAGCCTCGACCAGATTTCCTCGGTGCGCTTCGGCGACTATCTGAACTCCATCCCGCTGCCGGCGATGCTGTCCGTCTTCAAGGCGGAGGAGTGGGACAACTACGGCCTGATGGTCGTGGACTCGGCGCTGATCTACTCCATCGTGGACGTGCTGCTGGGCGGGCGGCGCGGCACGGCGGCGATGCGCATCGAGGGCCGCCCCTACACGACCATCGAGCGCAACCTCGTGGAGCGCATGGTCCATGTGGTGCTGTCCGACCTGTCCGCCGCCTTCGATCCGCTGTCGCCCGTGACCTTCCGCTTCGACCGGCTGGAGACCAACCCGCGCTTCGCGACCATCGCGCGCCCGGCCAACGCGGCGGTGCTGGTCAAGCTGCGCATCGACATGGAGGATCGCGGCGGGCGCCTGGAGCTGATGATCCCCTACGCGACGCTGGAGCCGGTGCGCGAGCTTCTGCTCCAGATGTTCATGGGTGAGAAGTTCGGCCGCGACTCGATCTGGGAAACCCACCTCGCCTCGGAGCTGCTGGTCACCGACGTGGACATCTCCGCGGTGCTGGACGAGGTGACGATGACCCTGCACGACGTGCTGAACTGGCGCGTCGGCACGCGAATCCTTCTGAACGCCACGCCGGACGGCACCATCGAGCTGCGTTGCGGCGACGTTTCCATGTTCCAAGGCCGCATGGGCCGCAAGGGCGGGCACATCGCCGTGCGGATCGAGCGGGAGCTGCCCAAGCAGGAGGTCATGCGGCTATGAGCCCGACCCTCACGCTCGTCCTCGATCTGGTGATGGTGGGGCTGCTCGCCGCGACCATCGCCTACGCGATCATCCTCAACCGGCAGATCATCAAGCTGCGGGAGAGCCGCGGCGAGATGGCCGAGCTGGTGCGCGGCCTCAACGAGGCCATGTCGCGCGCCGAAACCGGCGTGCGCAGCCTGAAGAAGACGGCCCACGAGACCGGCGACGACCTTCAGCGCACGGTCGCCAAGGCGCAGACCCTGCGCGACGAGCTGGAATTCATGATCGAGGCCGCCGACGCCATGGCCAACCGGCTGGGCAATGTCGGTGGGGAGCGGCCGAAGCCCGGCCCCGCGGCGCGTCCGGCGGCACGCCCCGGCCTGTCCGCCCGTCCGCCCGTGGCCTCCCGCCCGGCGGTCGCCCCGCGCCCGATCGTCGAGGATGATCTCGGTCACGACGACCACGATCTCCACGATCACGGGCACGACGACCATGATCTCCACGATCACGGCCACATCGACCACGACGATCACGACGACCTGCCGCCGCTGCGCTCCGCCGCGTTCCGGAACGAGCCGCTGCGCGCCGATCCGTCGCGGGCCGAGTCCCTGGCGCGCCGCCCGACGACGGCGCCCGATCCCATCCTGCGCGAGGGCGAGAGCCTGTCCCGCGCCGAGCGTGAACTTCTGCAAGCCATCGAGAACGCCGGCAAGGGGGTCGGATGAGCGACGCCACCAGCACGAAAGGCGCATCCTCCGCGCCCGGCGGAGAGCCCAAGGTCGTGATCCGCCCGGCCGGGGCCACCCCGACCGGGGTCCGCACCAGCCAGAGCGTGGCCGCCCAGCCGCCGGCCCAGGGCGCCGCGCAAGCCGCGGCCCAGGCCGCCGCCAAAGCCGCCGCCAAAGCGAAGCCGAAGGCCAAGGCGAAGGCGAAGCGCAAGCCGGCGGTCCCGCGCCGCCCGCTGTCGGAGCGGATGCGCGAGAAGATGAAGGCGTGGCGCTTCCGCATCCTGCCCTTGACCATCTTCGTCGCCGTCCTGATGCTGGGGGTGCGGGTCGGCGACCTGTGGCGGATCACCACGCGCGACGCCCGCTTGCCGGAGTTCCCGGCGACCCTGGCGCAGGGGCAGAGCGCCCTTCCGGCGCCGCCCATGCAGCTTGCCGCCAACGGCGCCAAGCCCTCCCCCGAACCGGCCCAGGGCGGGTCCAGCAACGGCGCGCCGCCCAACCCGACGCCGCCGGACAACGCCGCCCTCGGCCCGGTCAAGAACGAGGAGCTCCTCCAGCATTTCGCCGAGCGCCGCGCCGAGATCGAGCGCCGCACCAAGGAACTGGAGCAGCGCGAGGCCCTTCTGACCGCCGCCGAGAAGCGCATCGACCAGAAGGTGCAGGAGATGGAGAAGGTCCGCACCGACATCCAGAAGCTGATGCGCCAGGGCGACGAGAAGCAGGCCGCCCAGCTCGAAAGCCTCGTGAAGATCTATGAGACGATGAAGCCCAAGGAAGCCGCCCGCATCTTCGAGGAGCTGGACATGCCCGTCCTGCTGGGGGTGGTGGAGAAGATGAAGGAAACCAAGACGGCGCCGATCCTGGCCGCGATGGACCCGCTGAAGGCCAAGGAACTCACCTCCGCGCTCATCGAGCGGCGCGGTCTTCCCGCGGCACCGAGGAACTGAATACACCTTCTGACTGTGATGACGGGAAGAAGGGCATGTCCGGGCGGCCGGTCATACCCGCCGCCCGCGATGAACCTACTGAATATACGTACACGTACTGTCAGGATGGTAGACGGCCTGCGACGGTCGGCTTCGGTTCATGTTGGCTCCGGCGTGTTCGGGCAACGCAAGTTCGCCCAACCGCAAGAAGGAAGGAGACAAGATGAACGACCAGAACAAGGGCCGCAGCTCAGGCGGCCAGCATTCCGGCGGCAACTTCAAGAACGATCCGGAACGCGCGGCGGAAGCCGGCCACAAGGGCGGCCAGGTTTCCGGCGGCAACTTCAAGAACGACCCGGAGCGTGCCTCCGAGGCCGGCCAAAAGGGCGGTCAGGCGTCCGGCGGCAACTTCAAGAACGATCCGGAGCGTGCGTCGGAAGCCGGCCACAAGGGCGGTCAGGCGTCCGGCGGCAACTTCAAGAACGACCCGGAACGCGCATCGGAAGCGGGCCGCAAGGGCGGCGAACACAGCCATGGTGGCGGGCGGAGCGGCGGGAGCTGACCGCCGGGACTGTTTCACCGCAAGGGTTCCGTTCCTGACTGTTTCAGTGGCGGACCAGCCTGACGGGACAGTCGCTCTGCGAAACGGTGAAGAAGGGCCGCTCCCAAGGCGGCCCTTTGTCCGTTTGCGGACTTCGATTGAAACAAATTGCCGCATCTCTCTTTAAAGTTCGACAATGGCGAGCGTTGGTTGAACGCCTGCGGGCGCAGAGCAACGCTTCCGCTTTCTTTCCGGCGGCGTGATTCCGTTCCGTCTTTGCGTTGCGACGTTTCAGGCGCTTAACGGCGTGTTAACCGAGCGAAATTAGGGTTGGAGAGGCTGACGAGGCTCCGAGTCGGCGGCGGCCGTGCGAGGACGCGAGGTTGGGTCGGACCCGCTTCGGGCGTCTGCGTCCGGGCCGGCCGACGCACCCGATCGCACGCAGGCCGGACAAGACCACGGAACGCTCACATCGGAACGCACATGGCCCCGCCCGTTTCCTCCTCGCTCGCCGACCAGAAGCTCCTGCGCCAGCAGCTCGACGCCGCCCACGCCGAAGCGGCCCAGCCGCTGACCCGCGAGGAGGTGACGGACATCGTCCGCTCCATCCTCGGCAGCATGGACGGCGACATCTCCGCCACCGACCTGCGCCTCTACAAGGAGGTGGTGGACCTCGCCCGCTTCATCGAGAGCGCCAAGCAGGAGCTGGCGGCGCTCCAGCCCGCGGAAATCCGCGACCAGCACATCCCCAACGCCACGGATGAGCTGGACGCCGTGGTCGGCGCCACCGAGCAGGCCACCTTCGCCATCTTCGACGCCTGCGACGTCATCACCGGCATTTCCGGCCAGATCGACCCGGAGAACTCCGCGAAGCTGACCGAGCAGGTGACCAAGATCTTCGAGGCCTGCAACTTCCAGGACATCACCGGCCAGCGCATTTCCAAGGTCGTGCGCACGCTGAAGCACATCGAATCGAAGGTGGACATGATCGTCGCGGCCTTCGGCGACGAGGTGCGGCAGAACCACACCCGCCCCGCCGCTGCGGCGGCGGTGGTCCACGCCGATCCGGCGCCGAACTTCGCCACCGACCGTGCGGCGGACGATCCGGAGGCCGGGCTGCTGCACGGGCCGCAGATGACCAGCGCCGCCATGGACCAGGACGAGATCGACCGCCTGCTGGCGAGCTTCGATTAATCCGATGGCTGCGCCCGGCCACAGGAAGCCGGACCTGTCGGGCAGCCGGCCGAACCCGAACAACGGAAGCATCGTGCTTCTGCTGTCGCTGTTCCTGCTGCTGCTCGTCTTCTTCATCGTGCTGAACGCCCAGTCGGTGCAGACCGCCCAGCGGGTGCGCACGGTGCTGGTGTCGCTGGAGCGCAGCTTCCCCGCCTTCTACATCGACCCCCGCCTGCGCGAGCCGGCCGACCCGCTGGCGTCGCGCGCCGGCACCGTCTTCGCCGTGCAGCGGCTGGACGGCCTGGGCAACCTGTTCGCCACCGCCATTGCCGTGGCGAAGGTGGACAGCGTCACGCCGGGCCGCCTGCTGGAGGTGCGTCTTCCCGCCGACGAGCTGTTCCTGCCCGGCACCGCCGACCTGCGCCCGGACCGCATCGGCCTGATCGACCGGGTGGCCGACGCGCTTCTGCAGAACCGGCCCGGCGAACGGATCGAGCTGGACGCGCTTCTGTCCATCGGCCCGGCGGGCGGCCCCAGCCATCCGCCCGGCCCGGTGGTGCGGGCGGGCGCGCTCGCCCGGCTGCTGATCGCCGACGGGGCGCCGTCGGACGCGGTGACGGTGGGCATCGAGCGCGGCGCGCCCGGCGCCGTCCGCCTGCTGTTCAGCCTGCGCGCCATGGACGATCCGCCGGGGGGAGGGCGCCGATGATCCGCCTTCCCAAACTGCCCAAGGCCGAGGACAAGAGCGGCGGCCACAACCGGACGATCTGGCTGATCAGCTTCACCGACCTGATGTCGCTGCTGCTCGCCTTTTTCGTGCTGATGTACTCGATGAGCGAGCCGGAGGCCCAGCGCTGGACCGGGCTGGTCAAGTCGCTGTCGTCGGCCCGCTCGACCGCGGTCACGCCCTCCGCGACGCCGCCCGAGCCGAAGGCCGCTTTCAACGCCGCCACGGTGGAGTCATATTCGGCGATCAACCTGGATTATCTCAGCGCCCTGCTGCGTACCCAGACCGCGGCCAACGAGGATCTGGCGGCGGTGGAGGTGCGGCGGGAGGACGACCGCGTGGTGATCGGCCTGCCGGCCCATGTGATGTTCGATCCGACCGGCGGCAGCTTCACCGACCAGGGGCGTCGGGTCCTGTATCTGCTGGGCGCGGCGGTGGGCCGGATCGGCAATCGGATCGAGGTGGTCGGCCACGCCGAGCGGGAGGACCAGTCCGCCGGGCTGGCCTGGGAACGCGCCCTGACGCGCGCGGTTGCCGTTGCGGCGCTGCTGCGCGAGACGGGCTACAAGCGCGACCTCGTGGCGCGCAGCCTGATGAGCGAACCGCCCGGCATCGATCCGGTGCCCGGCGGGGCGCGGGTGGATGTGGTGGTGCGCGAGGAGACGGCGGGGCCGCCGGTGTCCGGGGCGGCCACCGACGCGGAGCCGGAGGAGTGAGTCGGATGGGGCGGGGCGGGGCATACCGGCGCTGGCTGAGCGGCTTCGTGGCCGCCACGGCCCTGCTTGCCGCCCAGATCGCCGCCTCGCCCGCCGCCTGGGCCGTCGACGTGCCGGTGCGCGCCGCCACCCACAAGACCTTCGGGCGTCTGGTCTTCGACTGGCCGCGCCAGACCGGCTACAGCGCGTCGGTGGAAGGCAACACGCTGGTCGTCCGCTTCGACGAGCCGATCAACGCCGCGCTGGACCGTGCGGTGGCGGCCTTGCCCGGCTATCTGTCCGGGGTGAGGATCGGCGGCGACGGCAAGACGGTGACCTTCGACCTGAAGCGGCCGGTGACACTGAAGAGCTTCCGCAACGGCAACGCCGTGGCGCTGGACCTGACCCCCGCCGCGGAGGCGCCGGCGCAAGCTCCGGCCCAGAACGCCAAGGCGGAGGCGCCTGCCGCTCCCGCCACTCCCGCCGCGGCCCCGGCGCGTTCGGCGGGACGGGTGGCGGTCAGCGCGGCCGACACGCCGGAGCAGAGCCGCCTGTCCTTCACCTGGCCGGAGGGCGTCAACTACACGCTGCGCCGCGACGGCGCGTCGGCCACGCTGCTGTTCGACCGCAACGGCAACGCCGATCTGGCGCCGGTGGCCAGGACGACCCTGCGCAACATCCAGAATGTCGAGCAGTTCCGGCAGGCCAACGGCGCTCTGGCCGTCACCTTCGCGGTGCCGCAGGACGCCGAGGTCAAGGACAGCAAGTCGGGCCGGTCCGTGGTGATCGACGTACAGAATCCGGGCACGCGCGCCGGTCTGCCGACGGGCGACGCCGCGAACGCGACCCCGCCGTCCGGCGCCACCACGACCACGGTGCGTCCGCCGTCGGCCGAAGCCGCGGCGCCATCGCCCGCGACGGCGACACCCCCGGCCGCCGCGCCCGCCGCCGCACGGCCGGCTGCGGCGCCTCCCCCGCCGAAGGAGGTCGCGGCGGCCCCGGCACCCGCCAAGCCCGAAGCCGCCAAACCCGACCCGGCCAAACCCGACCCGGCCAAACCCGACCCGGCCAAACCCGACCCGGCGAAGGCCGAACCGCAGGGGCCGACGCTGGTGTTCGACGCGGGCGGCCCGGCCTCCATCGCCGTCTACCCGCGCGCCGGCCATCTCTACATCGTGTTCGACAAGCCCCTGCCCATCGGCGCCGGAAAGGCCCTCGGCGGCGGAGCCGGGACGGTCGGCGCGATCGAGCCGGTGCCGGCCACCGGCGGCAGCGCCTTCCGCACCAGGATCGGCGCGCTGGTCTGGCCGAAGATCGAACGGCAGGGGACGAGCTGGAAGATCACGCCGACGAGCCGCCTGACCGGCACGCCGCCCTTCGCGCTGAAGATCGATCCGGAGCCGGATTTCCTGCTGGGCGCCCGTCTGCTGGTGCGCGCCGCGGACGCGGCGACCGTGGTGACTCTGTCCGATCCCGACGTCGGCGACCGCCTCCAGGTCGTGCCGCTGCCGGTTCCCGGAAACGCCATTCCCGAATCGCACCGTTATGCGGACCTGGAACTGCTGCCCAGCTACCAGGGCGTCGTCGTGCGGCCGATCGCCGACGCCGTCACCGTGCGTCCGGTCAAGGAAGGGGTGGAGGTGACGGCGGCGGGCGGCCTGCACCTGTCGCCCATGGCCGACGCCGGAAACCGCCCGGCCGCGGCGCAGACGGCGTCGCTTCCGCCGAAGCCGTCCCCCGGCGGCGCGTCCAACACGCTGACGCCGCCCACCGACCCGAAGCCGGTGCCCTCCGGACGCCGCCTGTTCGACCTGCCGGCCTGGAAGAAGGGCGACCTCGACCATTACACCGAGGCGCGGCAGAACCTTCAGCTCAACATCGTCAACGCGCCGGACTCCGAACGGCCCCGCGCCCAGCTCGACCTCGCCCGCTTCTATCTGGCCAACGGCTTCGGGCAGGAGGCCATCGGCATGATGGATGTGCTGCAGGAGGCCCAGCCCGACCTGGAGGGCTGGCCGGAATTCCGCGCCCTGCGCGGGGCCGCGCGTTTCCTGGCGGGAAACACCGACGCCGCGGCGGAGGATTTCGCCCATCCGAACCTCGCCAACAACGGCGAGGCCGCGCTGTGGCGCGCCGCCATCGCGGCGGACCGCAACGATTGGCCGGCGGCCCAGGCCGGCTTCAAGGCGGCGGCGCCGATCCTGAACTCCTACCCCGACCCGATCCTGACCAAGCTGGCGACCCGCGCCGCCGAGGCCGCGCTGAAGACCGGCGACGCGCCCTTCGCCAAGCGGCTGCTCGACCGCATCGTCGAGCGCGGCGGCACGGACGCGGAGGAGCGGCCCGACGTCCAGTATCTGCGCGGCCTCTATTACGCCCAGACCAACGAGCCGGAGCGGGCGCTGGAGCAGTTGACGGCCTCCTACAACAGCCTCGACCGCTATTACCGGGCCAAGGCCGGGCTGGCGCTGGTGAACCTGCAACTGGCGGAAGGCCGCATGTCGCCCCCCGCCGCGGCGGAGCGGCTGGCCGGGCTGACCTTCACCTGGCGCGGCGACGAGCTGGAGATGCAGATCCGCCAGCGCATGGGCGAGGTGCTGATCGCCGCCGGCCAGTACGCCGACGGCTTCAACGCCATGAAGGAGACCGCCGCCCTGGTTCCCGACACGCCGCGGGCGGAGGAGATCACCCGCGAGATGTCGCGCATCTTCGCCGACCTCTACAAGGACGGGGCGCAGAAGCTGCCGACCATCGAGGCGCTCCAGCTCTACGACCAGTTCCGCGAGCTGACCCCGGTGGGGGAGGCGGGCGACGAGGTGATCCGGCAGCTTGCCGAGCGGCTGATCTCCGTGGACCTGCTGAACCGGGCCGCCGACCTGCTGCAGCATCAGGTGGAATACCGCCTGTCCGGCGAGGACAAGGCGCGCGTCGGCACCCGGCTCGCCTCCGTCCGCCTGCTCGACAACAAGCCGGAGGACGCCCTGCGCGCGCTGGAGCTGTCCAACGTGCCGAACCTGCCGGCGGATCTGGTGGGCGAGCGCCGCCTGATGCAGGCCAAGGCGCTGGCCGAGCTGGGCCGGGGCGACGAGGCGCTGCTGCTGCTCTCCGAGGACGACAGCAAGCCGGCCAACTCGCTGCGGGTGGACATCGCGTGGCGCGCCCAGAAATGGGAGGCCGCCGCCTTCGCCCTGAACAAGCTGATCGGCCCACCGCCGCCGCCGACCCAGCCGATCAACCCGGCAACCTCGCAGCTCGTCCTGAACCGCGCGGTGGCGCTGGCGCTGGCCGGGGACGGAACGAACCTGAACCTGCTGCGCAAGGAATTCGGCTCGGCGATGACCAACGGTCCCGACGCCGACGCCTTCCGCGTGCTGACCCGGCCGGAGCAGGCGCTGGGCCTGATCGACGTCAACACCGTCCGCTCCCGCGTCGCCGAGGTGGACGTGTTCCAGAAGTTCCTCAAGAACTACCGCGGCAAGCAGAGCGCGGCGATCAACTGAGCCCGTCTCCGGAACGCTTCCCCTCAACGAAAAAGCCCCTCTCCGATGGACAGGGGCTTTTTCATTGGCGCGGCGGCGAAGCGTCAGAGCTGGGCCTTTCAAAGCTGGACTTGGGTGCCCAGCTCGACCACGCGGTTCGGCGGGATCTTGAAGAAGTCGGTGGCGCTGACCGCGGTGCGCGACATCACGACGAACAGCTTCTCCCGCCACTGGGCCATCTGCGGGTTGATGCGGGGGATCAGCGTCTCGCGGCCGAGGAAGAAGGAGGTGGTCATCACGTCGAACTCCAGCCCGAACGCCTTGCACAGCCGCAGCGCCTTGGGGATGTTCGGCTCCTGTGAGAAGCCGTAGCGGACCGTCAGGCGGTAGAAGCCGTCGGCCAGCCCTTCCAGGACGACGCGCTCCTTGGCCGGGACGCGGGGCACGTCCTCGACCATCACGGTCAGGAAGACGATGCGCTCGTGCATCACCTGATTGTGCTTCAGGTTGTGCAGCAGGGCGATGGGCACCGTGTCGGCGCTGGAGGTCAGGAAGATCGCCGTGCCCTTCACCCGCTGGATGTCGGAGGACTTGGCGTGCCGCTTGATGAAGCTGTCCAGCGGCAGGGAATCCTCGGCCAGACGGCGGTTCAGGACGGCGCGGCCGCGGCGCCACGTCGACATCAGCCCGAGAGTCACCGCGGCGATGACCAGCGGCACCCAGCCGCCGTGCGGGATCTTGACCGCGTTGGCGAGGAACAGCGCCAGATCGACGCTGAGGAACAGGGCGCCCAGCGCCAGACAGGCCGGCAGGCTCCAGTTCCAGCGGCGGTGCGCCACGACCAGCGCCAGGATGGTGGTGATGACCATGTCGCCGGTCACCGCGATGCCGTAGGCGGTCGCCAGCCGGCTGGAGGACTCGAACCACAGAACCAGCCCGATGACCGCGAACAGCAGACCCCAGTTGGCGCGCGGGATGTAGATCTGCCCGCCTTCCTCCTGCGAGGTGTGGCGGATGTCCAGCCGCGGGCACAGGCCGAGCTGCACCGCCTGCCGGGTCAGCGAGAAGACGCCGGAGATCACCGCCTGGCTGGCGATCACCGCCGCGCAGGTCGACAGCAGGACCATCGGATAGAGGCCCCACTCCGGCACCAGCAGATAGAAGGGGCTGCGCACCGCCGTGGGGTCGCTCAGCAGCAGGGCGCATTGGCCGAGATAGTTCAGAAGCAGCGCGGGCAGCACCACGGCCAGCCACGCCACCTTGATCGGGCGGCGGCCGAAATGGCCCATGTCGGCGTAGAGCGCCTC
Organism: Azospirillum sp. TSH58; assembly: GCF_003119115.1. Taxonomy (NCBI): domain Bacteria; kingdom Pseudomonadati; phylum Pseudomonadota; class Alphaproteobacteria; order Rhodospirillales; family Azospirillaceae; genus Azospirillum; species Azospirillum sp. TSH58. The sequence goes on from NZ_CP022364.1 coordinate 2,549,073, forward strand.
GCCCCCGGTGACGGCCAGCACGACGGCGCCCAGCACCAGGAAGCCGATCCAGCCGTTCGAGGCGAAGAAATGCACGGCGTGGCGCGGGTCGAGCGCGGCCAGGACCTGCGGCTCCTTGACCAGCTCGATCAGGCCGAGCAGGCCCAGCGTGGCGAACCACGCGACCATGATCGGGCCGAACAGCCGCCCGACCTTCTCGGTGCCGCGGCTCTGGATCGCGAACAGGGCGATCAGGATGCCCACGGTCACCGGCACGACGACCCGCTCCAGCGCCGGCTGCGCCACCTCCAGCCCCTCCACCGCGGAGAGGACGGAGATGGCCGGGGTGATCATGCCGTCGCCGTAGAACAGGGCGGCGCCGAACAGGCCCATCGCCATCAGGCCGGACAGCCGTCCGGTGGAGTCGGGCCGGCTGTTGGTCGCCAGCGCCAGCAGGGCCAGGATGCCGCCTTCGCCCTTGTTGTCGGCCCGCATGACGAACAGCACGTATTTCACCGTGACCACGAGCACCAGGGCCCAGAAGACCATGGACATGATGCCGAGGATGTTCTCCGGGGTCAGGGCGAGCCCATGCTCCGGCGAGAAGCATTCGCGCAGCGTGTAGAGCGGGCTGGTGCCGATGTCGCCGTAAACGACGCCAAGCGCACCGAGGGTGAGCGCGGCCAGCCTGCCCTTGTCGGGTGCCGCGGCTTTCAGGGTCGTGTCTGACATGTGGGACGTGGAAGGAAGTCCGTTGGGAGTCCGAGCGGGGGACGAAGAAGCCACAAGCTGCGGGTACGGCGGCGGTCGGTGCGCTCGCGCGGGCCGATCCTCTTACGCTCTTCCCTGATCCAATACTAGCGCAAGCCGATGCGCCCGTCCGCAGGCGGTTTCACCTGCGACGATCTGTGCCGGACGCCGCCGCCGGCCTTCTGAACGAGGCGCCTACAGCGTGCCGAAACTGCGGGCCAGCGATCCGGCGATCAGGTACCAGCCGTCCACCAGCACGAAGAAGATGATCTTGAACGGGATCGCCACCATGGTCGGCGGCAGCATCATCATGCCCATCGACATCAGGATGGACGACACCACCATGTCGATGATCAGGAAGGGCAGGAACAGCAGGAAGCCGATTTCGAAGGCCCGCTTGATCTCCGAAATCATGAAGGCGGGGACCAGAACGTGCAGCGGGGTCTGCTCGGCGTCGGTCACGTTCTCGATGCGCGCCATGTCCATGAACAGGCGCAGGTCCTTCTCGCTGGTGTGCTTCAGCATGAATTCGCGCAGGGGGGCGACCGTGCGGCGGAACGCCTCCGTCTCGTCGATGTCCTGGTTGATCAGCGGCTGGATGCCCTGGTTGTAGGAGCGCTCGAACACCGGGGCCATGACGAAGAAGGTCAGGAAGACCGCCAGCGACATCAGCACCGTGTTCGGCGGCACCTGCTGGATGCCCAGCGCCGAACGCAGGAAGGACAGCACGATGACGATGCGGGTGAAGGCCGTCATCATGATCAGGATCGACGGCGCCAGCGACAGCACCGTGATCAGCGCGACCATCTGGACGATGCGCCCGGTGGTCGATCCCCCGGCGTCGCCCAGGTCGAAGGTCATGCTCTGCGCCAGGGCCGGCCCGGCGGCCAGCGCCCCGGCCACCCCGATCGCCAGCGCCAGCAGGCCGGCGAAGGCCAGCCGTTTGGTCGTGCCCCTGCCGGTGGTCATGACCGTTCCCCGGCGGGCGGCAGGGCGGCGGACGGCGGGAGAGCGGACGGCGAAAGAGCGGACGGCGGGGCGGAGGCCTCGGCCAGCGCGCCCTGGAAGCCGCCGCGCGGCGCCTGGTCGACCACCTGGTCGCCGAAGGCGCTCAGCAGCAGCAGATGCTCGCGGTCGTCGCGGCGGACCAGCACCAGCCGGCGCTTGCCGTCGAGCGGCAGCACCTCGACGACGCCCAGCCGGCGCTGGCGTCCCGACGTGGCGGTCATGCCGCCGAAACCGATGCGGCGCATCACCCAGGCCACCAGCACGATCAGCGCGATGACGAAGGCGAGGGCGAGAACGAATTGGATGTACTGGTCGAGGCCCATGGATCAGGTCAGCTCTGTCGGGACGGCGAGGCCGGCGGGTCGGGCGGAAGGTCGCCGGGCGCGGCGGGAGCGCCGCGGCCATAGGCGGCGCTGGCGCGCTGGCGCGCAGAGTGGGGATCGTGGCGCCCTTCGGCGGCGGCGGCCAGCGTCTCCCTCTGGCGGGTCAGCGCCGCCGCGACGGCGTCGAGCGTCGGCAGCAGGTGTTCGAGGGCGGCGGCCAGCTCGGCGTCGCCGCGGGCGGACTGCGCCTCGGCGCACAGGGCGGCGACACGGGTGTCGAGCCCGGTCAGGTCCGCCGCCAGTCCGGCCTCCATCTGGGCGCGGGTCTCCTCCAGCGCGGCGGCCAGCGCCCGGATGTCGCGGCGAAGCGTCGCGGTGCCCGTCACGGCGCCTCTCCAACGTCCGGTTCCGCCGCCGCCGCCGCTGCCGGCAGCGTGCCGTTGGCGCGGTAGACGTAGGCGAGGATCTCCGCCACGGCGGCGATGGCCTCGATGGGGATTTCCGAGTCGATGTCCACCGCCGACAGGATCTGCACGAGGTCGGCGTCCTCGCGCACCTTCACTCCGTTGGCGAAGGCCAGCTCCAGGATCTGTTCGGCCACATGGCCCTTGCCGGTGGCGACCACGCGGGGCAGGGACTGGTCGCCCAGCTCATACTTCAGCGCGACCGCGACGGGGCGGTTGGGGAGGGGGCGGTGGTTCGGAGTCGGCTCGGACAAGGGGCTCCTGCCGGATGGCCTGTGTCGATGGGCGTATCCTGGCGGAACATGCTTAACGAAGCATGAAGCTGAAGCGCGGCGGGGACGGGCGGAGCGATGCCATGGGTGGGATTCATCTTTGATTAACTGAAACGGCGGAAGATCGGAATGCTGTGATGCATCCCGCCTGTCTCGATGCGCGCCTTCGCGTGTCCGGGCGGCAGGCCCTCAGACCGGAACCCGGCGATGAATCTCGAGAATCTCGGCCTCTTCAAGCTGATGTCGCGCAAGATGGGCTGGCTGACCGAACGCCAGAACGTGATTGCTGCGAACATCGCGAACGCCGACACGCCGGATTACAAGGGCCGGGACCTGAAGCCCTTCACCTTCCGCGACGCCCTGTCCGACAGCCGCCGCCTCCAGCCCGCCGCGACCAACGCCTCGCACCTTCAGGGAACGCGCGGCGCGGGCGGGCTGAACCAGGAGCAGCGCCAGCGCAATCCCTACGAGACGGCGCCGGACGGCAACAACGTGGTCCTGGAAGAGCAGATGCTGAAGCAGGGCCAGACCGGCATGGACTACCAGACGATCACGAACCTCTACAAGAAGCAGGTCAACCTGCTCCGCTCCGCCATCCGCAGCGGCGGTTGAGGAAAGTCGGCGCTCAGGCGGGGTTCGGGGCGCCAAGCTCGGAGAAGGAGGCGGAACATGGATCTCTACACGTCGATGGCGGTGTCCGCGTCCGGCATGAAGGCGCAGGGCACGCGCCTGAAGACCATCGCGGAAAATCTGGCCAACGCCAACACCACGGCGGAGACGCCGGGCGATCTGCCCTACCGGCGCAAGGTCGTGATGTTCCAGAACGCCCTGGACCGCCAGATGGGGGTCGATCTCGTCCGCGTCGCCAAGATCGACGTGGACAAGAAGGACTTCGAGCGGCGCTACGACCCCTCGCACCCGTCCGCGGACGCCGACGGCTACGTGCTGCTGCCCAACGTCAATTCGGTGGTCGAGGCGATGGACATGCGCGAGGCGCAGCGCTCCTACGAGGCCAACCTGTCGGCGGTGGACAGCGCCCGCCAGATGCTGATGCGCACCATCGACATCCTCCGCGCCTGACGCGGCGACGCATTTTTGAAGGAAGGACGAACGTCCCATGGTCAACCCGATCAACGCCGCCGCGGCCTACGCGAACACGGCCGCCTCCACGACCGGGCCGGGCATGGCGCCGCGCAACGGCGTCAGCTTCGGCGATGTTCTGGAGCAGACCGCCAAGGAGGTCATCGGCGACCTGAAGCAGGGCGAGACGATGACCGCCAAGGCCGCCGTCGGGCAGGCCGACCTGACCGACGTGGTCCAGGCCGTCACCAACGCCGAGGTGACTCTGCAGACCGTCACGGCCGTGCGCGACAAGGTGCTGTCGGCCTACCAGGAAATCCTGCGCATGCCGATCTGACGGCGGCTTGCGGACCCTGAGCGAAAGCGCCCCGAGCGAACCATCATGAGCGAAACCGACGTCATCGAGATCTGCCGCACCTCCATCGTCACGCTGGTGTTCGTGGTGGCGCCGGTGCTGGTCGCCATGATGGTGGTCGGCACGGTCATCTCGGTGTTCCAGGCGGTCACCCAGATCAGCGAGCAGACGCTGGCCATGGTGCCGAAGGTGCTTCTGGTCTTCGGCCTGTCGATCCTGCTGATGCCCTTCATGCTGGGCGAGCTGCGCTCCTTCTTCGAGCATGAGGTCGCCGACCGCATCGTCGCCATCGGCACCGGAGCCAACAGCGTCCCCAACGCCGGAAACCTGCCCGGCGGCGGCGGATGAACCTGCTCCAGCAGTTCCTGGGCGACCAGATCTTCCTCTGGCTGCTGGTGTTCGCGCGCGTCGGGACGGCCTTCAGCATCATGCCGACCATCGGCGACGCCTTCGTCTCCACCCGCACGCGCCTTCTCTTTTCCGTCGCGGTCAGCGTTCTGGTGGCGCCGGTTTTGGGCGACCGCATGCCGCCGATGCCCGACAACATCTTCCGCCTGTTCGTCCTGATCGCCGGGGAGGTGACCGTCGGCATCTTCATGGGCACCGTCGCCCGCCTGCTGATGGGCGCCCTGGAGGTGGCCGGGACGATCATCGCGCTGCAGTCCGGCCTGTCGAACGCCCAGATGTTCAATCCGGCCATGGCGTCGCAGGGGTCGCTGCCCGGCGCCCTGATGGGGTGGCTGGGGCTGCTGCTGATCTTCATCACCAACCTGCACCATCTGCTGATCATGGCGGTGGTGGACAGCTATTCGACCTTCGCGCCGGGGGCGGCGATCCCCATCGACGACATGGCGAACGTGGTCGGGCAGCTGGTCGGCAAGTCCTTCATGCTCGGCGTGCAGATGGCGGCGCCGTTCCTGATCTCGGGCATGCTGTTCGCGCTGGCGCTGGGGCTGCTGAACAAGCTGGCGCCGCAGATCCAGGTGTTCTTCCTCTTCACCTCGCTCCAGGTCGCGCTGGGGCTGTTCATGTTCGCCCTGACGCTGGCCGCGATGATGATGTTCTGGCTGACCCATTTCGAGGCCGCCTTCGTCGATTTCCTGAGACCGGGCTGAGCGGGGAGAGATCCGGTGTCCGAAGACGCGGATGAATCATCCAAAACAGAAGATCCGACGCAAAAGAAGCTCGACGAGGCCCACAAGCAGGGCCAGTACGCGATGACCCAGGAAATCGGCAACTGGCTGATGATCGCCGCGGCGCTGGTGATCCTGGTGACGACCCTGCCCGGCACGCTGAAGGGCATGGTGCCCCGCCTGAACTTCTTCTTCGAGAACCTGGACCAGATTCCCATGGACCAGGGCGGGGTCGGGGCGGTGCTGATGCGGGTGATGAAGGACATCCTGTGGGCGCTGTGGCTGCCGATCCTGTTCCTGCTGTTCGCCGGGGTGATCGGCACCATCGGGCAGAAGGGCTTCAACGTCTCGTGGGAGCTGATCGCGCCGAAGCTGGGGAAGCTGAATCCGATCTCCGGCATCGCCAATTTGTTCAGCGCCCAGAAGGGCGTCGATCTGCTGAAGAGTCTGGCCAAGGTCGCGGTGGTCGGGGTCGTCGCCTACATCGCGCTCCAGCCGATGATGCTCACCATCGAGCATTTCATCGGCATCGACATGATGATGCTTCTGCGCGAGATGGACGGCCTGACCTTCCGGCTGCTGGCCGGCGTGCTGGCCATCCTGACCCTGATCGCCGGGGCCGACCTGTTCTGGCAGCGCCACAGCTTCGACAAGAAGATGCGCATGACCAAGCAGGAGGTGAAGGACGAGCACAAGCAGGCCGAAGGCGACCCGCATGTGAAGGGCCGCATCCGCCAGTTGCGCTTCGAGCGGGCGCGCAAGCGCATGATGGCGGCGGTGCCCGGTGCCGACGTGGTGGTGACCAACCCGACCCACTTCGCCGTCGCGCTGAAATACGACGCCCAGACCATGGGCGCGCCGATGGTGGTGGCGAAGGGCGCCGACGCCGTCGCCTTCAAGATCCGCGAGATCGCCGAGGAGAACGGCGTGCCGGTGATGGAGAATCCGCCCCTCGCCCGTGCGCTCTATGCCGCATGCGATATCGACGAGGAGGTTCCGTCCGAGCACTATCGCGCGGTGGCGGAAGTCATTACCTATGTCTTCAAGCTGAAAGGGCGCGCGGTGCGGAACTGAGGACCGTTCCCGGACCTTTCCTTGCGGCGAACGGCTGACCTGGAGTTCCGGTGGACGACACGACCTCATCCTTTGCCGACAGCGCTCCCGCCGGACGGCGCACCGATGGTGCCGCAGGGGTGGGGGAACGGCCCGGCGGCGCTTTCGCCACCGGGGTTCTGGCGGCCCTCCTTCTGGCCGGGCTGGTCGCGGCGGGGACCGGGGTGGTTCTCGACCGCGACCCCCTGGCCTGGGCCGGCCTGACCACCACGGGCGCGGGAGCGCTGGCCCTGGCGATCCGCATGGTCCGCGCGCGGCGGCGGGTAGCCCGCGTCGGCTCCCTGCTGGGCAGCGCGCTGGAGGGGCTTCCGTCGGGCCAGCTCGTCTGCGATGGGGCCGGGCATGTGGTGTTCGTCAACAGCACCTTCCGCTCGCTGACCGGCTGGAGCGAGGGGGAACCGCCGCTGCGCGCCCTGGAGCGCCAGTTCGCCGACGATCCGGACAGCGCCGACGCCTTCCGCCGCCTGTGCGAGCGGGTGAAAGGCGGCTATTCCGGTTCCATCGAACTCGCCATCCGCCAGCAGGGGCGCGCCGCCGAATGGCGCCGCATCCAGGGCCAGCCCATCGACGGGCACGCCGGGGCGGTGATGTGGCGCGTCGAGGACATCACCGCCCGGCGCGAGCTGGAGCAGGTGACCCGGCGCGAGCAGACCCAGCTCGTGGATTTCATGGACCACGCGCCGGTCGGCTTCTTCTCGGTGGACCAGGACGGCCATTTCCAGTTCGTGAACGCGACCCTGGCGAAGTGGCTGGGCTGCGCGCCGGAGGAGCTGGTCGAGGGCGGTCGCCGCCTTCACGACGTACTGGCCCACCCGCCCGCCGGCGCCGCTCCCTACGATCTCCTGGAGGGCGGCGGGCTGGAGCAACGCGGCGAGATCGCCATGCACGGGCTCCAGGGACGCCGCTTCCAGGCCTATGTCGCGCAGAGCGTGGTGAGGGGCGAGGACGCGCGGATCTCCCACACCCGCTCCGTCGTGCGCGACCTGACGCCGGAACGCGAGTGGCAGGAGGCCCTGCGCCTGTCCGAGCAGCGCTTCCAGCGCTTCTTCGAGGACGCGCCCATCGGCATCGCCCTGGTGGACGAAGGCGGGCGGCTGGCCGAATGCAACCAGGCCTTCCTGGCGCTGATCGGCAGCGAGGCCGGCAACGTCATCGGGCGGACCATGGCCGACCTGATCGTCCCGGCGGAGCGCGCCATGGTGACCGAGCGGCTGACCGCCGTGCAGGGCGGCGCCGATCCCGCCGCCCCGCTGGAGGTGCGGCTGACTGGTGGGCGCGAGCTGGTGGCCCAGCTCTACGCGCGGCGGCTGGGCGGGGTGGGGCCGGAAGGGGCGGCGGGGCTGATCCTGCATTTCATCGACATGACCGAGCGCAAGGGGCTGGAGGCCCAGTTCGCCCAGTCGCAGAAGATGCAGGCGGTCGGCCAGCTGGCCGGCGGCGTCGCCCACGACTTCAACAATCTGCTGACCGCGATGATCGGCTTCTGCGATCTGCTGCTGCTGCGCCACAAGCCGGGCGACCAGTCCTTCAGCGACATCATGCAGATCAAGCAGAACGCCAACCGCGCCGCCAACCTCGTGCGGCAGCTCCTGGCCTTCTCGCGCCAGCAGACGCTGCAGCCGCGCATCCTGAGCGTGACCGACGTCCTGGCCGAGCTTGGCAACCTGATGCGCCGGCTGATCGGCGAGAACATCGAGCTGAAGATGCTCCACGGCCGGGACATCGGCTACGTCAAGGTCGACCAGAACCAGCTGGAGCAGGTCATCATCAACCTCGTGGTCAACGCGCGCGACGCCATGGCCGGGGGCGGGCGGCTGACCATCGTCACCTCCAACCATGTGGTGGAGCAGGCGCAGCGCCGCGAGCACGAGACCATTCCGGCCGGCGAGTATGTATCCATCGAGGTGATCGACACCGGCTGCGGCATCCCCAGGGAGAATCTCCAGCGCATCTTCGAGCCCTTCTTCACCACCAAGGGCGTGGGGTCGGGCACCGGGCTGGGTCTGTCCACCGTCTACGGCATCGTCCGCCAGACCGGCGGCTTCGTGCTGGTCGAGTCGGAGAAGGGGGAGGGGACGACCTTCACCATCCTGCTGCCCCGCCACAAGGGCGAGGCCCGTCCCGACCAGGGCGAGCCGCGCGAGCGGCGCGGCAGCGACCTGACCGGCTCCGGCACCATCATGCTGGTCGAGGACGAGGACGCGGTGCGCGTCTTCTCCGCCCGCGCGCTGCGCAACAAGGGCTATCAGGTGCTGGAGGCCAAGAACGGCGAGGCGGCGCTGCAGCAGATCGGCACGGACGGCAGCCGCATCGACCTGCTGATCACCGACGTGGTGATGCCGCAGATGGACGGCCCGACCCTGGCCCGCCATGTCCGGCAGATGCGGCCCGACATGCGCGTGATCTTCATCTCCGGCTACGCCGAGGACCGGCTGGGCGAGATCGACGGGGTCGAGGTCGCCCACTTCCTGCCCAAGCCCTTCTCCCTGAAGCAGCTTGCCTCCAAGGTGAAGGAGGTCATCCGCGACGGCAAATAGCGGCGGGGGGAGCCGCGGCGGGGCCTATCCGACGCGCCAGCCGTGATAGGCCCAGCGTTCCGTTCCCGGCACGTCGAGGGCGTCCCACCCGTGACGCCCGGCGCCGATCGGGCGGTCCGACAGGACGAGCGCACCCGGCGCCAGGAACGGTTCGATCAGCCCGCCGATCCAGTGGCGGATGCCGTCCTCCTCGTCCTCCCGCGCGCTGCCGATGTCGGCGTGGGCCAGCCGAACCGCGCCGTGGAAGCGCTCCGCGGCGGCGGGCAGCGTGTCCCGGAAATCACCCAGGAACAGCCGGTCCTCGTCCGGCCGCAGGGAGGCGGGGACGCGCGCCCACAGGTCGAAGACCAGGATGTCGCGCGGCGGAAACAGGCCGCGCAGATGGTCGTAGGTGCGGCCTTTGCCCAGGCCGATCTCCATCACCAGGCCGGGTGTCCCCGCGACATGGCCGGCCGCCCAGCCGAGCGCCACGCGTTGCGTGGTGAGGCGGTCGATCATGCGGTCGAGCGTCGAGTGGGCAGTCTTCATGTCCGGCTTTTCGGGGCGTTGGTGGCGGGGCTTTTCATGTGAACCCGCCAGCCGGAATTCCGTTGCATCGCCATCGCATGGTCATTGCGCAGCGCCGGATCGTTCCTAACTTCCGACGAGAACATTCGCGGAACTTAGGGCTTTGCGCCGAGGAACAAAGCTGGTACATTCCCTCTCACCGAATGACCGTTGGTGAGATCGTTGGCCCTGGGGCCGCGGATGTGATCTAACAGGGGGAGACGGGCATGTCGTCCGCACAGCTTCGTTTGGTCGAGAAGGATTCCATGGATAAGCAGAAGGCCCTGGATGCCGCTCTGGCGCAGATCGAGCGCGCCTTTGGCAAGGGCTCGATCATGAAGCTCGGCGCCCGCGAGAACACGGTCGAGACGGAGGTCGTTTCCACCGGCTCGCTCGGTCTCGACATCGCGCTGGGCATCGGCGGCCTGCCGCGCGGCCGCATCATCGAGATTTACGGGCCGGAAAGCTCGGGCAAGACGACGCTGGCCCTGCACGCCATCGCCCAGGCCCAGAAGAACGGCGGCACCTGCGCCTTCGTGGATGCGGAGCACGCTCTGGACCCGGCCTACGCCCGCAAGCTGGGTGTCAACATCGATGATCTGCTGATCTCCCAGCCCGACGCCGGCGAGCAGGCGCTGGAGATCGCCGACACGCTGGTGCGCTCCGGCGCCGTCGACGTTCTCGTGGTCGACTCGGTCGCCGCCCTGGTGCCGCGCGCCGAGCTGGAAGGCGAGATGGGCGACAGCCACGTCGGCCTGCACGCCCGCCTGATGAGCCAGGCGCTGCGCAAGCTGACCGGCTCCATCTCCAAGTCGAACTGCCTGGTGATCTTCATCAACCAGATCCGCCTGAAGATCGGCGTGATGTTCGGCAACCCGGAGACGACCACCGGCGGCAACGCGCTGAAGTTCTACGCCTCCATCCGCCTGGACATCCGCCGCATCGGCGCGATCAAGGACCGCGAGACGGTGGTGGGCAACCAGACCCGCGTGAAGGTGGTGAAGAACAAGATGGCCCCGCCGTTCCGCGTGGTCGAGTTCGACATCATGTACGGCGAGGGCGTGTCGAAGGTGGGCGAGCTTCTCGACCTCGGCATCCAGGCCGGCGTGGTGGAGAAGTCGGGCGCGTGGTTCAGCTACGACGGCACCCGCATCGGCCAGGGCCGCGAGAACGCCAAGAACTACCTGCGCAACAACCCGGCCACGGCCGACGCCATCGAGGCGAAGATCCGCGGCAACGCCGGTCTCGTCGCCGACGCCATGATGGGCACCCCGGAGGCCGACGGCGAGGCTGCCACGCCGGAGTGATCCCGGACAGCAGGCCTGTTTCTCTGTGTGAAAGCCCCTCTCCGGTCCGCCGGGGAGGGGCTTTCGCCGTCTTGCCGGACGGCTGGAAAGACCTTACATTCAGGCTGGGCGGACGGGTGTTCCAGCACCCGTCCGCCGGCCCGGTCCTAGCGGTTCGGGATCTCAAGCAGCAGCTTGAGCGCCCGCAACAGCAGGATCAGGAGTTCGAGGATCTTTCTCATCCGTCGAGCCTCCTTATCGGCGGCGGGGCGGTGGCCCATTCCACCGCCCGTCCGCGCCGATGATCATGCAAATGTGTGGCGCTCCGTCCACGCGGCCTGTCGCCGCGCTGGAGCCTGTCGCGGGCACTCAGTGGACAGCCATCGCAAGTCACGTTAAAAGCACGGTTCGGCCGCGAACAAGGCCGCGCCGCCGATTGTAGCCGACCGTAGCCGGAGCCTGGACAGCTTATGAAGACCGCCAACGACATCCGCCGCACGTTCCTGGACTTTTTCGCGAAGAACGGCCACCAGATCGTGGAGTCGTCGCCGCTGGTTCCGCGCAACGACCCGACGCTGATGTTCACGAACGCCGGCATGGTGCAGTTCAAGAACGTCTTCACCGGGGCGGAGCAGCGGCCCTATTCGCGGGCGACCACCTCGCAGAAGTGCGTGCGGGCGGGCGGCAAGCACAACGACCTGGACAACGTCGGCTACACGGCGCGGCATCACACCTTCTTCGAGATGCTGGGCAACTTCTCGTTCGGCGACTACTTCAAGGACGACGCGATCGCCTTCGCCTGGAACCTCGTGACGAAGGAGTTCGGGCTGCCGGCGGACAAGCTGCTGGTCACCGTCCACAGCTCAGACGAGGACGCGGCGGGCATCTGGCGCAAGGTCGCCGGCCTGTCGGACGACCGCATCATCCGCATCCCGACCGACGACAATTTCTGGCGCATGGGCGATACGGGTCCCTGCGGTCCGTGCTCGGAGATCTTCTTCGACCACGGTCCGCACATCGCCGGCGGTCCTCCGGGCTCGCCCGACCAGGACGGCGACCGCTTCATCGAGATCTGGAACCTCGTGTTCATGCAGTATGAGCAGCGCGGTCCCGACGACCTGATCGCCCTGCCGAAGCCGTCGATCGACACCGGCATGGGTCTGGAGCGTCTGGCCGCCGTGCTCCAGGGCAAGCATGACAACTACGACATCGACCTGATGCGGGCGCTGATCGTGGCCTCCGCCGAGGCGACGAAGACCGCGCCGGACGGCGCGCACGCCGTCTCGCACCGCGTCATCGCCGACCATCTGCGCTCCTGCTCCTTCCTGATCGCCGACGGCGTGCTGCCGTCGAACGAGGGCCGCGGCTATGTGCTGCGCCGCATCATGCGCCGCGCCATGCGCCACGCCCACATGATCGGCGCTTCTGAGCCGCTGATGCACCGCCTCGTCCCGGCGCTGATCCAGCAGATGGGCGACGCCTATCCGGAGCTGAACCGCGCCCGCGCGCTGATCGTCGAGACGCTGAAGCTGGAGGAGACCCGCTTCAAGCAGACTCTGGAGCGCGGCCTGCGCCTGCTGGAGGACGAGGTCGGCCGCCTGGGCGAGGGCCAGCCGCTGCCCGGCGACGTCGCCTTCAAGCTGTACGACACCTACGGCTTCCCGCTCGACCTGACCCAGGACGTGCTGCGCACCCAGGGCCGTCCGGTCGATGAGGCCGGTTTCAAGACGGCCATGGACGAGCAGCGCCGCAAGGCCCGCGAATCCTGGGCCGGCTCCGGCGAGGCCGCGACCGAGAAGCTGTGGTACGAGCTGAAGGACGAGCTGGGCGCCACCGAATTCTTCGGCTACGACACCGAGGTCGCCGAGGGCAAGGTCACCGCCATCGTCAAGGGCGACGCCCGCGTCGAGCAGGCGTCGGCCGGTGAAGAGGTGCTGGTCATCGTGAACCAGACGCCCTTCTACGGTGAGTCGGGCGGTCAGGTCGGCGACGCCGGCGTGATCTTCTCCGCCGAGGGCACCGAGGTCGTGGTCTCCGACACCCAGAAGAAGCTGGGCGCCGTCTGGGCCCATGTCGGCACGGTCACCAAGGGCACGCTGAAGGTCGGCGACGTGGTGGAACTGCGGGTGGACACGGAGCGCCGCTCGGCCATCCGCGCCAACCACTCGGCCACCCACCTGCTGCACGAGGCGCTGCGCCGCCGCCTGGGCGAGCATGTCACCCAGAAGGGCTCGCTGGTCGCCCAGGAGCGCCTGCGCTTCGACATCAGCCAGCCGACCGGCCTGACCCCGGCGGACATCGCCGCGGTCGAGGACGAGGTGAACCGCCGCATCCTCGGCAACAGCGAGGTCGTCACCCGCCTGATGTCCCCGGACGAGGCCCGCGCGTCGGGCGCCATGGCCCTGTTCGGCGAGAAGTACGGCGACGAGGTGCGCGTCGTCTCCATGGGCGGCCCGCACGGCGAACTGGACCGCGACTACTCGATCGAGCTGTGCGGTGGCACCCACGTCCGCCGCACCGGCGACATCGGCCTGTTCAAGATCGTCGCCGAGGGCGCCGTCGCCGCCGGCGTGCGCCGCATCGAGGCGCTGACCGGCACCGGCGCCAAGGCGTGGCTGTCGGAGCGCGACCATCTGCTGACCGAGGCGGCGTCCGTCCTGAAGGTCCGTCCGGAAGACGTCCCGACGCGCCTCGCCGCCCTGGTCGACGAGCGCAAGAAGATGGAGCGCGAACTGGCCGAACTCCGTCGTCAGGTGGCGATGGGCGGCGGCGCCAAGGCGGACGGCGGCAACGAGGCCAAGGACATCGCGGGCGTCAAGTTCGCCGCCCGCGTGGTCGAGGGCCTGCCGGCCAAGGACCTGAAGCCGATGGCCGACGAGCTGAAGAAGCAGGTCGGCTCCGGCGTGGTCGTGCTGATCGCCTCCAACGAGGGCAAGGCGTCGATCGTCGTCGGCGTCACCGACGACCTGACCGCCAGGATCAGCGCCGTCGATCTGGTGCGCGTCGGCGCGGAGGCTCTGGGCGGGAAGGGCGGCGGTGGCCGTCCGGACATGGCCCAGGCCGGCGGTCCGGACGCCGCGCTGGCGCCCGCCGCCGTCGAGGCCATCGAGAAGGCCCTGGCGGCGAAGGCCGCCTCTTAAGAGTCTTCGGCGAAGGCCGCCTCCTAACCGCGCCTCTCCTCCGAGCGCACCGGCTCCAACACGGGGGTGGGTGCGTTCGGCGGATGCCGGCGGATCACGAGGCCGGGGCGGTCGGGGATGCCGTAGCGCCGGTATTCCCGCGCCAGCTGTCCGGTCAGGGCCAGCCCGGCCATGCGGACGTCGGCGGCCAGCGAGGCCAGCGGCGCGTCCAGCGTCTTGGGGCGGTTGCGCTCCACCAGGAAATGGCCCAGCCACGCCGCGCCATAGCCGACGAGCGGGGCGGCCACCAGCGCCCGCCAGTCGCGGCGGGCCAGCCCCACCCCCAGCAGCGCCGCCGCCGACAGTGTGCCGGCGACGTGCAGCGCCCGGTTCGCCGGGTCACGGTGCTGTTCCAGATAATCAGGCCAGAAATTCGGATCGGTCGCCATCACGGACTCCTTCCGCGGGGGAACGTCGGGCGGTCCCCGGCGGTTCCGTCTTGCATGACGCCCGCCGTGCTGGAAGGATGCGCGGGTCAACGAACGATACCGCGGAACCGACAGGCATGCGCTTCACCGGCACCGATTCCTACGTCGCCACCGACGACCTGATGGTGGCCGTCAACGCGGCCATCACGCTTGAGCGCCCGCTGCTGGTGAAGGGGGAGCCGGGCACCGGCAAGACCGTACTGGCCCAGGAGGTCGCCCGCGCCCTGAACAAGCCGCTGCTCGCCTGGCACATCAAGTCCACGACCAAGGCTCAGCAGGGCCTCTACGAGTATGACGCGGTCAGCCGCCTGCGCGACAGCCAGCTCGGCGAGGAGCGGGTGCACGACATCGGCAACTACATCGTGCGCGGCAAGCTGTGGGAGGCGTTCGAGGCGCCGGAGCCCCCCGTGCTGCTGATCGACGAGATCGACAAGGCCGACATCGAGTTCCCCAACGACCTGCTGCTCGAACTCGACCGCATGGAGTTCCACGTCTACGAGACGCGGCAGACGGTCAAGGCGGCGCGGCGCCCCCTCGTCATCATCACCTCCAACAACGAGAAGGAACTGCCGGACGCCTTCCTGCGCCGCTGCTTCTTCCACTACATCCGCTTTCCCGACCGCGACACGATGGAGCGGATCGTGGACGTCCATTATCCCGGCCTGAAGCAGGACCTGCTGCGCGAGGCGATGTCGCTGTTCTACAGCCTGCGCGAGGTGCCGGGTCTGAAGAAGAAGCCCTCCACCTCGGAACTGCTCGACTGGATCAAGCTGCTGATGGTCGAGGACGTGGACCCCGAGACCCTGCGCGCCAAGGACGCCCGCAGCCTGATCCCGCCGCTGTGCGGCGCTCTGCTGAAGAACGAGCAGGACGTGCATCTTCTGGAACGGCTGGCTTTTCTCGCCAAGCGGGAAGGGCGCTAGGAAGCGCTTGACCGCGGCCGGCCTTCTGGGGCAGCCTGAACCCATGCAATCGACCCCGCACCTGAACCGAATGCGAATTACCGCCCCGGCGCTCTGACAGAGGGCGCCGGACCGCGAGCGTTCGTTTTCGCAATCTGGTGTGGAGTGTGGCGTGTCCGTGCGCCCTGGGTCTTCCGGAACCCGCAATCCGGTCCATCACGATCCCCTGACCCGTTCCTTCTTGCGTCCGCAGCACCCTCTGGCGGAGCGAATGCGGGGCTCTGCGCGAATTATCGGCCCGGTCCGCTGACGCGGGCCGGGTTTCGCGCCTTCCTTTTCCGCCCCCGATCGTTCCCTCCGCCCGAGGATTCCCGCGATGCCGTCCGCGCACGCCACCCGTCTGCCTGCCTTTTCAACCCGCCGCGCCGCTGAAGACCGTAATACCGAAGGCCGCGCCACTGAAGACTGTCTGCCGTCCTGGCTCCCCCTCTCCGCCATCGAGGATGCCGCCGAGCGGCTGCACGGGCGGATCGTCCGCACGCCGCTGCTGCACGCTCCGACGCTGGGGCGTGACGTCTGGCTCAAGGCCGAAACCTTCCAGGCGACCGGCGCCTTCAAGGAGCGCGGCGCCCTGAACCGCCTGCTGCGGCTGACGGCGCTGGAGCGCTCGGCGGGCGTCGTCGCCATGTCGGCGGGCAACCACGCCGCCGGACTGGCGCTGCACGCCCAGCGGCTTGGGGTGGCGGCGACCATCGTCATGCCGGTCACCGCCCCGCGCTGCAAGGTGGAGCGGACGGAGGCCCTGGGCGCCGAGGTGGTGCTGTCCGGTTCGAATGTGGGGGAGGCGAAGGCCCGCGCGCTGCAACTGGCGGCGGAGCGGCGCCTGACCTTCGTGCATCCCTACGACGACCCGGACGTGATCGCCGGGCAGGGCACGGTGGGGTTGGAGGTGCTGGCCGACCGTCCGGACCTGGAGACGCTGGTGGTGCCGGTGGGCGGTGGCGGCCTGCTGGCCGGCATGGCGGCGGCGGTGAAGGCGCGCAAGCCCTCCGTCACCGTGGTCGGGGTGCGGCTGGCGCGCCGGCGGGGGCCGACGCTGGCCGACGGGATCGCGGTGGACGCGCTGGGCAAACTGCCGCAGGCCCTGCTGGCCGGCTTCGTCGACGCTCTGGTCGAGGTGGAGGAGGGGGAGGTTGCCGCGGCGATGCGCACCCTGCACGGCTCCTTCGGCATGGTGGCGGAAGGCGCCGGAGCCGCCGCGGTGGCGGCCCTGCTGGCCGGGAAGGCGCCGGCGGAGGGGCGGCGGACCGTCGCCGTGCTGTCCGGCCGCAACGTGGATTCCGACACTCTGGTGCGGACGCTCGCCGCCGCTTGATCGACATCAAAGACCGCAGGCTGGGACAGGACGCAGGATCAACCTGCGAGCGCATCGTCCGAAGGACGGTTGGCCTCGCAGGCAAAGCCGGTTGTCCCCGTGACTCGTCTGGTGTCCCTCCTCGCGCTTGTGGTTCTGGCCGTCGGGCTTCTCGGCGGTTCGGCATCCATGCGCATGCCGAACCTCTCGGAATCGCCTTGCGAATCCGCCGCGGCGCCGGAGGCCGCGGACTGCGACACCCACCATCCGACGGACAGCCCGGTTCCGGGAAAGACCCACGCGCACGGCACCGCCGGGTGCCTCTGCCTGAGCGGAGCCTGCGACCTGACCGGCCTGCCGGCGCGGATCGGCGTCCCATTCGGCCATCGCCTCGCGACCCTGCTTCCCGGCGCGGACGCCGAGCCCACCGCCGCCACCCACGCGCCGCCGCTGCCGCCGCCGCGCGTCTGACTCCCGCCGTTCCGTCGCTTTTCCCCCGACCTGCGGACGCGCCACGACCCGTGCCCGGATACCTGTCCGTCGAGGCACCGGCGCGCCCGCCGAACACGCGCGAGTCCTCCCATGACCATGACCCACTACATGGAACTGCTGGCCGTCAACCAGCCCTGGAATCTGCTGATCTTCATGGCGGTCCCCGTCATCCTGGCCGAGACGGTGGCGATCAGCGAACTGTACCTGCTCTACACCCGCGACTATGACGGCCCGGTGCGGCGGTTGAACCGCTGGGCCGGAATCACCGTCGGCGTCTATTTCACGGGCGTCTTCGTCCATCTGATGCAGAACGCGGTGGTTCCGCTGACCGTGTCCGGCGGCTGGCGCGGACCGGCGGACGTGCTGGCGGTGGGCTTCTATCTCGCCGGCATCGTCCCGCTCGGCGGCATCGCGCTGCTCGACCTCGGGCTGATCGGCCGGGGACGCGGCGAGCATGGCCGCATGGCGATCCACGCGGCTCTGGTCGGGCTGTTCCTGATCGTCGCGCACATCGCCATGATCTTCGGCATGCTGGACCCGACCCTGCTCACGGGTGCCGCCGCGGCTGGCGGGCACACCATGCACTGAACGGATGCTGACCGTCCCTCTCCCGCCTCGGGAGAGGGACGGTTCGCCGTCAGGGCGCCATGAACACGCTGCGGTGCCGGCCGACCTCGCCACTGGTCAGGTCGCGCGCCAGCACCGTCACGTCGGTGGACCCGGACGCTGCGCCCTGCGGCACGCGGACGAAGATGCGGTAGGTCGCCACCGAATCCGCCTCCGCGGCCAGGACCAGCGAACTCCCCGACTGGGCGTCCACGCTGGCGACCGACAGGTCGGCGTTTGCCAAACCCTCCACCGACAGGCGGTAGGTCCGCGCCTCGTGCGTCTTGTTGAGGATCTTGATGGTGTAGGCGTTCTGCACGTCGCCATTGGACTGCTGCACGTAGAGCGGGGCGCGGTCGCGCAGCACGCTGACGTCCAGCGTCGGGCGCAGCGCCAGGGAGATCGCGATGGCGCCGGCCACCACCAGGATGATGAGGGCGTAGATCACCGTGCGCGGGCGCAGCAGGCGCACCGGGGCGGCCTGGCCCTCCGCCTTGGCGACCTGGTTGGAGCGGGTGTCGAACAGAATCAGGTCGCCGGGCCGCCCGACCTGGGCCATCACGTCGTTGCAGGCGTCCACGCACAGGCCGCAGCCGATGCAGGAAATCTGCTGGCCGTTGCGGATGTCGGTGCCGGTCGGGCAGACATGGACGCACAGCTTGCAATCGATGCAGTCGCCCAGCCCCTCCGCCGTCCGCTCCTCCCAGCTCTGCGACTTGCGCAGCGGCGCGCGCCCTTCGCCGCGCCAGTCCTGGTAGGTGACGACGTAGGTGTCCTCGTCGACCATCGCGGCCTGGAAGCTGCGCCACGGGCAGACGTAGATGCAGATCTGCTCCCGCGCCCAGCCGGCGAAGAAATAGGTCGTGCCGGTGAACAGCCCGGCGAAGGCCAGGACCTTCCACGACACCTCGCCCGTCGCGATCTCGCGCAGCAGGGTCGGGGCGTCGTTGAAGTAGAAGATCCAGGCGCCGCCGGTGACCAGGGAAATCACTAGCCAGATGGCGTGCTTCGACGCCTTCAGCCCCAGCTTGCGCGCCGACAGCGGCGCCTTGTCCAGCCGGATGCGCTCGGTGCGCGGGCCTTCCAGCTTGCGCTCCACCCACATGAACAGGTCGGTCCACACTGTCTGCGGACAGGCGTAGCCGCACCAGATGCGGCCGAGCAGGGTGGTGGCGAAGAAGATGCCGAAGGCGCCGATGATGAGCAGGCCGGTCAGGTAATAGACCTCCTGCGGCCAGATCTCGATCCAGAAGAAGTAGGCGCGTCGGCCCACCATGTCGACCAGCACCGCCTGATCGGGAATGCCCGGCCCGCGCTCCCAGCGCAGCCAGGGCGTGACGTAGTAGACGCCGAGCAGAACGGCCAGCGCCAGCCATTTCAGGCGGCGGAAGCGGCCCTGGACGTCGGCGGCGTAGACCTTGGGGCGTTGCACGAACCAGCGCTCGCGCGGCTGGTCGGTGTCATGGGCGGCGGGGGAGGTGAGGGACATGGCGTGCGACCTTGCATTGACGCGACGGTCAACCTAGCCCCTCATTTATAAGCCTTCCGTGATGTAGTCACACTGCGGCAGATCAACCGCCTGCCATCAACCGCCTGCCATCAACCGCCCGCCATCAACCGCCCGGCCCGCCCGTGTTCAGACGGCTTCGCCGCGCAGTTCGGCCAGACCGTCCTCATAGGCGCGGTCGAACAGCGATTCCAGCCGGGCGTCGGTGCCGCGCAGGCCGGCGACGACCGCGTGCGCCCATTCGAAATACTCGATCTTGCGCTCCAGCGGCCAGTCGGCGGGCGGGCTGTGCGCCATGGAGCGCAGGTTGGACACCTTGTCGGCCAGCTTCACCAGCTTGGCGCGGGGCGACGCGGTGGGCGCCGCATCGATCTGCCGTTGCTTGCGCTCCGCCTTGCGCAGGCGCTTGTCGTCGGTGGTCTCGGCCACGACGCCGGCGACCTCCGCGCCGAAATGCTGCTCGATCTCCTCGTAGGAGGCGTCGGTGTCCTCCAGCGTGTCGTGCAGCAGGGCGGCGATCACCACCACCGGGTCCTTGCCCGCCGTCGCCTCGGCGCACAGGAACGCCACCTCCGACAGATGGTTGAGGTAGGGCTCGGCGCGCACGCCCTTGCGGCGCTGGTCGATGTGCTTGTGCGCGGCGAACTCCAGCGCGCGGGCGAAGTCGAGAAGGGCTGTCATGGCGTTCCTGGCGGGTCGGCGCTACGATATGGGCGGATGGGGGCGAAACCCCACGGGGGGAAGCGGCATGTTCACGGGTTTCTTCTTCGAACTGCGCAAGGCGGGCGTGCCGGTCTCGCTGAACGAGTACCTGACGCTCATGGAGGCCATGAAGCGCGGCACCGCCGCCTTCCGCGTCGAAGACTTCTATTACCTCAGCCGGGCCTGTCTGGTGAAGGACGAGCGCAATCTCGACCGCTTCGACCGCGTGTTCGGACAGGTCTTCAAGGGGCTGGAAGGGGCGGAGGGCGCCGCGGGCGACGAGATTCCGGTGGTCGACCTGCCGGAGGAATGGCTGCGCAAGCTGGCCGAACGCTTCCTGACCGAGGAGGAGAAGGCGCAGATCCAGGCGCTGGGCGGCTGGCAGAAGCTGATGGAGACGCTGGCGGAGCGGCTGGCCGAACAGAAGGGGCGGCACCAGGGCGGCTCCAAATGGATCGGCACCGCCGGCACCTCGCCCTTCGGCGCCTACGGCTACAACCCGGAGGGCGTGCGCATCGGCCAGAAGGAGTCCCGCCACCGCCGCGCCGTGAAGGTGTGGGACAAGCGGGAGTTCCGGAATCTGGACGATCAGGTCGAGATCGGCACCCGCAACATCAAGGTGGCGCTGCGCCGCCTGCGCAAGTTCGCCCGCACCGGGGCGGCCAGCGAGCTGGACCTGCCCGGCACCATCCGCGCCACCGCCAGCAACGCCGGCTGGCTCGACCTGAAGATGGTCCCGGAGCGGCACAACACGGTGAAGGTGCTGCTGTTCCTCGACATCGGCGGCTCCATGGACGATCACATCCGGCTGGTCGAGGAGCTGTTCTCCGCCGCGCGGGGCGAGTTCAAGCATCTGGAGCACTTCTACTTCCACAACTGCGTCTACGAGAGCGTGTGGCGCGACAACAGGCGCCGCCACGACGAGCGCACCCCGACCTGGGACGTGCTGCACACCTATCCCGCCGACTACAAGCTGGTCTTCGTCGGCGACGCGGCGATGAGCCCCTACGAGATCGCCTATGCCGGCGGCAGCGTCGAGCATTGGAACGAGGAGCCGGGACAGGTCTGGCTGCAGCGGATGCTGTCGGTCTACAGCCGCGCCGTCTGGCTGAACCCCACGCCGGAATCGCGCTGGGGCTACACCGAGAGCACCCGGATGCTGCAGCGGCTTCTCGGCGGACGCATGTACCCGCTGACCCTGCAGGGGCTGGATGCCGCGATGCGGGAACTGGTGCGGTAACGGCACCGTCCGGCGGCCACACCCGACAGATTTCGGTGCGCGCTGATTCGGACGACTCCGGTCGCCGTCCGCCGACGCATGTTCTTCTCAATCTCCGATTGATATTGTGGCGCGCAGATGTGCGTATTCACGCTGGATTGTCTCAGCAATTGAATGAATCTTCGGCCGTTTTCAGAGTCAAGACGTCCGAGTCGTTAAGTTAAGTATCTGAACATTCCTTGAGTTGGTATCTCTATGCGATACAAAACACGTCAAGTTTTCGTTTGTTTTAAACATTGATCGTCATTTTTGCGGCTTCCCGGCAACATTGAAAGGCAAAGGGGTGCCGAGAATCGTTCTGCCTTGAACGCATACGAGTGCATTACCGAGCATGGGCCTCTCGTTCACAGCATGCAGTCGATGAGGTCAGGGGAAAATGGAGGGTGTTCTTGCGCGCATCAGCATCAGCGGGAAAATCTACAGCGTTGTCGCGATCCTGGGAGTGGTGGCTGCCATCATTGGTGGTGTTGGCTCCATCGGAATGCAGACCTACGACGACAAGTTCGACCAGATCCAGAACTGGTCCCGGCGGGCGCTGATCAACGAGCAGATTAACGCTCTGATCTACAAGGTCGTCATGGACAGCCGTGGCATCTATGCCGCGGACGGAACGGCCGACGCCACGCCCTACGCCAAGAACATCCTCGGTGCCACCGGCGAGCTGGAAAAGCTCATGGGCAAGCTGGAGACCCTGCAGCCGCCGGAAAACAAGGCGGCCTTCGGCGAGGTCCAGCAGACGGCCCGCGCGTTCGTCCTGCACCGCAACGAGGTGGCCCGCCTCGGGATGGAGGCCGGCCCGGATAAGGCCCGCGAGCATGGCGACACCACCGAGGGCCGCGGCATCCGCACCAAGCTGGGACAGTTCATGGAGAAGGCCTCCGAACGCAACATGCAGGGCATCGAGAAGGCCAACGAGGAACTGACCGCGGTGAACAGCCTGATGACGACGCTCATGATGGTCGTCGGCATCGGCGGCGGCCTCGGGGCGCTGGCGTTGAGCGTCCTGGTCGCGCGCGTCGGCATCTCCCGTCCCATCGCCGGAATCACCGACGTCATGGCCCGTCTGGCGACGGGCGACACGTCGGTGACGGTCCCGGGCCTCGGCCGTGGCGACGAGATCGGCGGAATGGCCAAGGCCGTGGCGGTCTTCAAGGACAACGCCGTGGACCGCGAGCGCATGAGGGTTGCCGAGGAGGCCGAACTCCGGGCCAAGGAGCGGCGCACCCACGCCGTCGAGGAACTGGTGCAGTCCTTCGACCGGAACGTCTCCGGCATCCTGCGCACCGTCGCGTCGGCCGCCACGGAGCTGGAGGCCACGGCGCAGAGCATGCTGACGACCGCCGACCAGACCAAGGGGCAGGCGGCCAGCACGGCGGCCGCGGCCGAGCAGGCGTCGGTCAACGTGCAGACCGTCGCCGCGGCGACCAACGAGCTGAGCGCGTCGATCAACGAGATCAGCGGTCAGGTCACCCGCTCCACCAGCATCGCCAGCCACGCGGTGGGCGAGGCGCAGCAGACCAACGAACGGGTGCAGGGCCTCGTCGCGCAGGCGCAGCGGATCGGCGACGTGGTGAAGCTCATCACCGACATCGCCTCCCAGACCAACCTGCTGGCTCTCAACGCGACGATCGAGGCGGCCCGCGCCGGGGAGGCCGGCAAGGGCTTCGCGGTCGTGGCGTCGGAGGTGAAGAACCTCGCCAACCAGACCGCCAAGGCGACCGAGGAGATCGCCTCCCAGATCGCCTCCATGCAGGAGGCCACCGGCGGGGCGGCGGCGGCCATCAACGGGATCGGCGACACCATCGGCACCATCAGCGAGATCGCCACGATCATCGCCTCGGCGGTCGAGGAGCAGGGGTCGGCGACCGGCGAGATCGCCCGCAACGTGCAGCAGGCCGCGCAGGGCACCCATCTGGTGACCACCAACATCACCGAGGTCAGCGACGGCGCCACCCAGACCGGCTCCGCCGCCACCCAGGTGCGGGGCGCCGCCGGCGAGCTGTCGCGCCAGTCGGAGGTCCTGCGGACGGAGGTGGAGCGTTTCCTGGCGGGCATCCGCGCCGCGTAAGGGCCGCGTGAAGGGGGCGGGGGTGTGCGGGAACGCGCGCCCTCCGCCCATTCCCTCCTGAACGGACCGAACGGCGTTTGCTGGATCAAAATCCCGTTTTTATCGTCACCGCCAATTCGCATTCGAATGGAGGGGTGACCGTGGCGAAATCCTATCTGGCGTCCTGGAAGAAGGCGAAGGACGGCTTCGAGAAGGCGACGGGCAAGAAGAAGCCTGATCCCAAGAGCCGTTTCGGCAAGCTGTTCAGCAAGATCAGCTCGACCGGCCTGGAAAGCGCGCTGAAGAGCTACGACGCCGCAACCACGGTGAAGGACGCGCAGAAGCACGCCCGCGCCTTCCAATCGGCAGCCGGCAGCTACATCCCCACGCTCGACGCGGCGGGCAAGGCGGCCAAGCAGGACGGCGATGCGGTCTACGCCGAAGCCTGCGCCGACATGGTGGCGTCGTTGAACAAGATCGCCGGCGGCGTTGTGACGGATTTGGAACGGTTCGACGGCCTGCCGAAGACCATCGACGGCTATTTCAAGTCGCCATACTGGTTCAAGCTTCTGCACAAGGTCGCCAAGCAGGAAATGTCGCTCGAGAATGTCGAGCTGTACGACAAGATCCTGAAAGGCAAGCTGTCGAAGGCCGAGCCCGCGGAAGAGGCATACAAGGAATACGTGGCCGTCCGCTCACCCAAGGAAGTGAACATCGGATCGGGAACCCGGAGCGCCTGCAAGAAGTGCGCGGATCAGGGCGCTTGGACCGCCATGCCCTGGGACAAGGTGGCGAAGGATCTGGGCGTCAACCTGGCCGACACCATCGGACGCCTGCACAGCGCGCTCGCCAAGGGCGAGATCTGACGGCCGCCGGCCGGTTGATGTGATCAGGTTGATGTGATCAGGTTGACGGGGCGGGCCTCCGCCGTCACTTTGAGGGGCGGCCCTTCAAAAATGGTCTCGGGAGGCTCCGCCATGTACATCGCCATGAACCGTTTCCGCGTGCGTCCGGACTCGGAGCAGGATTTCGAGGACCTTTGGCTGAACCGCGAGGTCCATCTCAACAAGGTCCCCGGCTTCGTGGAGTTCCACATGCTGCGCGGTCCGCGTTACGAGGACCACCGCCTCTATTCGTCCCACACCGTCTGGGAGTCGGAGGCGGATTTCCAGGCCTGGACCCGCTCGGAGGAGTTCCGCGCCGCCCATCGCGGGGCGGGCGACCGCAAGCCGCTCTATCTCGGCCCGCCGCAGTTCGAGGGCTTCGAGGTGATCCAGACCGTGGGGCGCGAGGGCTGAACCGGCGCCGCCGCGCCTGCGGTCAACCTTTCAGCGCGTCCTCGTCGCCGATCAGGCGATGGGCGATGGCGACGGTGATGAGACCGGCGAGCAGAAGGCCGTATTGCCACAGGCTGGACCAGTCGCCCGTCTGCACGTCGCCCGCCACCGCCTGGACCGGGCGCACGATCAGTTGCCGCAGCAGCGTGATCATCGCCACCTCCAGGAAGACCCGCAGGTGGAAGCGGTTGGTCCGCACATAGTCGACCTCCGCGGAGATCAGCGCGGACAGGGTCCAGACGATGAACAGCACGCCGAGCGCGTGCAAAAAGCCGTGCGCCAACTGGTCCTTCTGGAAGGCCGCCCAGGCTTCCACGAAGAATTCCCAGACCACCATGGCGCTCGCGGCGACCAGGGCGATCGCCAGGACGACGTGCAGCAGCCCGTTGAAGGACTTCAGGGCGCGGATCAGGCCCTGTTCGAGAAGCGAGTTGGACGGGGCGCGGGGAAGCGATTGCAGCATCGGGGCGGGTCGCAAGGTCGAAGGGTGCGGGAAGATAGAAGCCCAACCCAGCGGACGCCCCCGCCGATTTGCGATTGCCGCCATGGGGAAAACGCAAGCATTGCAGATCAGCGTCAAGTCGCCGCATCAGTGGTCCCGGCTTTGCAGGTGGAAAAAAGCGCCGGCCATTGAACTTCGGCCCTGCTTTCGTCTAGGGTCGCTGCGGTCCCTCCGGCTTCGTTCCTTCGAGGGTTTCCCCAGGAGTGAATGGATGCGCGAAACCACCCCCATCACGGTCGCCCGCGGCGACGGCATCGGTCCGGAGATCACCGACGCGGTGCTTCACGTGATGGAGGCCGCCGGCGCCCGCCTGAAGGTGGAGGAGGTGCCGGCGGGCGAGCAGGTCTACCGCCGCGGCCATCTGGGCGGGCTGGACGCCGCCGGCTGGGGGTCGATCCGCCGCACCCGCGTCTTCCTGAAGGGGCCGATCACCACGCCCCAGGGCTACGGCAACAAGTCGCTGAACGTCACCGCGCGCACCACGCTGGGGCTGTTCGCCAACGTGCGGCCCTGCGTCTCGCACCATCCCTATGTCCGCACGCGGCACCCGCGCATGGACGTGGTGATCATCCGCGAGAACGAGGAGGACCTCTACGCCGGGATCGAGCACCGCCAGACCGACGACGTGATCCAGTCGGTCAAGCTGATCTCCCGGCCGGGGTCGGAGCGCATCGTCCGCTACGCCTTCGACTACGCCCGCGCCAACCACCGGCGCAAGGTGACGGCCTTCGTCAAGGACAACGTCATGAAGATGACGGACGGGCTGTTCCTGAAGATCTTCAACGAGATCGCCGCCGAATATCCGGAGATCAAGGCCGACCACCTGATCGTCGACATCGGCGCCGCCCGTCTGGCCGACCAGCCGGAGCGCTTCGACGTGATCGTGACGCTGAACCTCTACGGCGACATCGTGTCGGACATCGCCGCCCAGATCACCGGTTCGGTCGGGCTGGCCGGCTCCGCCAACATCGGCGACGCCTGCGCCATGTTCGAGGCGATCCACGGCTCGGCGCCGATGATCGCGGGGCAGGGGATCGCCAACCCGTCGGGCCTGCTGATGGCCGCGGTGATGATGCTGGTCCACATCGGGCAGGGCGACGTCGCGGCGCGCATCCACAACGCCTGGCTCAAGACCATCGAGGACGGCGTCCACACCGTGGACATCTTCAACCGCGGAGTCAGCCGCCAGCGCGTCGGCACCCACGCCTTCGCCGACGCGGTGGTGGAGCGGCTGGGCCAGATGCCGGTGACGCTTCCCACCGTCGGCTACGCCGTCACCGCGCGGGCCGCCTATGAATCCGGGGTGCGTCTGTCGCCCCGCCGCAAGGCGGTGAAGGAGCTGGTGGGGGTGGACGTGTTCCTGCACTGGCCGGGCGGCAACCCGGACGAGCTGGCCGGGCTGGTCCTGCCGGTGGGCACCCCGGCGCTGCGGCTGTCCAGCATCTCCAACCGCTCTCAGAAGGTCTGGCCGGAGGGCAACATCGGCGTCTTCTGCACCGATCACTGGCGCTGCCGCTTCCTGGCGCCGGAAGGGGTGGCGGTCGGCCATGCCGACATCGTCGAGCTGCTCTCGGGGCTCGCCCGCGCCGGGCTGGATTTCACCCAGACCGAGAACCTGTGCAACTTCGACGGCAAGTCCGGCTTCTCGGCCACCTGAACCGCGACGTGGTGGAAGAGATGTAAACCGCGAAGCGGGGGAATAATCGTCCCCGGCCGGGCGTCCAGACGGGCAGGACATCCTTCCAAGGGGAGCGCCGCCGCATGCCTCTGCCAAAGCCGCCTCCCGAACCTTCTCCAGCGAACGGCCCCCCAGCCACCCCCACGGTGGACGAGCGGGCCATCGCCGCGCAGGTGCCGCGGCTGCGCCGCTACGCCGCCGCGCTGGCCGGCAACCTGTCCGACGCCGACGACCTCGTGCAGGACTGCATCGAGAAGGCGCTCGCCAACCGGCACACGCTGCGGGACGTCACCCGGCTCGGCGGCTGGCTGCTGTCGATCCTGCACAATCTGCACGTCTCCGGCCTGCGCTGGCGCCGCCGCCGCGGGCCGGAGGTGCCGGTGGAGGATCTGGCCAACGATCTGGCGCTCAGCGCCGCCCCCGCCGACCGGGCGGAGGTGCGGGATTTCGTGCGCGCCTTCAACCAGCTGTCGGAGGAGCATCGGGCCGTGCTTCTGCTGACCGGATTGGAAGGGCTGTCCTACCGCGAGGCGGCGGAGGCGTTGGGCGTGCCTGTGGGAACCGTCATGTCGCGGCTGGCCCGCGCGCGGGAGCGGCTGCGCGTCCTGCTGGACGGCGGGACGGAACAGGCGGTGAGGAGGATCAAGTGATGGACACCGAACCGGACGCTCCGGTGACCGAAGCCGACCTGCACGCCTGGATGGACGGCGAATTGCCGGAGGAACGGCGCGGCGAGGTCGAGCGCCATCTCGCGGGCAACCCTGATCTGGCCCGCCGCTTCGACCGCTACCGCGCCCAGCGGACGATGCTCAAGGACACCTTCGGCCCGCTGATCGACCGCCCCCTGCCGGCGGCCCTCGTGCCGCCCTACGGCCGCGCGGCGGTCCGGCCGGCGGCGCGCCCGCGGCGATGGCTTCCGGCGCTGGCCGCCGCGGCGGTCCTGCTGGTCTTCGTCGCCGGCGGGGTGGGCGGCTGGTGGTTGCGCGGTTGGTCGGGCGGGGCGGGCGGCGGCGGCGCGGCCTTCGTCGCCGACGCGGTGGCCGCGCACCGGGTCTTCGCGGTGGAGGTCCGCCATCCCGTGGAGGTCGGGGCCGACCAGGAGGCGCATCTCGTGGGCTGGCTGTCCAAGCGCCTGGGCAAGCCCCTGCAGGCGCCGCGGCTGGCCGGGAAGGGCTACGATCTGGTGGGCGGGCGGCTGCTGTCCGACGCGCGGGGGCCGGCGGCCCAGCTCATGTACCAGGATGCGGCCGGTCGCCGCATCACCCTCTACATCCGGCCGGCCTCCGATGCGCCGGACACCTCCTTCCGGTTTGCCCAGGACGGCAACGTCCAGGCTTTCTACTGGCGGGACAACGGTTTGGCGTGGGCGGTAACGGGCGACCTCGACCGAGTGACCCTTTCGGCCATAGCCGAGGAGGTGTACGGCGCGTTGAACTCATAACACCCACAGACTTATGCACAGGAATGTTGCTCAAGCCCCCTATCCCTCTACCCGGCCATCTGGTAGGTTGGCCGGCGTTGGGCACAAAATATTGCGCCTTATGGAAAACGGCCGTCTGGTCGGAAGGTATATTGGTTAACCAAGTCACCGGTTACCGGACCACGGGAGACAGGGGATGAGTTGGACGGACGAACGGGTTCAGCAGCTTAAGGACCTCTGGGCCCAGGGGCTGAGCGCGAGTGAAATCGCGGACATCCTGGGCGACATCACCCGCAACGCGGTGATCGGAAAGGCGCACCGTCTCGGCTTGTCGGGACGCCCGTCGCCGATCAAGAAGAAGCCGACCCGCGGCGCGACGATCCTCGCTTTGACCGAGCGCATGTGCAAGTGGCCGGTCGGCGACCCGAAGCACCAGGACTTCCATTTCTGCGGCAAGCCCTCGCTGCCGGGCCTGCCTTACTGCGCCGAGCACGCGGCGGTGGCCTACCAGCCGGCGTCCTCCGGCAAGAAGCGCGACGAGGACCGCAACACCGGCGACCGCAACGTCGGCGCCGCCTAGACTTCGCCGGATTTCTCCGCCGGATTTCCGGAATTCGGGCGCTCTTCACGCGGGCGCCCGCCCGACGCGACCAGCGGCATGATCGCTTCGAGATCGGCGCCGATCAAATGGGCGCCGCGGTGATCGCCCACCAGCTTCCGGCGATCAGCATCGCCGACACTCCCGCCGCCGCCACGCCCAGCCCCAGACCGGCGGCGACCGCCAGACCGTCCTTCACGATCAGCCCCAGCGCGATCACCAGCACCGCCAAACCGGGCAGGGTGTTGCCGAACGGGATGGGCAGGGCGATCAGAACGCCCATCACCAATACGAAGATGCCCAGCGGCCGCAGCACCCCCTGATGGGTCAGCGACGGCCAGCGCGTGCGCAGCCGGGCCTCAAGCCGCTCGACCAGCGGCGTGCCCTTCTCCACGATCTTGTCAAGCGTGGTGCGCGCCACGCGGCGGCGGCCAAGCCAGCCCGGCACCTCCAAACGGTCGCGGCCGACGATCATCTGTATGGCCACCAACGCCAGCACCGTGCCGAAGATCAGACCCGCCGGCAGTCCCGGCGTCGGCACCACGGCGGGGATCGCCAGCGCCAGCAGCAGGAAACCCGGCGCGCGGTCGCCGAGATGGCCCAGGACCTCCCCCAGCGTCGGCTTGTCGCCGGTCATGCGCCCGCGCAGCTTTTTGAGCAGCGCGGACGCCCGTGCCGGGTCCTTCGTGTCCATGACCTGTCCCAACTCCCTGTTCCATCGTCGCCGCGTGGATGTGGTGGCGCGGTGGCGCAGAGGAAAGGGGGGCGGACACGGCGGGGGGTCAGTACTCCTCGACCTCGTGCTTCAGCTGGACGAGGCGGCCGCTCAGCAGCGACAGCATGAGCTGCACCAGCATCTCGTGGACGATCAGCGTGTGATTGTTGCCGCTGTCCTGCATGTGCTGGCGCAGCGCCTCGCGCACCTTCGGGACACCGGTCACGTCGATCAGCACGTCCACCGCCTCGCCGAGCCGGGCGAGGTCCATGAAGTCGGTCGTCGTGGCGACGCCGCGCTCG
Organism: Azospirillum sp. TSH58; assembly: GCF_003119115.1. Lineage (NCBI taxonomy): Bacteria > Pseudomonadati > Pseudomonadota > Alphaproteobacteria > Rhodospirillales > Azospirillaceae > Azospirillum > Azospirillum sp. TSH58. The sequence continues at coordinate 2,578,967 of NZ_CP022364.1, forward strand.
CGGGCGAGCCGCATGCCGGGCGCCTCGGCGTCGAGGTCGGCGACGCCGAGGATCTCGACGAAGGGAGCGTCCAGGAGCTGCGTCAGCAGGGGCGTTCCGGTTTCGCCGGCGCCGATCACGGCGATGCGGAAGATGTCCTTGGCCATGGGAAAAGTCTCGAGTTCCGGTTCATCAGGTCCGCGCCGGCATCGCGCCGCGCGGGCAAGAAAAAAGCGGGGAGCCGAAACTCCCCGCCGCAACCTTACATCGACCCGGCGTCCCGTTTGACCGGGACGCGTCGTCGCACCTGACGCGGAACTGGCGTTACGCCCAGGCGGCCATCTTCTTCTGCAGGTTCTCGTCCAGCTTGTCGAGGAACTGCTTGGTGGTCAGCCAGGGCTGCTCCGGACCGATGAGGATCGCGAGATCCTTGGTCATGAAGCCCGACTCGACGGTCTCGACGCAGACGCGCTCCAGCGTCTCGGCGAACTTCACGACGTCCGGCGTGTTGTCGAACTTGCCGCGGTAGGCCAGACCCTGCGTCCAGGCGTAGATCGAGGCGATCGGGTTGGTGGAGGTTTCCTTGCCCTTCTGGTGCTCGCGGTAGTGGCGGGTCACCGTGCCGTGGGCGGCCTCCGCCTCGACGGTCTTGCCGTCCGGCGTGATCAGCACCGAGGTCATCAGGCCCAGCGAGCCGAAGCCCTGCGCCACGACGTCCGACTCCACGTCGCCGTCGTAGTTCTTGCAGGCCCACACGAAGCCGCCTTCCCACTTCAGGGCCGAGGCGACCATGTCGTCGATCAGGCGGTGCTCGTAGACGAGGCCCTTGGCCTTGAACTGGGCGGCGTAATGCTCGTCGAACACCTTCTGGAAGATGTCCTTGAAGCGCCCGTCATAGGCCTTGAGGATCGTGTTCTTGGTGGACAGGTAGACCGGGTAGCCGCGCTCCAGGCCGTACATGAAGCTGGAGTGGGCGAAGCCCTCGATCGACTCGTCCAGGTTGTACATGCCCATGGCGACGCCGCCGCCGGGGAAATCGTACACCTCGTGCTCGATCGGCTCGCCGCCGCCTTCCGGCACCCACTTGATGGTCAGCTTGCCCTTGCCGGGAACGACGAAGTCGGTGGCCTTGTACTGGTCGCCGAAGGCGTGGCGGCCGATGATGATCGGCTTGGTCCAGCCCGGAACGTAGCGCGGAACGTTGGAGCAGACGATCGGCTCGCGGAAGACGGTGCCGCCCAGGATGTTGCGGATCGTGCCGTTCGGCGACTTCCACATCTTCTTGAGATTGAACTCCGTCACCCGCGCCTCGTCCGGGGTGATGGTCGCGCACTTGACGCCGACGCCGTACTGCTTGATCGCGTTGGCCGATTCGACCGTCACCCGGTCGTCCGTCTTGTCGCGGTTCTCGACGCTGAGATCGTAGTATTTCAGGTCGATGTCGAGGTACGGCAGGATCAGCTTGTCCTTGATGAACTGCCAGATGATGCGCGTCATCTCGTCGCCGTCGAGTTCGACGACCGGATTGGCTACCTTGATCTTCGTCATGGGTGCGAGTTCTCCCCGAACGGGTAGGGGTTGTCTTATGCTTGGACGCCGGGCGCGCTGTGCGAGGGCACGGGCCGGGGCGTCCATCCGAAGACGGGCCCCGGTTCCCCGGACGGAAACGGATGGCGGTTATATAGCACCGGGGCACTGCCGAAAGAAAGGACCGCGGGGCATCAAAACAGACGATATCGCGCTGAAAACGGCGCAATTTGCGCGATCTGGTCCTACCACTTGGCCTTTTCAGAGCTTTTGTGTGGGAATCTTCAACGCGGGCTCCGGTTCATGGGCCAGTGCGGCAAACACGTCATCCACGTCATCGACGACGGTGTACAGCGCGCGGTGCGCCGGCTGGGTGAAACCCTGCGCCACCGTATGGTCGATCAGGCCGAGCAAGGGGCGCCAGTAGCCGTCGACATCCACGATCAGCACCGGCTTGTCGTGCAGGCCCAGCTGCTTCCAGGTCAGGACCTCGAACGCCTCGTCCAGCGTGCCGAGGCCGCCCGGCAGCACCACGAAGGCGTCGGCCCGGTCGACCATCATGCGCTTGCGGGTGTGCATGCTGTCGACGACGTGCAGCTCGGTCAGGCCGGTGTGCTCGATCTCGGCGGCCTGGATGTGTTCCGGGATGATGCCGACGACCTGGCCCCCGGCGGCGAGCGCTGCGTCGGCGGCGATTCCCATCAGCCCGACCCGCCCGCCGCCGTAGACGAGCCGGATGCCCCGCTGGGCCAGCCCGTCGCCCAACATATGGGCGGCCTCCTTGTGGACAGCGGCGACGCGGCTGGATGAGCCGCAATAGACGCAGACGGAATTCAGGGCTTTCATCGCTCACCCTTTCTCGCCGGTTGGGTACACGTTCCGGTGACTGTTCCGGTGCGTCCGGCGGGGTCACCTAAAGCAAGGGAATAGCAAAGCCGGGGCGACGTCTACCCGGACATCGGACTTCAGCCCATCGGGAGGGATCATTATGGATTCGCGCGTCGTCAACGCCCTGGCCGCCATCTCGGTGGCCACGTTCCTGTTCCTCGGCTTCGGTGGCGGGATCGGCTTTCTGGTCGGCGGGGGCAAGGCGAACGCGGGCGGCGGCACGGCGGTTCAGGCCACGGAAACCAGCGTCTCCGCGGCCGACCTCTCCTCCGGCCGCCATTCCGAGACGGTCGCCAAGCTGGAGAAGTGAGTCTGGAGACGTGGGCGCGGGGACCGTCCCGCCCGACGGCGCGAAGGCGGTGCGCGGGTCCCGATGCGGCTATGCGTCTGCTCCATCGGCGGTGTTCAGTTCCACCGCCGCAATCTGCTATCCTTTCCGCAGGCCGGCGTGTCCGCCGGCAATGATGCGGCGGTGCTCCGGTGAAGCAAGCTCTCCTGTTCGGCGGTGCGGCGGCGGCGGCCGCCGCCGTGGTCGCGTATCTGGCCTTCGATCCGGCCCCCACGCCGGGCTCCCGCGCCGGAACGGCCGGGTCCGGAACAACCGTCGCGCTGGGCAGCGTGACCCCGGTCAAGCCGCCGGCCAACGCGCCCGCTCCGGCGAAGGCCGCGGAGGAGCCCGCCGGTCCACGCTTCGACATCGTGCGCGTCGCCCCGGACGGCGCCACCGTGATGGCCGGCCGCGCCACGCCGGGCTCCTCGGTGACCGTCCATGACGGGGAGCGCTCGCTCGGCTCCGTCAACGCCGACGCGCGCGGCGAGTGGGTCCTTCTTCCCGACCAGCCCCTGGCCCCCGGCGCCCGCGAACTGAGCCTGTCGGAGAAGGCGACCCCGGCCGCCGACCCGACTCCGTCGGAGCGCGTCGTGGTGGTCGTGGTGCCCGACCCGCCGCCCGCCACCGGCGGTGCGTCTTCGGAAGCGCCCACCGGGCCGCTGGCCGTCGCCATGCCGCGCGGCGGGTTGGGCGACGGGCAGGGCGGCAGCACCGTGCTCCAGGCACCGAAGGGGCCGGCCGCCCCCGCGACCCGCGGCGTGGCGGCCCCGCCGCCGCCGGGAGGCGTGTCGCTGGAAAGCATGGATTACGACGCTTCGGGGCAGGTCGCCATGGGTGGCCGGGCGCAGCCGGGCAGCGCCGTTCAGCTCTATCTCGACAATCTTCTGGTCGGGAGCGCCCACACCGACCCGAACGGCCAGTGGCGGCTGCGCCCGGAGCGCGCCGTGCCGCCGGGCGTCTACACGCTGCGCGCCGATCAGGTGACCGACTCGGGCAAGGTCACCGCCCGCGTCGAGCTGCCGGTTCAGGTGTCGGAGGTTCCGGCCAACCTGCCGGACGGTCGGTCGATGGTCGTCCAGCCCGGCAACAGCCTGTGGCGGATCGCCCGCTCCACCTACGGACACGGCGTGCAGTACACGCTGATCTACGAGGCCAACCGCGGCCAGATCCGCGACCCGGACCTGATCTATCCCGGCCAGATCTTCGCTCTGCCGGTTTCGAATTAGGCCGGTTTCGAACGAGGCTTTACAGATACGGGGCGAGCAGGCGCAGGAAGGGCCGTGCCTGCTGGAGCGCGACCACCGTCTGGTGGATCAGATCCTCCGGCGTCGCCTGCCCCTCGAACTCGGCTTCGGAGAACAGCAGGATCTTCTGGCCCTCCTGGACGAGGAAGCGCGTTCCCCGTCGGTCCTGGATGCCGCGCAGGATCGCCAGCAGCTGGCGCCGCCGCTCCGGCGACTGGGCGGTGTAGGGGATGTGGCCGATCTCCGCCCACACCTGCGAGCGCGACGTTTCCCCGTCGAAGCCCACGGCGATGCTGAAGGGCAGCCCGTCGGCCATGAAGTGCAACCGCGCCGGGCGCGGCGGCTGGGCGATGCCCAGGACGCCCTCGGGGGTCATCACGAAGGTGTCGGGGCTGAAGGGCAGGGCGGTCTGCGAGACCTGCGCGAGCGACGGCATGGCCTGAAGGCGGGCGGCGGGAACGGACACGGTGGCTCGCTCATTCCTGTGGTGTCGGTGGCGTCACTCTCCACCTTCCCTGCTAAAATTCTGTAAAGGGCGGGGGATGCTGTCTAGAATGCGCCGCTCCAACGATCCGAGGCTGAAGTAACCGGCGATGTCCGCCCTCAATACCGTAGTCGTTCCGATCCACCGCGCCGGCTGGCCCTTCATCGCCGCCTTCGCCGTGGTCTCCCTGATTCTCGGGCTTGCCGTGGCGAAGCCGCTGGGCTGGCTGGGTCTCGTGCTCACCCTGTGGTGCGTGTATTTCTTCCGCGATCCCGATCGCGTGACGCCGACGCGCCCCGGCCTGCTGGTCAGCCCCGCCGACGGGCGCGTGACCATGATCGTTCCCGCGGTTCCGCCGCCGGAGCTGGGCATGGGCGACAAGCCGCTGACCCGCGTCAGCATCTTCCTCAACGTCTTCAACGTGCACGTCAACCGCGTGCCGGCGGACGGCACGGTGGTCGCGGCGGAGTATCACAAGGGCACCTTCGTGAACGCCGCGCTGGACAAGGCCAGCGAGGAGAACGAGCGCGCCGCCTTCCGCCACCGTCTTCCCGACGGGCGTGAGATTGCCTATGTGCAGATCGCCGGCCTCGTCGCCCGCCGCATCCTCTACTGGGTGAAGGCCGGCCAGGAGGTCAAGGCGGGCGAGCGGTTCGGCCTGATCCGATTCGGCAGCCGCACCGACGTCTATCTGCCGGACGGCGTGGCCCCGCTGGTCTGCGTCGGGCAGACGGCGATCGGCGGCGAGACCGTGCTGGCCGACCTGACCACCACCGAACCGCAACGGCAGGGGGATGTCCGCCGATGAAGCGTCCGGTCTTCAAGCCGGCAGTGTTCCGCAAGCGCCGGGCGCGCCGTCCGCATCCGCGGCTGAAGGGGTTGTCGATCAACCATCTTCTGCCCAACGTGCTGACGGTGCTGGCGCTGTGCTCCGGCCTGACGGCCATCCGCTTCGCTATGCACGAGCGGTGGGAGCAGGCGGTGGTCTGCATCGTCATCGCGGCGATCTTCGACGCGCTGGACGGGCGGATCGCCCGCCTGCTGAACGGGCAGAGCAAGTTCGGCGCCGAGCTGGACAGCCTGTCCGACGTCATCAGCTTCGGCGTGGCCCCCGCCTTCATGATGTATCTGTGGGCGCTGAACGGCGCCGGCAGCCTGGGCTGGATCGCCGCCATGGCCTACGCCGTCTGCGCGGCGCTGCGGCTCGCCCGCTTCAACTCCCGCCTGGACGTCGACCTGCCGCCCTGGGCCTTCAACTACTTCACGGGGGTTCCCGCCCCGGCGGGCGCCGGTCTGGCCGTGCTGCCCATGGTCATCGGCTTCGAGGCCGGGCCGGACATCGCCGGCCACCCGGCCGTCGTCGTGCCCTGGACGCTGGCGATGGGCGGGCTGATGGTCAGCACGCTGCCGACCTTCTCCTTCAAGGGCATGCGGGTGCCGACCCAGTATGTGGTGCCGGGACTGGTCGGCGTCGGCCTGCTCGCCGCCTCGCTGGTCAGTCAGCCCTGGTGGACCCTGGCCTTCCTCGGGCTGGCCTATCTGGCGAGCCTGCCCTTCTCGGTGGCGCAGTTCCGCAAGCTGCAGCACGCCGCCCAGCTGATGCAGGAGGCGGAGGAGCCGCCGGCCGAGGAGGCCGTGGCCCCCGCTCCGGACGCGCCATCCTCGCCGGAAACGGCAAGGACGGCCGACGTCACGAAGACGGCCAACGACTGAACGGACAAAGACTGAGCGGCAGGCCCGCCGTTGCCGTCACTCGGCGGCGGCGGGCAGGTCCAGGGGGACGGTCCGCTCGGTCACGGCGACCGTCAGGACCATCGGGATCTGGCGCAGGCAATTGCCGACATGGTTCGATTCCGCGGTCACCATGCCGGTCACCTCGACCTCCACGGTCAGCGTTTCGCCCAGCAGGCGGCTGCTCAGCGACAGGGGGACAAGGCCGCGCTTGGCGAACAGCACCAGCACGCGGGGCAGGGTGCCGGGATCGGCGTCGGCCTGCACGGCGAAGCGGACGAGACGGTTCGGATCGGTCGGACGGGATTCGGCGGCGGGAGCCGCCAGCGTGACGGTTGAGAGCGTGACGGTTGACATGGATCGGTCTTGCCTAAGTCTTGAGTCGATGAGTGCAGGATCAGACCTGCAGACGTGCGAAAACCCCGGCTCTCACGCGAGAACCGGGCTGCTAATTCGCAGACCCAGGGTAAGGCAACGGTCCATCATGGGCGTCAGGATAGGGCGATGGGCGGCCATGGTCAATGGAGTCGGGGTGCGATAAACCCTCTCCCCAGAGGGAGAGGGGATATAGGCGGCGGCAACCATTAAATTCCATCCAACAGGACACGCGGGTCATGAATGACAACGGCATCCTCATCCGCCCGGCCGAGCCGGACGACGCGCCCGACCTGGCGCGGCTGATCGACATGGCCGGCGGCGGCGTCTACGAATTCCTGCTCGACGGGCTGGTGCCCGGCCAGACGGCGGCGGAGATGCTGGTGCCGGGGCTGGCGGGCACGTCGGGGTCGTTCTCCCACCGCCATTCGGGCGTGGCGGAGGTGGCGGGGCGCATCGTCGGGGTCGTCCACGCCTACCCTGTGGATTGGATCAAGACCCAGGACTACAGCGGACTGCCCGTCGACCGGCTGGCCCACATGGAGGATTTCAACCGCGTGCACGACTGGGGCAGCTATTTCCTGTCGGCGCTGGCCGTCGACCCGGCGTGGCGCCGCCAAGGCGTCGCCTCCCGGCTTCTCGCCTGGGTCTATGAGCGGGCGCGCCGCGGCCGGTTCGACCGGGTGACGCTGCATGTCTGGGCCGACAACGCCGACGCGCGCCGGCTCTATGCCAAGGAGGGCTTCGCCGAGATCGGCCGCGCCGACATCCCCTGGCACGAGCGGCTGCCGCACCAGGGGGGAAGCGTGCTGCTCCGGCGCGCGGTCTAGTTACCGGCCCGGCTTCAGCTGGTCGCGGGTCAGCCAGAAGACCTCGCCGAAGCTGTTGGCGGTCTCCACCCAGAAGAAGTCGAGGTCCGGGTACTCGGCCTCCAGGATCTCGCGGCCCGTGCCGAACTCGCAGAGCAGGCCGCCTTCCGGAGTCAGGTGCTTGGGCGCCTCCTTCAGGATGCGGCGGACGATGTCCAGCCCGTCCTCGCCCGAGGCCAGGGCCATCTGCGGCTCATGGCGGAACTCCGGCGGCAGGTTGGCCATCGCCTCGGCGTCCACATAGGGCGGGTTGGTGATGATGACGTCGTACTTGCGGTTCTTCAGCGGCGCGAACAGGTCGCCGTGGTGCAGGGCGATGCGGTCCTCGAACCCGCTGTCCGCCACGTTGCGCTTGGCCACCTCCAGCGCGTCGGCGGACAGGTCCACCGCGTCCACCTGGGCCTCCGGGAAGATCTGGGCGGCCAGGATGGCGAGGCAGCCGGAGCCGGTGCAGAGGTCGAGAACCCGCTCGACCTCCGTCGGGTCCTCCACCAGCGTGAAGTCGTCGCCGCCGATCAGGTCGGAGAACAGGATTTCCCCGATGTAGGAGCGCGGGACGATCACCCGCTCGTCCACATAGAAGGGGATGCCCTGGATGTAGGCCTTGTTCAGCAGGTAGGAGGCCGGCTTGCGCGTCTCCACGCGGGCGTGCAGCAGGTCGGCGACCTTGCGGCGCTCCGCCAGGGTCAGCCGGGCGTCCACATAGGGGTCGAGCTGGTCGATGGGCAGGCTCAGCCCTTCCAGCACCATGAACACCGCCTCGTCATGGGCGTTGGTGGTGCCGTGGCCGTAGTCCAGATCGGCCTCGTTGAAGCGGCTGACGCCGTAGCGGATCAGGTCGCGGACGGTGCGCAGCTCGGTCGCCGCGTCGGCGGGGGTGAGGTCCAGGGAGGGCTTGGTCACTTACAGGATCTCCAGAACGCTTTCCGGCGGACGGCCCACGCGGGCCTTGTCGCCCGTGACGACGATGGGCCGCTCGATGGCGGCGGGGTTGGCGGACAATGCGTCGATCAGGGCGTCGCCGTCGAGATCCTTGGCGATCCCGGCCTCCGCCGCCTCCTTGGCGCGCAGGATGTCGCGCGGGCCCTTGCCCAGCTTGCCCAGGATGGCCTTCAGCTCCGCCGGGCCGGGCGGGGTCTTCAGATACTCCACGACGGTGGGCTCGACGCCCCTGGACCTCAGAAGCTCCAGCGTCTGGCGCGACTTGGTGCAGCGCGGGTTGTGGTAGATGGTGACGTCGCTCATCCCGGTTTTTCCCTCGCTCTTGGCGGCCCAGTGATTGCCCGTGGCAGGAATACACCCGCCCCGCGTGCGGCGCCAACCCGCCATGCGGAATGGCGGCGGCAACGCAACATCCCTCGCGTGACAAGGCCGGCGCTTGGCATTACCTTGCGCGCTCGCATTATTGGCGGCCCGCCGCGTGCGGGGCCATTCATTTCGACGGATGCCGGCCGTGACGAAGCTCTCGCTCTCCAAGGACAAGATCAACATCCTGCTGCTCGAAGGCGTTCACGACAACGCCATCAACGAGCTGGCGCATGGCGGCTACGCCACCGTGGAGCGTCTGCCGCACGCGCTGGACGAATCGGAGCTGCTGGAGCGCATCGGGTCCGTCCACATGCTGGGCATCCGCTCGCGCACCCATCTGACCGCCAAGGTGCTGGAGGCCGCGACCCGCCTGTTCAGCGTCGGCTGCTTCTGCATCGGCACCAATCAGGTCGATCTGAAGGCCGCCCGCCGACTCGGCATCCCGGTCTTCAACGCGCCCTATTCGAACACCCGGTCGGTGGCGGAGCTGGTGATCGGCGAGATCATCATGCTGATGCGCGGCATCTTCTCGAAGTCGAACCTCGTGCATGGCGGCGGCTGGATGAAGTCGGCCAAGGACAGCTACGAGATCCGCGGCAAGACGCTGGGCATCGTCGGCTACGGCCACATCGGCACCCAGGTGTCGATCATGGCCGAGTCGATGGGCATGAAGGTCCGCTACTACGACGTCGTGAACAAGCTGGCGCTCGGCAACGCGCAGTCCTGCCACTCGCTGGAGGAACTGCTGGCGGTGTCCGACGTGGTGACCCTGCACGTCCCCGACACGCCGCAGACCCGCGACATGATCGGCGAGGCGCAGATCCGCGCCATGAAGAAGGGCGCCCACCTGATCAACGCCGCCCGCGGCAAGGTCGTGGTGATCGAGGCGCTGGCCGCCGCCCTGAAGGACAAGCATCTGCTGGGTGCTGCCATCGACGTGTTCCCGAAGGAGCCGGGCGGCGACAAGGAGGTGTTCGAGAGCGCGCTGCGCGGGCTCGACAACGTGATCCTGACCCCGCACATCGGCGGTTCGACGATGGAGGCGCAGGCCAACATCGGCACCGAGGTGTCGCAGAAGCTGATCGAGTATTCGGACAACGGCTCGACCATGGGTGCGGTGAACTTCCCGCAGGTCGGCCTGCCGGTGGTCCACGCCGGTTCCACCCGCTTCCTGCACGTCCACGAGAACCGTCCGGGCGTGCTGCGCAAGATCAACGAGGTCTTCTCGGGCCGCAACCTGAACATCGCCGCGCAGTATCTCCAGACCGACCCGGAGCTGGGCTACGTCGTGGTGGATGTCGACGGCGACGTGGACGAGAACGAGGTGGCGAGCGATCTGCGCGCCATCGAGGGCACGCTGAAGGCCCGCTTCCTCTATCCGGGCAAGCGCTGAGGCCCGGCATCGCGGCCCTTGCCGTCGGCGGGGGCCGCACCGACATAGGCGGAATGATCCTCCGCCCGTTTCGACCGCGTCTGCGCGCCGGCCTCCTGACGCTCCTGTTCCTGGGTGGGGGAGGGCTTGGCTTTTCGGCGCCCGCGGCCGCGCAAACCGCGACCGCACAGGGCGGGGTCGCGGCCTGTCCGGACTTCGCGCCGGCCCGCGTGGTCCTCGATCTGCAGATCGCCCCGCTGCGCACCGACTACAGCCAGTCGATCCGCCAACTGGCCCAGAAGCCGGGGCGGCGTCCCGTCGCGGGGCGGACCGCCAACTCCCACACGCTGGGGCTGGCGGCCATTCAATACAATCAGCAATGGCAGGCCGGCGTCATGACGGCGTCGCTGGGGCAGGGCCGCTACTGCGGCGCGGCGCAGACCCTGACCGTCACCTTCGGCTACGACGAGCGGACCGTCTATGTCGCCCGCGAACTGCCGCAGGGCAGCTGCATCCATGGCGAGGTGCTGGCCCACGAGATGCGCCACGTCACGGTGGACGAGCAGCTTCTGCGCGAGTATGTGCCGGTTCTGAAGCGCCGGCTGGAGGAAGTGGTCGGCCGCGCCCGCCCGGCCCAGGGGCGCTCCGAACGGCAGGTGATGGCGGCGATCGAGCAGCCGATCAAGGCGGCGATGCGCCAGTTGATGGAGGAGTTCGGGCGCGAGCGGAACGCGCGCCAGGCCGGCATCGACACCCCCGCCGAATACGAGCGCATCAGCCAATCCTGCAACGGCGAGATCAACCGCTACCTCGGGCGCGTCTGATCCACTGGATGCCGCGTCACCGCCGGCGCCCACGTCCGGAGGCGTGGCGGTCGATGAATTCCGGCGGCTTGCGGGACACCCAGCGCAGGAAGGCGGCGATGTCCGGGTGGGCACGCAGGCTGGCGATGGTGTGGTAGTGGTCGCGCAATTCCGCTTCGCTCAGCACCGCGTGGATCTTGGCGTGGCAGATGCGGTGCATGGTCACGGTGTCCCGCCCGCCATAGGTGCGCGGGATCAGATGATGCTCGTTCAGGCTGGGGCCGGGCACCATCGGGCGGCCGCAGAGGGGGCAGGGGGGAAAGGACGGGGCGTGCGGCGGCATGGAGCGTCCGGACGGGCGGCGGCCGTCAGGCAGGGGGCGGCGCGGGCAGGGCGGTGCGGATGCGGGCGACCAGCTCGTCGGCCTGATAGGGTTTCTGCAGGATGGGCAGCCCGTCCAGCGCCGAGGCCCGCTGGATCTCCGCATAGCCGGTGACCATCAGGACCGGCAGGCCGGGGCGCCGGGCGCGCAGCTCCCGCACCAGCTCCAGCCCCGTCATGCCGGGCATCGCGTAGTCGGTCAGCACGAGGTCCACCTCCGGTTCGCGGGCGAAGACGTCCAGCGCGTCGGGTCCGCTGGACGCCTCCATGATGCGGAAACCGGCATGCTCCAGAACCGTCGCGGTCGCCATGCGGACCAGCGCCTCGTCCTCCACCAGAAGGATGGTGGCGGGGCGGGGCGGGGCCTGGGCGGCGACCGGCGGCTCGGCGTCCCGGCCCTCCTCCTCCTCGGCGTCGGCCCGCGGCAGATAGAGCGTCACCGTCGTGCCGGCGCCCAGCCGGGTGGCGAGAACCACCGTCCCGCCGGATTGCGCGGCCAGCCCGTGCACCATCGACAGGCCCAGGCCGGTGCCGTGCCCGACGCCCTTCGTCGTGAAGAAGGGCTCGAAGGCGCGGGCCGCCGTCTCCTCGCTCATGCCGCTGCCGGTGTCGGCGACGGCGATGCACACGCAGTCCCCGGCGGCGAGGTCGAGCGGACGCCCTTCCGCCTCGTCCGGGCAATTGCGCGTGTGGATGGTCAGGGTGCCGCCCGCCGCCATGGCGTCGCGCGCGTTGATGGCGAGGTTGAGGATGGCCATTTCGAGCTGGTTCGGATCGACCCGCGCCGGCCACAGGCTGGGCTCCGTCTCCGTCACGATGCGGGTGGTGCCCCCCAGCGTGCGTTCCAGCAGCCCGCCCATGCCGGTGACCAGGGCGCCGACGTCGACCGTCTTCGGCTCCAGCCGCTGCCGGCGGGAGAAGGCCAGCAGATGCTGGGTCAGGGTGGCGCCGCGCTCCACCGCCTTCTCCGCCATGTCCAGGGCCTGGGGATGGCTGACCCCGCCGCTTTCCCCCGCGGCGCGCAGCAGGTAGAGCGAGGTGCCGATGGCCTGGAGCAGGTTGTTGAAGTCGTGGGCGATGCCGCCGGTGAGCTGGCCGATGGCCTCCATCTTGCGGGCCTGGTGCAGCGTCTCCTCGATCTCGCGCAGGGCCTGGCCGGTGCGCTCCCGCTCCTCGACGTCGCGGGCGACGTGATAGGCGCCGATGCGCCGGCCGCTGGAATCCAGGATGGTGCCGAAGGCCAGCTCATAGCGCTTGCGCTGCAGGGTGGGGTCGCCCAGCTCCTCCACGATGGTGAAGCGCTCCCCGCCGAGCGCGCGGCTCCACAGGGACTCCGCGGTGGCCTGGGCGGTGGGCAGATGCTCCATCATCTCCAGAAGGCGCTGGCCGATGGCCGGACGGTGGCCGTAGAGCGCCTCGACCTCCCGCTGGTAGGCGCCGTTGAAGAGGATGTAGCGGCACTCCTGGTCCACCGCGACGATCAGGTCGGTGGAGCTTTCGATGATCGCGGCGAACAGGCGGCGGTCGGAGGCGTGGCGGTCCACCAGCTCGCCCAGCTGCATCTCGTGGGCGCGCCGCCGCTCCGTCACGTCCTCCAGGATGCCGACGGCGCGGGTGGTGCCGTCCGGGTCGGTCAGGCAGGAGCCGCGCATGGCCAGCCAGCGCACCTGCCCGTCGGGCGAGCCGACGGGAAACTCCGCCTCCAGCTCGCCCTTCGACGGGTCGTCGCGGAAGAGGGCGGCGCGGATGGCGTTGCGGTGGTCCGCCGCGACGTTGCGGATCCAGGATTCGACCGAAGCGCCGTCGAGCACCGGGACACCCAGGAGGGCGGCGGTGTGGTCCGACCCGTGGAAGCGGCGGCTGCGCGTGTCGAAGCGCCAGACCCCCAGCCCGACGACCTCCATGACCAGCCGCTGCTGCGCCTCGCTGTCGCGCAGGCGGCGGGCCGCCCGGTTCAGCGCGCCGGCCACCGCGTTGACCTCGCGGATCGGCGTGGGGGCGGTCATCACCAGCGCGGCGTGCGGGCCGTCGCGCCCCAGCGCCAGGGCGGAGCCGGCGAGCGCCGCGACCGGGTCGGCGATGCGCCGCCCGACCGCCAGCGCCATCGCCAGGCTGACCAGCAGCAGGATGCCGCCGCCGCACAGCACCAGCGTGACCGAGCGGCGCATGGGCTCGGCGATCAGCTCCTGCGGGACGCCGACGGCGACGGTCCAGCCCGACAGCTCCGAGCGGGCGAAGGCGTTGAACAGCGGCGTGCCGTCCCGCGCCACGATGGCGAAGGTCCCGGAACTGGCCGAGGCGGTCCGGCGGAACACCTCGGCGGGGATCGGCGTGCCGGTGAAGGAGTCGGAGGCCGCGGTCCGGGTGATGACGACGCCCTGGCGATCCCACAGGGCGGCGACCCATCCTTCCGGAAGGCCCTGCTGGCGCAGCACCTCGATGAACATCTCGGCCGGGATGCTCATGGTCAGCACATGCTCCGAAGGGCCGTTCCGCGTGATGGGGAGGGCGACGGCGACCAGGGGGCGCTGGGCGACGGCGCCCGTGAAGATCTCGGAGATCTGGGTCTGGCCGCTGTCCGCCGTCCGCCGGATCAGGCCGGCCACCGCGGCGCGGGGAAGCGGCTCGCCGAAGGGGCGGCGCGTGTTGAGCATCTGCTGGCCTTGGGCGTTGCTCAGCATGATGTGGACGCCCTCGCGCCGGGACCCCTTGTGCTGAAGCAGTTCGGTGGCCTGCCGGTGGAAGGCGGCGAGATCGCCCTTGTCCAGATGGGGAGAGGTGGTCAGAACCTGGAGCGCCGTCTCCATCGCCATGAGTTCGCGGTCGACGGCGACGGCGAGCGTCCGCGCCAGATCCTGGCCGGACCGCTCGATGGCGGCGCTCTGCGTCTCGGCCATGCGGAAAACGGTCCAGCCGGCGAATCCCAGCATCGGCAGCAGCGCCGCCATGACCAGCAGCACCAGCCCGGTGCGGAGCGACAGGCCGCCGGTCCGGGGCTGGTCGTCGCCCGCCACGCTTTCGCCGGCGGGGGCGTCGTCATCCTGAGCGTGCACAGGCACGAAATGTCATGCTCCGGTATGAATAGCGCGAGACGCGTCCGTAACCATCGCAGAGTCCGGCGGCAAAGGACACACCTTTGACGGAGCAGGGTTTTTATCGAAAGGGGTGGAAATATCGGACAATCCGCCCGATCGGGTGACGGCGAGGGGGGAGCGATGCCCTCCCTGCGTCGGCAAAAGAAAAAGGAGCCGCAAGCGGCTCCTTTCCCGTCATCGTCCGGTGCGTGCGGCGGGCGTCAGGCCGGCTGCTTGCCGTCCATCAGCGCCACGAAGCGGTCGAACAGATAGTGGCTGTCCTGCGGGCCGGGCGAGGCCTCGGGGTGGTACTGCACCGAGAAGACCGGCTTGTTCTTCAGCCGGATGCCCTCGTTGGTGCCGTCGAACAGGCTGACGTGGGTCACCTCGGCGTCGGCGGGCAGGGTCTCCTCCATCACCACGAAGCCGTGGTTCTGGCTGGTGATCTCCACCCGGCCGGAGGCCAGGTCCTTGACCGGATGGTTGGCGCCGCGGTGGCCCAGCGGCATCTTCTTCGTCTTGGCGCCCAGCGCGAGCGACAGCATCTGGTGGCCCAGGCAGATGCCGAACATCGGCAGGCCGGTGTCCAGCAGGCCCTTGATCGTCGGCACGGCGTATTCGCCGGTGGCCGCGGGGTCGCCGGGGCCGTTCGACAGGAAGACGCCGTCCGGCTTGTGGCGCATCACCTCCTCGACGGTGGCGGTGCCCGGAACCACGGTCACCTTGCAGCCGGCCGCCGCGAGGCAGCGCAGGATGTTGCGCTTGGCGCCGAAATCGATCGCCACGACGTGGAAGCGCGGGCTCTCCTGCGTGCCGTAGCCGGCGCCGAGCGTCCAGGCGCTCTCATCCCAGCCGTAGGTCTGGCGGCAGGAAACGTCCTTGGCGAGGTCCATGCCCTCCAGCCCCGGCCAGCCCTTGGCCTTGGCGACCAGCGCGTCGAGGTCGAACTTGCCGTCCGGCGCATGGGCGACCACGCCGTTCGGCGCGCCCAGATCGCGGATGCGGCGGGTCAGGCGGCGGGTGTCCACCCCGGCCAGACCGACCAGCCCGTAGCTCTTCAGCCAGTCGTCGAGATGGCGGGTGGCGCGCCAGTTCGACGGGTCGGTGACGTCGGCGCGCAGGATCAGGCCGCGCGCGGCGGGGGTCACCGTCTCGATGTCTTCCGGGTTGGCGCCGGTGTTGCCGATGTGGGGGAAGGTGAAGGTGATGATCTGCCCGGCGTAGCTGGGGTCGGTCAGGATTTCCTGATAGCCGGTCATCGAGGTGTTGAAGCACACCTCGCCCACCGAATCCCCCACCGCACCGATGCCTCGGCCCTTGAAGACGGTGCCGTCGGCCAGAACCAGGACACCGGTGTAAGCGCCGGCATCGCCCGCCGGGAGAGTCGATTGAGCCATCCTTCAGACCTTATCAAGAGCCGCCGCGGGCCACATATTCCTGCTTCGCGGAACGTCGGCGCCGCGTCCCGTCCCGCTGGGCGCACGCGTCGTCGTCGGTCCGTGCCCCGCCATCCCGTTTCCTTGCGGTTCGGGTGTCTGAGCCTGGATCGATTAGTCGGGACGGGTGAGCCGGTCAACCGTATATGACGATTGGTACCCCGATTTCCAGCGGCGCGTTTGCATATTCGCCGTGCTTCACCGGTGGGGCTCGGCTGTTGGAGGGTGAGAAGCGGCCCTTCGGAATTGACGTGGCAATCCGGCGCAAATTTAGGAATATTACCGGTTCGCGCCGCGTCGCCCATGCCATGCCGCAAAGGGCCGGGCACGGCGCGGATGCTGCCGGGCGGCCGTTGATCGTTTCGACCTGACGAACACCACAGACGATACAAGGACACACAGCAATGCTGCGCACGCGCCTGAACGAGGCTTTGAAGCAGGCGATGCTCGCCAAGAACCAGCGCGCCGTCTCGACCGTGCGCCTGATCCTGGCCGCGCTGAAGGACCGGGACATCGCGGCGCGCTCGCGCGGCGTCACCGACGGCATCGACGAGGCCGAGATCCTCTCCATGCTGCAGACGATGATCAAGCAGCGCGGCGAGTCGATCAAGCTGTACGAGCAGGGCGGCCGCCTGGAGCTGGCCGAGCAGGAGCGCGAGGAGATCACCATCATCGAGGGCTTCCTGCCCAAGCAGATGTCGGAGGAGGAGGTGGCCGCCGCCGTGAAGACGGTGGTGGACGAGATCGGCGCCACCTGCATCAAGGACATGGGCAAGGTGATGGCGGAGCTGAAGGTCCGCTACGCCGGCCAGATGGACTTCGCCAAGGTCAGCGGCGCCGTGAAGCAGCAGCTGTCGGCCTGCTGACGGTGCGGTCTCCGATCTAGCACGGGAGCCGCCCGCCCATGGCCTTCCCGCCCCAGTTCCTGGAAGAACTCCGCACCCGCCTCGCCTTGTCGGACGTGGTGGGCAAGCGTCTGCGCCTGATCCGCGCCGGCCGCGAGTACAAGGCGCCGTGCCCCTTCCACAACGAGAAGTCGCCGTCCTTCTACGTCAACGACCAGAAGGGCTTCTTCCATTGCTTCGGCTGCGGGGCGCACGGCGACATCATCGGCTTCGTCATGCGCCACGACAACCTCGCCTTCCCGGAGGCGGTGGAGGCGCTGGCCGGCGAGGCGGGGCTGCCGGTCCCCCGCGCCACCGAGGAGGACAAGCAGCGCTATGAGCGGCGCAAGACGCTGCACGATCTGGTGGAGCAGGCCGCCCGCTGGTTCGAGCAGCAGCTCTACGCCCCGGCGGGCCGCGCCGGGCTGGAGTATTTCCAGCGCCGCGGGCTGGACACCGACGGCATGGCGCGCTTCCGCCTGGGCTTCGCCCCCGGCGATTCCGGCGCGCTGCGCAGCCAGCTGCTGAAGCAGGGCTTCTCGGAGGAGGACATGGTGACCGCCGGCCTGCTGAAGCGGCCGGAGGACGGGCGCACGCCCTACAGCTTCTTCCGCAACCGGGTGATCTTCCCGGTGACCGACCGGCGCGGCCGGGTGGTCGCCTTCGGCGGCCGCATCCTGGAGGGCGACGGCCCGAAATACGTCAACACCGCCGACACGCCGCTGTTCCACAAGGGCACGCTGTTGTACGGCCTGTCCCGGGCGCGGCAGGCGGCGGCGGACGGCAAGCCGGTGATCGTCGCCGAAGGCTACATGGACGTCATCGCGCTGGTCCGCGCCGGGTTCGAGGGCGCGGTGGCGCCGCTCGGCACCGCCCTGACCGAGACGCAGGTCCAGGAGCTGTGGAAGCTGATCCCCGACGCGGAGAAGGTGCCCTTCCTCTGCTTCGACGGCGACAACGCCGGGCGCCGGGCGGCGTGGCGGGCGGTGGAGCGCATCCTGCCGCACCTCGCGCCCGGCCATTCCGCCCGCGTCGCCTTCCTGCCGGAGGGGGAGGACCCCGACAGCCTGATCCGCCTGCACGGTCCCCGCGCCATGCAGGAGGTGCTGGGCGAGGCCATCCCGCTGTCCGAGGCGGTGTGGCGCATGGAGACCGAGGGCAAGCCCACCGACACGCCCGAATCGAAGGCGGCGGTGAAGGCCGCCCTGGACTCGCGGGTCGGGCAGATCGCCGACCGCGACGTGCAGTCCTTCTACCGCACCGAGATGCGCCGCCGCGTCGACGAGGCCTTCGCCCCGCCGCCGCGCCAGCGCAACGGCCGCGGCCCCTGGGTCCCGAACGGTTCCTGGCAGGGCGGGGGGCAGGGGGGCGGGCGTTTCGGCCAGCCGACGCGCCGTCACACGCCGGGCCTGCCGGGCCTGCGCACCGCGCCGCCGCCCGGCCACCGCCGCCGCAACCCCGGCAATCTCGCCGCCGCGCGGGAACGCGTTCTGCTCGCCGTGATCATTAACCACCCCGAACTGTTTGATGAGTTGGGCGAATCGTT
Source organism: Azospirillum sp. TSH58 (assembly GCF_003119115.1). Lineage (NCBI taxonomy): Bacteria > Pseudomonadati > Pseudomonadota > Alphaproteobacteria > Rhodospirillales > Azospirillaceae > Azospirillum > Azospirillum sp. TSH58. The sequence continues at coordinate 2,597,199 of NZ_CP022364.1, forward strand.
GGGCATGCTGCCGTTTCCCGACCGGGAATTGGAGGAATTGCGCCAAGCGGTCATTGGATTGCTTGCTGAACGGCGGGAAAACGACTCGGGACTTGACGCCGCATCGCTTTGTCGCCACTTGTCTTCCGCCGGCTATGATACCATTGTCCGCTCTCTGCTCAGCGAGTCGACCTATGTCCATGCCGGCTTTGCACGCCCGGATGCGTCCTCCTTGGATGCGAAACGGGGGTGGTGGCCGACATGGCATCACCTGCATCACAGGCAGGTGATGGCCGATTTGAGAGAAGCGGAGGCGGCTTTGGCCCGTGACAACAGCGAGGCGAACTTCGCGCGGGTCGTGGCCCTTCAACAGGAGGTCATCAGGTCCGGAATGGGTATGACGGATGACGAGGATCTCGACGATGCCTAGCGGCCAGCGCCGCCGGGCGTGGTGCGGAAGGGAAGGGCCGGAGGGAATGAGACCCGGAAGGGTCAGACCGGACAGGCTCCGGTACGGTTCACAACCGGTTTAAGCAGGTGCGGATCGACAGCGGGGGGCCGCTGCGGTGCGCGCTATGGGTTTTTATTATGGGGTAATGCGGGGGCATCGATCGCATGGCCACGAAAGCTGCGAACAGCGTTGAAGTTTCCGAAGCCCGGGACGAGGCCGGCGACGGCCCGCTCATGGACGGCATGGGTCTTGCCGTCAAGAAGATGATCGCCCGCGGCAAGGAGCGTGGCTACGTCACCTATGACGAGCTGAACGCCGCCCTGCCGCAGGACACCTCGTCTTCCGAGCAGATCGAAGACACGATGGCCATGCTCTCCGAGATGGGCATCAACATCGTCGAATCGGAAGAGCAGGATTCGGAAGGCAACGCCAACGCCGACGGCGAGGGCGAAGGCCGGTCCGCCGGCAATCTGGACGATGACGACATCGGCCGCACCGACGACCCCGTGCGCATGTATCTGCGCGAGATGGGCTCGGTTGAGCTGCTGTCCCGCGAGGGCGAAATCGCCATCGCCAAGCGCATCGAGGCCGGGCGCGAGATGATGATCGGGGCGATCTGCGAATCGCCGCTGACCATCCGCGCCATCCTCGAGTGGCACGACGCCCTCATGGAAGGGAAGATGCTGCTGCGCGACATCATCGACCTGGACGCCACCTATGGCGGCGGCCCGGACGGTGAGGAAATCCCCGAAGGTCTGGCCGAGACGGTGGAAGCCGCTCCGGAGGAGACCGAGGAGGAGCGTCCGCCGCGTCCCGAGGGCGAGAGCGAGGAGGAAGGCGACGAGGACGGCGAGAACAGCCTGTCCCTGTCGGCCATGGAAGCCGCGCTGAAGCCGCAGGTCATCGAGACCTTCGAGAAGATCAAGGCCACCTACGACAAGCTGCACAAGCTGCACGAGGGCCGCATCGCGGCCATCCAGCGCGGCGAGGACGTGGCCAAGCAGTCGGACAAGAAGTACGACAAGCTCAAGACCGAGATGGTCGAGCTGATGAACACGGTGCGCCTGAACAACCAGCGCATCGAGCAGCTTGTCGAGCAGCTCTACGCCCTGAACCGCAAGCTGACCGGCTTCGAAGGCAAGCTGCTGCGCATGGCGACCGACTGCCGCGTGAAGCGCGAGGACTTCTTGAACCACTATTTCGGGCACGAACTCGACCCGAACTGGCTGGAGCGCATCCGCGGCCTGAACCCCAAGACCTGGGGCAAGTTCTACGACAAGTACGAGGCCGACATCCGCAAGACGCGCGACGGCGTGTCGAGCATCTCGGACGAGGCCAAGCTGCCGATCAGCGAGTTCCGCCGCATCGTCTCCACCGTCCAGAAGGGCGAGAAGGAAGCGAGCCGCGCGAAGAAGGAGATGGTCGAGGCCAACCTGCGCCTCGTGATCTCCATCGCGAAGAAGTACACGAACCGCGGCCTGCAGTTCCTGGACCTGATCCAGGAGGGCAACATCGGCCTGATGAAGGCGGTGGACAAGTTCGAGTACCGGCGCGGCTACAAGTTCTCGACCTACGCGACGTGGTGGATCCGTCAGGCGATCACCCGCTCGATCGCCGACCAGGCGCGGACCATCCGCATCCCGGTCCACATGATCGAGACGATCAACAAGCTGGTCCGCACCAGCCGCCAGATGCTGCACGAGATCGGCCGCGAGCCGACCCCGGAGGAGCTGGCGGAGCGTCTGATGATGCCGCTGGAGAAGGTCCGCAAGGTCCTGAAGATCGCCAAGGAGCCGATCTCCCTCGAAACGCCGATCGGCGACGAGGAGGATTCGCATCTCGGCGACTTCATCGAGGACAAGAACGCGGTGCTGCCGCTCGACGCCGCCATCCAGGCGAACCTGCGCGAGACGACGACCCGCGTCCTGGCCTCGCTGACGCCGCGCGAGGAGCGTGTCCTGCGCATGCGCTTCGGCATCGGCATGAACACCGACCACACGCTGGAGGAAGTCGGCCAGCAGTTCAACGTGACCCGCGAGCGCATCCGCCAGATCGAGGCGAAGGCGCTTCGCAAGCTGAAGCACCCGTCGCGGTCGCGCAAGCTGCGCAGCTTCCTGGACACCTGAGGGTTCCGGGGACGTCGGCGCCGCAGGCACTGCGGTCGTATGGAAAGCGGGGGACCTTCGGGTCCCCCTTTTCATTTTGGGTGCTTTCTTCATTTTGGTTGCGGCCTCCCTCGAACGGGGTTGCATAAGCTCCCGGTTCTGGGCACATTCGGCATCCCTTGGTGGGGGCCTGTAGTTCAGCGGTTAGAACGCGCCGCTCATAACGGTGTTGTCGTCGGTTCGAATCCGGCCGGGCCCACCAATCTTTCCAATGGGTTGCCGCCCAAAAGGTTGCCGCGCCGAAAAGCTGTCGGGACAGCAGCAATCCCCCTAGGCTGCTTTGATCGGTCAAGATGCGCGCGGGGGCTTCTCCATGGCGACGGTGCAGGAAGCGCTGGGGCTTGCGGTCGAGTATCACCTCCAGGGTGCACTGACGGAGGCCAGGGAGCTTTACGGACGAATCCTCGCCGTCGAGCCGGACCAGCCTCACGCGCTGCATCTTTCAGGCGTGCTCGACGGGCAGCAGGGCCGCCCCACGGAAGCGATGGCGCGGATTCGCCGCGCCATTGCCAGTGCGCCGGACATCGCCGACTTCCACGCCAACTTCGGCAAGCTGGCCGTGGCGATGGGCCGGACGGACGAGGCGGCCGCGCTCCACCGCCGGGCGCTGACGCTGCGCCCCGGCCACCCGGATGCGCTGGCCGGTCTGGCGCCGCTGCTGGCCGAAGGGCCTCCGACCGACGAAGCCGTGTCGGTGCTCCGGCAACTCCTCCGCCTGAGGCCCGAGGAGGGTAGCCTGTGCTTCTCCCTTGCGCGGATGCTGCGGGCGCGGGGGGAGGAGAGGGGGGCGGTGGCGGCCTATCGCCGTCTCATCGCGCTCGACCCGAGCCATGGCGCGGCCTGCAACAACCTGGGCAACCTCCTGCGCGCCGGCGGCGCCGTGGCGTTGGCGGCGACCTCCTTCCGCTGGGCCGCGCGGCTCTCGCCCGGCTCCGCGATGCTGCTGGTCAATCTTGGCGCCGCGCTCGCCGATCTCGGGCGCACCGAGGCGGCGATGGCGGCGTTCCGTCGGGCGATCGCCTGCCAGCCCGACAACGGCGACGCCTATTTCGGGCTGGGCAGCGCGTCATCCGGGCCTTGCCCGGCCGACCGTCTGCGGATGTTGAACCATGGGGTGCGCGCCGCCCCCGACCATGCGGGGCTGCTGCACGCCTTGGGGGTGCTCCACGCCAGCCGCGGCGAAGACGCTTTGGCCATCGGCTTCCTGACCCGGGGGGTGGAGGCCGCACCGTGGGACGCCGCGTGCCGGATGGCCTTGTGCGTCGCGCAACTCCGCCACGTCTACGCCGACGGGGCGGAACTGGGGTCCAGGCGCAAGGCCTACGCGCATCACCTCGCCGCGCTCGACGGGCTGATCGGCCCGGGCGCTCCGGCCGAGGCGCGGCGGAGCGCCGCGGACCTCGCGGGCGCGCATCTGCCTTTCCTGCTGGCCTACCAGGGCTTGGACAACCGGGCTTTGCAGAAAACCTACGGCGGCATCATGGCCGGGCTGATGGAGGCGCGTCTGGGGAGCCGCATCCCGGCCATCCCGGAAACGGCCCGTCCCCGGACGGTCCGGGCGCGGTTGCGGGTCGGGATCGTCTCGTCCTACTTCCACGACCATTCGGTGTGGCGGGCGATCCTGGCCGGCTGGCTCACCCAACTCGATCCGGAGCGCTTCACCCTTCTCGGATACCATGTCACCGGAGAGGAGGACGCCTGCACCGCTCTGGCCGCGTCGCGGTGCGCGGTGTTCCGGCGCGGCCTCGGCACCGTGGAGCGCTGGGCGGAGACCATCGTCGCCGACCGGCCCGACGTTCTGCTGTTCCCCGAGGTCGGCATGGAACCGATGACCCATCGGCTCGCGGCGCTCCGCCTCGCGCCGGTGCAGGCCGTGGCCTGGGGACACCCTGACACGACGGGGCTTCCCACGCTCGACCATTACCTGTCGGGCGACCTGCTGGAACCGCCGGATGGAGACGCCTTCTACAGCGAGCGCCTGCACCGCCTGCCCAACCTTGGTTGCTACGTCGAGCCCACGCGGCGACCCGTCGCGTCGGTCGCGCGCGGGCGGTTCGGCCTGTCCGACGGGGCGCCGGCCTTCCTGTGCAGCCAAAGCCTGTTCAAGTACCTGCCGCAGCACGACCATGTGTTTCCCGCCATCGCCGCCGCCGTGCCGGGCAGCCGGTTCCTGTTCTTCCGGCACAGCCAGCCCACCGTCACCCGCGTCTTTGAGGATCGGCTGGAGCGGGCCTTCGCTCTCCGGGGCATCGACAGCCGGGAGCGCTGTGTCTTCAGCGATCCGCTCGACCATGACGCGTATCTGGCGACGCTGCGGCTGATGGACGTCTATCTCGACAGCATCGGCTTTTCCGGCTTCAACACGGCCTTGCAGGCGGTGGAGGCGGGGCTTCCGGTGGTTACCCTGCGGGGGAACTTCATGCGCGGACGGCTGGCCGCCGCCCTGTTGGACCGCCTCGGCATGGCCGATGTGGTCGCCCAAAGTCCGGACGGCTTCATCGCCGACGCCGTTCGCCTGGGGCTCGACCCCGCGGCGCGGGCCATCCGCGGTTCCCGCCAGACCGCCGCTCTTCCCGTCGTCTATCGTGATCGTGCGACCATCACCGGACTGGAGCGATTTCTGACGGGATAGCCGTGGCGGCGTCCCTCGCGGCGGTTTCCGCCACGGGCGACGCAAGGTCGCGGCGCAGGCAGACGGCGCTGCCGGGGCAGAGGCTGGCGAATTGCGCGCTGGCCCGGACGTCCGGCGGGGCCTCGCTCCGTTCCGCACGCCTGAATCCGATGCGTTCGAAGAAGCCGGCGGCACCGATGGTCAGCAGCCACAGCCGGTCCAGGCCGAGCGCCATGGCCTCCCGGGAGATCGCATCCACGACCGCGTGACCGTTGCCCCGGCGGCGCCGTTCCGGCAGGACCACGACCGAGCGGAGCAGCCCGTCGCGCCCATAGACTTCCAGGCCGCCGTAACCCAGGAGCCCATCGGGGTCGTCGACGCGCCAGAAGCGCCGCCCTGCGTCGGCGATGTCCTGGTTCGGCAAGCCTTCCATGGCGAGAAGAGCCGCGAGAGCCGGCAACTCCGGCTTCGCCAGCGGCGTGACCGTCCGTGGTCCCGTCATGACGGCTTCCTCCCCTTCGGTCCGCCCACGGCGGGTGCGGACGATTTCCGAAAACTCCCGAAAACAAGAATAACGCCGTCGGATCAGCTGATCCAACCGCGTTCATCAATGCAGTAGGGAACAATCCTGCGGGAAGAGGAGAGTGGCGCGCCCGAAGAGATTCGAACTCCTGACCCCCAGATTCGTAGTCTGGTGCTCTATCCAGCTGAGCTACGGGCGCTTCTCTCTGCCGCGGCGTCGGCGAGGCCGTCGTCTGCGGTGGCGCGGTTTTTAATCGGGCCGTGGCCGGAAGGCAACCAAAATCGTCCGGCCCGTGAAATTTTTCCGGCAAGGGGATGTCAGCCCTTTGACGGACTACAGAATGGCGGCGGTTGGGCTTACCTTGGCGTGGAGAGCGACCAGCCAGAAGGGCATTTGAGAACAGCTATGGGCATGACGTTTCTGAGCCGCGCCGTTATGGGGCCGGCGGGGTTGCTGATGGCACTTTCCTTGTCGGCGGCGGCCGGTGCGGCCCAGGCGGCGGACGACCGGTCCGGCGCCGCGGTCCTGGTGTCCGCGGCCATCGGCAACGAGGTCGTCCAGATGGTCGAACTCGGCCCGAAGGTCATCCAGGTGACCGTCAACGACCGCGTCGTCTACGAGGACCGCGAGGGGCGCACCCTGTCCTTCGTGAACGCCTACAACATGGAAGGGCGCTGGCTGGTGCTGCTGCAGGAGAGCGTGGACGGCAAATGCGCCGCGCGCTTCCGCGTGCTCGACCTCGGCGGGGCCAAGCCCTCCGTCTCGCTGCCCTTCGGGACCTGCAGCGACGCGCCGAAGGTGGAGCAGGCCGACCGGACGCTGACCGTCTCGCTGCCCGTTTCCGATGGAAAGAGCACGGCGGCCTGGAACTACCGGGACGGGATGCTCGTTCGCATGCGCTGAACGGAAAGGGAGCCGCAAGGACCGTGGGACATCTGAACCTCTGGCACGTCAACAAGGCGATCTCGCTTCTCGGCAGCACGTCCTTCGTGCTGCCGGTGGCCGGCATCCTGATCGTGATGCTGTGGCGCCGCCATTCGGCCGTCTCGGCGGCGCGCTGGCTCGTCGTGCTGGGCATGCTGATGGGCTCGGTGGCGCTGCTGAAGATCCTGGGCCACGCCTGCGGCTTCCGCCTGTTCGACGACCGGCTGACCAGCCCCAGCGGACACGCCGCGCTTGCCGCGGCCGTCTATGGGGCGGTCGGTGTGATGGCGGCGCGCTCGCTGGACGGCTGGCGGCGCGGCATGGTGGTCCTGGGAGCCCTCGGGCTGGTGGTGGGCGTGGCGGCCTCGCGCATCCTGCTGCGCTACCATTCGGTGACGGAGGTGGTGGTCGGCCTCGGCCTCGGCGGGCTGGCGGTGGCCGCCTTCGCGCAGAGCTTCAACCGGATGGCGCCCTCCCGCCTGAACCTCAGCCCGCTGGTCCTGGCCCTGGTCGTTCTGTTCGGCGTCGCTACTTACGCGCTCGGCGACCGCACCAACGCGGAGCCGATGCTGAAGCATTTCGCCTATCTGCTGCGTGAGGAATCCCCGGTCTGCGGCCCGATGCCGCCGCTGAACAGTTTCCTGGAGCGGCTGTAGCGGGTGTTTTCCTTGCCGGATGCGGCCGTCGTCCATGGCTGGACTTCCCGGGACTTGGCAACCGGAATGTTTGCCTTGGGGCGTCGGTTGAGGGTTGAGAGCGGGCTTGCGACGGGGCATGGTGTGGGCTTATACCGACGCCCCCGTTCCTGACCCGTTCTGCTTTTCGGTATCCCTTCCGGCCCATGTCGCTGTTCGGCTCCCTTCCACGCGCCGCCGCCACCGCCAGCGCGACGGTCTCCTTTTCGCAGGAGGATCTGGCGCGCGTCTTCGATGCGAAGACGCTGCAGCGCGGGCGCACGCTCATCCTGACCGGGGCGGTGACGCTCCTGGAGGCGGAGGGGCGGATCGCCGCCACGGTGACCGACCTCGGGCGGACCCTGTCGGTGACGGTCGTCCCGGTGCGCGGGCGCAGCCGGGTGGTCTTCGACAAGAGCTGCACCTGCGGGCGCAACGCCTGCGCCCACATGGCCGCGGCGGCGCTGATGACCCTGGACGCCCGTCCCGAAGGGCGGCAGATGTCCCTGTTCGACGCGCCCCCGGCCGCGCCGCACCCCGTGCTCCAGGCGGTTCCCGACCCGGCCCCCGTGCCGCCGCCTCCTGCGGAGCCGACGCCTTCTCCTCCCCCACCGCCGCCGCCGCCCGAACCGGTGCTCAGCGTCCGCTGGACCCTGGAGCCGGGCAAGGACGACGCGGCGATGTTCGTCTCCGCCGTGATCGCGGTGGAAGGGGCGGGGGAGGGCGACGACGTATCCACCCCGGCCAGCCCGCGCGACGTGCTGGCCCGCGCGCCGCGCAGCCTGGACGGCGACGTGGACCGCGCCATCGCCCGGATGCTGGGCGGCGGCGGGGTGGTGCGCACGCCGGTCGCCAAGAGCCGCGGCGACGTGGTGGACCGCATCCTGCGCCGTCTGCTCGGCTGCGGGCGACTGCGCTGGCGCGGCGGAACAACGCTGGCGGAGGGGGCGGGGATGACCATCCGCGCCTTCCGCGACCCGGCGACGCGCAAGCTGCGCCCGACCGGCCTGCCGCCCGGCGCCGCGCTGATCAAGGGGCTGGGCTACTGGTGCGTCGATCCGAAGGCCGGCACCGTCTGCCCCGTCGAATTGCAGGTGGTGGAGGTGCCGAAGCCCAAGGCCGCCGTCCCGCCGCCCGCCGCGAAGGCGGTTCCCTCGAAGGCGGCGGCCCTGAAGGCCTCCATCCGGCCCGCGCCGTCCCGCTCCGCGCCGGAGCGCCCGGACTTTCCGGCGGCCTCGGCCTTCGCCGCGGGGATGCCCGGCGGCGTGCGCATAGGCTCCGACCCCGCCGCGACCATCATCGAGCGCGACCCGCGCGTCGTCGCCCGGCTGGGCCGGGTGGTGTCGCCGGACGGCGGGCTGGTGGACGTGCTGCGGCTGGCCTTCGACTATGGCGAGGAGGATTCGCCCTCGGAGATCGAGCCCGACGACCAGCGCCAGTTCGCCCGCGTCGAGGAGCCCGCCGGGGCGGTCTTCGTCCGCCGCGACAAGGCGCTGGAGCAGGGCGCGCTGGAGAGGTTGGCCGCCTTCGGCTTCGCCCAGGCGCGGATCGAGCCGCCCAAGGGCCAGTTGAACGCCCGCGGCACCCGCGTCCACTGGCTGACCGGCAAGGACGCCGACGAGCGGTGGTCGGCCTTCCTGACCACCGAGGTGCCGGCCCTGCGCAAGGACGGCTGGACCGTCGAGATCGGCGCCGACTTCGGCACCCGCGTGGTGGAGGCGAACGAGGAGGTGGCGGTCGCCGTGCGCGATTCCGGCGACGGCTGGTTCGACCTCGACGTCGGCGTGGAGATCGACGGGGAACGCCGCGCCCTGCTGCCGATCCTGGCGACCCTGATCGAGCGCGGCGGCATGGAGGCGACCCGCGTCATCGACGGGCGCGCCCATCTGGTGCTGGACGACGGCAACGTGCTGGCCCTGCCGGCGGAGCGGGTCGAGCGGCTGCTGAGCGTCCTGGAGTCCATGCTGGACAGCGGGCGGCGGCTGGACGACACGCTGAAGGTGCCGCTGACCGAGGCCGACGGGCTTCTGGACATCGACGACCTGATCGCCCGCCGCACCGAGGACACCGGCCAGATCGACCGCTACCTGCGGACCATCCAGGAGGAGGAGCTGCCGGCGGAGATGGACCCGCCGCCGGGCTTCCAGGGCACGCTGCGCGACTACCAGCGCGTCGGCCTCGCCTGGATGCAGGGGCTGCGGGCCAACCGGGTGGCCGGCATCCTGGCCGACGACATGGGGCTGGGCAAGACCGCCCAGACGCTGGCCCACATCGCCATGGAGGAGAAGGAGGGGCGGCTGACCGACCCCTGCCTCGTCGTGGTGCCGACCAGCCTCGTCCCCAACTGGGTGGCCGAGGCGCAGCGCTTCACGCCGCACCTGCGGGTGGTCGTGCTGCACGGTCTGGACCGGCACGAGAAGCTGGGCGACCTCGACCGCGCCCACATCGTGGTGACCACCTACGGCGTGGTCGGCCGCGACGTCGAGGTGCTGAAGCGCCGGGACTGGCATCTGCTGATCCTCGACGAGGCGCAGGCCATCAAGAATCCGGACAGCAAGGCGACCCGCGCCGTCTGCGCGCTGAACGCCCGCAACCGGCTCTGCCTGTCCGGCACGCCGGTGGAGAACAATCTCGGCGAGCTGTGGAGCCAGTTCGCCTTCCTGATGCCCGGCCTGCTCGGCGACCGCAAGGAGTTCGGGCGCCGCTACCGCACCCCAATCGAGAAGCGCGCCGACGGCACCCGCGCCAAGCAGCTGATGCGCCGCATCCGTCCCTTCCTGCTGCGCCGCACCAAGGAGGCGGTGGCCAAGGAACTGCCGCCGAAGACCGAGGTGGTGGTGCGCATCGACCTGGAACCGGCGCAGCGCGACCTCTACGAGACCATCCGCCTGTCGGTGAACGAGACGGTGCGGGCGGCGCTGGCGGTCAGCGGCGTGTCGCGCAACGCCATCACCATCATCGACGCGCTTCTGAAGCTGCGTCAGGTCTGCTGCGACCCGCGTCTGGTCAAGATCCCCGCCGCCGGCAAGGTGAAGGAGACCGCGAAGCTCGACGCGCTGACCGACATGGTGCTGGAGATGGTGCCGGAAGGCCGGCGCATCCTGATCTTCTCGCAGTTCACCTCCATGCTCGACCTCATCAAGCTGCGGCTGGAGGAGGCGAAGATTGGCTATGTCGAGCTGACCGGGCGCACGCTGGACCGTGCGGAGCCGGTCAACCGCTTCCAGAACCGCGAGGTGCCGGTCTTCCTCATCAGCCTGAAGGCGGGCGGGCGCGGCCTGAACCTGACGGCGGCGGACACGGTGATACACTATGATCCCTGGTGGAATCCGGCGGCCGAGGACCAGGCGACGGACCGCGCCTACCGAATCGGACAGGACAAACCGGTCTTCGTTTACAAGCTGATCGCCGCCGACACGGTGGAGGAGCGCATCCTCGACTTGCAACGGCGCAAAGGAAACCTGTCGGACGCAACCATCGAGGGCACCGGTCTCATCAGTGCACTTGAAGGCGGGGACATCGACTATCTGCTGGGTAAGGCGGCGGACTGACCGCACCCTCGGGGTTACCGCCCTTCCCGGTCTGGCCTTCGCGGCGTCATGGCATAGATCCTTGAGGACGAAAGCACTGCGTTCGTTTCCCTTGCAACGGGGAGGGCCATGGCATCGACGAAGCGGGACACCGCACCCGATCCGGAACGGCTCATCGGCGCGTGGCGCGATGCCGCCGCGGACGCCCGCCGTTGGCGTGACGATCCGGACCGCGTGGCCGCCCTGAGGGCGGCGCGCACCCGGCTGCATCAGCCGCCGCCACCACCGCCGCGCCCGCCCCAGCGGGTGCTGGCCGACGAGCTGCACGCCGCCCGCGCCGCCTGGGAGGAGGGGCAGGGGCTGGACGGCGCCGCCCGTGCCCTGGCCTACGCCAACCTCAAGCGCTGGGAGCCCGGCCTGTTCGGCTACAGCGAGACGCAGCGCTCCACCGCCGGCAAGATCGCCGCGTCGGAAGCGGCGGAGTCGCGGCGCGACGCGCAGGAGCGGGCGGAGGCCCAGGCCCTGCTCCGCGCCTTCCGCCGTGTCCAGGAGCGCGCGCGCAGCACCGCCCGCGCCGTTCAGGCCGATCCCCGCGCCCGCGCCATGGCGGCGGACGAGGGGCTGATGCTGCCGGACGGCGGCCGCTCCGGCGGCGTGACGGCGCCGTGAGGCGCCGCCTCAAGGCCAACGAAGACCAGGCGTCCTTCGCGCTGTCGCCCATTGCTTTGCCGGACGAGAAGCTGCTGGAGATCCACCGTCGGCTCTGCCTGATCTTCGGCTGTCCGATCGCCTATTTCCGCGCGCTCGACCCGCTCAGCGAACTGGTGTCGTCGCTGCTGTCGCACCGCACGCGCAACGCGGCGTCCGGGGCGGCCTTCCGCGCCTTGCGGGCGCGCTGGGGGGAGGGTTGGGCCGCCGTCCGCGACGCCGATCCGGGGGAGGTCGAGGCGGTCATCGCCGGGGTCACCTGGCCGGAACAGAAGGCGCCGCGCATCCAGGCGATCCTCCGGCGGATCACCGAACTGCGCGGCGAACTCTCGCTTGATTTCCTGGCGGAGATGACGGTGCCGGAGGCGCGGGCCTGGCTGCAGGCGCTTCCCGGAGTCGGCCCGAAGACCAGCGCCGCGGTGATGAGCTTCAGCAGCCTGCGCCGTCCCGCCCTGCCGGTGGACAGCCACCATCACCGCGTCGCGGTGCGCACCGGGCTGATCCCCTCCAGCGTGGCGGTCGGTCCGTCGCACACCGTCCTGGAGGCGCGGCTTCCCCAGGATTGGACGGCGCAGCAGATCTACGATCATCACGAGGTGATGATGCTGCATGGGCAGCGGGTCTGCTTTTACCGCAACCCGGCCTGTGAGCGGTGTGCGCTGCTGGATGTGTGCCCGGAGGGGCAGGGGCGTATGGCGGGCAGGGCGCCGGCGGAAGGGGCGTAGTCGCCCCTTGCCCCCACTCTCTTTGCCCCCACCCCCGGCCCTCCCCCGCTACGCAGGGGAGGGTGCCTTCCGCGAAGCGGCGTCCATTCCCTCCCCTGCGATAGCGGGGGAGGGTTAGGGTGGGGGCAAAGTTTGCAGAACGTTCAATTCACCAGCGGCGGGCGGCGCATGCCCGGCAGGGGGGAGGGGTTGCTGCGCTGCGGCCGTTCCCCGGTGGCGGCCTGCTCGGCGGCGTCGAGCATGGCTTCGGCCTGCTTCTGCACCGCGGCGGCGCGGGCCTGCTCCATGGGGTCGGTGCTTTCCTTCCGGACATAGCCGGCGGCCTGCTCGGCGAGGTCGAGGGTCTCGACCACCTCGTCCATCGTTTCCTCCAGCGCGGTCACATCGACCTTCTTGCCGGTCATTTCGTCGTCTCCCGTCGTTGCGGTTGGTGAAGCCAACAGGAGCGGGGCGTTCGCCGTTCCCAATTCGGTAATCCGTGCAGCCACCCGAAAAAAATCGGGAAGAGCGTGGGAATAGTTTTTTGCAGCGCACGTTCGTCTGTGTGTCCGGTGGCGCCCGCCACCCATCCTACCCAGGCTTGCGAAATCCCCACATGAGCAACCCGAAGCGTTCGATCCGGTCTGCGGCCTTGGCCGCGGCGATGCTCGCCGTGACTGCCGGCCACGCGTCCTTCTGGTCCTGGCGCAACGCGCCCACTCCTGTGGACGCCGTGCCGGGTCGCATCGAATCCGTCTCCTACTCCCCGTCGGGCCGCAGCTACGACCCGAACCACCAGCCGGTGGTCGACGCGGTGGAGCTGGACCGGGACATGACCGCCATCGCCGGCTTCGCCGACGGTGTGCGCACCTATTCCACGCTGGGCTCCCAGGGCGACGTCCCGGCCATCGCGGCCAAGCATGGCCTGGACGTCACGCTGGGCGTCTGGCTGAGCGACGACAAGGCCCGCAACGAGCGCGAGGTCGCCCGCGCCATCGTGCTGTCCCGCACCGTGCGCGGCATCGAGCGCGTCGTCGTCGGCAACGAGACTCTGCTGCGCGCCGAGCTGACCGACGCGGAGCTGGCCTCCTACATCCGCCGCGTCCGCGCCGGCGTGCCAAAGCACATCAAGGTCGGCACCGCCGACGTGTGGTCGGAGATCGTCAAGGCGAAGGAGACCATCGCGGCGTCCGACTACATGGGCGTCCACGTCCTGCCCTACTGGGAAGGCGTGCCGGTGGACAAGGCGCTGACCTGGATCCGCGACCGGCTGGACACCGTGCGCAAGGCGCATCCGGGCAAGCCGCTGTTCGTGGGCGAGGTGGGCTGGCCATCGGGTGGCGAGAACTTCCACGACGCCTACCCGACGCCGCAGGCGCAGGCCTTCGTCGTCCGCAACTTCGCCGCCGAGGCGGGGATGCTCGGCATCGACTACAACGTGGTCGAGGCGTTCGACGGTGTGTGGAAGTCCAGCATCGAAGGCTCGCCCGGCCCGACCTGGGGCGTGCTCGACGCCGACCGCGCCCCGAAATGGCCGCTGGCCGGCGACGTCCCGGCGCCCTGGGGCGACCGTGCGGGCGCCGCCGTGGCGCTGGCCCTCGGCCTCGCCCTGTCGGCCTTCGCCGCCTTCCGCCGCCGCACCAACATGACCTACGCGCTGGCCGCGTCGGTGGGCGCCAACATCGTCGGCTTCGGCGTCGGCTCGGCCGTCGCCGGCGCCTACGCCGAGTACTTCACCTTCGGCGCCGCGACCACCTGGGGCTCCGCCTTCCTGCTGGGCGCGCTGATGATGTCGGTGGCCTTCGCCGACCTGACCGAGGTGGCCCGCCGCCTGTTCACCGGCCGCGCCCCGGCCCTTCTGCCGCGGGTTCCCGCGGTGCCGGAGCACAAGCCGATGGTGTCCGTGCACATCGCCGCCTGCCGTGAGCAGCCGGACGTGCTGGCCGCCACGCTGACCTCGCTGGCCCGCGTCGACTATCCGGACTACGAGGTCGTCGTCCTCATCAACAACACCGAGGACGAGGCGCTGGTCCGCCCGGTCGAGGAGCTGTGCGCCGAGCTGGGCCCGAAGTTCAAGTTTCACTGGTACAAGCAGATTTCCGGTTTCAAGGCGGGCGCGCTGAACGCCGCGCTGCGCCACACCGACCCGCGGGCCGAGATCGTCGCCGTGCTCGACGCCGACTACACGGTCGAGTCGGACTGGCTGAACAAGCTGGCCCCGACCTTCGCCGACCCGCGCGTCGGCATCGTCCAGGCCCCGCAGGAGCATCGCGACGGCCATGAGACGCCGCTGAAGGCCGCCATGACCGCCGAGTACCGCCCCTTCTTCGACGTCGGCATGCAGGAGGGTCTGACCTCCCAGGCCTTCGTCTGCCACGGCACGATGATCATGCTGCGCCGCTCCGCCATGGAACAGGTCGGCGGCTGGTCGGAAGAGGGCATCTGCGAGGACACGGAGCTGGGCATCCGCATCCTGTCGGCCGGCTACCGCGCCGCCTACACCGACGAGCGTCTGGGCCAGGGCCTCGCCCCCGACAACTTCATGCAGTTCCGCAAGCAGCGCGACCGCTGGGTCTTCGGCTCCACCCAGATCCTGCGCGCCCACTGGCGGAAGTTCCTGCCCGGCGCCACGGAGCTGACGTTCGGCCAGAAGATCGGCTACCTGACCAACTGGGCGCGCTGGTGGTCGGACGCGGTGGGCGTGCTGGCCGCCGGTGCGGCGGTCACCTGGACCTTCGCGTCGCTGGTCCTGCCGCTGCACCTGCCGCCGGTCCAGGCCACCGCCGCGGTGCTGGGCGCCCTGGTCCTGCGCGCCGGGTCGAGCCTGCTGGCCTCGCGCTACGCCTCCGGCAACTCGTGGAAGGAGAGCTTCGGGGCCTGCGCCGTGGGCATGGCGCTGTCCACCACGGTGGCGCTGGCTGCGCTCCGCGGCGTGGTCCGCAAGCGCGACGCCTTCCGCGTCACCGCCAAGGGCGGCAAGCGGACCCAGGGCGCCTTCTGCGCCAAGCCGGAGGCCTGGCTGTCGGGTGCGCTGCTGGTCTCCGCCGTGACCGCGTGGTTCGCCAACCCGCTGGGCACCCTGTCGCTGGAGCTGTGGGCGATCCTGCTGACCGCGATGGCCGTGCCCAACCTGATGGCCGTGGGCCTCGCGATCGGCGACATGCTGCCCGCCGGCACCCCGCGCCCGGCGCCGCTGCCCGCCCCGCAGGGCGTGGTCCAGCCCGCCGCCGCGCCGGCCAAGGCCGCCAACGAGCCGGTCGCCGCGTAACCTCTCGACACCGAACGAAGAAAGCCCCCTTGCCGCCGGCAAGGGGGCTTTTCTTTTCCGGCGGTTCAGCGCTTGCCCTTCTTCCCCTGGATGCTGGTGATCTGCTGGGTGGCGAGGTTGCCCTGGCCGATGGCGGCGTTGAAGGCGCTGCCGACGTTGTTGAACTGGATGCCGCCGCTGGCCAGAGCCGCGGGCAGATGCGGCAGCGGGCCGAAGTTGCTCATCACCGGGTCGAAGAAGCCCTCGGGCGGCGGGCCGCCATTGCCGGTGGTGACGCCGGGCTGGGGCTTCGGCGCCGGAGCCTTGGCCTGCACGGGGGCCGGAGTCTGCACCGGTGCGGCGGCATGGGCCGGGGCGGGCGCCTGACCGACGGGGGCCGGCGCGGCGGCCTGTTCCGCGACATTGCCCCCAGCCACATTGCCCCCACCGCCCCCACCGCCTCCACCGCCGGCCGACCCGTCCGCGCCCTGGATGACGTACTGCTCCGTCACGTTGCTGTCGCCGAAGGACAGGGCCAGCGAGCTGTCGAAGTTGTTCACGATGAAGGGTGCGTCGATGAAGGTGAAGTTCGGCACGATGGGTTCCGGCGGCGGCTGGCGGCTGCCGGCCAGCGCCTGGCCCTTGTTGAAGCCGCCCAGGAAGCCGGCGTCGCCGCGGATCTTGGCGATGGCCTGCTGGTGCGTGGCCTGCCGGCTGACGTTGGGGTTGGTCACCGTCGCGCCCGGAGGCGCGCCGCGCCGGGCGGCGTTGACGAAGACGGGCTGGCGCGGCAGCAGGGGCGGCATCCCCATGCCCATGCCCATCGACATGCCGACCGCCGCGCCCAGCTGCGGGTTGACGGAGAAGCCGCCGGCATCCTGGGCGGCGGCAGTTCCGCCCAGCAGCGCCAGGGCGGCGAGGCCGGACAGCAGCGGCGCGAAGCGGCGGATGCGGATCATGGCGGGGCTCCTCTGTTCGGCGGTGTGCGCTGATCCTAGGGCGGCCAAGCGGGGAGCCGCTGTGAGGCGGGCCACAGGTGCCGTGATTTGTGCCCCCGCGCTTTACGCCTCTTCCTCAAAAGGGAAGTTCTTGCCGAAGGGATGGTCGGGCATCGGGGCGGCCTGCGGCGGCATCGGCATCGGCTTCAGGTCCGGCTGGGACGGGCCGCGGCGGCAGGCGGTGTGGCCGTTGACGGTCTCGCAGGTCAGCGCGCCCGGCCCGGTCACGCAGGTCGTCCGGTCGTTGACCGTCTGGCACGACAGCGAGCCCGAGCCACGGCTGCACACCGTCTTCCCGTTGACCGTCTGGCAGGCGAGATTTTCGGCGGCGGCGGTCTGCGGGGTTCCGGCCAGGGTCAGGATGGCGGCGAGCGCACCGAAGACCGGCAGGGCGAAGCGGAGCATGGCGGCAGTCCTCCCGTGAGGAATCCGGAAAGGGGCGCCGCCTTGCGGATCGGCGGCGCCGGATTGGGTGATCACTGGGCCTTGAGACTATTGGGCCTTCAGACCGAACAGATTCTGCCCGGCGGCGTTGCCGATGCCGGCGGCGACGTTGGTCGTCACCCCGACGTTGGTGTCGAGCAGGCCGCCCTTGCCGAAGCCGAAGGTGACGCCGGTGACGTTCTGCTTCGCCTTGTTGCCGATGCCGGCGGCGACGTTGGTGGCGACGCCGACGTTGGTGTTCACCAGCGACCCGCCGGTGCCCTGCTGCATGGTGAAGACGTTCTGCTTGGCCTTGTTGCCGATCCCCGCCGCGAGGTTCGTCGCAACGCCGACGTTGGTGCTGGAGAGCGAGGGTGCCGCGGCGAAGGGGCTGCCGAAGCCCGGCTGCATCATCATCGGGTTGACCGGCATGCCCCCGGTCTTGAGGTCGTTGGCGAAGGCGTGGGGGGCGGCGAGCAGCGTGGCGGCAGCGGCGGCGATCAGGGTCAGGCGGCGCATGGGCTGGGTCTCCTCCGGGGGTGTGGGGCCGTGTGTGGCTCGATGTCCGTGGAGGAGAGGGTAGGCGGACGCCGCCCCCGCCGCTGTGGTCTGGGCCACAGTCGGAGGGTGATTCGGGCGGTTTGTGGGAAGTCTTGCCCCCTCCCTAACCCTCCCCCGCTTCGCAGGGGAGGGGATCAATCTCCCTCCCCCGCCCAGCGGGGGAGGGCCGGGGTGGGGGCAAGCCGACGCTCAGCGCGCGTGCTGGTCCAGGAACTGGCGGCAGGAATCGAAGTCCTGGACCACCGCGTCCGGCAGTTCGACGCCCTTGCGGTCGGCGAGGCTGCGGGCAAAGGCGACCATCTTGTCGGTCGGGGCCTTGCGCCGCGCGCCGCTCGACGGTACCGCGGGGGCCGCCGGGAGGGCGTCGGCGACCGGGCTGATCGAGTCGGGGACCTCCGGCGCGGTCTTCGCCTTGCGGCTGCGCCGGGGCGTCTTCGGCGCTTCGCCGTCCACACCGACGGCGGCAACCGCCGTCTTGCGGCTGCGCGTGCGCGGCGCGGCACCGGCGGGGCGCGGGCTGGCGGAGCGACGCCGCCCGGCGCCCCGCCCGGCGCGGATCGGACCGCCGCGGACGCCGAGATCCACCGCGGGACCCCGGTTGCCGACCAGCACGCCGATCAGCCGCCCGGCCTCGTCGGCGATGCCGTCGATGACGCTGCGGAAGTCGGCGCGTCCCACGACCACCTCGTCCAGCCGCATCTCCCACAACGCGGTGGTGCCGGGATCGACCAGGGTGGGCGCGGCGCCGCGCAGCGTCTCGAACAGCTGCAATCCGGCGGGGGTGGGCACCAGCCACTTGCCGTCGGCGCCCAGCAGGTTCTGCCGCCGCAGGCCCTTGATGATCTCGGCGCGGGTGGCCGGGGTGCCGATGCCCTTGGCCTCCTTCAGCCGGTCGCGCAGCGCCGGGTCCTCGACGAAGCGCCAGGCGTTCTGCATGGCGTCGACGAGCGTGCCCTCGTTGTAGCGCGGCGGCGCCTGGGTCCGCTTGGCCTCGACCTTGGGGTCGGACAGGCGGGCGGGCTCCCCGTCGGCCAGCGGGGGCAGGGTCTGTTCCTCCTCCTTCTCGTCGGGCTTGCCGTCCGTCTCGGCGGAGCCGAAGGCCGCCTTCCAGCCGAGCTTCAGGGGGATGCGCCCGACCGCCCGGAAGACCACCGGTTTCCCCTCGACGGGCACGTCCATCAGGACGGTGGTCTGCCGGTACTCGTAGTCGGGCATGACGGCCGCGAGGTAGGAGCGGCAGATCAGCGCGTAGAGCCGCTTCTCGTCGTCGGTCAGCCGGTTCAGCCGGCTTTCCAGGTCGTCGAGTACGTTGACGTTGGGCACGATGGCGTGGTGCGACACGCCCTCCAGGGCCTTGTCGCAGAAATGGCCGGACTTGCCGCGGCGGATCACCGGGCGGGAAATGTCCAGATGGGCGAAGCCGCGCAGCCGGGTCAGCGCCCCGGTGATCGCCGGCACGTCGGCGATCTGGTTTTCCGACAGGTAGCGCGCCTCGGCGCGCGGGTAGGTGATGAGCTTCTTGCCCTCGCCGTCGTAAAGCTCCTGCGCGACCTCCAGCGTGCGGTCGGCGGTCCAGCCCCAGCGCTGGCCGCAGGTCTTCTGCAGCGCGGGCAGGTCGTAAAGCTTCGGCGGGGCCTGCCGCCGGTCCTCCACCGTCACCGACAGCGGGCCGCCGTGGCCGTCGGCGGCGCGGGCGATGGCCTCGGCGCGGGCGCGGTCCTTGATGCGGTCCTTCGGCGGCGGGGCGTGGCGCATCAGGAAGGAGCCGCCCGCGGCGGTGGCCGTCGCCACGACCTCGAAATAATCCTCCGGCTTGAAGTTGCGGATCTCCAACTCGCGCAGGCAGACGATGGACAGGGTCGGGGTCTTCACCCGCCCGATGCCGATCACGCCGCGCGTCCCCGGCGCCAGCAGCGTCTTGGTCGCCGTGCGGGTCAGGGACAGGTTGAAGATCTGGTCGGCCTGCTGGCGCGCCACCGCCGCCTCGTAGAGCGGGCGAAGCTCGGTGTTGGGCTTCAGCTTCGCGAAGGCGTCGCGGATCGTCTTGGGGTCCTGGGCGGTGAACAGGGCGCGCTGCACCCGCCCGCGGAAGCCCAGATGCTCCAGGATCTCCTGGCCGATCAGCTGACCCTCGCGGTCGCAGTCGGTGGCGAGGATGACGTGGTCGCAGCCCTTCAGCGCCGCCTTGATCGCCGCCAGCTTCGCCGTTTTGTTACCGCCGCTGTCCGGCCGGGTCGGGTAGAGTCCGTCCGGCTTCAGCAGGGTGGGCGCCCAGCGCTTCCAGTCCGGATTGACCTCGTCCGGTTCGGCCAGCCGCAGCAGGTGTCCCTCGGCCGGCAGGATGCGCCCGTAGCGATCCCCAGCGCGGCGCGCAGGTCCTTTGCCTGACTGGATTTTTCCGTGATGATGAGCGTGGCCATGACGGGCATGGTAAGACGAAAATGAAAACGTATCAAGAACGAGCGAGGGCCGTTTTGCGTGGACTTCTGGTCGCGGTGCCGCTTCTCCTGGCGGCCCTTCCGGCGGCGGCGCAGAACCCGCTGCTGCCGGGGATCGGGGCGAAGGACCGGCGGGTGGTGGTCGACGCCACCCACGCGCCGTGGAACAGCCTCGTCAAGGTGCAGAGCAATCTCGGCGCGCGCTGCACCGGGGTGCTGGTGGCGCCGCGCCGGGTCGTCACCGCCGCCCATTGCCTGCTGAACCGGGCGCAGCGCTTCCTGCCGGCCTCCTCCCTGCACGTCCTGTTCGGCTACGAGCGCGGGGAGTACCGGCAGCACCGCACCGTCGCCGCGCTGGAGACCGGCGGCCCCTATGACACGGAGCGGCGGCTCGACGGGCTGGTCGGCGACTGGGCGGTGCTGACGCTGGACGGCGACGCGCCGGAGGGGATGCCGCCGCTGCCGCTCGCCCGGGTCCCGCCGGACGCCGGCACGCCGCTGATGCTGGGCGGCTACAGCCAGGACCGGGCCCATCTCGTCACCGCCGACACCGCCTGCGCGGCGCGCGGCATCAACGACACCGACCGCGGGCCGCTGCTGGTCCACGACTGCGACGGAACGCGCGGGGTGAGCGGGGCGGCGCTGCTGGTGCGCACGCCCAGCGGGACTAGGGGCGGGGACGGGGGCGCGGACGGGACGGGGGAGGGCTGGGCGGTGGCCGGCATCGCGGTGGCCGCGGTCAGCGGTCCCAATCCCCGCAACATCGCCGTGCCGAGCGCCGCTTTCGTGGCCGCCGTGGAGGGAAATACGCCTTCTTTGCGGTGATGCACGGGCGCGGGGCAGCTTTGAGCGGTGGCGCCTCATTTTTTGCTAGGCCCCTGGGCGTGAATCGCATAGACGTACGCGCGTTCAAGACCCCGTAACCGGAGCCGTACCGATGTCGATCCAGCGCTTCCATTCCGGACCGCGCATGAGCCAGATGGTCATCCACAAGGACACGGTCTATCTGGCCGGCCAGGTGGCCAACGATCCGACTCCGGACGTGGAGACGCAGACCCGCCAGATCCTGGGCCAGATCGACGCCCTGCTGGCCGAGGGCGGCTCCGACAAGAGCAAGCTGCTGTCCGCCACCATCTATCTGACGGACATGTCCACCTTCGGCGCGATGAACAAGGCGTGGGAAGCCTGGGTCGATACGGCCAACCCGCCCGCCCGCGCCACCGTGGAAGCGAAGCTCGCCGCGCCGGAGTATCTCGTTGAAATTCAGGTGACGGCGGCCAAATAAGCTGCGTGACGGGGCGACCCGGCTCCCTCGGTTGGGGTTTGCCGGCGTGGCCCACCAGACTGTGAGGGCCGCGTGCTTCGAAAAAATCCGGAAGGCTTGACCTTCCGGATTTACAGAACGTTAATCACGCCTTAACAGATCATCCGTAAAACCCCGACCAACCTCTGCCGCCGGAGCGGACGACCGTCGTTGCGCTTCGATAGCTGCGTTACAGTAATGGATTCGCAACATGCCGCGCCAAACGCCTCTTTCTGACATCCGGAACATCGGCATCATCGCCCACGTCGATGCCGGCAAGACGACGACCACCGAGCGCATCCTGTACTATACCGGTCGTAAGCACACGATCATCGACGTGCACGAGACGAAGGACCTGAAGTCCTCGACCACGACCGACTACATGGAGCAGGAGCAGAAGCGCGGCATCACGATTCAGTCGGCTGCCGTCTCGACCTTCTGGCGCGGCAAGAAGATCAACGTCATCGACACCCCGGGCCACGTGGACTTCACCATCGAGGTGAACCGCTCGCTCCGCGTGCTCGACGGCGCGGTCGTCGTATTCGACGGCGTGGCCGGCGTGGAGCCGCAGTCCGAGACCAACTGGCGCCTCGCGGACAACTACAACGTCCCGCGCATCTGCTACGTCAACAAGATGGATCGTTCGGGTGCGAACTTCCAGCGTTGCGTCGGCATGATCAAGGCTCGCCTGAACGCCCGCCCGGTCTGCATCCAGGTTCCGCTGGGCTCGGAAGACAACTTCCGCGGCATGGTCGACCTGATCGAGATGAAGGCGTACGTCTGGTTCTCGGACGACAAGGACGCCAAGTGGGAAATCTGGGACATCACCGACGATCTGGCGAGCAAGCTCAACCTGACCGTCAAGGAAGACCTGGACAACATCGCCAGCATCCCGGCCCTGCGCGCCGAGCTGGTCGACACCGCGCTCGAGATGGACGACGCGGCGATGGAAGCCTACCTGGAGTCGGGTGAGGAGCCGTCGGCCGACGTGCTGCGCACCTGCCTGCGCAAGGGCACCATCACCAGCACCTTCACCCCGGTTCTCTGCGGCTCGTCCTACAAGAACAAGGGCGTCTGCCAGGTTCTGGACGCGGTCGTCGACCTGCTGCCGGCCCCGACCGACGTCGAGGCCATCAAGACGGTGGACGAGGACGGCAACCCGAACGGCGAGCGTCTCAGCTCCGACGACGCGCCCTTCGCGGCGCTGGCCTTCAAGGTGCTGAACGACACCTACGGCTCGCTGACCTTCGTCCGCGTCTATTCGGGCGTGCTGACCAAGGGCATGTCGGTCCTGAACACGACCCGCGGCAAGCGCGAGAAGATCGGCCGCATGGTCGAGATGTTCGCCGCCCAGGCCAACCCGATCGAGGAAGCCCGCGCCGGCGACATCATCGCGCTCGTCTCCCTGCAGGAGACGGACACCGGTGACACGCTCTGCGACGCCGCCCACCCGGTGATCCTGGAGCGCATGCGCTTCCCCGACCCCGTCATCAGCGTCTCGGTCGAGCCGAAGACCAAGGGCGAGCAGGAGAAGTTCTCCATCGCGCTCGGCAAGATGGTTCGCGCGGACCCGTCGCTGCGTCTGGAGACCGACCGTGAAACCGGCCAGACCATCCTGCGCGGCATGGGCGAGTTGCACCTGGAAGTGACGCTGGACCGTCTGCGCACGGAGTTCGGCGTGGAAGGCAACATGGGCAAGCCCCAGGTCGCCTACCGCGAGACGATCACCAAGCCGGTCGAGTACACCTACACCCACAAGAAGCAGACCGGCGGTTCGGGCCAGTTCGCCGAAGTCAAGATCGTCTTCGAGCCGCTGGAGCGTGGCGAGGGCTTCGTGTTCAAGGACGAGACGGTCGGCGGCACGGTGCCGCGCGAATACGTCCCGTCGGTCGCGAAGGGCCTGGAAATGCAGAAGGAAGAGGGCGTGCTCGCCTCCTATCCGACGGTCGACTTCCGTGCCCGCCTGGTGGACGGCAAGTACCACGACGTCGACTCGAACGCCCTGACGTTCGAAATCGCCGCCAAGGCCTGCTTCCGTGAAGCCCTCAAGCAGGCCGGCCCGATCCTGCTCGAGCCGGTCATGAAGGTCGAGGTCGTTACCCCGGACGATTACCTGGGCGACGTCATCGGCGACGTGAACCGCCGCCGCGGCACGGTGCTGGGCCAGCTTGAGCGTGGCACCAACATCGCCGTCGAGGCCCACGTGCCGCTGAACGAGATGTTCGGCTACATCGGCCAGCTCCGCGGCATGACCTCGGGCCGCGCGTCCTACACGATGGAGTTCAGCCACTACGAGCCGGTGCCGCGCAACGTCACCGACGAGATCGTGGCGGGCCGCAGCAACAAGGCCGCCTGATAAAGGCTGCTTGATAAAGGCCGCCCGGTAACGGGCTGCTTTCCGGGGAAGGGGTCGGCGAAGCGATTCGCCGGCCCTTTTTCTTTGTCCGGCGGGAACTTTGCCGGGGCCACCCCGGCGGGATGAGGGATTCTTCTTGCGGCGATACCGCTTTCGGATCAGTGTTGCCGGCATGTGACGCATCCCAGTTTTTGGGAATGACCCAGAGAATCCTCTTGCCCGTGGCCTTCCTGGCCCTTCTGCTCCTCGGCGCTACCGGCCCCGGTTCGCGGGCCTGGGCAGGGCAGGAGGACGCGCGACTCGGTGGCCTGTTCCAGGATCTGCGGACCGCCGGCGATGCGGTCGCGGCGGAAGCGGTCGAGGACCGCATCTGGGACGTCTGGCTGGAGCACCCCAGCGACGATCTGATCGTGCTGATGCACCACGGCGTGCAGAGCCTGAACGCCGACCGCTATGGCGAGGCGCTGGCCGCCTTCGATCAGGTGGTCGCCGCCGATCCGACCTACGCCGAAGGCTGGAACAAGCGGGCCAACGCCGAATACATGCTGGGGGATTACGACGCCGCGGTGCGCGACATCCGCCGGGTGCTGGCGCTGGAGCCGCGGCATTTCGGGGCGCTGGCCGGGCTGGGCCTCGTCTATCTCGCCATCGACCAGCCGGCCGGGGCGCTGCGCGCCTTCGACGCCGCTCTGGCCATCAACCCGCACCTCGACCGCGTCCGCCAGCAGGCCGCGACCATCCGCCTGCGCATGGCCGGCTCGGCCCTGTGAACGGCACGATGTTCTAATCCCTCCCTGAAAAACTTTTAATCCGCCCGCAAGCCCCCCGTGACTCGGCGCCCGCTACTTTCAGGGCAACGAACAACGCATGCCAGTCACGGAGAGCAACCGATGTCCACCCCCGCCAACGCCGGACCCACCCCGCGGTCGAGCCGGGTGCGGCGTACCATCGCCGCCGTCCTCCTCGGCACCACAGTGCTGACCGGTCCGTTCCTGATCGCCAACCAGTCCACCGCCGCGGCCGCCGAAAGCGCCGTGACGCAGAACATGCCGGGCAGCTTCGCCGATCTGGCGGCCAAGGTGTCGCCCGCCGTGGTGAACGTGTCGACCACCCAGCAGGCCAAGGCCGAGCGCGGCAACCCGCGCATGCCCGGCTTCCCGCCGGGGTCGCCCTTCGAAGAGTTCTTCCGCCAGTTCCAGGACCAGTTCGGCCAGAATGGCGATCAGGGCGGCGGTCCGGGCGGCGACGACCAGTCCGAAGGGCAGCCGCGCGGCAAGGTCGGCTCGCTCGGCTCCGGCTTCATCATCGACGCGGCCGGCTATGTGGTGACCAACAACCACGTCATCGACGGCGCCGACGAGATCAAGGTCACGCTCCAGGACGGGACGGAGCTTCCCGCCACGCTGGTCGGGCGCGACGCCAAGACCGACATCGCCCTTCTGAAGGTGAAGTCCGACAAGGCGCTGCCCGCGTTGGAGTGGGGAGACAGCGACGCCGCCCGCGTCGGCGACTGGATCATGGCCGTCGGCAACCCCTTCGGGCTGGGCGGCACGGTGACCAACGGCATCATCTCGGCCCGCGGGCGCGACATCCACAGCGGCCCCTACGACGACTATCTCCAGCTCGACGCCGCCATCAACCGCGGCAATTCGGGCGGCCCGACCTTCACCCTGGACGGGCGGGTGATCGGCATCAACACCGCCATCTATTCGCCCAACGGCGGTTCGGTCGGCATCGGCTTCGCCATCCCGTCCAACATCGCCAAGCAGGTCGTCGCCCAGCTCAAGGAGAATGGCCATGTCGAGCGCGGCTGGCTGGGCGTGAAGATCCAGGAGATTTCGCCGGAGATCGCCGAGTCGGTCGGCCTGTCCCAGACCAAGGGAGCCCTGGTCGCCGAGGTGACCCCGGACAGCCCCGCCGCCAAGGCCGGCGTGCGCCAGGGCGACGTCATCCTGGCCTATGGCGGCAAGCCGGTGAACACGCTGCGCGACCTGACCCGCCGGGTGGCCGACACCAAGGCCGGCGACACGGTGGACATGACCGTGGTCCGCAAGGGCAAGGAGTCGACCCTGACCGCCCACATCGCGCCGCTCCCCGCCGAGCAGCGCATGGCCGCCGCGGAGGGGACCGGCCCCGCCGCCGACAGCGCGGTGGAGACCGTCAAGGGGCTGAAGCTGGCCCCGCTGGATGGCGCGGCCCGCAGCCGCCTCGGCCTGGGCGAGGGCGTGAAGGGTGTGGTCGTCACCGCGGTGTCGTCGCAGGCCGGTGATCTGCCCGTCCGTCCGGGCGACGTGATCGTCAAGGTCGGTGACCACAGCGTGACCTCCCCCGCCGAGGTGACCAAGAGCCTGCACGAGGCCGAGAAGGACGGCCGCAAAGCGGTCCTGCTGCTGGTCAACCGCGGCGGCAACGAAAGTTTCGTCCCGCTGAAGCTCGGCAAGGCGTGACGCCGGAAAACACCGGCGATCCTCCCGTCGCCGGTGTGACGGGGTGGAGGGTGTCTGTCATGCGAACCCCCGCCGCGCGGACATCCTCCCCCTTCGTTTCGTTTGGCCCTTTCCCCTCCCCGGAGGGGCGGGGGCATTCACCTTTGGACTCGCGGAAGGATGCGGTAGACTCATGCTCATGAAAGTCCTCGTCATCGAAGACGACCAGCAGGCCGCCTCCTATCTGGCCAAGGGGCTGAAGGAGGCCGGGCATGTCGTGGATGCCGCCAACGACGGCAAGGAGGGGCTGTTCCTGGCCGGCTCCGAGCATTACGACGTCATGATCGTGGACCGCATGCTGCCGGGCCGCGACGGGCTGTCGCTGGTCGAGATCCTGCGCGCCACCGGCAACGACACGCCGGTGCTGTTCCTCTCCGCGCTGGGCAGCGTCGACGACCGGGTGAAGGGGCTGAAGGCCGGCGGCGACGACTATCTGACCAAGCCCTTCGCCTTCTCCGAACTGCTCGCCCGGATCGAGGTGCTGGTGCGCCGCCGCAGCGCCGCCCAGCCGCAGACCCGCCTGACGGTCGCCGATCTGGAACTGGACCTGCTGTCGCGCACCGTCCGCCGGGCCGGCAAGTCCATCGACCTGCTGCCGCGGGAGTTCGCCCTGCTGGAGTATCTGATGCGCAACGCCGGCAGCGTGGTGACCCGCACCATGATGCTGGAGAATGTGTGGGACTATCACTTCGACCCGCAGACCAACGTCATCGACGTGCACATCGCCCGCCTGCGCCAGAAGATCGACAAGGATTTTCCGACGCCGCTGATCCACACCGTGCGCGGCGCCGGCTACAGCCTGCGGGCGCCGCAATGAAGGCGGCGGCGAGGGGGGCAGGCGGGGGAGCGTGAAGGCGGCCATTCCCATCCTGCGCCTTCTGCGCACGACGCCGTTCCGGCTGGCCCTGCTGTATCTGGGCCTGTTCGTCATTTCGGTCGGGGTGATCCTGGCCGTCGTCTACCGTTCCACCGCGGGGTTCCTGGAGGAGGAGATCGGCGCCACCATCGCGCTGGAGGTCGCCGGGCTTCAGGACCAGTACCGCAGCGCCGGCCTGCGCGGGCTGGTCGATTCCGTGCGGGAGCGCAGCGGCTATTCGCACACCAACTCCATCTACCTGCTGACCACGCCGGGCGGGGTCATCCTGGCCGGCAACCTGTCGGGCTGGCCCGACGCCACGGCGGGGCCGGGCGGCTGGACCCATTTCAAGATTTCCGATTATGGCGGGGTGAACAACCGGCCCTCCACCGCGATGGCGGTCAGCTTCATCCTGCCCGGCCAGTTCCGCCTGCTGGTGGGCCGCGACATGAGCGAGCTGGACCAGCTCCGCGGGCGCATGGTCGTGTCGCTGCGCTGGGTCTTCCTGGTGACGGTGGTGCTGGGGCTGGGCGGCGGCCTGCTGCTGGCGCGCGGCGCCATGCACCGGATCGAGGCGATCAACCGCACCACCCACCGCATCATGGCCGGCGACCTGTCGGGCCGCGTTCCGCGCGGCGGCGGCGGGGACGAGATCGACCGGCTGGCCGGCAACCTGAACGCCATGCTGGACCAGATCGAGCGGCTGATGACCGGCATGCGGCAGGTCACCGAGAGCGTGGCCCACGACCTGCGCACGCCGCTGTCGCGCCTGCGCTCTCGCGTCGAACTGGCCTTGATCCGCGAGACCGACGACCCGGAGGTCTACCGCACCGTGCTGCAGGACACGATCCTGGAGGCCGACCGGCTGCTCGCCACCTTCACCGCTCTGCTGTCCATCGCCGAGGCCGAATCCGGCGCCAACCGCAAGGCGCTGGAGCCGGTGCGGCTGGCCGACGTGGTCCGGCTGGCCGCCGACCTCTACGAGCCGGTGGCGGAGGAGAAAAGCCTGACCCTGGTCACCGACATCCGGGCGGAGCCGACCGTGCGCGGGAACGAGCAGCTGCTCGCCCAGGCGGTGTCGAACCTGCTGGACAACGCCATCAAATACACGCCGGAGGGCGGGCGCATCACACTGCTGCTGGAGGGCGCCGAGCCGGGGCAGGCCGCCCGCGTCACCGTGGCGGACAACGGCCCCGGCATTCCGCCGGAGATGCGGGAGAAGGTGCTGGAGCGCTTCGTCCGGCTGGACGCCGCGCGGGCCTCGCCGGGGAACGGGCTGGGCCTCAGCCTCGTGGAGGCGGTGGCCCGGCTGCACGACGCGTCGCTGCGGCTTGAGGACAACGAGCCGGGCCTGAAGGTCGGCATCGTCTTCCCGCCGGATGCCGGCTGACGCTCCCGATAGGAGACGCTCCCGATAGGAGACGCTCCCCACAAGAAAAGAGCCCGCCGTTTCCGGCGGGCTTTTGAGGTGACATCAGCGAGAATGACTCCTTGGCGTCAGACATGATATGGGGCGCCAACCGTCCGCGCGCATTCGGATAAGCGTCTTAGCACGAAGGTGCTAGCGGGGTGGCGGTGCAACAGTTTCCTGCGGGGGGCGTTTGTCCATCGGACCGGCATGCCGGTGGCAAACACGGCGGGAAGAATCGATGGACGCGACCAGACAGGCTCCCATTCAGGCCCCCATCCAGGCCGGGGAGCCGGCAACCGCCGGGCGGAGCACCGCAACCGAACTGAAGCTGTTCACCTGGAAGATGCTGATCGCCGCCGGCGTGCTGGGGACGCTGTTCCTGGCCTGGCAGGTGGCCGACGCGCTGCTGCTGGTCTTCGCCGGCGTGCTTCTGGCGATCCTGTTCCAGCGCATCGCCGGTCTGGTGCGGCGCTACACCGGCCTTCCGCAGGGCTGGTCGCTCGGCGTCGTGCTGCTGCTTCTGGCGGTGCTTCTGATCGGCGGCGGCGTGCTGATGGGCCAGTCGGTGGTCAGCCAGTTCGACCAGCTCTCCCAGCAGATTTCCAGCGCCGTGCAGCAGCTTCCCGGCTCGCTGCGCGACCAGATCATGGAACAGGGGCGGGACGCCTCCTCCTGGCTGAACCGGCTGCAGAGCGTCGCGTCCAGCGTGATGTTCTTCCTGGGCGATCTGGTGGTGGTGATGTTCACGGCCATCTACCTCGCGGCCTCGCCCGGCGTCTACCAGCGCGGCGTCATCCTGCTGGTGCCGCCGCGCGGTCACGAGCGCGCGCGGGAGGTGCTGGACGTGATGGGGGACTCGCTGTGGAAGTGGCTGATCGGGCAGCTTTCGGCCATGGCCATCGTCGGCGTGCTGACCACCACGGGCCTGCTTCTGCTGGGCATCCCGAGCGCCCCGGCGCTGGGCCTGCTGGCGGCACTCCTGGAGTTCGTTCCGCTGATCGGCCCGTTCCTGGCGGCGGTCCCGGCGATCCTCATCGGCTTCGCCCAATCGCCGCAGGACGCGCTGTGGGTGGCGCTGCTCTACCTGACGATCCAGCAGGTCGAGGGCAACGTCGTCATGCCGCTGATGCAGAAGAAGGTGGTGGACCTGCCCCCGGTCATCACCATCGCGGCCATCGCGGCGGGGGGCGTGCTGTTCGGCCTGATGGGCATGTTCCTGGCCACGCCCTTCGCGGTCGTGATGCTGGTGCTGGTCAACATGCTCTACATCGAGGACAAGCTGGGGGAGGGGCGGCACTTCCCCAGCGAGGACAAGGCGTAGGGCGGCCCCCGATCCCGGTCCTCAGGCCGCCTCCGCCCCGGCCTTGGCGGCGTCGGCGGCGGAGCGCAGGGGAAGCTCCTTCAGGAACAGGGTCAGCACGAAGGACACCACCGCCAGCCCGGCGGCCAGCAGGAACAGCGTCGAGAAACCATGCTCGAACACCGACTGGGCGGCGGAACGGGCGCCGGGGGCCAGATTGGACAGGGCGGCGGGGCCGCGCTCCATCACCTCGCGCCCGCTGATGCCGGGCAGGCCGGCGGCGTTCAGCCGGGCCTCGACGTCGGCGGCGAAGACCGCGCCGAACACCGCCACCCCGACCGACCCGCCGAGCGAGCGGAAGAAGCCGACCGACGCCGTGGCCGCGCCCAGGTCGCGCCGCTCCACCGCGTTCTGCACGGCGACCGTCATCACCGGCATGACCAGCCCCAGCCCGATGCCCAGCGGAACCAGGATCAGCGTGGACCACAGCCCGCTCTCCGACACCGTCGGCGACAGGCCGAGCGCCAGATACATCACCGCCGCCAGCGCCAGCCCGGCCAGCGGGAAGACCTTGTAGCGGCCGGACTTGGAGATCAGCCGCCCGCCGCCCCCGGCGCCCAGCACCATGCCGAGCACCATCGGCAGCAGCAGGAAGCCCGACGTCGTGGCGCTGGTCCCGGCGACGAGCTGCGAACGCAGGGGCAGGTAGACGATGCCGGCGAACAGCACCATGGCCGACACCGCCACCACCGGATTGGCGACCGCCACCACCGGTTCCCGGAACAGGTGCAGCGGCAGGATCGGCTCCTCCACCCGCCGCTCGTGCCACAGGAAGACCCCGAGCATCATGAGGCCCAGGACGCACAGGCCGAGGATCGTCGGCGAGGTCCAGGGCAGGGCGACCCCGGCGCGCGACACCACGAACAGCAGCGAGGTCACCGTGCCCATCAGCAGCGCCGCGCCCAGATAGTCGATGGTCGGCTTCGCCCGCCCCGCCGGCAGGCGGTCGAGCGCCCGGCTGGTCATCAGCAGCGCCGCCGCCCCCAGCGGCAGGTTGATGAGAAAGATCCAATGCCAGCTCAGCCGTTCCGTGAAGACGCCGCCCAGCAGCGGCCCGGCCACGCTGGACAGGGCGAAGATGCCGCCGATGTAGCCCTGGTAGCGCCCGCGCTCGCGCGGGGCCACCACGTCGCCGATGATGGTGAAGGCCAGCGCCATCAGGCCGCCGCCGCCCAGCCCCTGGATGCCGCGGAACAGGATGAGCTGCCCCATGCTCTGCGCCAGCGCGCACAGCACCGACCCGACCAGGAACAGGAAGATCGCCACCTGCAGCACCCGCTTGCGCCCGTAGAGGTCGCTCAGCTTGCCGTAGATCGGCGTGGTGGAGGTCGAGGCCAGCAGATAGGCGGTGACCACCCAGGGCAGGTTTTCCAGGCTTCCCAGGTCGTGGGCCATGGTCGGCAGGGCCGTGGCGACGATGGTCTGGTCCATCGCCGCCATCAGCATCGCGAGCGCCACCCCGCTGAACACCCGCATGATCTCGCGGTGGGTGAAGACGGCGTGGTCGTTGGAGGCGTCGGTCATGGTCTCGGTTCAGGCCGGAATGAACGGTGGGGCGTACCATAGCCCCCGAGACGTTCCGCGCAAGGACTCCGCCATGAATGGCTGCTAATCTCCCCGCCCATCTTCCGGAATAGTCGCCGTAACCCGCCATGCTGAGCGTGCGCAACCTGTCCACGACCGTGCTGAAGCCCGCCAGTTTCCAACTGGAGGCCGGCGAGTGCGTCGCCGTGCAGGGGAAATCCGGATCGGGGAAATCCGTGCTTCTGCGCGCCCTGGCCGACCTCGATCCGTCGACCGGGGAGGTGCGGCTGAACGGTGAGCTGCGGGAGGACATGCCCGCGCCGCTCTGGCGCCGCCGGGTGACCTATGTGGCCGCCGAGTCGGGCTGGTGGGAGGATCGGGTGGGCGCCCACTTCGCGCGGCCGGACCGCGCCGCCGCGCTCGCCGGGGCGCTGGGCCTGCCGGGCGAGGTGATGGACTGGCCGGTCGCCCGCCTGTCCACGGGGGAGCGGCAACGGCTGGCGCTGGTCCGCGCGCTGGTCCAGGGGCCGGAGGTGCTTCTGCTCGACGAGCCGACCGGCCCGCTGGACGCCGAGGCGACGGGGCGGGTGGAGGCGCTGCTGCGCGGCGAGCTGGCCCGCGGGGCCGGGGTGCTGATCGTCACCCACGCGCCGGAACAGGCCGCCCGGCTGGCCCATCGGCATCTGCACGTCGCAGATGGCGTGGTGGCGGACGGCGTGGTGACGGAAGGGTAGGACGATGCTGGTATCCCTGCACTACACCGACCTCGCCGTGGCGGGGCTGCTCCTGCTGGTCAACGGCGGCCTGTCCATGGCGCTGGACCTGGGTCTGGCGCGGCCGTTGCTGGTGGCGGCGCTGCGGATGGTGGTCCAGCTGTCGCTGGTCGGGCTGGTGCTGACCCGGCTGTTCGCGCTGGAGTCGCCCTGGCTGACCCTGGGGGCGGCGCTGGTCATGCTGCTGTTCGCCGGCCAGGAGACGATGGCCCGGCAGGAGCGGCGGCTGTCCGGCTGGTGGTCCTACGGCATCGGCACCGGCGCGATGGGGACGGCGGCGGGGATCGTCCTGCTGCTGGGCCTGTCCACCGCGGTGCGGCCCGATCCGTGGTGGGACGCGCGCTACGCCATTCCGATGCTCGGCATGGTTCTGGGCAACGCGATGAGCGGGGTGGGGCTGGCCCTCCACACGCTGACCGCGACGGCGGCGCGGGAACGGTCCGCGATCGAGGCGCAGCTCGCGCTCGGCCGCTCCCGCTGGACGGCGCTGCGGCCCATTCTGCGCCACGCGCTGCGCACCGCGCTGATGCCGACGATCAACAGCATGGCGGCCATGGGGGTGGTGGCCCTGCCCGGGATGATGACCGGCCAGATCCTCTCCGGCGTCGATCCGGGAGAGGCGGTGAAGTACCAGATCCTGATCATGTTCCTGATCTCCGGCGCCACCGGGCTCGGCGTGCTGGCGGCGTCGCTGGCGACGGTGCGGCGGCTCAGCGACCGGCGGCACCGGCTGCGGCTCGACCGGCTGGTGCGGCGTCGCTGAGCGGAAGGAACCCGGACGGTCTCCCCGCCGTTGAACCCGTTTGGCATCCACCAACGGCGGCGGGGGAGCGGGTCATGGCGCACATCGTGGAAATCCGGAACGGCGCGATCGTCGGCAACGACGAGCCCACCGATGAGTATCTCCCCGTCGGAACCCACATCGCCCAGGCCGACGGCTTCTATCTCAGCTTCGGCATGGATGTGGAAGGCCCCTACGCCCGCAACGACGCCGAGGAGCGGCTGAACCACCTGAAGCGCGCCACCCAGGCCGATCTGGAGCGTCCCTAGCCTCTAAAGCGAACTTCCGTTCGCTTTCGATCCACATCGCCTCATTCGCCGGCTCTCAGCGGATGCCGATGGCATCCGCCTGCCGCCAGCGGGAACGATGGTCCCGCGAGAGGCAGGCTTCGGCCGCATGTGCGGCCAGGAGCGCCGTGGCCACATGTGCAGGCGGGACTGCCGTCGCGGTCCAAAGCGGATTGCGATCCGCTCTAGGTCGGCTCCGTCTCGGCGTCGCGGTGTTCCAGGCTGGCGCGCACGGTGCGGCGCAAGTCGTCGGGCTGGATGGGCTTGTGCAGCAGGGCGCATTGCGCGCCGACGGCCTCGCGCAGCCGGTCGGACGAGGTGTCGCCGGTCAGCAGCACCCCCGGCAGGTCGGAACCGAAGCGGCGGCGCAGCGTGTCCATCAGCATCAGCCCGGTGTCGCCGTCCGGCAGGCGGTAGTCGGTCAGCACGAGGTCGGGCACCAGCGTGCCGTCCACCAGCTCCAGCGCCTCCGCCACCGAGCCGGCCTCCGTCACGCGGTAGCCCCAGCCGTCCAGCATCAGGGCCAGCGCCATGCGGATCACCGCGTCGTCCTCGACCAGAAGGACGGAGGCGTCGCCGTCCGCCTCGCCGCTTGCCGAAGCGGAGTCCTCCGGGGAGTCGCCGCAGTGCCGCTGGTCGAGAATGGCCCCCTGCGGCAGGGTGACGGCGAAGCAGGACCCCTTGCCCGGCGACGAGGTCACCTCGATGGTGCCGCCCAGCATGTGGACGAGGCGCCGCGCGATGCTGAGCCCCATGCCCAGCCCCTCCCGCCGGTCGCGGGCGGCGTTGCCGATCTGGTAGAAGTCCTGGAAGATCCGGTCGATCTGGTTCTCCGGAATGCCGATGCCGGTGTCCCATACCTCGAACCGCAGGGCGCCGCCGCGCCGCCGCGCGCCGAACAGCACCCGGCCCTGCCGCGTGTAGCGGATGGCGTTGGTCAGCAGGTTGCGCAGCACCCGCTCCAGCAGCCCGCCGTCGGTGCAGGCGCCCAGCCGCACCGGCACGGTGCGCAGCGTCAGCCCGGAGGAGGCGGCGACCGCCCGGAACTCCCCGTGCAGCCGCTCCATGATCGACCCCACCTCGACCGGGGCGCTGTGGGGGGTGACGAGACCGGCCTCCAGCTTGGAAATGTCCAGCAGGCAGTCGAGCAGCCCGCCGAGCGAGGCCACCGTGTCGCGGAGCTGGGTGGCGATGCGCCGCGCGTCCTCCGGGATCGGCTCCTTCAGCAGCAGCCCGGACAGCAGGGTCAGGGCCTGGGCCGGCTGGCGCAGGTCGTGGCTGGCCGCCGCCATGAAACGCTCCTTGGCGTCCAGCGCCACGTTCAGGTCGCGCTCCATCGACTTGATGGCGGAGATGTCGGTGACGCTGGACACCACCGCCTCGGGCCGTCCGTCCGCGCCCGGCACCGGATGGCTGGAGACGCGCAGCCAGCGGGTGGGGGCCGCCGCCTCGTCGCCCTCGGCGATGCCGACGATCTGCTCGACCACCGGCTTCCCGCTGTCCACCGCCTTGGCGGTGGGCGGCAGCCCGGTCAGCCGGGTGCCGTCGGCGCCGATGAAGCGCCGCCGGGCCGCGCGGCCCGTCCGGTCTCCCGGCTTGCGGCTCTCGAAGGGGCGGGCAAGGGGATCGAGCAGCACGCCCGCCGGGCCCGCCATCAGCCGTTCCGCCATGGCGTTGGCGACCATCACCGTGCCGTCGCCCGAGCGCATGACCAGCCCTTCGGACAGGGATTGGACCAGCGTGCGGTGCCGCCGCTCGCTCTCCGCCAGCGCCTGTTCCGCGGCGCGGCGGGCGGTCACGTCGCGGAAGGCCACCACCGCCCCGGTGATCGCCCCGTTCTGGTGGATCGGGGAGACGGTCAGCTCCGCCACGAAATCGTCGGCGCCCTGGCGGCGCAGGCGCCCGTCGGTCACCTGCCGGACCAGCCCGTCGGCCAGCGACAGCGTCAGGGCGCGCCTTCCTTCTTCCTCCGCGTCGCCGCCGACCAGCGCCGTGAAGGAGCGGCCGACCAGCTCGCTGGCGCCGAAGCCGGTCATCGACTGGGCCGCGGCGTTCACGAAGGTGACGGCGCCGCGCGCATCCAGGCCGCAGATGCCGTCGGCCACCGCCTGAAGGATGTGATGGTAGGCGGCCCGGGTGCGCTCGGCCTCGTCGCGGGCGTCCTGAAGCTCGCTGACCCAGGCGTTGCGCTCCGTCACGTCGGTGATGGTCAGCAGGACGTCGCCCTTGTCGACACCGTCCGGTCCGGCCTCCAGCTCGACGACCCGGGCGTCGGTCAGCCCGTCGATGGCGCTGTGGGCGCCGACGAAGGCGTATTCCTGGCGCGTCCATTGCCCGGAATCGCGCAGCCGGGCCAGCGCCGTGAACAGGCGCCCATGGTCCAGCGACTCCACCATCAGGGTCAGCGGGCGGCCCTTCAGCCGGCGCAACGGCAGGCCGAACTGCCGCTCCGCGGCGACGTTGGCCTCGCAGATGATGCCCGCGGCATTGACGGTGAAGCAGGCCAGCGGCACCGACTGGAACAGCTGGAGATACTGGATGCGCGAGGCTTCCAGCGCCTGCTGTGCGGTGCGCAGCTCCTCGTTCTGGATCTCCAGCTCGGCCTGATGCACGTACAGTTCGTGCAGGACTTCCTTGAGCGTGGTCGCCGAGACCTCCGCCCCTTCGAAGCCGCCCGAGTTGAGAGCCTGTTCCGCGCGCTTGCGAAGCCGTTCGTTGCGGAAGCCGTTCACGCCGCGCCCCCGGCCACCGTGTCCTTTGTGTCCTTGTCGGGGAGCGCGCCCTGCCGGCGCTGGCCGTTCCGCCGTCCGCTCGCGCGCAGTTCCATCAGCTTGCGGTTGGTGATGTCGATGTGGCTGACCACCGCTCCCCCTGACAATCCGGCCAGACGGCAGGCGTGCATCATGAACCAGCGCTCCTCCTTGTCCGAATGACAAGGGTATTCGATGGTGAACTGCTCGATGTCGCCGGACAGGATCCGGCGCAGCCCGTCGTTCACGGCACGGGCGATGTCCTCGCCTTCGGTTCCTTCCTCGGCGTTGCAGACATCAAGATAATTGGTCCCCGGACCACAACGTTCCAGCGCCTGGGCGCCGTTCTTCTCGCCGAACGTGCGCCAGGCGTGGTTGACCATGGTGATGGCGCCGTCGGAATCGATCACCGCCACATGCTCCGGCAGGCTGTCCAGCACCGTCTGGAGCCGGTGCTCCGCCGCCTTGGCAGCGGTGACGTCCACGAAGGTGACGACCACCCCGGCCACCTGGTTCTTCTCGGTCAGATAGGGGAGGATCCGCGTCTGAAGCCAGCGGTCGCCGCGCACCGGGACGTGACGCTCAACCGGGGTGTGGTCGTGGAAGACCCGCTCGATGTCCTTGAGGAAATCCGGGTAGTCGATGTTGGTGGACAGGTGCGAGATCGACCGCCCGACGTCGCGCGGGATGATGTTGATGAAGCGCGCCGCCGCCGGGGTGAAGCGCCGGATCACCATGCCGCTGTCCAGGAAGACCGTGCCGATCTCGGTCGAGCGCAGCAGGTTGTCCAGGTCGTTGGTGACCTCCGTCAGCTCCTCCACCTTCGCCTGGTACTCGGCGTTGACGGAATACAGCTCCTCGTTGACGGATTGCAGCTCCTCGTTGGTGCTCTGCAATTCCTCGTTGGAGGCGAGAAGCTCCTCGTTGGTCGCCTGCAGTTCCTCGTTGGCGGTCTCCAGCTCCTCGATGGTGGCCTGGAGGTTCTCGCCGCGCGACACCAGCTCCTGCTCCAGCCCGCGGATGCGTTCCGCGGTGTCGGTGTCGAAGTCGAAGTCGCTGTCCGGCAGGGCCAGCGCCGGGGCGCTGGGGTCGAGCACGATCAGCGCGAAGCGCCGGCCGGTCTTGCGCGCGACGAAGGGCTTCACGCGCAGGCTGACGGCGGGCAGCCCCTCGCGGTCCTTCACCGGGATGTTGGACAGGGCGAACTCCTCGCCGGAGCGGAAGGCCCGCGTCAGCGCGGTCCCCACCACCATGGAGACCGAGGAGGGCAGCAGCTTCAGCGCGTTCAGCGTGGCCTCGCCCGGCGGCACCTTCAGGATGGACGACGCCTCGCCGAACACATGCATGATGTTCATCTGCTCGTTGACCAGCAGGCTGGGCGGCACATAGGCCCGCATCAGGGTCGAGATCGCCTCGTCGATGGCGGCCCCTTCCTCCTGCGCCTGCGACAAGGTCTCGTCGCCGTGGCGGTGCACCGGGGCGGCGACGGTGGGAACGAGCAGCCGCGACAGCCGGTGGGACCCGGTGCGCAGGCTCTGGAACAGCTTGTTCCGGCTGTCCAGGACGTGGAACTCGGCCGACAGGTCGCCCAGCGTCTCGCTGGTGCCGAGGAACAGGAAGCCGCTCTGCCGCAGTGCGTACTGGAACAGGCTGAGCACCTTCCGCTGAAGCGGCGAGTCCATGTAGATCAGCAGGTTCCGGCAGCTCACCAGATCGATCTTGGTGAAGGGCGGATCGCGCATGATGTTGTGGGCGGCGAAGACCACCATGCGGCGGATGTCGCGCGACACCAGATAATGGTCGCCGCGGGCGGTGAAGTAGCGGCTCAGCCGTTCGTGCGACACGTCCTCCGCGATGGAGCGCGGGTATTCGCCCAGGCTGGCGATCTCGATGCTGTCCTGGTCGATGTCGGTGGCGAAGATCTTGACGTCGAAGGACCGTCCCATCCGCTCCTGCGCCTCGGCGAAGAGGATGGCGATGGAATAGGCCTCTTCGCCGGTGGCGCAGCCGCAGACCCAGACGCGCACCATGTCGGTGGGGCTGCGCTTGGCCAGCAGGGTGGGGATCACCCGGTCGGCAAGGGAGGCGAAGGCGCCCTCGTCGCGGAAGAATCGGGTGACGCCGATCAGCATCTCCTTGTAGAGGCTGACCGTTTCGGCGCTGTTGCGGCGGAGCAGGGCGGCGTAGTCGCTCATCGAGTCGAGGCCGGCGGTGTGCATCCGCCGTTCGATCCGGCGCAGCAGGGTCGCCAGCTTGTAATGCGAGAAATCCACCCCGGTGACCGAGCGGATGGCCGCCACGATCTGCGCCAGCGGATCGTTGTCGCGGTCCTGCGGGCGGGGCGGGGCGGGCAGGTTGCGCGACAGCACCCGGCCGGCGTGTTCGATCAGGCAGCCCGGCAGTTTGTCCGGCGTCTTCACGGCGTCCACCTGCCCGGTGGCGATCGCGCTGCGCGGCATGCCGTCGAACTGTGCCGATTCGGGGTCCTGCGCCGCGGCGAAGCCGCCCGCCGACTTGATCGCCAGCAGGCCGCGCGTGCCGTCCGACCCGGTGCCGGACAGCACCACCCCCAGCGCCCGCGGCCCCTGGTCCTTGGCGAGAGCGGTGAAGAAGATGTCGATGGGCAGGCTCATGCCCCCGGTCGTGTCCTTGGCGGTCAGGATCAGCCGCCCGTCCTCGATGGACAGATGCTTGGCGGGGGGCAGCAGATAGACGGTGTTGCGCTCCACCGCCATGCCGTCGGCGGCCTGCACCACCGACATGGCGGTGTGCTTGGCCAGCAGATCGACCATCAGGCTCTTGTGGACCGGCGACAGGTGCTGGACCACCACATAGGCGAGGTCGCTCTCTCCCGGCACATTGTCGAAGAAGCGCTGGAGCGCTTCCAACCCGCCGGCCGACGCGCCGATGCCGACGATGCAGCAGACCCGATCCCGGCTTTCCGGGTAGGGGCCATAGACGGAAACCGTGTCCTCACCCTCGTCGGGTTGCGTGGGGGCGTCGGCGATGGGGTGATCGTTGTCTTCTGATTCCACGGAGCACTTCGGATCTGCGGGAGTAAAGGACGGTCTACTGAATTATTTGCCGTCGCACCGTGACATTCAAACCCTCCCTTGCGCGGCGCCTTTCCTTTTCCGTACGCGCCGGCAGCTTTGAAACGGCGAAGGGTCTAGCGGCTATATAGGAAGCGTTCCTGCCAGTCAATCCGGACAATCCGCCCCCTGAAGGTCCGCACAGCGCCGGCATTCCAAAGATCAGGCGCGGGGCGGGGCCCGCGCCGTCTTTAACGTTTCGCATATGACCAATGGATTTTTCATGATGCATTTAGCGAAGATCGAATTCGGTTTCCACGGACCGATCATCCGAGACTTTCGAATGTGTCGTAGTTTTCCATATTTTTTCCTTTCCAATGTCCTGGTGTCGGCTGCGTGAATTCATTGCGCCGCGGTGCCTCGCTCCTCTTTCCGAGAGACGGGCTTCATGGTGGGGGTGAAAGATAAAAATCGATGGGATTTGCCACCAGCGCACAGCTTACCCAAAAAGTATGA
The DNA here is from genome assembly GCF_003119115.1 of Azospirillum sp. TSH58. Classification (NCBI taxonomy): domain Bacteria; kingdom Pseudomonadati; phylum Pseudomonadota; class Alphaproteobacteria; order Rhodospirillales; family Azospirillaceae; genus Azospirillum; species Azospirillum sp. TSH58. The sequence continues at coordinate 2,636,570 of NZ_CP022364.1, forward strand.
TGTGATACGGGCACAACACTGTGCAGGATCTGTTGCCTCGTTCGCTTATGTCGCTTTACGCGATTGGCGCTTTGCGCAATCTTTAATCCGTAGCCACTAATCATGAAAAACGTAGGAAAGGAGTGCGCCAGATGGAGCGCGAGGACGAATGTGCTCTCGACCGATATATCGCGGCGATTCCGCTTAACCTGAGAGTAGTGGCCAGGGCTGCTTACGAGGAGCTGTCGAACAATCCCTTCCTGCCGGTCTTTTCGAAGGACGAAATCGCGCGGTTGGTCTGCTCGCCGGGATTTCAGAGTTACTTGGAAAGTGAAAACAGGACCAACGCCGGTCCGCTGATGATGCTCTGTTCAGCGGGGTTTGCGACGCGCCATTGACGACGTCCGCCCTATGACGACGCCCGCCCTATGACGACGCCCGGTTGACGAGGCGCCATCGTCACGACGCAACGCAGCCACTCTTCTGCAGGCCGGCGGTCGCCCCGCCGGCCTGAATTTTATCCCTTATCCAGGAGTCCTACGGTTCCAGTCCCAGCGGCGGCATGCGCGCCTCCACCGCACCGCCGCGGGCCGCCTTGACCAGCGGGGCGAGTTCGGCCAGCGCCGGCCGCAATCCGGCCAGCACCGCCACGGCTTCCACCAGATCGCCCTTGCCCGAGGCGAGGTCGAGGATTTCGCGGAGCAGCGGCTTCGGGCGCGGGTAGGCGGTCACGGTGACCGGATCGTCCGGCGCCAGCTTCGCCGCCTGCTTGGCGAGCGTCAGCGCGGTGGCGACACCGCCCAGTTCGTCGATCAGCCCGAGGTTCTTGGCCTGGGCGCCCGTCCACACGCGGCCCTTGGCGGCGTCCCGCGCCTGTTCGGGGGTGAGGTGCCGGGCCTCCGCCACGCGGGACAGGAAGGTGGAATAGCTGCTGTCGATGATCGCGTTCAGCCGCTCCTCCCCGGCGGGGCCGAAGGGGCGGAAGGGCGACCACAGGCCGGCGTTGGGCGCGGTGTCGAGGACGCCCCAATGCACGCCCAGCCGCTCCGACAGGCCGCCGACCGACATTTTGCCGGCGACCACGCCGATGGAGCCGGTGACGGTGGCCGGGGAGGCGACGATGCGGTCGGCGGCCAGGGCGATCCAATAGCCGCCGGACGCCGCCGTGCCGCCCATGGTGGCGATCACCGGCTTGCCCGACTGGCGGGCCTTGACCAGCGCGCGGCGGATCGTCTCGGACGCGGTCACGCTGCCGCCGCCGCTGTCGATGCGGAACAGGATGGCCTTGACGTCGGGATCGTCCACCGCGTCCTCGATGGCCGACACGATCGTCTCCGACCCGGCGGTGACCTCGCCCAGGCCGGGCTTGCCGCTGTCTCCGCCGGTGATCGTGCCGGTGGCGTGGATCAGTGCGATGGTCGGGCCGCTGCGGTTGGGCGGGCCGGCGATGCCCAGATAGTCCGCCGCCTCCATGGTGTCGGTGCCGGGCGCGGCCCCGGCGCGGCGCAACGCCTCCTCCCGCGCCTCGTCGGCGTAGCCCAGCCGGTCGACCAGCTTGGCGTCCAGGGCCTCGCGGTCGATCAGCGGCGCGCGGTCCATCGCCGCCTTGACGGCGGCGGGGGGAAGGCGGCGGCTCACCGCCACCCCGTCGACGATCTGGTTGGTCAGGTCGCCGAGCAGCGATTCCATCATCTCGCGGTGGGCGGGCGTGAAGTCCGTCCGCATGACGCTGTCGGCGAGGCTCTTGTACTCCTCGCGCTGGAACACCTGGGGCTGGATGTCCAGCTTGTCCAGGGCGCCGCGGGCGAAGGGGATCTGGGCCGACAGGCCGGTCAGGCCGAGCAGGCCGAGCGGCTGCATCCACACCTCGTCGAAGGCGCTGGCCAGCAGGTAGGAGCGGTTGCCCGCCCCGGTGTCGCCGTAGGATTCGGCGAAGGCGATGGCGAAGCGGCCCGACGCGCGGAACCGCTCCACCGCCGCCCGCAGTTCCTGCACCTGGGCGAAGCTGGCGCCGTCGCCGCCGAAGCGGGCCAGCACGCCCTTCACCCGCGGGTCGCCGCGCCCCCGCTCCAGCGCGTCGAGCACCTCCTGGAAGGTCGTCTCATGGCCGAGGAAGCTGCCCAGCCGGTCCACGCTGCCTTCCGCCAGCGGGTCGCGGAGGTCCAGCTCCAGCACCACGGTGTCGGGCAGGGAGGGCTCATGCCGGACCGTCAGGACGACCCCGGTGACCACGGCGGCCACCACGAGGAAGCCGATTAGGGCGAACAGGCGGACAAAGAACCTCAGCATCCGGGGGGCTCCGGTGGTTGCGCGGCGTCAGCGGTCCAGCGTTCAGCGGTCCAGCGTGTGGTAGTCGTGGTTCGGCAGCATGTCCACCGCGGAGGCGACGCGGTTCGACATGTTGTAGAAACCGGCGGTGTCGGCGATGTCGAAGATCTCCTCGTCGCCGAAGCCGGCGTCGCGCAGCGCCTGCCGGTCCGGCTCGCCCATCGTCCAGGGCTCCTTGGTCAGCTTCCACGCGAAATCGAGCATGGCGCGCTGGCGCGGCTCCAGCTTGGCGGCGCGGTAGTTGAAGGCGAGCATCTCGCCGAGTTCCGGATCGCCGGACAGCTTGCGCACCGCCTGCCCGTGGGCGACGAGGCAGTAATAGCAATGGTTGGCCGAGGACACGACCACGGCGATCATCTCGCGCTCCAGCTTGGACAGGCCGCTCTCGCCGACCATCAGCTCGTTGTAGAGCTGGGCGAAGGTGCGCAGCTTCTTCGGGCGCAGGCTGTAGGCGCGCAGCACGTTGGGGACGAAGCCCAGCTTCTCCTCGCACTTGGCGAAGAGCGCCGCCATGTCCGGGTCGAGGTCGGGCGTCTCGGGAACGGGCAGGGCCATGACGTGATCGGGCTGGGGCATCGCGGTGGTCTCCTCCGGTGTGTTGCGCCGTTGCGGTCGATGCTGTTTTGGCCGACAGGGTAGCCGGGCGGCGGCGCTTCGCAAAGCCCCACATCCGGTCAGGATGCCTGGAGCTTCGCCGGGGAGTTGCAACCCTGCCTTTCGTACGTTGTGTCTCGCCAAGGGCCGCCGCTCATGCGAAGACTTGACCCGTTGCAACGCAGTGGTTCCAGCAATGAACGATCCGGGCGGCAAGGGCGCGCCCAGGCTCGGCCTCCTCTCGGTTCTGGTGGTCGAGGACAGCGCCTTCATCCGCAACGTGCTGACCGCCACGCTGCGCACCATCGGGGTCGGCGCGGTGCATGCCGAGCCCGGCGGGGCGGAGGCCATCCGCTTCCTGGAGGAGCGGCGGGCCGCCCTGCCGCCCGGCACGGCGCCGGTGGACGTGATCATCTCCGATCTGGTGATGCCGGAGGTGGACGGGCTGATGCTGCTGCGCTGGCTGCGCTGCAGCCCGAGGTCGCCGGACCGCTTCCTGCCCGTGCTGATGCTGTCCGGCGCCGCCGACC